>JAVJVZ010000073.1:0-122685 GCA_040220855.1 Gammaproteobacteria bacterium | reverse complement strand
CGTCGAGGCCGGCATCATCGTGGTCAGCGGCGTCGGGCGGCGCGTCATCGACGCCGCCGCACGCACTGCCGCGGCACGTGGCCTGCGCGTGGTCGGCGCCCTCGACAAGCCGTTCATGATCGAGGACCTCGAGCTGCTGCTGTCGAGCCGGGATCCGCTCACGGTGCCACTCGCGCCGCTGCCACGCAGCCCGCGGCCGACCGATTTTCACGTATCGGCGAGTGAGCTCGAACGCGCGCTCGCCGAGGAAGAGCTGTTCCTCGTCTACCAACCGAAGGTCGAATGCCGCACGCGCACGCTGGCCGGCTTCGAGGCGCTGGTGCGCTGGCGGCATCCCGAGCACGGCCTCGTGATGCCCGATCGCTTCATTCCGCAGGCCGAGGAGTGTGGCCTCATCGATGCCCTCACCGCGCGCGTGCTCGAACTCGGGCTGGCGTGGATGGCGGATTGGGATCGCGTCGCCAGCGGTGACGGCAACAGCCTGAGGGCAGCGAGCACGCTCAGCCTGTCGGTCAACCTGTCCGCGCGCTCGCTGACCAGCGCATCGCTGATCAGCGAGCTCGAGGCACGCTGCGCGCGCCACGGCATCCCGCCGGCGCGCCTCATTCTCGAGCTCACCGAGACCGCGACCATGGCCGACCCGGTCACGTCGCTCGATTTGCTCACCCGCCTGCGCGCGCGCGGTTTCCGCCTCGCCATCGATGATTTCGGTACCGGCTTCTCGTCCATGGTGCAGCTGGTGCGCCTGCCGTTCTCGGAGATCAAGGTCGACAAGTCGTTCGTGATGACGGCCGCCGCCTCGCTCGAATCACGCAAGGTGATTCGCTCGGTGGTCGACCTCGGCCACAGCCTCAAGCTCACCACCACCGCCGAGGGTGTCGAAGACGAGGAAGTGCTCAGCCTGCTGCGCGAGCTCGGCTGTGACCTTGCACAGGGCTACCTCGAATCGCGTCCCCTGGAAGGTGAAGTGGCGGCGGCCTGGGCGCTCGAACACTTCCGCGCCGATGAAGCGCGCCGCGTGGCCGCGTTGCGCGAGCTGGCCATGCTCGACACACCACCCGAACCGCGCATCGATCGCCTCACGCGCCTCGCCAGTCGGACCTGCGCCACGCCAATCGCGCTGGTCACGCTGGTCGACGCCGAACGCCAGTGGTTCAAATCGCGGCGCGGCATCGAGCTCGCCGAGACCCCGCGTGACCAGGCCTTTTGCGCGCACACCATCCTGTGCGAGGGTCTCACCGTGGTGCCGGACGCGGAGCGCGACGCGCGTTTCTCTGACAATGTCCTCGTTACCGGTGCGCCGTTCCTGCGCTTCTACGCCGGCGCACCACTGCATGCGCGCGACGGCAGCCGGGTCGGCGCGCTGTGCGTGGCCGACCATGCGCCACGCGAACTGAGCCGCAGCCAGCTCGATACGCTGCTCGACATCGCGCGCCAGGTCGAACGCGAGCTCAACGAGCAGGCCACGGCGGCCAACGCGCACGGATTGCTCCCGCGCGCGGCGTTCGAGGACAGTGCGCGCGGAGCACTCGCGCTGTGCCGGCGGGTGCGCATCGACGCGACGCTGATGACGCTCGAGTTCGCCCCGGACAGTCCGATGGTGGACAGTGACGCACTGACGCAGCTCGTCGAGGGTGCACTGCGTGGATCCGACCTCGTCGGCGAGCTCGGCCCGGGCCGGGTCGGTCTGATACTGCTCAGCAGCGCGGGAGCGGGGGCGAGCGCGGTGCGCCACCGCCTCGCGAGCCGTGCGTCCGCCGTCGATGCGACGCTGGTCGGCGCCATCGACGTGCGCATCAGCGTCAGCCGCGCGCGCGAGCCGCTCGACCTCGAGTTGCTGTTCCGCGGCGCCGCTGCCGCCGCGCCGGTGCGTCTCGGGGAGAGTGCGGCGGTGGGCTGAGCGCGCAGCGCGCCGGGCTTTGCCGGT
Organism: Gammaproteobacteria bacterium; assembly: GCA_040220855.1. Taxonomy (GTDB): domain Bacteria; phylum Pseudomonadota; class Gammaproteobacteria; genus JACKNG01. The sequence continues at coordinate 120,758 of JAVJVZ010000073.1, read as the reverse complement.
CCACGCTCGGAAGCGGGTACACTCGGGCCTCCACGGGGAGGTTTGTCGATGTTGATACTCGAAGGTATCCGGGTTCTCGATTTCACCCAGTACCTGGCAGGTCCCACGGTCGGGCGGCTGATGGCCGAGATGGGCGCCGAGGTAATCAAGGTCGAGCAGGGGCCGGGTGGCGATCCGTCGCGTCTGCTACCGGTCGGCCGCGACGGGCGCAGCGGTTATTTCGTTCAGCAGAATCGCGGCAAGAAGAGCCTCGGCCTCGACCTCCGTGCGCCTGGCGCCGATGCCATCCTGCGCGAGCTTATCGCGCAGTGCGACGTGCTGGTGGAGAACTTCGGCCCCGGCGTGATGGAGAAGAAGAAGCTCGCCTGGCCGGATGTCCGGGCGATCAACCCGCGCGTCGTCATGGCCTCGATTTCGGCCTACGGGCGTGAGAGCCCGCTCGCGCACAAGACCGGCTACGACTGGGCGGCGCAGGCTTTTTCCGGGCTCATGCACATGAACGGCGAGCGCGACGGGCCGCCCCTGCCGGTCGGCATCGGCATCGCCGACGTCGGCAGCGGCGTGCACGCCTTCTCCGCCATCGGCTACGCGTTGTTCCACCGCGCACAGACCGGGCAGGGCCAGTGGCTCGACATCTCCATGGTCGACTGCATGTTCCACATGCACGACATCTCCCTGCAGGGCTATACGCTGACCGGTGGCGAGTATCACCCACGCCGGCAGGGTGCGCACCACGAGCTGATTGCGCCCTTCGGCGTGTTCCGCGGGCCCGACGGCTACGTCGTCATCCTTGCGCTGCAACGCCAGTGGGGCAACGTGTGCGCGGCGCTCGGGCGTCCCGAACTCGAGCATGACGAGCGCTACGCCGAGCCCACCGCGCGCGCGGCACGCCAGGAAGAGCTGGTTGCTCGGATCGAGGCATGGATGGCGGGTTTTCCCGACAACGCGGCCGTCATCACCGCGCTCGAGAAGCATCGCGTGCCCTGCGCACCGGTGCTCGATCCGGTCGAGGCGCTCGAGCACCCCTACTTCCGCGCGCGCGACATGGTGCGTCACGTCGACGATCCGGTGCTCGGTCCGCTCGCTGTGCCCGGCTTTCCGTTGCGCTTCTCGGCGCAACCCGAGCGGCTCGATCTCGCCGCGCCGATGCTCGGCGAGCACAACGCCGCCGTGCTCGGCGAGGTGCTCGGTTACGACGCCGCGCGGATCGACGCGCTCGCCGCAGACGGCGTGCTGGTGAGCGCACCCCACTGAGAGCCGGTACAGGAGCAGCTGCCCGATGAATGAACTGATGCGCAAATCGATGGCGGAGCAGGCCGCGCTGGTCAAGCGCGGCGAGGTCTCCGCGGCCGAACTGGTGGAAGCGGCGATCACCTCGATCGAGGCACTCAACCCGGCACTCAATGCCGTCGTCATTCCGCTCTACGAGGAAGCCCGCGAGCAGGTCCGCACGCTCAGCGGTGACGAGCCCTTCGCCGGCGTCCCGCTGCTGCTCAAGGACATGATGGCCGAACTCGCTGGCACCCCGCTGACCGAGGGCTCGCGCTTTCTGCAGGGTTACGTGTCGCCGCGCGATTCCGAGCTGGTCGCGCGCATGCGCCGCGCCGGTTTCATCTTCTGCGGCAAGACCAACACGCCCGAGTTCGCATCCAAGCCGACCACCGAGCCGGACTTGTACGGACCGACACGCAATCCATGGGATCCGGGGCGCACCCCGGGTGGCTCCTCGGGGGGCGCCGCGGCCGCGGTGGCGAGTGGCATGGTGGCGGTTGCCCACGCCAACGACGGCGGTGGTTCTACGCGCATGCCGGCTGCGCTGTGCGGCCTGGTCGGGCTCAAGAACACGCGCGGTCGCAATCCGCTCGGGCCCGATTATGGCGACGTCGGCGGTGCCGGCCTGCTCTCCGAGCACGTCGTCACGCGCACCGTGCTCGATACCGCGCTGATGCTCGATGTGACCGCCGGTGCCGATCCCGGTGCCCCGTACTACCCGCCGCCGCCGGCGCGCCCGTTCGCTGCCGAGGTCGGTGCGCCCGTCGAGCGCTTGCGCATCGCCTTCAGCGACCAGCCCGTGATGCCGACGGCAGTCGACCCGGCCTGCGCGAGCGCGGTGCGCGAGATCGCGGCCTTGTGCGAATCGCTCGGTCACGAGGTGGAGGAAGCCGCACCGCGGGTCGACGCGAGTCGCTTCCAGGACAGCTTCACCACCATCTGGCTGGCCATGGTGGCGTGGATGGTGCGCGACTGGCAGGCACGCAGCGGGCGCGAGCCTGTCGCCGCGCTGTTCGAGCGTCACACCTGGAAGATGCTCTCGTTCGATGCCGAGCGGCGTCCCTCGGACTACCTGCTCGCCTTGAACGAACTGCAGCGCTTTGCGCGCGAAGTGGCGCCCTTCTTCGAGCGCTACGACGTCTGGCTGACACCAACCCAGATCCGTCCGGCACCGCCGCTCGGCTGGTTCGACTACGACCCCGCGCATCCGCACCAGGCCACCGAGCGGTTGGAGGAGTTTCCGCGCTTCACCTCGTTCGCCAATGTCACCGGCCAGCCTGCCATCTCGCTGCCGCTCTGCCACACGCCGGAAGGCCTGCCGATCGGGATCCAGTTCACCGGTCGCTACGCCGAAGAGGCGACGCTGCTGAGACTCTCGGCACAGCTCGAGCAGGCGCGGCCATGGGTCCAGCGCTGGCCGCAGGTGCCGCTTGTCTGAGGCGCTTGCCCCCGCGCAGCGCATCGCCGTCGATGTCGGCGGTACCTTCATCGACGTTCTGTGGTCCGATGCGCGAGGCGATCTCCATGGCTGGAAGTTCGCCGGCGGTGGGCCTGACTCGCTTGCTGCAATCGCGGCACGCTGCGGCAGCGACGCCGGTACCGAGTGGTTCTACAGCACGACACGAGCGCTCAACGCGCTGCTCGGCGGAACGCTGCCGGCGGCAGGGCTGATCGTCAGCCGCGGCTTTCGCGAGCTGCTCGAGACGGCGCGCTTACCGGCCAGTGCCGGCGCCACGGCACCGGCTGCGCTGCCCGCGCGCCTGGTGCCGCTCGAACACGTACGCGAGATCGGCGCGCGCCTGGCAGCCGACGGCAGCGCACGCGAGGCGGTCGATCCGGCCGAGGTCACGCGTGTCGTGCAAGAGCTCACCGCAGCGGGCGTCGTGTCGATCGCCGTCGCCCTGCTGCACAGCTATCTCGACGGCGCGCAGGAAGCAGAGGTTGCAGCGCTCGTGCATGCGCTCAGACCGGGACTCGAGGTCGTTTGTTCGAGCGCCACCCTGCCGACGCTGAGTGAGTACGAGCGTACGCTGGTTGCGGCCCTCAATGCACGCCTCGCGCCGTTACTCGCTGACGAGCTGGCGCAGCTCGAAGCGAGCGGTGCGACGGCACCCGGCTACGTCTCGCTGATGCAAGCCAGTGGCGGTCTCGCCGGGGCGAAACGCGCGCGCGGCAACCCGCTGGCGACGACCGTCTCGGGCCCGGTCGCGGCCGTCGTCGGCGCACGGGTTCTGGCGGCGGCTGGCGGTTACCGCGATCTCATCACCCTCGATATCGGCGGCACCTCGACCGATGTCGCCTTGATTCGCGATGGGCGCTGCGCGCTGACAACGCGCGGCAGCGTTGCCGGCTTTCCCCTGCGCATGCCGATGCTCGACGTGGTCTCGATCGGCGCCGGTGGCGGCTCGCTCGCGCAGTCAGCGCCCGACGGGCGCTGGCATGTCGGTCCGGACAGTGCGGGTGCCGATCCCGGCCCGGCCTGCTACGGGCGTGGCGGCCAGCGCGCGACGCTCGCCGACGCCGAGCTCGTGCTCGGACGCTTGCCGCCGGCGCTGCTCGGTGGCGAACTGCCGCTCGACCACGCGCGCGCCAGTGCGGCGCTGGCCAAGTTCGGCGCGCCGCGCGGCCTCGACGCGGTTGCGGCCGCACGTGGCGTGCTCGCGATCGCCACCGAGAACATGTGCGGCGCCATTCGACGCATCATCGCCGGGCGCGGCGTCGACCCCACGCGTTGCGTGCTGTACGCAATGGGCGGCGCCGGGGCACTCCACGCCGCTGAACTCGCCACCCTGCTCGGCATACCTCGCGTGCTGGTGCCGCCGCAACCCGGTCTTGCCGCCGCATGGGGTCTGCTGGTCGCCCCGCTGACCTGTGAGTACGTCGCTGCGCTCGGCATCACCTGGCCTGGCGGTGATGCGGCATCGCTCGTGGAAAGCTCCACGCGGCTGGCTGCCCACGCGCAAGCGCGGCTCCTCGAAGAGGGGGTGCCGGCCGGCCACGTCAAGACCCGTTGCCAGCTCGACCTGCGCTACGCCGGCATGACGCACGAGACCACCATCGACTGGGTCGAGGCCGGCCATCCCGAGGCGAGCGTCGCTGCCACCGTGGCGGCTTTTCATGGGATCTTCGAGCGCGCGACCGGGCGCGCCTGGCGCGATCGCGAGGCGGTCGAGCTGGTCAACCTGCGCGTCACCGCGAGTGGACGCAGGACGCCGCCGCCCGTGCCGGAGTGCTTCGTGACGCGCGGCGCGCCGGTTCCGGCGGCGGCGGCGCGTGCGGTCACGTTCGCCGGCTCGGACGAAGCACTGCCGGCAGCGGTGCACGCGCGTGCCGCGCTCGCGCCCGGCGACGTCGTCGAAGGGCCGGCGATCATCGAGCAGCACGAGGCCACCTGCCTGGTGCCGCCGGGCTGGCAGGCCCGTGTCGACCCGCGCGGCGACCTCGTGCTGGCACGGTCGGCGTTGTCGGGTTCAGGTTGACCTGCGGCGACTTTCGCTTTTCCATTGGGCGACGCAGGCAATGTGCGTGGGGAGGGGGACATCATGGCATGGCGCCTCGCCGTCGACATCGGCGGCACTTTCACCGACATCGTCGCGCTCGAGGAAAGCACCGGCAGGTTGCGCCTCGCGAAGGTGCCGAGCACGCCCCGCGATCCGGCGGAGGGTTTCATCAACGGCATCGCGCAGGTCATGCGTGACGGCAACATCGCCGCGAGCGACATCGCTGCCGTCTTCCACGGAACCACCGTTGCCACCAACGCCATTCTGGAACGCAAGTATGCTCCGCTCGGGCTCGTCATCACGCGCGGTTATCGCGAGGCCCTCGAGGTAGCCCGTCAGACCGTGCCGGGAGAGTTCGGCGATATCACGTGGTGGATCAAGCCGGAACGGGTGGTGCCGCTCGAGCTTGTGCGCGAAGTCGAGGGCCGGCTCGATGTCAACGGACGCGAGCTGGTGGCGATCGACGAGGAGGCTGTTCGCGCGCTCGCCGCCGAGTACCGGGCACTCGGCATCGATGCGATCGCGGTGTCGCTGCTGCATTCCTATCGCAATCCGGCCCACGAGCAACGGGTACGCGAACTCATCCGCGAGGTCTATCCCGACTGTTTCATCTCGATCTCGTCCGACATCCTGCGCGAGTACCGTGAATACGAGCGGACCAACACGACCTGCCTGAACACGGCGCTGATGCCGCTCCTGTCGCGCTACCACGACAAGCTGGCCGATCACCTGCGCAGGCACGGTATCGGCGCGCCGTTCTACATCATGCGTTCGAGCGGCGGGCTTGCGCAGGCCGAGGAGATTTCGCGACAGCCGATTACGGCAGCGTTGTCCGGCCCGGCGGCGGGGGTCATCTCTGCGTGCCACTTCGCTCGACTGAGCGGCTTCGACAATCTCATCTGCTTCGATGTCGGCGGTACCTCGGCCGACATCTGCCTGGTCGAGAACGGCACGCCGCGCATGTTGACCGAGGGCCGCGTCGACATCTACGACGTCAAGACGCCGATGATCGACATCCACACCGTCGGCGCCGGCGGTGGTTCGATCGCCTGGCTCGCCGGCGGGCGCAGCCTCAAGGTCGGTCCGGACAGCGCCGGTGCGGATCCCGGGCCTGCCTGCTACGGGCGCGGCGGCGACCAGGCGACGGTGACCGACGCCAATGCCGTACTCGGGCGTCTCACCGGCGATCTGGCCGGCGGTGGCGTGGCTCTCGATCGTGCGCGTGCCGAGGCGGTCGTGGAACCCATCGCCAATGCGCTCGGGCTCGACCTGGTGACCGCGGCGGACGGCATCCTGCGTATCGCCATCGAGAACATGGCAGCCGGAATTCGGACCGTGTCGGTCAAACGCGGTCGCGATCCGCGCGACTACGTGCTCGTCGCTTTCGGCGGCGCCGGCCCGCTGCATGCGTGCTATCTCGCCGACTGGCTCGGTCTGCGCCAGGTGCTGGTGCCGCCGAGCCCCGGCGTGACCTCGGCCTACGGGCTGTTGCTGACCGACGTGCGCATCGACCTCGTACATACCGATGTGCAACGCGAGGATCGGCTCGATCGTGCGCGGGTGGGGAGCGGGCTCGCCGAGCTCGAGGAGCGGGTGCGCGGGCGTCTCTCCAGCGAAGGCTTCGGCCCCGCGCATGTCGCGCTCACGCATTTCGTCGACCTGCGTTATGGCGGCCAGGCCTATGAGATCCGCACGCCGTTGGAGGAATCGAACGGTGACGCCGCAGCCGGCATCGACGCCGCCTTCACGGCCTTTCATGCGGCGCACCGCGACCTCTACGGGTATTCCTACGAGGGACGCGAAGTGGTCGATCTCGTCAACGTCGGTGTCACCGGTCTCGGTCTGCTGGAGCGCCCGCGCGTGCCGGCAGCGTCGGCCGGCGGGGCATCGCCCGAAGCGGCGTTGCGTGCGCACGCGGAGGTCTATTTTCCGCAGAGCCGCGGTCGTGTCAGCTGCCCGGTCTACAGCCGAGAGAAGCTGCGCGCCGGCAACATCGTCGAGGGCCCCGCGATCGTCGAACAGTACGATTCGACTACCGTGATCAACCCGGGTTGGCACGGGCGCACGGATGAATGGGGCAGCCTGGTCCTGAGTCGTCGCTGACCGCGCACGCACGTCGTCGAACCGGAGGATCCCGATGAGCACTTCCGCAAGCTTTTCACGCAGCTACCACGCCAAGGCCGACGAGGACGTCGCGTTCGCCGAGTACGCCCCGTTTCGCTATGGTCGCGTGGCGCCCGACCCGGACTACCAGGCGCGGATCGCACGCGCACGCGTCGACCTCGATCCGATACTCGTCGACATCGTCGACGGTGGCATCGAAGCCGCCGTCATGGAGGCGGAGGCGGCCGTCGAGCGCACCGCGCGCTCGACCATCATCCGCGAACAGCACGACTACCGGGCATCCCTCAATACGCTCGATTGCCTGTCGGTATCGCGCGTGTCGTGGGCAGCGACGGCGGATCCGATTCGCATGAAATTCCCGCTCGAGTCGATCCGGCCAGGCGATGTCTTCATCTACAACGACGTCTACGAATCGGCGGGAACCATCGGCCATCTGCCGGATTACTGCGTGGTCACACCGATCTTCTTTGCCGATGCCTTGATCGGATTCGCACAGATCTTCGGGCACGTCAGCGACGTCGGTGGTCGCATGGCCGGGTCGTGGCCGAACACGTCGCAAAGCATCTTCGAGGAAGGGACCCTGTGCCCACCGGTGAAGCTCTACGACGCGGGGCATCTGAACGACGCCCTCTATGACGTACTGCTGCGCAATTCGCGCTTTCCGGAAGACTTGCGCGGCGACATCGATGCCTTCGTCGGCGCCAACGAGATCATCCGCCGCCGCGTCGTCGAGTTGTGCGATCGCTTTGGTGGCGAACGCGTGGAGGCTGCGTTCTACGAGATCATCGAGCGCTGTGCCGCGGTTGTGCGCGAGAAGGGCCTGCCGTTCTTTCCCGAGGGGGAGTTCGTCGGCGAAGACTTCATCGAGAACGATGGTCTCACGCTCGACCGGCCGGTGAAGATGCGCATCACCATGCGCAAGTATCCCGAGAAGATGATTCTCGATTTCGACGGCACCGCACCGCAGGCACGTGGCCCGATCAACTGGCCTCTCGACGGGCGCCATTACTCGAAATGGCTGGGCGCCTTCTTCAAGGCGCAGATCCCCGGCATCATCATCAACGAAGGCGTCACCGACGTCTTCCGTTGCCGGATCCCGAAGCGCACCATTCTCAGCGCCGAGTTCCCGGCGCCGGTGGTCTCGCGCATGACCTGCATGCTGCGCATGATCAGCGCCTACACCGTGGCGCTCGCCAAGGCCTTCGAAGGCGAGGTCGTGGCGGATATGCAGAACATCCAGATCTATGGCCTGTACGGTGAGGATCTCGATGGCAAGCTGTTCCTGATGCGTGAGATCTTCGGCGCCGGCTCAGGGGCGAGACCCTATGCCGACGGCACGGACGCGGTCGACCTGGTGCCCTATTCGAAGAACCTGCCGGCCGAGTTCATCGAGCAGCGCTTCCCGGTTGCGGTCGAACGCGTGGGACTCGCCATGGATTCGGGTGGGCCCGGTAAATATCGTGGAGGCCTGGGATACGTGAAGGAACTGCGCACGCTGGTCGATGGCCACTACACGACAGTGACCGAGCGCACCGCGTTCGCGTGCATCGGCATCAAGGGCGGACGCTGGGGTGCGCCCGGCGGCTCGGTAAAGAACCCGGGTACGCCCGACGAGGAGAATGTCTTCTTCAGTCGGGATGCCGTGCCGGTCAAGGCCGGCGACGTGATTCGCCTCGTCACGCCCGGCGGCGGCGGTTGGGGCGATCCGCTCGAGCGCGATGTCGAGGCCGTGCGCATGGACGTCGTGCGACGGCTGGTATCGCACGGTTCGGCCGAGCGCGACTATGGCGTCGTCATCGACCCCGAGACTCACGAGGTCGATGCCGACGCGACCCGCCGGCGGCGCCAGGAGATCGCCGAGCATCGCGGCCCGGTCAAGCTCATCGATCGCGGCCCCTATGCCGAGACATTGATCAAGCATGGGCTGATCGAGGTCAGCGACCCCGAGCTCGAGTGCACCCGCTGTGCAGACGACTCGGTGCTCGACCATTTCTGGAAGGATCTCTACAAGTACGCCCAGACGCCGCCGGACCGGACGTAGCGGGCTTCCCACGCGGCGGTGGGCGCCGCGGTACTGACCTGGATCAAGGCAGCGCCGTGCCGACGCCGCTTGAATGGGCGAAAGACCAGAGTGCCATTCCGGCACGAGCAGGGTCGAGATGCGACGCCCATGCCCTACGCGGTGATCAGCAAGCCGGTGGCCGCAATGGACTGCCCGCCGAATCTCGTCGACTACGACGCTACCGTCGCGCGTTTCGACTGGAGCGCTGCACGCGCCATGCTCGATGGCCTGCCGGACGGTGGTCTCAACGTCGCGTTCGAGGCGGTCGACCGCCACGCGGCCGGTGTGCGCAGCGACCACCCGGCACTGCGCCTGGTCGGCAGCGACGGCACCCGTACGACGCTTTCCTATGGCGCGCTGCGCGACGCGAGTTGCCGCTTCGCGCACGCGCTGCGTGCGCTCGGCGTGGCGCCTGGCGAGCGCGTGTTCGTCTTGTGCGGGCGCACGGTCGAGTTGTACGTGGCCGTGCTGGGCGCGTTCCGGGCCGGCTGCACGGTGTGCCCGTTGTTCGCGGCGTTCGGCCCCGAGCCCATAGCCACGCGCATGACGCTCGGCGATGCCCGCGTGCTGGTAACGACACGTGGACTATACCGGCGCAAGGTCGCAGGACTGCGTCCGCGTCTGCCGGGGCTGCGCCATGTCGTGCTGACCGATGCGGATGCGGAGGACAGCGAGCCCGGGACGTATGCATGGTCGGCGCTGGTCGAGACGCAGCCGGCCGATTACCTGCTGCACCCGACGCGCGCGGACGACATCGCGTTGCTGCATTTTACCAGTGGTACCACCGGCAAGCCGAAGGGCGCGCTGCATGCCCACGAGGCGGTGCTGACCCACCACGTGACGGGCTACTACGCGCTCGATCTGCACCCCGACGACGTCTTCTGGTGCACCGCCGACCCCGGCTGGGTCACCGGCATGAGTTACGGCATCATCGCGCCGCTCACGCACGGCGTGAGCAACGTCGTCGTCGAGGCCGAGTTCGACGCCGCCACCTGGTACGGCATCCTGGCCAGCGAGCGCGTCACGGTGTGGTATACCGCACCGACCGCCATCCGCATGCTGATGAAGCTCGGCGCCGGAGCGCTGGCGGGTTACGACCTCTCGGCGCTGCGTTTCATGGCGAGTGTCGGCGAGCCGCTCAACCCGGAGGCGGTGGTGTGGGCGAACGACGCCTTCGGCATGCCCTTCCACGACAACTGGTGGCAGACCGAGACCGGCGGCATCATGATCGCGAACTACCGCGCGCTCGACGTCAAGCCGGGCTCGATGGGCCGCCCGTTGCCGGGCATCGATGCGGCCATCGTCGGACGCGCGGCCGATGGCTCGGTGACGGTCATCGAGGAACCGGGGCGCGAAGGCGAGCTCGCGCTGAAGCGCGGCTGGCCTTCGCTGATGCGCGACTATCTCGACGAGCACGAACGCTACGAACGATGCTTTGCCGGCGACTGGTATCTCACCGGTGACCTCGCGCGCCGCGATGCCGATGGCTATTACTGGTTCGTCGGCCGCGCCGACGACGTCATCAAGTCGGCCGGTCACCTGATCGGCCCGTTCGAGGTCGAGAGCGCGTTGATGGAACACCCGACAGTGGCCGAAGTCGGGGTCATCGGCGTGCCCGACGAGGTCGCCGGCGAACAGGTCCGGGCCTATGTCGCGTTGAAGCCCGGGCATGTGCCGTCTCTCGAACTGAACCGCGAGCTCCTCGGACACGCGCGCAAGCGCCTTGGTGCGGCGGTGGCGCCGAAGAGCATCGAGTTCCGCGAGAACCTGCCGAAGACACGCAGCGGCAAGATCATGCGCCGGCTGCTCAAGGCACGCGCGCTCGGTCTGCCCGAAGGCGACATCTCCACGCTCGAGAGCGACGAGCGCTGACGACATGGGCGGCAAGCTTCATCTCGACCACGATCACCTGCTGCACCTGCTCGCCGGGATGCTGCGCATCCGGCTGTTCGAGCGCAAGTGCGCGGAACTCTACCAGCGCGAGAAGATCCGCGGCTTCCTGCATCTCTACGACGGCGAGGAGGCCATCGCGGTCGGCGTGATGGAGGCGCTCGGGGCCGACGATGCGGTCGTCGCCACCTACCGCGAGCACGGCCAGGCGCTCGCGCGCGGGCTGCCGATGGACCGCATCATGGCCGAACTCTACGGGCACGTCGAAGGGCTGTGCCGCGGACGCGGCGGCTCGATGCACCTGTTCGACCGCACGCGGCGCTTCTTCGGCGGCAATGCCATCGTCGGTGGCGGCCTGCCGCTTGCCGTCGGCACTGCGCTCGGCGACCAGTTGCTGGGCCGTGCGAGCGTCACCGTGTGCTTCTTCGGCGAGGGCGCGGTCGACGAAGGCGAATTCCACGAGAGTCTCAACCTCGCGGCGCTGTGGCGGCTACCGGTCCTGTTCGTGTGCGAGAACAATCTCTACTCGATGGGTATGGCGCTCGAGCGCGCGGAATCGAACATCGACATCCACGCGCGCGCGGCGAGCTACGGCATGCCGAGCGAAGTGGTCGACGGCATGGACGTGGTCGCTGTCGAGGTCGCCGCACGACGCGCGGTCGACGCGATGCGGGTGGATGGTGGACCGCGCTTTCTCGAATGCCGTGGTTACCGGTTTCGCGCGCACTCGATGTTCGATGCGCAGCTCTACCGCGACAAGGCCGAGGTCGAGCAATGGAAGGCGAAGGGGCCAATCGTGCGCCTGCGCCAGTGGCTCGAAAACAGCCATGTCGTCGTCGACGACGAGATCGCGCGTCTCGAGCAGGCCATCGAGGCGGAGATCGAGGCCGCCGTCGCCTTCGCCGAGGCGGGCGCGCCGGAACCGATCGAGGATCTCGAGCGCTTCGTGACGCTCGACGAGGTGCCCGAATGAACGTGCACCTCGGAGCCTTGGCGGACGGGCGGCGGCGATGAACGAGCTGAGCTACCGCGAAGCCTGCCGGCAGGCCATCCGCGAGGCCATCCTCGCCGATCCGCGCGTGTTCCTGATGGGCGAGGACGTCGGCTGCTACGGCGGTTGTTACGCGGTGACCAAGGGCCTGCTGGACGAGCTGGGCGAGGAGCGCATCCGCGACACGCCGTTGTCCGAGAGCGCCTTCGTCGGCGCCGGTATCGGCGCCGCGCTCGCCGGCATGCGCCCCATCGTCGAGATCATGACGGTCAATTTCAGCCTGCTGGCGCTGGACCAGATCGTGAACAACGCGGCCACCTTGCCGCACATGTCGGGCGGGCAGTTCGCGGTGCCGCTGGTGATCCGCATGGCGACGGGCGCCGGTCGGCAGCTCGCCGCGCAACACTCGCACTCGCTGGAGAACTGGTATGCGCACGTGCCGGGACTGCGCGTGCTGGCGCCGGCAACCGTGGAGGATGCGCGCTACATGCTGGCCGCGGCACTCGCCGATCCGAATCCCGTGCTGATCTTCGAGCACGTCATGCTCTACAACGCGAGCGGCCCACTCGATGACGCCGTCAGCGCGGTCGATATCGAGCACGCGCGCGTGCGCCGGCCGGGCCGCGACGTGACGCTCGTCACCTATGGCGGCAGCCTGCCCAAGACGCTTGCCGCGGCCGAACAGCTTGCCGCCGAGGGCATCGATGCCGAGGTGGTGGATCTCCGCGTGCTGCGCCCGCTCGATATGGCGACGGTGGCAGCCGCGGTCGCGCGCACGCACCGCTGCGTGATCGTCGACGAGGGTTGGAAGAGTGGCTCGCTCGCTGCCGAGGTCAGCGCGCGCCTCACCGAGGACGTGTTCTACGAACTCGATGCGCCGATCGTTCGGGTATGTTCGCGCGAGGTGCCGATACCGTATGCCGCACCGCTCGAGCAGGCCGCGTTACCGCAGCCGGCGGCAATTGCCGCAGCGGCCCGTGCACTGCTCGGGACCGCGCGCTGACGGCATGACAGGCCGATGAGCGAGTTCCTGTTGCCCTCGCTCGGCGCCGACATGGAAAGCGCGCGCGTGGTCGAGTGGCTGGTCGACGAGGGCGACGTGGTGAAGAGCGGTGACCTCGTCGTCGTGCTCGAGACCGACAAGGGCGCGATCGACGTCGAGATTTTCGAGGACGGCGTGATCGAGCGGTATGTTGCGCCGCTCGATGTCGAGCTGCCGGTCGGCACGGTGCTGGCCATCGTACGTGGCGCCGATGCGACGGGTGCCGGGGTCGCGGCGCCCCCGCCCACCGCGCCCGCTGTCCCCGCTGCGGGTGAGCCGGGCGTAACGGCGACGGCCGCGGTCACGGCACCGCCGGCGGTGCCGGCACCGCGAGCCACCGGCGGCCCGGTACGCGCGAGCCCACTGGCACGACGCCTGGCACGCGAACACGGCATCGACCTCGGCACCGTCGCCGGCAGCGGGCCTGACGGCGCGGTGGTCGCGCGCGACGTTCGGCGCGCGGGCCCGGAGCACGCTGCCGGGCAGCCGCGCACGCCGCGGCGCGGCTTCGATGCCGCGGCCATGCGTCGTGCGATCGGCGCCGCGATGACCCGCGCCAAGCGGGACATCCCGCACTACTACCTGAGCACGCAGGTGTGCCTCGCGCCGGCGCTGGCCTGGCTGGCGCACGCGAACGCCGAGCGCAGCGTCAATGAACGCCTGTTGCCGGCCGTGCTCCTGCTCCGTGCCAGCGCCCTGGCGCTCGCCGGGCACCCCGGGTTCAACGGGCATTTCGTCGACGACCATTACGTCCCGGCCGACGCGGTCAATCTCGGCTGGGCGATTGCGCTGCGCGGCGGCGGCCTCGTCGCGCCGGCGATCCTGGATGCGGAGACGCAGGACCTCGATGCCTTGATGGCGGCGCTGCGCGACCTCGTCAGGCGCGCTCGCGGCGGCGGGCTGCGCGCTTCCGAACTCAATCGTGCCACGGCGACCGTGACCAGTCTCGGCGAACGTGGGGCGGAGGCGGTTTGGCCGGTGATCCATCCGCCCCAGGTCGTCATGCTCGGTTTCGGCAGCATCGTTACGCGACCCTGGGTGGTCGACGACCGCATCTCGGCCCTGTCGGTCGTCACGTTGACCCTGGCCGGCGATCATCGCGTCAGCGACGGGCATGCCGGCAGCCTGCTGCTGGAAGATATCGCCGCTCGCCTGCAGGCGCCGGAGACGCTCTGAGCGCCCACGCCCTGACCAACCAATAGGACGTTCCGACATGCACATCGACGCCACCCGCGAACTCGTCGCACGCCTGCTCGCCGACATTGCCCCGGAAGCAGAACTCACTGCAGTCGGCGATGACGAGGATGTGCGCAGCGCACTCGATCTCGACTCGATGGACTTCCTCAATCTCGTTGTCGGCCTGCACGAGGCGACCGGCGCCGACATCCCCGAGACCGACTATCCTCGCCTGTTCACGCTGATCGGGATGGCCGACTACCTGCCCTGACGGGGCGCCGGCCGGACGTTCTTCCGCCCCGGGTTACACTGCCGGCGCTGCACGCGCCGCGTGCGGCGCCGGCGCCAGCGCCGGACATCATCGTTCGATCCGAGGAAGCCCCAGCATCATGTCCAGCCAGCTCTTCGACCTCACCGGCAAGGTCGCTCTCGTCACCGGTTCCAGCAAGGGCATCGGCCGTGCCATCGCCACCGAGCTCGCGCGTCACGGCGCTCGCGTGGTCATTTCGAGTCGCAAGGGCGAGGTGTGCGAGGAAGTCGCCGCCGCCATCAACGCCGAGCTCACCGATGCGCCTGGCGGCGCGGTCGCGATCCCCGCCAACATCAGCACGCGCCCGGCACTCGAGGCCCTGGTCACGGAGACGCGGCGCCAGCTCGGCCATATCGACATCCTGGTGTGCAATGCCGCGGTCAATCCGACCTACGGGCCGATGAGCGAGCTGCCCGACTCGGCGTTCGAGAAGATCCTGGGGGTCAACATCATGGCCAATCACTGGCTGATCCAGCTCGTACTGCCGGAGATGATTGAGCGGCGCGACGGGGCCGTCATCGTGGTGTCCTCGATTGGCGGTCTGCGCGGCAACGATCGGCTCGGCGCCTATTGCATCTCGAAGGCTGCCGACCTGCAGCTCGTGCGCAACCTCGCGGTCGAGAACGGCCCCCACAACATTCGCGTCAACGCCATCTCGCCCGGCCTCATCCGCACCGACTTTGCGCGGGCATTGTGGGAGAACCCGGACATCCTCGCGCGCCGCGTCGAGCACGATCCGCTACGGCGAATCGGCGAGCCCGAGGAGGTTGCAGGCATCGCCGTCTACCTCGCCTCGCGCGCCGGCAGCTTCACCACCGGGCAGAATTTCGTCGTCGACGGTGGCGCCACCATCAGCTGAACGCGACGCCGATCAGTCAACCTCGACGGTGACCTCGTAACCGGTGAATTTGCGTACGTTGACGACGCCGCCGTCGAACAGCAGGTACTGGCCCTTGATGCCTTCGAGCACGCCGCCGATGCGCGGGGTCTTGTCGAAGTTGTAAGACACGACCTTCTGCGGGTAGCGCTGCACCGGGTAGCGGATGGCGAGCGGTTCGGCGTCGAGCCGCGCCACCGCGTCGTCGCCGTGCACGGCACGGATGGCGGCGAGGTCGTCGGCGATCGCCGCCAATATGGGCGTGGCAGCTGCGGCGAGGTCGATGGGCGCGCCGTCACCACGCAGCATGGCACGCCAATTGGTCTTGTCGGCGACCTCGCGTGCGATGGCCACTTCGACCAGTCCCGCGAGGTGACGCGTGGTGGTGCGGAGCAGGGGCAGCGCCTGGGTGGCACCCTGGTCCAGCCACCGTGTCGGCAGCTGGTTCGCGCGCGTGATGCCGACCTTGAGTGCCGAGGTGTTGGCGAGGTAGACGACGTGTCCGGTCATGCAATGGGTCTCGCCCCAGGCCGGTTCTCGACAGGTGCCGGCAGCGTAATGGCAGGTCTCGGGCTTGAGCACGCAGAGGTCGCAGCGTGCGAGGCGCTGCATGCATGGGTAGCAGTGCCCCTGGGCGTAGCTCTTCGGCGTCAGGCGACCGCAGGCAGCGCAGAAGATGCGCCCACTGGCGACGATCGCGAGCGGCGCGCCGATGAGGGTATTCAATGCGAAGGCAGCCTCGCCGGTGACGAGGGCGTAGTCGACCGTTTCGGTGAGACGGGCGCGCAGTTTGTGCAGGGGGCCGGACATGGGCGCGCATGGTAGCAGCGACACCCATCACACGCCGTACCTGCCGGCACGTGTCGGCGCGACGGGGCGACCGGTCAGGACGACTCTGGACGCGCTCGACCACTGGCGATCGACAGGCCCTATAATCGAAAGGGCCCCGCACGTTGGATGGGGCGGGATCAACAGCGAGGCGTGCCGCATGGCGAACGACGAAGGCGACAACGAGAAGACCCAGATTTTTCTCTCTCCGGGCAAGGGCGGGCCGGCCCGTGCGGCGAGCGACGAGAAGGTCCACGAGGTGCTGCTCAAGCCGGCGCGCAAGCGCAGCGGTGAGCAGGTCGATTTCGACATCACCGGCGAGGGCGAAGTGCCGGCGGCAAGGCAGCTCGATTTCGATCTGACCGGTGAAGGCGAGCAGCAGGCCGTGAAATCCGGCGTCGACTTCGATCCCGGTGGCAGCGGCGCTGGCGAAGACGGCGCCGGTCTCGATTTCGACATTACCGGCGGTCAGGCGGAAGCATCACCAGCGCGCCAGGAGGCCGCACGCGAAGCACCGGCGGTTGAGCCGCCGGCGCGTGAGCAAGCGGCGCCGAAGCCGCGCCCGGCGCCCACCCCGGCACCGCAGGCGAGCAGCTCGAGCGGCACGGTGGTCGCGCTCATCGTGCTGGTCATCATCGGCCTGATCGGCTGGTTCCTGTTCCGCTGACAATGCCCGCGGTGGGCCAGCCGCAGGCTGCCGCGCCGCCCGAAGGCGCGGCAGCCGAGATCGCGCGCCAGCTGGCGCAGGCGGACATCACCCACCGGGTGCACCGACACGCCGCAGTCGGCACCATTGCCGAGGCGCATGCCGAGGTACCCCACCTCACCGAGGGCCTGTGGAAGACCGTGGTCTTCGAGGTCGTGCCCGGCGCGCGGCGGCTGCTCGTTGCGGTCGCCTGCGATCGACGTGTCGATTACCGCGCGGTCGCCGCGCTGGCCGGCTGCTCGCGACGCGCGCTCCGCCTGGTCGAGCCGGCGCGCGTCGCCAGCGAACTCGGTTTCGAGGTCGGCGGCGTCGGGCCGTTTCGCGTCACGCCGGCGGTCGAGGTCATTCTCGACGATGCCTGTGAATCAACGCAGCAGGTGCTGGTCGGTGGCGGTCTGCGCACGCTCACCATCGAGCTCGCGTTCGGCGATCTCGTGCGTCTCGGCGCCGCGACCGTGGCGCCTGTTGCGCGCGTCGCCGAGGTTGAGGACTGATGGCGGCGCGCGAACGGCCGCCCGCGCTGTCGGAGCGGATCCGCCACGACGAGGCGCGTCTCGCCGAGGCTATCGGGCAGCAGATCCGGCACTTTCGCTCGGAACTGCGCATGACGATAGCGGAGGTGGCGAGCCTTGCCGGTCTGTCGGCCGGCATGATGTCGAAGATCGAGCGTGGCATGAGCTCGCCCTCGCTCGCCACGCTTGCCGCCATTGCCGCCGCACTGAACGTGCCGGTCACCGCGTTCTTCCGCAAGTACGAGGAACAACGCGACTGCTCCTACGTGCGCCGCGGCGAGGGCCTGGTGATCGAGCGCGTCGGCACGCGGGCCGGCCACGAATATCGCCTGCTCGGTCACAACATCCAGAGCCGGGTCAATGTCGAACCCTACCTGATCACGCTGACCGACGAGTCGGAAGTGTTCCCGCTCTTCCAGCACGCGGGTGTGGAGTTCATCTACCTGCTCGAGGGGCGCGTGCTCTACCGCCACGGCAAGAAGACCTACGTCCTCACTGCCGGTGATTCGCTGTTCTTCGACGCCGAGGCGGCGCACGGCCCGGAGGAGTTGCTCGAACTGCCGGTGCGCATGATCGCCGTGCTCAGCAAGGCGCGCGACGAGGACTGACCCGCGCAGCGACCGGCCCCGGGTCGCGCGTCGCGGCCGTGATGCCGGCGACAGGCTGGTCCGTTGCGGGGCGCTGGCCGGCGTACCGGCGCCGCACGGTGACCGGCGTGCACCCGGGTGTCGCGCGGGCGCGGGCCGCTGCAGCGCAAAATAATGCTTGCCGGGAATTTCATCTGGGTATAATTTTATTCTTCAGATGAACTACGGGCAGGTGCTCCCGCCATGTGCGGAATCGTCGGATTGTTCGCCAAGACCGCCGCGTTCGAAGCCGAACTCGGCCGCCACTTCGCTCTGATGCTGCGCGAGATGACCGATCGCGGTCCCGACAGTGCGGGCTTCGCGGTATATCGCGACGCGGTGCCTTTCGGCCACATCAAGCTCACCCTGCTGGCCCCGGCCGGCTTCTTCTGGCACGACTTCGAGGCCGCGTTGACGAGCGCTTTCGATGGTATCGAGCGCTTCACCCTGCACGGCAACCACGCGGTACTGGTGACCAGCGTATGGCTCGGTGACCTCGTCAGCTGGCTCGACGCGGGCTTTCCGCAGCTGCGCGTGCTGAGTTCCGGCGGCGCGATCGAAATTTACAAGGAAAAGGGCCTGCCCGAGCGTGTCATCGAGCAGTTCGACGTCGCCTCCATGCGTGCGAGCCACGCGCTCGGTCACACCCGCATGGCGACCGAGTCGGCGGTCACCACCGAACACTCGCATCCTTTCTCGACCGGCGAAGACCTGTGCCTGGTGCACAACGGGTCGCTGTCCAATCACAATCGCCTGCGCAGCGAGCTGGAGAAGCGCGGCGTACGCTTTGCGACCGACAACGACAGCGAAGTCGCCGCCGGCTACTTCACCTGGCGGCTGCGCGAGGGCGACAGCCTCGAGCAGGCGCTGACGCGCGGCATGCGCGATCTCGACGGCTTCTACACCTTTGCCGTCGGCACGCGCGAGGGCTTTGCGGTGTTGCGCGACCCCATCGCGTGCAAGCCCGCGGTGATCGCCGAGAGCGACGCCTGGGTCGCGATGGCCTCGGAGTACCGCGCCATCGCGATGCTTCCCGGTGCCGACCAGGCGCGATCCTGGGAGCCCGAACCCGGGCGCATCTACAGCTGGAGCCACTGACCGTGACGCAAGTCTTCGACCTCGCGGCGCACTCGATTCGCGAGCTCAACCAGGCCCTGCAGCGTGCCAACGGCGGCAGCGCGATCGAGCAGTGGCGCGTGACCAACCCGCGCGGTGCGCACAATGTCGCCGTCGGTCTCGATGCGCCGAGCAAGATCGACATCGACGGCCACGTCGGCTACTACTGCGCCGGCATGAACAAGTACGCCCACGTCACCGTGCACGGCAACGCCGGTCCGGGCGTGGCCGAGAACATGATGTCGGGCGTGGTACGCGTGACCGGCAGTGCCTCGCAGTACGCCGGCGCCACCGCGCACGGCGGGCTGCTCGTGATCGAGGGCGATGCCAGTTCGCGTTGTGGCATCTCCATGAAGGGCGTCGATATCGTGGTACGCGGTGCAGTCGGTCACATGAGTGCCTTCATGGCACAGAGTGGCCGGCTGGTGGTGTGCGGCGACGCCGGCGATGCCCTCGGCGATTCGCTCTACGAGGCGCGGCTCTACGTACGCGGCAACGTCGCCTCGCTCGGGGCCGATTGCGTCGAGAAGAGCATGAAGGACAAGCACAAGCGCGAGGTCGAGCAGCTACTTGCCGAGGCCGGCATCAGCGGCGCCGACGGCGCGGAATTTCATCGTTTCGGCTCCGCCCGCCAGCTCTACAATTTCAAGGTGGACAACGCGCATGCCTACTAAGAAGCCACGCCGCGAGGACATCACCGAGCTGCGCTCGCGCCTGCGCCCGTCGGCCACCTTCCCGCGCGAGGTGATCGCCGAGATCCAGCGCGCCGCCGACACCGGCATCTACGACATCCGCGGCTTCGGCGCCAAGCGCGACGTGCCGAGCTTCGACGACCTGCTCTTCCTCGGTGCCAGCATGTCGCGCTACCCGCTCGAGGGCTACCGCGAGAAGTGCGCCACCGGCGTCACGCTCGGCACGCGCTACGCGTCCAGGCCGCTGGAGCTCAAGATTCCGATCACCATCGCCGGCATGAGTTTCGGCGCGCTGTCCGGGCCCGCCAAGGAAGCGCTCGGGCGCGGCGCCACGCTCGCCGGCACCAGCACCACCACCGGCGATGGCGGCATGACGCCGGAGGAGCGTGAGCACTCCGAACTTCTCGTCTACCAGCTGCTGCCGTCGCGTTACGGGATGAATCCCGACGACCTGCGACGCGCCGACGCCATCGAGATCGTGGTCGGGCAGGGCGCCAAGCCGGGCGGCGGCGGGATGCTGCTGGGGCAGAAGATTTCTGCGCGCGTGGCCGGTATGCGTGACCTCCCGGAAGGAATCGACCAGCGCAGCGCGTGTCGCCATCCCGACTGGACGGGGCCGGACGATCTCAAGATCAAGATCCAGGAACTGCGCGAGATCACCAACTGGGAGAAGCCGATCTACATCAAGATCGGCGCCGCCCGGACCTACTACGACACCATGCTCGCGGTGAAGGCGGGCGCCGACGTCATCGTGCTCGATGGCATGCAGGGTGGTACCGCGGCGACGCAGGACGTATTCATCGAGCACGTCGGCATCCCGACCCTGCCGGCCTTGCGCCAGGCGGTGGAGGCGCTGCAGGAGATGGACATGCACCGCAAGGTCCAGCTGGTCGTCTCCGGCGGCATCCGCAGCGGCGCCGACGTCGCCAAGGCGCTGGCGATGGGTGCCGACGCGGTCTCCATCGGTGTCGCCGCGCTGATCGCGCTCGGCGACAACGCGCCGGATTTCGAGGACGACTACAACCGTATCGGCAGCTCGGCCGGCTACTACGACGACTGGCACGAGGGCCGCGACCCGGTTGGCATCTCGACCCAGGACGACGCGCTCGCAGCGCGCTTCGACCCCGTGCTCGGCGGTCGCCGCCTGGCCAATTATCTCAACGTGCTCACGCTCGAGACGCAGACTCTGGCGCGCGCCAACGGCAAGAGCCACGTGCACAACCTCGAGCCCCAGGATCTCGTCGCGCTGACCATCGAGGCGGCGGCGATGGCCGGGGTGCCGCTCGCCGGCACCGACTGGATTCCCGGGCGCGGCAAGTTCTGACGCGCCCCGCGCGCAATCCCACCGGAGCCGGCAACAGGAGGACAAGCAGCATGGCAACCGATCTGGCACAGGCCGCGAAGAGCAAGGGTATCAAGTACTTTCTCGTCAGCTTCGTCGACATGTTCGGCGTCCTGCGGGCGAAGCTGGTGCCGGCGAGCGCGATCAAGGGCATGCAGAAGGACGGCGCGGGCTTTGCCGGCTTCGCCGCCTGGCTCGACATGACGCCGGCCGACCCGGACCTCTTCGCCGTGCCCGACGCGGCCAGCCTCACGCAGTTGCCGTGGAACCCGGAAGTGGCGTGGGTGGCAGCGGACCTGTGGATGAACGGCGTCGAGGTGGAGGCCGCGCCGCGCACCGTGCTGCGCCGCCAGGTTGCGCGCGCGGCGGCAGCCGGCTACCGAATGAAGACCGGCGTCGAGTGCGAGTACTTCCTCATCACGCCGGATGGCAGCGACATCTCCGACCCGGCCGACATGCAGGCCAAGCCCTGCTACGACCAGCAGGCCCTGATGCGCCGCTTCCCGGTCATCCGCGAGATCTGCGATGCCATGCAGACGCTCGGCTGGGGGCCGTACCAGAACGACCACGAGGACGCCAACGGCCAGTTCGAGATGAATTGGGACTACGACGACGCCCTCGTCACCGCCGATCGGCACGTGTTCTTCAAGTACATGGTCAAGACCATCGCCGAGAATCACGGCCTGCGCGCGACCTTCATGCCGAAGCCGTTCGCCAATCTCACCGGCAACGGATGCCATACCCACGTCTCGTTGTGGGACAAGGCCGGGCGCAAGAATCTCTTTCTCGGTAACCGTGACGAGCTCGGCCTGTCGCCGCTCGCTTATCAGTTCCTCGGTGGCATCCTGCACAACGCGCAGGCGCTCTGCGCGGTATTCAACCCGACGGTCAACAGCTACAAGCGCATCAACGCGCCGGTGACGAGTTCGGGCGCGACGTGGTCGCCGAATGCCGTCACCTATGCCGGCAACAACCGCACCCACATGATTCGCGTACCCGATGCCGGGCGTTTCGAACTGCGCCTGATGGACGGTTCGACCAACCCCTACCTCGCGCAGGCGGCGGTGCTCGCGGCAGGCCTCGACGGCATCGACAACAAGCGCGATCCGGGCAAGCCCGTGCACGTGAACATGTACACCGAGGGTCACAAGATCAAGTCGGCGCCGCGACTGCCGGCGACGCTGCTCGACGCGCTGCGCCTGCTCGAGAAGAACAAGGTCATCGCGGCAGCCTGGGGCGAGGAGGTGGTTGCCTCCTACATCAAGCTCAAGATGGGCGAATGGACCGACTATACCGCGCACCTCTCGGCATGGGAGCGGCGCAACACGCTGGATTGCTGAATGGGGCGCGCCGTATCGAAGTCCCGTGCGCGCACGGCCCCCGTGTCCCGGGCAGGCTGAGCCCATGTCGCTGCGCCTGCTGAAGTACGCCTTCATCGAGGATTACGCCGAGCCGCGCTGGTTCAACACGCCGGCGACGCTGCGCGACAGCTACGACGTCGTCATCATCGGCGCCGGCGGACATGGTCTCGCCTGCGCCTACTACCTGGCGCGCGACCACGGCATCACCAACGTCGCGGTGCTCGAGCGCAGCTACCTGGGCGGCGGCAACACCGGGCGCAACACGACCATCATCCGCTCGAACTACCTGACTCCCGAGGGCGTCGCTTTCTACGACGCCAGCCTCGCACTGTTCCGCGGGCTCTCCGAGGAGCTCGAGACCAACATCTTCTACTCCGAGCGCGGTCACTACACGCTCGCCCACAACGAATCGACGCTGCGCACCGCGCGCTGGCGCGCCGAGGTCAACAAGCACCTCGGGGTCGACAGCGAAGTGGTCGACGCCGATGCCATCGGCCGCGCCGTGCCCGGCATCGACCTGAGCTGCGGCGGCAACCATGCCGTCGAGGGCGCGCTCTACCATGCGCCCGGCGCGGTGGCGCGACACGACGCGGTCGCCTGGGGCTACGCGCGCCAGGCGTCGCGTCACGGCGCCGAGATCCACCAGCATATCGAGGTGACGGACATCCTCGTCGAGCACGGGCGCGTGACGGGGGTGGTCACCTCGCGCGGCACGCTGCGCTGCGGCGCGGTGCTCTCCGCGGTGGCCGGCTTCACGCCCGGCGTGCTCGCCATGGTCGGGCTGAAGAGCCCGATCGAGATCTTCCCGCTGCAGGCCTGCGTGACCGAACCGGTCAAGCCCTGGCTCGATACCATCATCGTCTCCGGCAGTCTGCACCTGTACGTGTCGCAGAGCGCACGCGGCGAGATGGTCATGGGCGCTTCGCTCGACCCGGCCGAACTGCACTCGCGACGTTCCAGTTTCGAGTTCGTCAGTGCGCTTGCCGATGGCATGCTCGACCTCTTCCCCGCCATGGCCGGGCTCAAGGTCAATCGCCAGTGGGCCGGCATGGCCGACATGACGCCCGATTTCGCGCCGGTCATGGGTACGACGCCTGTGGACGGCTTCTTCCTCGACGCCGGCTGGGGCACCTGGGGTTTCAAGGCCACCCCGATCAGCGGCAAGACGATGGCCGCGACGATTGCCAATGGGCGCGACGATGCGCTCATCGGCGCCTTCAATCTTGCCCGCTTCGACGACTTCTCGCTGGTCGGCGAGAAGGGTGCCGCCTCGGTCGGGCACTGAGCCGCTCCCGCCTGCAGCCAAGCCGCCAACGCCGCATGAAATACGCCGATTTCCCGCTTCTCGGGCGCCGCCCGTTCACCGAGTTCAGCATCAGTGGTGTGCTCGAACCCGAACCCGCCGAACTCGGTGAGTGGAGCGCCGCACGCTGGGTGTTCGAGCGCAGCAGCGTGCCGCGCGAGCGCGTCGAATGGTGGTACCACGGCGCGAGCCGCCTGTGGTTCCGCGTGCGCCGCGACACCGGCAGCGACGTCATCCTCGCCATCGAGCCGGCACGCGGCGGGCCGCGGCCGTGATCCGTCGCCTGCCACCACGCGAGGGCGAATGGCTCGACCGCAGCGAGAGTTTCTCCTTCCTGTTCGAAGGAGAGCCGGTGCAGGCCTACGCCGGTGACACCATAACGAGCGCGCTTGCCGCGAGCGGCCGGCGCAGCCTCGCGCGCAGCTTCAAGTACCACCGGGCGCGCGGCATCCTCTCGCTCGCCAACCACGACGCCAACGTGCTGCTCGAGAGCGACGCGGCGACCAACATCCGCGCCGATGTCACCGCGCCGCTGCCGGGTGCGCACTACCGCGCGGTCAACACCTTCGGTGGGCTGCGCCACGATGCCGGTCGTGCCCTCGGCCTGCTGGCCCCGGTGTTGCCGGCCGGTTTCTACTACAAGGCGTTCTACCGCCCGCGTTTCCTGTTCCCCTGGTGGGAGAAACTCATCCGTCACGCGGCCGGGCTCGGTCATCTGCCGAGCGCTGGTGCGCCATCACGGCAAGCGCGCCGCCACGCCTGGTGCGACGTGCTGGTGGTCGGCGCCGGTGCCAGCGGGCTCGCCGCGGCCGCTGCGGCGGCAGGCGCCGGCGCCCGCGTGGTGCTGGTCGACGAGCACGCCCGCCCCGGCGGCCGCCTCAACCACCTGCGCGCGCACGAGGACAGCGACGGCGCCTGGCGTGCGGCCCGCCTTGCCGAGCTCGCGGCGGCGGACAACGTGACCGTCGTCAGCGGCGCCTGGGCGGCGGCCTTCTATGCCGACCGCTGCCTGCCGCTCGTCACCCGCGACGGCATCCTGCTCGTGCACGCGAGCGCCGTGGTGCTCGCCTGTGGCTGCTACGAGCAGCCGGCCGTGTTCCGTCACAACGACCTGCCCGGCGTGATGCTCGCCGGCGCCGCCGCGCGGCTGCTGCGCCTCTACGCGGTCCAGCCCTGTGACGCCGGCGTGCTGCTCGCGGGCACGCCGGCGGCCTACCACGACGCGCTCGAGCTGCGTGCGCAGGGCATGTCGCTGGAAGCGCTGGTCGACCTCGGCAGCGGCGCGCCGCCGGCGCTCGTCGAGCGGGCCCGCGCGGCCGGCCTGCAGGTGTTCGAAGACGCCGTGCCGCTCGAGGCGCGTTCGCGCGGCGGTGAGCTCGCTGGGCTCGCCATCGCCGCGCACGGCGGCCGCCTGCGTACCACCATCGACTGCGACGCGGTCCTGATGGCGGTCGGCGTGGCGCCCGCTGCCGGCCTGCTGGTGCAGGCGGGTGGGCGGCTCGTCTTCGAGGCGCGTCTCGGCCAGCATGTGCCGGCGGCCCTGCCCGCCGGCGTGCACGCCGCGGGCAGCCTCAACGGCGTGCATGCCTTCGCCGCGCGCGTCGAGGACGGCGTCGCCGCGGCGCACGCCGCGCTCGCCGACTGCGGCCGCGCCGTCGCCGCCGCGACAGCACGGCCGGCGCGCGCGCAGCAGCCGGTCGCGCATGCGTACCCGGTGTTCGCGCACCCACGCGGCAAGGAGTTCGTCGACTTCGACGAGGATCTCACGCTTGTCGACCTGCGCACCGCGGTGCGCGAGGGTTTCGATTCGGTCGAGCTGATGAAGCGCTACACGACCATCGGCATGGGGCCGAGCCAGGGCAAGCTCTCGAACGTGAACGGCATCCGCGTGCTCGCCGAACTCACGGGGCGCGACATCGACGCGGTCGGTGCGACCACGCCGCGACCCTTCGTGCACCCGGTGCCGATGGCGGCACTCGCGGGGCGCCGCCTGCGGCGCGCGTGGCGGACCCCGCTCGATGCCTGGCATCGCGCCCACGGCGGGATAATGCAGGAAGCCGGCACGTGGCTGCGCCCGCGCTGCTACGCCGCAACGTCGGGGCAGGCGGCGCGCGCTGCCGCGGTGGCCCGCGAGCACGCCGCGGTGCGCAGTGCGGTCGGCCTCATCGACGTCTCGACGCTCGGCAAGATCGAGATCTTCGGACCGGATGCGGTTGCGCTCCTCGAGTACGCCTACCCCTGCAGCTTCGCGCGGCTCGCGCAGGGCATGACGCGCTACGTCTTCATGACCGACGGCAGCGGCACACTGATCGACGATGGCGTGTGCGCGTGCCTCGGCGCACAGCACTACTACCTGACGACCACCAGCGGGCAGTCGCAGAACGTCGTCCGCCTGCTCGAACTCTATGCCGCCGAACTGGCTCTCGACGTCGCCATCGTCGAGCGCAGCTTCGCCCTCGGCGCCATCAACCTCGCCGGTCCGGCGGCGCGCGCGGTGCTCGCGGCGCTCAGCGACATCGATCTCGCCGCGCAGGCGTTTCCCTACCTCGCCTGCCGCGAAGGCGCCGTGGCCGGCGTGCCGGCACGCGTGATGCGGGTCGGTTTCGTCGGCGAACTCGGTTACGAGATCCACCTGCCCGCGAGCCGCACGTGCGCGGTCTGGGAGGCCTTGATGGAGGTCGGTAGCGCGCATGGCATCGCGCCGTTCGGCGTCGACACCCAGCGCCTGCTGCGCCTCGAAAAGGGCCACGTGATCGTCGGTCACGACACCGACGGCACCACCAATCCGTTCGAGGTCGGACTCGGCCGTGCGGTTACAAAGAGCAAATCCCGTCACGTCGGGCGCCACGCGCTCGGCGTGCTCGGCACGCGCGTGACGCGGCGGCTGGCCGGCTTCGTCGCGCGCGATGGGCGTGCCGGCGACATCGCCGAATGCCTGCTGGTCATCGAGGACGGGCGCATTGCGGGACGCGTGACCAGCGTCGGCGCGAGCCCGGTCGTCGGTGCGGTGGTGGGCCTCGTCATGGTCGAGGAGGCTCTTGCCGAGCCTGGCCGACGACTCCATGTGCGGCTCGTCGACGGCACGCTGCTCGCCATCGAGGTGACGGCGACGCCTTTCTACGATCCGCACAACGCGCGTCAGGACGCGGGTCACGATGTCGCCGCCTCGACAGCGCCTGCACTGCAGGTGAGCGCCGAGAGTCCGGTCTGCGAGGCTTACCCCACGGCCGACTTCACCACCGTGGTGCTGAACGGCACGCGTCTCGCGCGGCGCCGCGGCGCACGGCCTGCGGCGCGCGCGTGGTTGCTCGACCTTGCCCACCTGCCATTGCGGCTGGTCGTCGGCGGCGGGGCGTCGGCGTGGTTCGCGGCGCGCGAGCTTGCGGTGCCGCAGGCGATCCAGTCCGCCCGCCTGCTTGGCACCGATGGCCTCGTCGCGCGCACGCACGTCGACGAATTTCTCGTCGTCGGCGCGAGCCGCGCGGGCGCGGCGGATGCGCTGGCACGTGCCACCCCGGGACGCGACAGCGACGTCCTGGTACTGGCCGAAGAGCGCGCCCACTTCGCCCTCGTCGGCGCGGCGTGGGCGACCATCCTCGCCGAGCTGTGCGCCGCGCCGCCGGACGCTGACGCCGCGCCGCCGGCGTGGCGGGCGCTGCGGCTCGCGCACTGCGAAGTGGCGTTGTGGCGCGTGCCGGGCGCGCTGCCGCAATGGCGCGTGCTGGCGAGCCCGGCCGATGCGCGCTTCCTGTTCGACACCCTGGCCGGTTGTCTCGCCGAGCAGGGCGGGGCACTGGCGACGGCCGATGAACTGCCGGCCCTGACGGGCGCCTGAGGCGCGCCTACCCTCGCGCGCGGCGCACACGGCGTGGGGCACCGCCCGCGCGGGCCACGCGGTCCCGTCTCGCGCCACGATGTTGCCCGCAGGCATCGTTGCCCGCAGCCATCGTCGGGAGCGCGGCTTGTGCGCACGCGTGGGCGGGCGCCCTTGCTGCTCTGCAGCAGTGCAATCTGTCGGCGTGCGACTAGACTTGTCATCAATTGGTAACGTTGATGTGCTAACGCCGTCGCGCGGATAGCCCCCGCGGACGCAGCGGTGCCAGGCACCGGCGGCACGCGCAACACGAGGGACGCCCGCATGCAGACGACGCCGAAACACCTGCCACCACCGGCCCAGCAGCGCACGCTCGATGTCATCGGCGGCGCGCTGGTCACGCTCGTCATCGGCGCGTTCGTGCTGGCCTGGGGTGCGATGGCCTACCTGGCGTTGTAGCGTGCGCGGCGCCGCCGCGCCGCGCACGTCCGGCTACTCGCTGCCCGCGGGCGGCACGGCGAAGACCCAGATCACGCCGCCCTGCGGCACCTGCACGGACGTGCCACGCGCCTTGTTCAGGTAATCCTGCTTGCGCTGTGCGTCGACGCCCCACCCGGACACCACGGCGATGTACTGGCGACCGTCGACCGCGTAGCTGACCGGCACACCGATCACGCCCGAGCTGGTGCGCTGCTGCCACAGGCGTTCGCCGCTGCGCGCGTCGAAGGCGCGGAACAGGCGATCGTTGGTGCCACCGGCGAACACGAGGCCGCCCGCCGTGGCGAGCACCGGGCCCCAGTTGTGCGAGGCGAAGGTCTGCGTCCACACGTGCTCGCCGGTGCGCATGTCCCAGGCCTGCAGCTCGCCGATGTGATCGTCGGCGCCCTTGCGCGGGAACACCTCGAGCTTGTCGATCGGGAGCCCGAGGTAGAGTTCGCCCGGCCGGTACTTCGCCGGCTCGCCGGTGAAGGCACTGCACAGGTTCTCGTTGGCCGGGATGTAGAGATAGCCGGTCTGTGGACTGTAGGCTTCGGCCGGCCAGTCCTTGCCGCCCCACAGGCTGGGACAGAACTCGGTGCGGTGACCGGTGCGTGGCACGCGCGTGGGGTCGTAGCTCGGCCGCCCCGACTCGGGGTCGATCGCGGTGAAGACGTTCTGGAACACGTACGGGCGCGCGTCGACGTAGCGGATGTCGTCGGCACTGCGTTCGAGCCGCCACAGGTAGCCGCTGCGCCCGGCGTGGACGAGGCCCTTGACGGTGCGACCGCCGGACGGGAAGTCGATCAGCAGCGGCGCGGTGACCTCGTCCCAGTCCCAGGCATCGTTCCAGTGGTACTGGTGGTGGGCGCGTATCGCGCCGCTGTCGATGTCGAGCGCGACGACCGAGGTGGCATAGAGGTTGTCCCCCGGTCGCTGGTCGGCCATCCACGGGCCGGCGTTACCCGTGCCCCAGTAGGCGAGCCGCGTGGCCGGATCATAGCTGCCGGTCACCCACACCGGCACGCCGCCGCGCTTCCAGGCCTTCTCGCTCCAGGTCTCGAAGCCGGGCTCACCGGGACCGGGCACCATGTAGGTACGCCACTGTTCCGCGCCGTCGTCGGCATCGAAGGCGGCAATGAAACCGCGGATGCCGAACTCGCCGCCCGAGGTGCCGACGAGGATGCGCCCTTCGACGGCGAGCGGGGCGAGCGTCATGTAATAGCCGGCGAGGTAATCGGCCACCTCGACGTCCCAGGCGACTTCGCCGGTGCGCGCGTCGAGCGCGACGAGGTGGGCGTCGACGGTGGCGAGGTAGACGCGCTCGCCCCACAGGGCGACGCCGCGGTTGGTCGGGTGCAGCTGAAACAGGTCGGCCGGCAGCTCGCGGCGGTAGCGCCACAGTTCTTCGCCGCTGCGAGCATCGATGGCGATGACCTGGTTGCGTGGCGTGGCGACGAACATGACGCCGTCATTGACGATGGGTGGTGCCTGGTGCCCTTCCACGACGCCGGTCGCGAAGGTCCACACCGGCGCCAGCTGCGCGACGTTGCCGGTATCGATCTGTTCGAGCGGGCTGTAGCCCCAGCTGTCGTAGGTGCGGCGAACCATCAGCCAGTCGGCGGCATCCGGTGCGCTGAGGCGCTCTGGGGTGACGCTCGCGTAGGGGCGTGGCTCGGCGGCGATGGCGCTCAGCGCGGCGAGCGCGGCGAGGGCAGCGCATACTCGAGTGAAGGCACGTGGCATGCTCGGATCTCCTCAACTGTTCGCGCCGACGGCGCCGGTGAAGGCGCCGCGGATGACGTAGCGATCACCCTCGAGTGCGATGGGTAGCGCAGGCAGTGCCCGTGGCGCCGGCCCGGCGACGCGCGTGCCGGCCCGTGCCGCAGCGAACTCCGACTGGTGACAGGGGCACACGAAGTGATGCGTATCGGCGTTCCAGCCGGTGATACCGCACGCCGTGTGGGTGCAGATGGCCGAATAGGCGACGACCTCGCCGGCGGCGAACGCGCGGGTGGCATCGTCGAGGAGGTCGGCCGGCAGCCGGCACACCAGCAGCTGGTTCAGCCGCGAGCGTTCGCGCGCCACGCCGCTGCCCGGGTCGCGCGGGTAGACCAGCAACGGCTCGGCGCCGGCGACGAGATCGGCAGGCGCGAGCAGGCGGTCCTCTTCCTCCCAGCTCGGCCAGGCCAGCAGGTCGCCGACCTGCGGTGGCAGGCGTTCGGGCGGCGTATCGGCAGCGGCGGCGCGCCACCACGGTGACGTCAGCAGGGCGCAGACGGTGCCGCCGACGAGCGTGCGGCGGCCGGCGCACGGGCGTGCGCCAGAATGGCGATCGGACATACCGGTATCTCCCCTCGTAAGCACTGCCGGCGCCTGATGGCCGGCATACTGCCGCGTGGATCGCGCGGCAGCGGAAACGGTAGCATACGCGGCCCGACAGCCCGCGAGGCCATGCATGGCCGCCACCCAGCTCGAGACCTGCCCCGACTGCGACCTGCTGCAGCGGGTACCGTCGGCGCCCGGTCGCCACGACGTGCGCTGCGCGCGCTGCGGTGCCCGGTTGCATGTCGCGCCACGCAGCGATCTCGGACGCGACGCCGCCTGGGCGGTGACGACGCTGGTGCTGCTCGTCATTGCCAATGCGTTTCCGATACTCGTACTCGAGCTGAATGGCGTACGCGAGGCGGCAACGGTGGTGGATGGCGTGATCGCCTTCTGGCTCGAGGGTCGCTACGAGCTCGCCGTGGTCGTGCTTGCGGTCGCCGTGGTCGCGCCGGCCATGCACGCGGCGAGCGTGCTCGGTCGCAGCTGGCTCATCGCGCGCGGCGCGCGCCGGGCGACGGCGCGGAACTGGACGCTGTGGTCGGTCAGGCTCGCGCCCTGGGGCATGACCGAAGTCTACCTGCTGGGCGCGCTCGTGGCCTTCGTGAAGCTCGACGATCTCGCCGACGTGGTGGTCGGTCCGGCGCTGTACGCGTTCGCCGCGATGAGCCTGCTCACGGCCTGGAGCTCGACCCACGCGGCGGGCGTGTGGACGCGCCTGCGTGAGCTCGCATGAGGGGCGTGATGCCGCTACCGGCGCATGCCAGCGGTGCGGCTGCCGGCTATGCGAGCTGCCGCACCTGCCACGCGACCGTGCGCCTGCAGCACGTGTACCGCGCGCAGCACTGCCCGGTATGCCAGGCACGGCTGCACCTGCGCCTGCCGCACAGCCTGCAACGCACCTGGGCGCTGCTGCTCACGGCGGTCATCTGTTATGTCCCGGCCAATGTCTACCCGATCATGGCAGTTACCCGGCTCGGCCGCGGCCAGCCGGACACCATCGCGAGTGGCATCGTGCATCTCGTGCACGACGGCCAATGGCCCATCGCGGCGCTGGTGTTCTTTGCCAGTATCGTGGTGCCGGTGGCGAAGATCGGCGCGCTGACGCTGCTGCTGGTCTCGGTGCACGCGCGCTGGCGCTGGCGCGTCGGCGAGCGCGCGCGCCTGTTCCATGTCGTCGACCTGATCGGACGCTGGTCGATGATCGACATCTTCATGATTTCCATCCTCGTCGCCCTGGTGCACCTCGGTGCGGTAGCGAACGTCACGCCGGGGCTCGGGGCGGGATTCTTCAGCGTCGTCGTCATCACCACCATGCTCGCTGCCGCCACCTTCGATCCGCGCCTGTTGTGGGATGCCGCCGATGAGTGACGCGCGCCACGAGGACGAGATACCGCTCGCAGAGCTCGCCCCGCCGCGCAGCCTCTCGCTGTTCTGGGTGATCCCGCTGGTCGCCGCGCTGATTGGCGCGTGGCTCGGCTGGCAGGCGTGGAGCACCCGCGGCACCGAGGTCAGTATTCGTTTCGCGCGCGGCGACGGTATCGAGGCCGGGCGCACCAGCGTGCGCTACAAGGCGGTCGAAGTCGGCAAGGTCGCGGCGGTCCGCATCACGCCGGACCTGCGAGCGATCGAGGTCACCGCGCGCATCAACCCTGATTTCGAGGATCACCTGACCGGGCAGACGCGTTTCTGGGTGGTGCGCCCACGCATCGGCACGAGTGGCGTGAGCGGTCTCAATACGCTGGTATCCGGCGCCTACATCGAGGTCGACCCCGCGCCCGGCAAGCCGGCGAGGAAATTCACCGGGCTGGAGGAGCCGCCGCTGGTCACTTCCGACAAGCCGGGACGCGAGTTCGTTCTCGAGGCGCGCGAGCTCGGTTCCCTGCAGACCGGCTCGCCGCTGACTTACAAGGGTGTCGAGGTCGGTGAGACACTCGGTCACGAACTCGACGCGGCCACCGACCGCGTGCTCGTGCACGTCTTCGTGCGCGAGCCCTATGCGGCCCTGGTGCGCGAGAGTACGCGCTTCTGGCTCGCCAGCGGTATCGATGTCGCCGTCGGTGCCGAAGGGCTCGATGTCAGCATGCCCTCGCTGCAGCAGCTGGTTCTCGGCGGCATCGAGTTCGGCACCCCGCGCGGCAAGAAGCGTGCCCCGCCCGCCGCAGCGGGAGCGAGCTTCGAGCTGTTCAAATCGCGCGCGGCGGTGGCCGAGGCCGGATTCACCGAGCGCGTGCGCTACGTGCTCTACTTCGACGAGTCGGTGCGCGGTCTCGCCGCCGGCGCGCCGGTCGAGTTCCGCGGCATCAAGCTCGGCGAGGTGACCGAAATCGGCCACGAGCTCGAGGCGCGTGGGCGCGAGCTGTTCATCCCGGTCGAGATCACGCTGCATCCGCAGCGCCTCGAGGCCCTGGCCGGGGCGCACGGCGGCGACGCGCGCGCGCTGCTCGACGACCTCGTCGAGCGCGGCCTGCGCGCGCGCCTGCAGAGCGGCAATCTCCTCACCGGCACGCTGTATGTCGACCTCACTGTCGCGCCGGACAGCGAAGCGGTGTTCGTGACCGGTTCGCGCGAGCTGCCGCAGCTGCCGACCCTGCCGACCGAGTTCGGTGAGTTCAAGGGTAACGTCAGCGCACTGCTCGACAAGCTGCGGCGTTTCCCGCTGGAGGACATCGGGGTGCGCGCAGCGCGTGCGCTCGGCGAGCTCGAAGCGCTGCTCGCACAGATGCGCGAAGCCGGGGTACCGGCACGTGCGAGCGCCTCGCTGGCCGCGGTGGAGGCCGCGGCGACACGCGTCGGCGATGTCATCGAGCCGCTCGGCGAACAGCTCGGCGCCACGCTCGGCACGCTCGAATCGGGCTCGCCGTTGCAGCTGCGCCTGCACGAGACCTTGCGCCAGCTCGATGCCATGGCGCGTTCACTGCGCCAGCTCGGCGATGCCATCGAGCGCCAGCCGGAATCGGTGATCTGGGGACGGGAGGATGACGATGAATAGGCGGGCGAGTGGCGCACGCTGGGTGCTCGCGGCGGTCGCGCTGTGGCTGGGTGGGTGCAGCACCCCGGGCGGCGGCACGCCGCCGCCGCAGTACTTTCTGCTCGAGGCGCCGGCGCCACTCACACCGCTCGCCGAGAGCGCCCCCCTGGAACTCGCAGTCGGCCCGGTGACGGTCGCCGAGTATCTCGACCAGCCGCGCCTGGTCATACGGGCGGCTGCCGGCGAGGTCGAACTCCTCGGCCGCGCGCGCTGGGCGATGCCGCTCGGCGCGAACGTCGCCGACGTGCTGCGCGCCGCGCTCGAGCAGCTGCTGCCCGGGACGCGAACAGTTGCCTTCCCGAGCGCGCAGCCGGCACCGTTCGCCTATCGCGTCGCGGTGGAAGTACGCCGCCTCGACGGCCGGCCGGGCGGGCAGGCCGCGCTCGTCGCGAGCTGGCGCGTGCTCGGCGCCGATGGCGCTACCCTGGCCTGGCCGGAGGCGCGTACGGAGCTGGTCGAGCCGGTGACCGGGGACGACCCCGGCGCGCTGGTCGCGGCCGAGGCCATCCTGGTCGGGCAACTCGCCCGGCGCATCGCCGAGACGCTGGTCGAGCTGCCCCGCTGAGACGCTCGCGGGCGGCCGCTCACGGCACGTCGATGGTGTCCCCGGCGTTGTCGTCGTGACGCGGGTGCGGCGCGTGGGGCGCGTGTACCGGGGCACCGTCGATCGGCACCGTGCGCGCGAGGAACTCGATCACCGCGTCGGCGAAGATGTCGTTGCGGTCGCCCGCGACCATGTGCGCGGCGCCCGTGATGTTGACGTACTCGGCGTGCGGGCACAGCGACAGGAAGTGCTGCGCGCCTTCCTCGCTGAGGATGTCGGACAGACCGCCGCGTACCAGCAGCGTAGGCAGCGGCAGGTTGCGTGCGCAGCTGACCAGCCGCTCGGTGCGCTTGTCGATGTCGCGCCGTAACTGCATGTAGCGAGGGTCCCAGTGCCAGCGGTACTTGCCGTTGGGTGCGCGGCGCAGGTTCTTGGCCAGGCCCGAGAGATCGCTTGGACGCTTGCGGTGCGGCTGGTAGGCGGCGATGGCGTCGGCGACTTCCTCCAGCGAGTCGAAGCCGTCCGGCTTCTGGTTCATGAATGCGCCGATGCGGGCGACGCCGGCGGGCTCGATGCGCGGCGCGATGTCGACCATCACGAGCGCGGTGGCGTCGACATGATCTTCACCGACCGCGACCAGGCTGGTACCGCCGCCCATGGAGGCGCCGACCAGCACCGGGCGACGCGCGCCGAGCGCGGTCACCACGCATTTGAGGTCTTCGACCATCGAGTCCTGCGTGTACACGCCGTCGGGTGCCCAGTCGGAATCGCCGTGCCCGCGCGCGTCGAAGGCGACGGCGAAGTAGCCCGCTGCACCGAGTGTCTCGCCCGCGTTCTTCCACGCATGGCGAGTCTGCCCCCCGCCATGCTGCAACAACACCAGCGGACCGTCCGGGTTGCCCCAGCTGTCGCCGGCGATGGTCACGCCGCCCCAGCCGGGCCAGCGGTGCATGGGATCGGGGGTTCCGGGCAGGCGTTCACCAGCGCTCATGAAGACTCCTCGTGTCGCGCGATACACCCTGCATTGTCGGGGCTGGCGAGCACAGGTCAAGCCGCCGCCTTGTGTGTGTCTGGCGACGTGATAGCCTGAGCGCCCGCCATCCGACCGGCACGTCGCGAGGAGAGAGGAAATGCACGTCGAGCAGATCTGGACCGGTAACGCCTACCGCAATTTCAACTATCTCATCGTGTGCGAGGAAACCGGCGAGGCGCTCGCGGTGGATCCGCTCGATCACGAGAAGTGCCTCGGTGTCGCCCGCCACAACGGCTGGACGATTACCCAGGTGCTCAATACGCACGAGCACTTCGACCATACCGGTGGCAATGCGGCAGTGATCGCGGCGACCGGCGCCAGGCTCCTTGCGCACGCCAACGCGAAGGATGCCATCGAGGGCATCGATCGCGGTCTTTCCGCCGGCGACGTGATCAAGGTCGGCCGCTCGGTCGAACTCGAAGCGCTCGATACGCCCGGGCACACCATGAGCCACGTGTGCCTGCGCTCGCACACCGACACGCCGGCGCTGTTCTGCGGCGACACGCTGTTCAACGCCGGCGCCGGAAACTGCCACCACGGCGGGCACCCGGCCGAACTCTACGACACCTTCGTGCGCCAGCTCGCGGCACTACCGGAGCAGACGCTGATCTACCCTGGCCACGACTATATCGCCAACAACCTCGGCTTCACGCTCGACCGCGAGCCGGACAACACGCGCGCGGCACGTCTGCTCGGCGAAGTCGAGGAACAGGACCCGAACGCGCCGCTCGTCACCACGCTCGCCCTCGAGAAGGAGATCAACACCTTCTTCCGCCTGCACAGCCCGAGCGTCATTGCGCGACTGCGCGAGGCCTTCCCCGACCTCGACGAACAGCCCGACGAGAAGACGGTCTTCCTCAAGTTGCGTGAGCTGCGCAACAAGTGGTGAGCGGCGGCGCCCGGCGGCCGCCGCGACGAGGAGCGACGCTGGCGGCGGCGTGATCGCGGCTTGGCACCGGCCGCCACCGTTGCCCGCGGGGCAGGGCGGAGCGGCCGGCGCTGACCGCGCGCGACCGCTCAGGCGGCGCGGCGTCGACCTAGCAGGAGCAGGGACGGGGTCAGCAGGAATACCGCGGCGGGCACCGGCACCGGCGTCAGCGCCGCGAACGCGGCGTTGCCGATGACTTCGTGCATCCGCGTGGTGGGGTGAATCTCGTCCCACAGCAGGTAGCTGTCCGGCGTGGCGCACACCGAGCTGCCGTCGTAGCACGGGTCGACCACGTTCGAGAAGCCGTAAACGCCACCCCCGTTGAGCACGGTATCGCCGATCACGGCCGCGAACAGGCTCGCCACGTCCAGGCGGGTCAGCGAAATCGGCAGGGTCGCCTCGAGGCTGTCGAGTACCGGCACGAGATCGCTGTTCACCTGCGCGAAGTCCGGTCCGACATCGGGCAGGTTGGGGACGAGGAAATGGCGCGCGCCGACGCTCGCGAGCGCGGCGATGATCTCGCCGAGATTGTCGGCGGTGTTCGCGACCAGGCCGTCGCGGGCGTCGTTGCCGCCGCCCCAGACGACATAGAGCGCGTCGCTATCGGCGCCGCTCTCATATTCGTTCAGAAAGATTGTCGCCTGTACGCCCACGTCGATGGGCGGGAACGGACCCGGCTGGCCCTCGGTGCGGGCGCCGCCCCAGGCGTAGTTGTTGCCACCGCTCAGCCAGGCGTCGACCCCGATGCCGAGTTGGGCGCCGAGGTATTCCACCCACACCGGCCCGTTCGAATGCCGGCCGGGCGCGCTCACGCCCGGGTAGGCGAGTGCGCCGACGCCGAGCGCCTGGTAGTTGCCGGTCTCGGACAGGCTGTCGCCGAAAATGAACATATTCGAGTAGGCAAGGGCCGCGTGGACATTCGTTGCCATGGCAAGTGACAGCGCGGCCGCCGCGGCCAGCCGGGTGAGCGCGCGGTGTGCGCGGGCGACTGAAGATGAAACCATGGCGGAGCTCCTGTATGCCTTGTGTCCCTCGAATGCCCCCGATGCTGACGCAGCAGCGCGCGCTTGGCAATGCACCCGTGCGGCCTCGTGTAAACTCTGGGTCGCTTCGGCCCCTTCCTGACACACAAATTCACGTGGGCCGGAGCCCGGGAGGATGACCGCGGTGACTGACAACGAATTGCGCGAGCGCACCCGGCAGCGCCGCGAGGCGATGCTCGACGGCGCGCGTGGTCGGCTCGATGCCTCGCAGGGCGGCCGTGCCATCGTGAAGTACATTTCGGGCGCGGTCGACGGCTTGCTCGGCGACCTCTGGCGCGATGTCGCCGGGCCCCACGCGCAGGTGGTCGACCTGGTCGCCGTGGGTGGCTACGGTCGCGCGGAGCTGTGTCCGCAGTCCGACTGGGACCTGCAGTTCCTCGTTCCGGCCGACAAGGACCGCGCGCTGAACGAGGCCATCCAGCGTTTCGCGCAGATCGTCTGGGACAGCGGTGCGCACCTCGGGCACGCCGTGCGCACGCCGGACGAGACGCGCCGTTTCTCCGCCACCGATCACCACGCACGCACCGCACTGCTCGAATCACGCTTGCTGTGCGGGCCGGGAAACCTCTACGCACGGCTGCAGAAGAGTGCGGCCCCCGCCAACTGGAGCCGACGTCAGCGCGTCGAGTTCTGTCGCACCAAGCTCGACGAGTGCGCGACGCGTCGCCAGGCGCATGGCGACACGGCGTTCTGCATGGAGCCCGACTGCAAGAACGGCAAGGGCGCGCTGCGCGACGTGAGCACCATCTTCTGGCTGTCGATGGCGTGGTACGGCGTTCCGGCGGCCCGCGAACTGGTCGGACGCGGCGTGGTGGACGAGGCCGAGTTCAATGGCTTCACCCGCGGGCGCGACTTCCTGTGGCGCGTGCGCACCGGTCTGCACCTGCTGGCCAAGCGCGAGAACGACAAACTACGTTTCGAGTACCAGCCCGAGCTCGCCCAGCGTTTCCGCTATCGCGACGGCGGCCGGACCAGCGCGGTCGAACGGTTTCTGAAGAACTACTTTCTGAACGTGCGCACCATCGCCGACCTGTCCGACATCTTCCTGCAGCACTTCGAGGAGCAGGTCAATCCGCCGCCGCGGCTGCGCCGGCGCGTACCCCTCGGCGGCGGCATGGTGGTCAAGCGCGAAGAGATCAGCATCGAGGACGAGGCGGCGTTCGCTGCCGATCCGCTGAACGTGATGCGTATCTTCGTCGAGTCACAGCGCAGCCAGCGCTACCTCAACAGCCGTGCCCTGCGCACGGTGCGCAAGCACGCCGCGCTGATCACCGCGAAAGTACGCCAGTCGAAACCCGCCAACGCGCTCTTCCTCGAGGTGCTGCGCTCGCCACGCAACGTCACCACCGCGCTCAGCCAGATGCACGAGACCGGCGTGCTCGGACGCTTCTGCCCGGATTTCGGCCGTATCACCGGGCATGGCCAGTTCGATCGTTACCATCACTACACGGTCGATGCGCATACCATTCGCGCCATCGACATCCTGCGCGACCTGCGCGTCGGAGAGAAGAAGTTCGTCGACCTGCCGCTGGCCTCGCGCCTGATGGCCGGCCTGCAGCGCCCCGAGCTGCTCTACATCGCGATGCTCTACCACGACATCGCCAAGGGACGTGGCGGCGACCACTCGCAGGTCGGTGAGGAGCTCGCGCGGCGCTTCTGCCGTCGCCTCGGACTCTCGCGCGACGATATCGAGCTGGTCGCCTGGCTGGTGCTGTATCACCTCAACCTGTCGAAGACCGCGCAGCACTACGATCTCTCCGATCCGCTGGTGATCGAGGAGTTCGCGCGGTTTGTCGGCGATCGTGAGCGGCTGGTGTACCTGTTCCTGCTCACCGTTGCCGACGTCACCGCGGTGGGCCCGGGCACCTGGACGGATTGGAAGGGCTATCTCTTCACCCAGCTCTACCATGCAACCGACGGTTGCCTGCGTACCGGCCAGGTGTCCAGCGAGGACCAGGCGGAGCGTGCCGCGGCGCGCAAACAGAGCGTGCTGTCGCTCGCCGAGGCGCGCGAACGCAAGGCGCTCAGGGCAACCCTCGAGATCCTGTCGACGACCATCACCCTGCAGTTTCCGCCCGGTGTCCTGCTCGCGCTGTGTCGGCTGCTCGACCGCGAGTCGGGCGCGCACCTCGTGGTCAACGAGGCGACCGGCTACACCCAGGTGTTCGCGTGGGGGCGTGATCGCCCCAAGCTCTTCTCGCGGCTCACCGCGACACTCGCCAACGCCTCGACCAAGGTGCTCACCGCGCACGCCTACGCGCTGCGCGACGGCCGCGTGCTCGACGAGTTCCACGTCACCGATGCGAACGACAACCCGGTCAGCGAGGCCGGCCAGGTCGAACGCCTGTGCAAGCGCCTCGAGCGCGTGCTCGGCGGTGAAGAGCCGCCGCCGATCAAGCCGCCGGCCAACCCCGACATCCTCATGAAGTCCTTGCCGGTCGAGGTGCGCCGGCACGCCGCGGCGGCGCACGACGTCAGCGCCATCGAGGTGGTCGCCGCCGACCGCAAGGGGCTGCTGGCGAGCCTGGCAGCGGCGATCGCCGAGACCGGTGTCGACCTGCGTGGCGCCAACGTCGCGACCTTCGGTGAGAAGGCGGTCGACGTCTTCTTTCTCACCGACGAGCGCGGCCAGAAACTCGACGAGACGCGCACGGTGCAGGTGATCGACGCGTTGCGCCGTGCTGCCGACCTGCAGCCGGCGGAGGCGGCGGCCTGACTCAGGCGCTGCGGGCGCGGCGCCGCGCGACCAGCGGCACGACGAGCGACCCGAGCAGCAGCGATGGCGCCGGGAGCGGAACCGGGGTGGAGAAGGCGAAGCTGAAGTCATCCGCGAAGACGTATTTCAGGTCGCCGTCGAACGGGCCCTCGGTCTTGCCTTCGAGTTCGCGGAACTCGACGGTGGAGAAGCCTGCCGGCACGATCATGCCGAAGAATACGGGTGTGGTGCCGATGGTCGCGTCGATCACGGCATCCGCCGGGTCGCCGGTGTAGCTGCCCAGGAACAGGCCGAGCTTGGCGAACGGCGTGTTGGTGTCGAACCAGCCGCCGATGCCTAGCAGCGAGCGGGTGCCGGCGTCACCGCGCAGGCCATCGCCGCAATCGCCCGGAATGTTGCAGTCCGTGCCCGGGTCGGGCGCAGTGTAACTGCCGTGCGGCGTCGCATAGACGCCCCACGAGCCGTTGCGCGCGGCGCCACTGCTGGTGGTGATCTCGCTGCTCTGGTTATTGGCGCTCCACGTCATGCCGAGGCGCGTGACGGTGACGGCGCTGGCGACGCCTCCGCTGATTGTCGTGCGCACGTGATCCCAGGCGGGCGATTCGAAGCCCTCCCGGTAGATCGGCATACCGAGGTTGCCAAGGGCGGCGAGGAAGCTCGCTTCGTCGCTGTACGCGCTGATCGCCGCGCCGGCGGCGCCACTGTATAGCAGCGGTATGGAGAGAAGCACGCGCAGCGCCGCGCACGGGATTGTCGTCCGGCTGTTCATGAGCGTGCCCTCCGCGCATCGCTTGGATTGCGTTCCATGCTAGCCGGCTGCGCGACGCCTGCCTTGACGGTCGTCAGTCCTCGGCGATGTCGCCGGGCCGCGGCCTCACGGTCGCCACCCCCGGTCTGTGCGGGCCATGGCGGCAGGGCGGGACGCAGGCTGGTGTCCATGCAAGCGCACGTGGCCGCAATCGCCGGTGGTACGGCCTGCGTTATGCTGTGCTCGTGCAGGCACGGTCCGGGAGCGACGCAATGATCGAACGCAAGCACGTGTTGGGCACGCTGTTCGGCGTATGGGGTCTGCACGTGACCGGGCACGCGCCGGGCGCGGATCTCCCGGGCTTCGTACTGGGCGCTGCCTGTCTGACCTGCCACGCGAATGGCGATGCACACGTGCCGGCGCTCACCGGGCGCGATGCGCGCGAACTCGCGCGACTGCTGACAGCGTACCGTGACGGCACGCGCGAGGGCACCGTGATGCCGCGCCTTGCACGCGGCTACGATGATGCGCAGGTAACCGCCATCGCGGCGTGGCTGGCTGCGCAGGCGTCGCGGCCATGAATGTCATGACGCGACGCCATTTCCTCGCCGCGGCGGGTGCGGCACTCGGCAGTGCGGCCCTGCCGCGACGCGCGCACGCGGGCGGCGCCCATGTCGTCGTCGTCGGTGGCGGCTTCGGCGGCGCGACCTGCGCACGCTACCTGCGCGCGCTCGACCCTGCCATCGCCGTCACCCTCGTCGAGCGCGAACGGACCATCGCAACCTGCCCGTTCAGCAACCTCGTGGTGGCCGGCCTCAGCGGCATGGACACCATCGCACACGGATTCCTCGGCCTGCGCGCGGCCGGCGTGGAAGTGCTCCACGACAGTGTCGTCGCCGTCGACGCGACGCGACGCACCGTGCGCTGTGCGGGCGGCCGCCGGCTCGCCTACGATCGCCTCGTCGTCGCGCCGGGCATCGAGCTGCGTTTCGATGCAGTCCCGGGCTACGATGCCGCCGCCCAGGCGCGCATGCCGCACGCCTGGCGCGCCGGTGCCCAGACACTGCGGCTGCGCCACCAGCTCGAAGCGATGGCAGACGGTGGCGTGGTCGTCATCGCGCCGCCGGGCGAACCGTTTCGCTGCCCGCCAGGACCCTACGAACGCGCGAGCCTGATCGCGCATTACCTCGCGCGACACAAGCCGCGCTCGAAGATCCTCATCCTCGATGCCAAGGACGGCTTCTCCAAGCAGGCCCTGTTCGAGCAGGCGTGGGCGGCGCGCTACCCCGGCATGATCGAATGGATCCCGGGTTCGCAGGGCGGTCTGGTCGAGCGGGTCGATGCCGCGCGCGGCGTGCTCGTCACCGAGTCCGGCTTCACCGAGCATCGCGGCGATGTCGTCAACTTCATCCCCCCGCAGCGCGCCGGCGCCATCGCGCAGGCTGCCGATCTCGCCGACGACAGCGGCTGGTGTCCCGTCGACCCGCTCGGCTTCGCCTCGACCCGCGTGCCCGACGTGCACGTGCTCGGCGACGCCGCGATCGCCGGCGCGATGCCCAAGTCAGGCTTTTCGGCCAACAGCCAGGCGAAGATCTGCGCAGCCGCGATCGTCGCCGCACTCCGCGGCGAGAGCCTGCCGCCACCGCGCTGGGCGAACACCTGTTACAGCCTGGTCGCGCCTGACTACGGCATCTCCATCGCCGCCGTTTACCACGTCACGGACGGCGCCATCGCCGGCGTGCCCGGCGCCGGTGGCGTCAGCCCGCTCGACGCCGACGCCGACTTCAGACGCCGGGAGGCCGATTACGCGCGCAGCTGGTACCGCGCGATCGCTCGCGACACCTGGGGCTGAGCATCCCCAACGGGGTCAGACACCTGGGGATAAGCTGGGGCTGAGCATCCCCAACGGGGTCAGACACCTGGGGATAAGTCAGACACCTGTGGGTAAGTCGCGCGGATGCGGTGCGGGCCTGCCGCAGGTGAATCAGCGTTATGGCGCCAGCCGCACCAGCGCACGCCCGGGCGCGGTGACCTCGCCGCCCGCGTTGCGGATCCAGAGTTCCAGGGTGACGTCGCTGC
Source organism: Gammaproteobacteria bacterium (assembly GCA_040220855.1). GTDB lineage: Bacteria > Pseudomonadota > Gammaproteobacteria > JACKNG01. The sequence continues at coordinate 78,290 of JAVJVZ010000073.1, read as the reverse complement.
CGTCGATGGCGCTGATGCGGCCGCCGGCGGTGAGCGTCTCGCCGAGCACTGCGGCGCGGCGGTTCAAGTATTCGAACTCGATCAGCGTGCCGTCATCGCCGAGCCACTCGAGCACCACCTGGGTCAGCCAGTCGCCCTGCAGCGGGCCGTCGATGATGATGCCCGGGTGATGCTCGACCTCGGTCGTGTAGCGCTCGTCGTAGTGGATGCGATGCGCGTTCCACACGGCGGCGTTGTAGAGGAACAGCGAGACATTGGTTGCATGGTGCGCGCGCTCGGGCAGCGCGTCGCCGATGCTCAGGGTGGGCAGCGCGGGCATGGGGTCACCGGTTGATTCGGGTCTGGGTTTCCTCGAGCACGAGCGCGCCCGAGGCGTCTTTCACCGTCAGCGTGTAGACGACGAAGATGAGTGGTCCCGAGGAGCCCGCCTTCTCGAAGATGTCGCTGATCGATTTCTCGATGACGAGTTCGTCACCGGGCCGGATGGGGCGGTGATAGCGCTGCCGGATGCCGCCGGCCATGACGCGTTTCAACGGCAGCTCCGGCGTCAGCGTGTCCGCGCGCAAACCGTCCGCGCCGAGGTCGTCGAGACCGCACAGCGGCCGGTCGGCGCCGAACAGGAACATCGGCGGTGCCTCGTCACCGCGCAGGAACTTCTCCAGGCGCTGGTCGGTCGCGGTGGCGTACTTGATGATGTCGCGGCGTGTCACCAGCAGGTGCACGGGCGCCTCGCGGCGACCGATCGCGGCACGGATGTCGTCGGTGATGAGTGAGGCCAGGGTTCTCTCCTCGTGCTGTCAATCGGCGAGACGCACGCACGGCAGGGTGAGCGTCTCGTCGACGTCCTCGAAATCGATCGCAACCGCTCGATCGAGACGCAGTGCGTCGTCACCCGCGCCGCGCAGCGGCGCCTGAACGCGCACGCCCTCGTCGAGATCGACGGTGACCAGTACATACGGCAGTTCGGCCTTGAAGGCCGGGTCGAAGGCGTGGTGGCAGACCGTCCAGCTGTGCACGCGCCCGACGCGGCTCGCTTCGACCCAGTCGTATTCCATCGCGTAGCAGGCGTCGCAGACCGGGCGCGGGTAATGGCGTACCTGCCCGCAACGGCTGCAGCGCTGCAGCAGCAGGCGATGGGCGCGCAGGCCATCCCAGTAGGGAGCGCTCAACGCGGTCGGCTCGGGACGCGGCTTGTCCGGCAGGCGGCTCGGGTCCATCGGCGTGCTCACCGGTGCATGACGGCGATGGCGCCGTCGCCGAGGTCGCCGAAGCCGGTCACGAGGCCGACCTCGGCGCCGGCCACCTGGCGTTCGCCGCATGCGCCGCGCAGCTGGCGTACGAGCTCGACGATGTGATTCATGCCGGCAATGTGCGCTTCCGAGAGCAGGCCGCCGTGGGTATTGATCGGCAGCTCGCCGCCGAGCCCGATACGTCCACCTTCGACGAAGGCGCCGCCTTCGCCCTTGGCGCAGAAGCCCATGTCTTCGAGCTGGCAGATGACGACCCAGGTGAAGCAGTCGTAGATTTCGGCGACGTCGATGTCCGCGTGGGTGACGCCGGCCATGCGGAACGCGATCGGTGCGGCGCGCGCGAGGCCGAAGCGGGTCATGTCCGGCCGTTGCGTGATGGCACTCGGCGAATCGGGGTGGCCCTCGGCGACGCCGCCGATCCACACCGGCCGCTGGCGCAGATCGGCGGCGCGATCCGCCGCCGAGACCACTACCGCGGCGGCGCCGGCGCTCTCCAGCGAGCAATCGAACAGGCGGAACGGGTCGGCTATGAGGCGCGACGCATGATGATCCTCGCGCGTCATCGGTTTGCGCATCATGGCGCGCTCGTTCAGCTGCGCGTGGCGCCGGCAGGTCATCGCAACCTCGGCGAACTGATCGATGCTGGTGCCGTAGAGTTCCATGTGACGACGCGCCATCGGCGCGTAGAACTGCGCCGGGGCGTTGCATCCCTGCACCATCTCGAATTCACCGACGGTGCGCATCTGCGGCATCTCGGCGAGACGCCTGGTGATGCGCCCGCCGGCGATGCTGCCACGGCCGAGTGCGACCAGGACATGCCTGGCGACACCGCACGCGACCGCCATCGCCGCGCTCTGCAGCGCCGCCACCGGGCTTGCGCCACCCATCGGCGTCAGCGCCGAGTAGCGCAGGCCGGTGAGGCCGAAATTGGTGATGAAGTCCTCGGCGACGACGCCGCCGGCGGCGTAGGGAATGACGCCATCGATATCCTTGGGATCGAGACCGGCATCGGCGATCGCGGCGAGTGAAGCGGCGAGGGTGAGTTCGAGCTGGCTCTTGTCCGTCTCGCGCGTATACGCGGTTTCGCCGACGCCGGTGACGGCGGCGCGGTCGCGCAGCGCAGTTGCGCCCATCGGTTCAGGACAGCCCGGCGACCGGCAGCAGCGCGCCGTGGATGGCACGTGCGCGATCGGAGCCGAGGAAGCACACCGCTTCGGCGAGATCCTGTGGATCGACCCAGCGGCTGAAGTCGGCATCCGGCATGGCAGCGCGATTGGCCGGCGTGTCGATGATGCTCGGCAGCACCGCGTTGACGTGGATGCCGTGCTCGCGGAGTTCCTTGCCGAGCGATTCCGTCAATCGCATGACGGTGCCCTTGGCGGCGATGTACGCACCCATGTTGGCCTGGCCTTCGCGCGCGGCGAGCGCGCCGACGTTGACGATGGCGCCGCTGCCGCGTGCGATCATGCCGGGCACCACGGCCGCGGTCATGTTGCGCATGGTGTCGACGTTCATGCGCTGCATGCGCGTCCACAGGGCGTCGTCGGTCTCGTGCACGGCGGGACCCATGTCGAAGCCGCCGGCGAGGTTGAACAGGGCGTCGATGTCGCCGAGGCCTTCCAGGCAGCCGCCGATGATCTCGGGATTGAGCAGGTCGACCACGTAGCGGTTCTCGGCGTCGGCATCGAAGGCGAGATCGAACTCAAGCACGCGCGCGCCGTGCCCGGCGGCGATGGCGGCGACGACGCGTCCGAGTGCACCGTTGGCACCGGTCACGATGATGGTCCTGTCAGCGAGCAGCATGGCCATGGTCGGTTCCCCGGGGGCTGGCGCGGGTCGCCCGCGTGGATGCGCGGTGCCCGGCATGGGATCGAACGAGGCGGGGAAACCGACGCCGTACATCGTGCTTGCCGTCAGGCCCACCGGCGTCGTCGTGCAGGCATCCCGGCAGCACTCCCCTGCGCCCGAACGTGCGATTTTCGAGTCTAGCAGTGTGCCGGACCCGGGAACAATCTACCGCGCCGATGGGCGAGTACGGTGTATCGATGTCCGACACCCGGCCGGCACGCCGCGCCGTCCGGCGCGTAGTCGTCGTGCAGTTGCAAGACGCAGGCGTGCGGTTGCATAACGCCCGCGCACGCTTATCCACAGGTGTCTGACCCTCTTCAGTCCTGCAGCGTGCGGTAGATGGTGTGCTTCGGCTCGGCGAAGACGCGGCGGACCATCGGTTCGAACAGCGCCAGGTCGAGCTTCGGGTGATCGGCGTCGAAGGCCGGGTCGTCGTACTTGGCGATGAACTCCGCGGTGTAATCGAACCACGGCGAACCACGGTACTGCTCGCGCATGTTGCGGTCCATGCCGAGGTGATGGAAGAAGTTGTAGCCCTGGAAGATGCCGTGGTGCTTGATCATCCAGTGGTTCGCTTCGCTGACGAAGGGCTGCAGGATGGCGGCGGCGACATCGGGGTGGTTGGCCGGCCCGAGGGTGTCGCCGATGTCGTGCAATAGCGCGCACACCACGTACTCCTCGTCGCGACCATCCTCGGCAGCCAGCGCGGCGCTCTGCAGGCTGTGCTGCAGGCGGTCGACCGGGAAGCCGCCGTAGTCGCTGTCGAGCAGGCGCAGGTGCGCGAGGACGCGGTCGGGGAGGCCCGCGCAGAAACGACGGTGCTCGTCGCAGATACCGGCCCAGTCTTCGGCGGTACTCGTGGAGAGGGACTTGAACGAGGGTCGTTGCAGGGTCGCGCCAGGTGTCGCGCTCATGGGGTTTCCTCCTGTCGGCGCCGGATGCCGCGCTCAGTAGCGGCCGCCGAGCTTGCTGTGGTCCCAGGAAACATACGCTTCAGGGTGGAACTTTAAAACCAGGCGCTTCTCGGCGCGGGCACCGAGCCCGGCTTCGAACGCCGCATCCTCATCGGGCGTCGCGGGGGTTCCGCGGGCAGCGTTCGAGTGGGCACGCGTCGCGCGCATGCAGGCCATGGTGGCGGCATGGTCGTCGACGATTTCGGCGTGTGCATAGATGAGAAGCGAGCGCAGCTCCGCGTAACTGCGACCGCTCTCGAGCAACAGGGAGGCGCGTGCGTCACGACGCAGGTTCAACACCTTCTGGCTCTTGCGGTAGGTCGTCATGGCGATGGTGCGTGGGTCGGCGAGACAGAAATGCATCGGCATCGGGTGCGGGAAGCCGTTGACACCGTTGGAGACCACGATGACGGTGAGCTGGCTGGCGAGATAGGCGTCGATCTCGGTCTCGCTCATGACAATCTGCTGGCGGCGGGACATCGCGGATACTCCTTCGTGTGGCGCAATCGAGGGTTGCCGTAGTGTAATGCCGCATTCGCCGCCGCCCGCCGCGGGCGGCCCCACGCTCACCGCAGGAGGAGGACCGCACGCCATGAGCGCAGCCCCGATCAGCCGCTATCCCGTACCCGACGTCAACGATCTGCCCGAGGACATCAAGACGCTCGTGCTCAAGGTGCAGGAGAAGTCGGGTTTCATTCCCAACGTGTTTCTCGCGCTCGCGCACCGGCCGGACGAGTTCCGCGCCTTCTTCGCATTTCACGATGCGCTGATGGAGAGGGAGAGCGGCCTGACCAAGGCCGAGCGCGAGATGATCGTGGTCGCCACCTCGGCCGAGAACGACTGTCTCTACTGCGTCGTTGCGCACGGTGCCATTCTGCGCATCCGCGCCAAGAATCCGCTCATCGCCGACCAGGTCGCGACCAACTACCGCAAGGCGGACATCACGCCGCGCCAGCGTGCGATGCTCGATTTCGCGGTCAAGGTGTGCAACAACGCGCGCGCCGTCGACGACGCCGATTTCGAAACCCTGCGCGGACACGGCTTCAGCGACGAGGACATCTGGGACATCGCCGGCATCACGTCCTTCTTCGCGCTGAGTAACCGCATGGCCAACTTCATGGGCATGCGTCCCAACGACGAGTTCTTCACGCTCGGGCGCGGGTGAGTGCGCGCGGACCGGGTGCCTGACGTCGCGGGCCTGCGTGCGCGATTGACGCCACCCGGCCGGCGGCGCTTGAATAGCGGCCGGAGCAGCGTGCGGGGAGGACGCCATGCAGCTACCTGAAGGCATCATCGCGGTGGTCAAGCAGGACTGCCCGACCTGCGTGCTGGTCGACCCGGTGCTGAAGGAAATCGAGGCGCAGGGCCTGCCCGTCACGGTCTACGTGCAGGACGAGCCGGATTTCCCGTCGGTCGCGCGAGTCGTCGACGACCGTGCACTCGAGCACTCCTTCCGCCTCGACATCGAGACGGTCCCGACCCTCATCCGCGTTACCGACGGCCGCGAAGAGGCGCGTGCAATCGGCTGGGCGCGCGCCGAGTGGCAAGCATTGACCGGCCTTGTCACCCTCGGCGCGGCGTTGCCGGAGCAACGCCCGGGTTGCGGCTCGAAATCGGTCGAGCCCGGTATCGCCGAACGGCTCGCGTTGCGCTACGGCGACGTCGTGATGCCGGCGCGCCGGCTCGACGTGCCACCGCTCGAGGACGATGTCGAGTTCTGCTTCGAGCGCGGCTGGAGCGATGGCCTGCCGCTGGTGCCGCCGACCGAGGAGCGTGTCTACCGCATGCTCCAGGGCACCACGCACAAGCCGGACGAAGTGCTCGGTCTCGCGCCGCCCAACCATGCCGAGTGCACGGTGGCCAAGGTCGCCATCAACGCGGTCATGGCCGGGTGCAAGCCGGAATACCTGCCGGTCGTCATCGCTGCCGTCGAGGCTGCGCTCGATCCGGCCTTCTGTCTGCACGGGCTGCTCGCGACGACCTGGTTCTCCGGTCCGATGGTCGTCGTCAATGGCCCGGTGCGCGGCGCCATCGGCATGAACTGGCGGGGCAACGTGCTCGGCCAGGGCAACCGCGCCAATCTCACCATCGGCCGTGCACTGCAGCTCGTGGTGCGTAACGTCGGCGGCGGCCGGCCGCAGGAGGCCGACCAGTCGACCTTCGGTACGCCGGCCAAGCTTGGCTTCTGTTTCGCCGAGGACGAGGCCACGCCGTGGACCACGCTCGGCGAGGACCGCGGCGTACCGCGCGAGCGCTCGGCGGTGACGGTGTTCAGCGCCGACGGGCCGATCGGCGTCGCGGACCAGAAATCGCGTACCCCCGAGCCGCTGGTGGATTCACTCGCCGGCACCCTGCGTGCCATCAACCATTACCGGCTCGCCAACGCCGCCGATGTCGTCATCGTCGTCGGTCCGGAGCACGGCCGCGTGTTCGACGAGGCCGGCTGGAGCAAGGCCGACGTCGCCGGCGCGCTGCACGCGGCCACGCGCATCGATGGCCACGACCTCGGCATGGGCACTGACAAGGACGCGCCGAGCGCGCGCCCGCAAGGCGCCGGGACCCTGCCCAAGTTCCGCGAAGGCGGCATTCATCTCGTTCGTGCAGGCGGTGACGCCGGCATGTTTTCCGCGATCATCCCGGGCTGGCTGATGAAAGGCTCGCTCGGTACCGATCCCGTTACCAGGGAGGTCTCCACATGACCACGACACTGCTCGACCCGACCGGCGAGCTGGCGCCGCTCGAACGCCAGCCGATTGCCAAGCCCGCGACGCTCGATGGCCTCACCGTCGGGCTGCTCGACATTTCCAAGGCGCGCGGTGACGTCTTTCTCGATCGCCTCGACGCGCTGCTGAGCGCGCGCGGCGTGCGCGTGAGGCGTTACAAGAAGCCGACCTTCACGCGCCCGGCGCCGATCCCGCTGATCCAGCAGATCGCCGCCGAGGTCGATGTCGTCGTCGAAGCCCTGGCCGATTGAGGCTCGTGCACGTCGTGCAGTTTGCAGGACATACGCGAGCTCGACGGTCGCGGTATCCCCGGCGGCTACATCGCCTCCGAGGTGTTTCGCACCGCGGCGCTGACCCAGGGCGAGGCGGTCGGTTTTCACCCTGACAGCCTGTTCGTCGCGCATCCGATCCAGGATCGGACCGACGCCGAGATGCAGGCCCTCGCCGAGGGTGCGTTGGAAGACGTGCTCGACCTGGTGCGCCGGCGCGAGTGAGCGCCGGCAGTTCGGTGCGCCGCCGCGGTCAGGTTTCGCGCGGTGCTGCCGCTACCGATGTGTTGGCGGTGTCGGGTGCACGCACCGCACGCTCGAACGAGCCGATTGATGCGCCGCAACAAGACTGCTAGATTGAACGCGATGCAAACCCTGCTGCAACGCTGGAAGCGCAACCGCTGTTTCGCCGCCCTGGTGAACACGGCGCTGTTGTTCGCGTTGCTGGCACTGTGCGGCGGGGAGCCCGCCGCACCGCGCGAGGCGCTCGCCGACGACGCCGTCGCCGAGGTGCTCACCGAAGCCGGTGAGCTGGCGGGCGGCGCGACCGACAGCGCCGATGGCGATGCCGAGGCGGTGCTGTTCGCTGCGCTCGCACTGCGCTTCGTCTCCCCGCTCGAACCCCATCCCCTGCGCGCCGTCGCGCTGCCGTGCCCGCGGCAGGCCTGGCGCACGCCCGCTGCACGGGCGCCTCCGACGCTGGCCTGAGCCCGCCGCGCGCCTGCCGGCGCCGGTTCTCCCCGCTCGCTTCGTTGTTTCGCCGCGTCCCGCCCGCCGCATGCGCGCGTGTCCGGCCCAGGTCCGTCGGAGGCCTCGATGTCCACGTCCATCCAGGGCACCCAGCCCAGCGCGCTCGTGCGCGACGTCCGTGCCGGTTTTCTCGTTTTCCTCATTGCCCTGCCACTGTGCCTGGGCATCGCGCTCGCGAGCGGTTTCCCGCCGGTCGCGGGCGTCCTCACCGCGATTATCGGTGGCTGCGTGAGCGCCTGGCTCGGCAGCGCCCGACTCACCATCAAGGGTCCGGCCGCCGGTCTCATCGTCATCGCCATCGGCGCGGTCACCGAGCTCGGCCAGGGCGATATGGAACTCGGCTACCACCGGGCACTCGCCGTCGGTGTCGTCGCGGCACTGGTCCAGCTGGTCTTCGCGAGCTTCCGCGTAGCCACGCTCGGCATCACGATGTCGCGTTCGGTCGTGCACGGCATGCTTGCCGCCATCGGCGTCATCATCATGGCCAAGCAGGCGCACGTGCTGATGGGCGTGAAACCGGAAGGCGGTGAGATCGTCGAACTCATCGCGGAGCTGCCGCGCAGCCTCATGCATGCCAACCCGGAGATCCTGCTGGTCGGCGTGCTGTCATTGCTGATCCTGGTGCTGTGGCCGCGCCTGCGTTTCGGCTGGGCGAAAGTGGTCCCCGCGCCGCTGGTCGTGCTCGCCGTCGCCATCCCGCTCAGCGCCGTGTTCCATCTCGGCGCCGCGCACGTGTACTTCTTCGGCGGGCACGAATACCAGGTCGGGCCGCATTACCTGGTGCAGCTACCTGGCAACCTGCTGAGCAGCATCGCCTTCCCGGATTTCTCGGTGGTGTTCTCGCCGGTCTCGCTCAAGTACATCGTGATGTTCGCCCTGGTCGGCACCATCGAATCGACGCTGAGCGTGGTCGCCGTCGATGCCATCGATCCGGAGAAGCGGCAGGCCGATCTCAACCGCGACCTGCGCGCGGTCGCGGTCGGCAATCTGCTCGCCGCCAGCATCGGCGGCCTGCCGATGATCTCCGAGATCGTGCGCAGCAAGGCCAACGTCGACGCCGGCGCCACGTCGGCGCGGGCCAACTTCGTACATGGCCTGTGCCTGCTGGTGTTCGTGGCACTCGCGCCCGGTCTGCTCGGCCTCATTCCGCTCGCCGCGCTCGGCGCGATGCTGGTCTATACCGGCTCGCGTCTCGCCTCGCCGAACGAGCTCGTGCACATGCGGCACATCGGCAACGACCAGCTCGCACTGTTCCTGACCACGATGATCGTCACGCTGATGACCGATCTCCTCATCGGCGTCGCCTGCGGTCTCGTCCTCAAGGTCATTCTGCACCTGCTGCGCGGCGCGACGCCGGCGAAACTCTTCGGCAGCCGCGTCGAAGTCATCGAAGAGGGCACCGCGGCACGCCTGCGCGTGCACGGCGTCGCCGCGTTCCCCTGCGTGCTGGCGCTGCGCCGGGCGTTGCTGACGGTGCCGGCAGACACGCCGGAGGTCATCATCGACCTCGCAGATGTGCCGCTGGTCGACCATACCTTCCTCAACGGCGTGCACGCCGCCACCATCGATCGGCCGCAGACGCAGGTGACCATTGTCGGCCACGAAGAACTGCGCGCTGCATCGCCGCATCCCCACGCCGCTCGCTGGGGGCGCCGCGCGGCCGGAGGCGGCGCGTGAGCGCCGCGCTGCCGCTGTCGCACGCTGAGCAGCAGCAGGACGATTCCCGCGCGCTGCTCGAAGACGCCCTCGAGCATGCCGCCCACCTGCTGCCCTCGCAGCCGCCCTTGCATGCCTTCGTGCATCACAACACGCTGCACGCCTTCGAAGACGACGATTTCGACCGCGCCCTGTTGAAGGCCGCCTCGCTCTACGGCACCGAGCCCTACCAGAGCGAACAGGCCTTCGCCGCGCATCTCGCGCAGGGACGTATCGACAGCCGTGACATCGAGGCGGTGCTGGCGCACGCAGCGGGCGGCGCGCGAGCGCTGTGGCCGGATGGTCCGGCGTGTGCCCAGCTGTGGCGCTTCCGCCTGTGTCATGCGTTCGAAACGCCCGCGGCCGAGACCGTCGCCTGGATGGTTTCCGAAGGCGAACTGTTTGCCGACGTGCATGATGCCGTCGGTGTCAGTGCGCGCGCCGCCTGGCTCACGCGTTATCCGTCGCGCCGGCGCCTGACCGGCGCGCTGCGTGCGCTGTGGCAACAACTGCTCGCGGCGGCCCCGGCATCGTCGCCGCCACGTCGGGGTGTGCGTGTGCGCGATGCCCTGTTGGCGCGTGCCGACGTCGACATCGACGAATGGATCCATCCGATGATGATTCGCCTCGCCGGGGCGTATCTCGACCAGGGCATCGCGCAGGTCGGCATGCCCCATCGTGGTGCTGGCTTCCTGGCCGCGGTCCGCACGTTGCATGCGCGGCCGGGACGCTTGTGCGAACGTTGGCAGGGCGGACTCGCCGATATCGCCAGGGATCATGCGATGCGCGATCTCGATGCGCTGGACACCGTTGCCTGGGCCCTCGAGACGCTGGGCATCCCGCGCGCCGACTGGGCCGGCTACGTGCTCCACACGCTGTTGCCGCTGAAGGGCTGGGCCGGCATGTTCCACCAGTACGCGACGAATCCCGAGCGCCTGCCGGTGCGTAACGTGCCGGCCACGCTGGCCGATTTCCTCGCCGTCCTGCTCACCCTCGAAACGGTCGCCATCGGCTACGCGCTGGGCCAGGCCGATGGTCTCGCGGCGCACGGCACGGCTGCTGCCGTCGTGCTTGGCATGACCGGCGCCGACGCACCCGCGGCGGCCGCCACTGCCCAGGCGCGTCCGGACCTCGGTGCCGTGTTCGAAGCCTTCGTCGTGGCGCAGGGCCTCGTGCTCACCGCCGAAGCGTTGCGTGACACCGGCCGTGCCCGCGCGCTGGTCGATGCCGTGTACGCGTTCGACAACCTGACCCGGCGCCGGCTGCTGCATGCCGCCTATGAGCGCCACTACCGGGTGCACGTCCTCGACAGCCTCATTGCACACCAGCCGCACTGCCGTGACGAGCCGGCGCGGCCGGCCCTGCAGGCGGTGTTCTGCATGGACGAGCGCGAGGAATCGCTCCGGCGCCACCTGGAAGAACTGCACCCCGCGGTGCAGACGTTCGGCTACGCCGGCTTCTTCGGCGTCGCCATGAGTTACCGCGGTCTCGACGACGTGCGCGCACGGCCGCTGTGCCCGGTCGTGGTGACGCCGCGCCACCTCGTCGAAGAGCTGCCACTCGACGATGCCGCGCATGCCCGCTACCAGCAGGCGCGGCGCCGCCGCGGACGCGCCAGCAACTTCGTGCGCACCGCGCGCGACGATGCGCTGCGTGGCAGCGGCTGGGCGCTGCTGGTCGGTACCTTGAAAATCGTGCCGTTGATCGGCTGCAGCCTGTTCCCGCGCGCTTTCGCTCGCGTCATGCATTGGCTGCACGATCTCGGCCTCGAGCGTCCGCACACCCGCCTGCGCGTGGAAGGCAGCGGCAAGATCGATCCGGCCAGCGGGCTCGCGCTCGGGTTCACCGTCGCGGAGATGACCGACATCGTCCACGGCATGCTGGCGACCATGGGGCTCACGCAGGATTTCGCCCCGGTCGTGCTGATCGTCGGTCATGGCTCGTCGAGCCTCAACAACCCGCACGAGGCGGCGCACGATTGCGGCGCCACCGGCGGCGGGCGCGGGGGGCCCAATGCGCGTGCCTTCGCCGCCATGGCCAACCATCCGGAGGTGCGTGCACGCCTGGCGACGCGCGGCATCGTGCTCGACGACGCGACCTGGTTCGTCGGCGCCTATCACAACACCTGTGACGACGCGATGAGCTACTACGACACCGACCTCGTGCCGGCGACACATGCGCGCGCGCTGAACGATGCGCGCGAGCAGCTCGCGCTCGCCTGCACGCGCGACGCGCACGAGCGCTGTCGCCGCTTCGAATCGGCGCCGGCCGTACTCGAGATCGATGACGCCATGCACCACGCCGAAGAGCACGCGACCGATCTCGGCCAGCCGCGCCCGGAATACGGCCATGCGACCAACGCGGTCTGCGTGATCGGGCGCCGGCGCAGCACGCGCGGACTGTTCATGGACCGGCGTGCTTTCCTCATTTCCTACGATCCGACGACCGATCCCGACGGGGAACGGCTCGGCGCGCTGCTCGCGGCGGCGGCACCGGTCGGCGCGGGGATCAGCCTCGAGTACTACTTCAGCTACGTCGATCCGCGCGGCTACGGCTGCGGCACCAAGCTGCCGCACAACATCACGGGGCTCATCGGTGTGGTCGACGGCCACGCGTCCGACCTGCGTACCGGATTGCCGTGGCAGATGGTCGAGATCCACGAGCCCATGCGCCTGCTGGTGGTGGTGGAAGCGACCCCGGCGACGCTGGAACACATCGTGGCAACGCGACCGGGTGTCGCGACCCTGGTGCTGAACCGCTGGATTCAGCTCGTCTCCGTCGATCCGGCGAGCGGTGCGGTGATGGTATTCGAGGATGGGCATTTCGAGCCCTACCAGCCCCATTCGCGCGATCTCGCCATCGTCGAATCGTCGATGGACCACTACGCGGGTCATCGTCAACATCTGCCCTGCGCGCGGGTGCGCCAGGAGGTCGATCATGCTGTCTGAACCGTTGAGTCACGTCGCCGCGTGGCTGGTGCCGCTCCTGGTGGCGTTGCCGGTGGCGGCATTCGTCGCCATCCTGTTGCCGCCCCTGTTCGGTCGCGCCAAGAGCGAGGCCTGGACCTACGGCCTGGTGCGCATCGGCGTGGTCGGCGCGACACTCCTCGCGCTGTGCCTCGCCGTGGCCTTGCTGACCGGCATCGAGGTGCCCCGCACGGTCGATGCCGGGCGTTGGTTCGCGGTCGGTCACGACGTGTTCGAGGTCCGTTTCGGGCTCGATGGCCTGGGCCTCGCCTATGGCAGTTTCAGCCTGCTGCTGGTCGCATTGGCAGCGGCGTTCTCGCGCCGCTACCTGCATCGCGAGCAGGGCTTTCATCGCTTCTACGCACTGCTCGTGCTGTTCGCCGCCGGCCTCGCGCTGGTCTGTTTTGCGGGCAGCCTGGACATGCTGCTGATCGGCTGGGAACTCGTCGGCATCAGCTCGACACTGCTGATCGCGTTTTTCAACCAGCGGCCCAACCCGGTACGCAACGCACTGCGCGCGTTCGTCACCTATCGTGCCTGCGACGTCGGTCTCGTGCTGGCCATCGTGTGCCTCCACGTCGGCTGGGGCGATGCCGATTTCGTGCGCGACCCGGATGGCGGCTGGCTCGTGCTGCCCTACCGCGAGGGCGCCGCGCTGGGCGTACTGGCCGCTGGTGCGCTGGTGTTCGCGGCGATGGGCAAGTCGGCACAGGTGCCGTTCTCGGGTTGGCTGCCGCGCGCGATGGAAGGACCGACGCCTTCGAGCGCGATCTTCTACGGCGCGCTCTCGGTGCATCTCGGACCGTTCCTGCTGCTGCGTTGTTGCGAGCTCGTGCAGTCCGAGCCCTGGCTCGCTGCGACGCTGGTCGTCATCGGTCTCGCCACCGCCGGCCACGGTGCGCTGGTCGGTCGCGTTCAGACCGATATCAAGAGCATGCTCGCTTACGGCTCGGTGACCCAGGTCGGCCTCATCATGGCCGAGGTCGGTCTCGGCCTCCACCTGCTCGCCCTGCTGCACATCATCGGTCATGCGGGCTATCGCACGCTGCAGATCCTGCGCGCGCCGAGCCTGCTGCACGATCGTCATCACCTCGAGCAGATGCTCGGCCACCATGTCTCGCACGCCGCCGACCTCGACAGCGACGGTCATCGCTGGCTGGCGGCGCCGGCGATGTATCGCCATGCGCTCGAGCGCGGCGGGCTGGATGCGCTGCTCGCCGATCGGTTCGTCGGTGCGCTGCTCGGCGCACTGCGACGTTTCGATCGGTGCGAGCAGCGCTGTGCGAGCGCATTCGCGCGTGCAGTGCTGCGCCGCCTGCCGCGCCGGCGTGCGCGCGCCGGCGACGCCGTGGAGAAAGCCCATGTATCCTGATCTCATGCTGACTGCCGGCATCGCCTGCGCCATGTCCGGCGCGCTGCTCTCGGTGCTCGCACCCGACCGCGTCGTTGCGCGCGGCGCCGCTACTGCAGCGGTGGCGCTGGCCACCCTCGTCGTCGGCGCCGGGCTGCTCCTGCGCCTGCCGGAACGTTCGTCGCTGGCGCTGGTGCCGGAGCTGCCGTGGCTGTCTTCGCGCGTGGTCGCGTTCGCGGCGCTCGCGAGCGGCGTCGTGGCGCTCGCCCTGTCACCGGTCCTGCGCATGTCGCGCTACGATTTCGCCGTGCTCTGCGTCCTCGTCGCGACGGCCGCGGCGGTACCGTTCGCCGCCTCCGCGTGGCTGGTGTGCCTGCTGCCGCTGGTCGGGTTCACCGCGGTCACGGCAAGCCTCGCCGGTCGCGACGAGGGTCGTGAGGCCGCGGTGCTGCTGGTCGGCTGCATGGGGCTCGTGACCGTGCTCGGCGCGCTCGGTGTCGCCCTCGGTGTCGCCGGCGTGCCGATGGGCCTGTGGCTGCTCACGCTGGTCGCCGCGCCGCCGCTGCACTCCTGGTACCTGCGGCTCGCGCAGGCGCTGCCGCTCAACCTGTTCGCCGGCGTCGTCATCCTGCAGGCCTCGGTGCTCGAGTCGGCCGTGATCGCGGTGCCCGAGGCGTCCCAGGCGACGCTGTCCTGGTTGCTGGCGGCGGCGGCGCTCGCCAACTCGCTGCTCGCCGTGGCCCAGCGCGAAGCCCGCCGCGCGGCGGCATGCATCGTCGCGAGCCAGCTTGCCGTGGCGGCCTTCGCGGAGTTCAGCGCCGGCGACGCGGCCGTGGTCGGTGGCACTTTCATGTTGCTCACCGTGGTGACCGCGAGCACCGGTTTCCTGCTCCTGCTCGGCGCGCTCGAGGCGCGTCGCGGCGAAACGCTCGGCCTGGTCCGTCCTCACGGCTGTTATGCTTCGTGGCCGCGCCTGGCCAACGCCTTCCTGGTGCTCGGCCTGGTCAGTGCCGGCCTGCCGTTGACGCTCGGCTATGTCGCCTCCGACCTCGTCCTGCGCGGTGCCTTTGCCGGCGCCGCGCTGCCCACGGTGCTGGTCGTGGTGAGTGGCGCACTGAACGCGATGACGATGATGAAGATGTATCTCTACCTGTTCCAGGGCGCCGCCGGCCGCCCCCAGCCGAGCGACCTGCGGCCGCGCGAGCTGACCGTTGCATTCGGCCTGATGCTCGCCGCCTTCGCTTTCGCCTTCGGTCTGCTGCCGAACTGACGGCGCGCTTGCTGCGCAGCCGGGGGTTCGCGCGGCTCCCACACGTCTCCCGAGGATTCCTGTTTTGATGACCTTCCGACCCAAGTGCTCCTTGTCCCTCCTGTTACTCGCTGCGAGCCTCGCCGGTGATGCCGTTGCCGCGCCCGGCCGGCTGCACGATGCCGCCGGCCTGCCGTCCTGGCTGAGCTTCGATCTCGTGCATCGCACCCGTTACGAGACCGTCGACGACCAGTTCCGGGCCGGGCTCGATGGCGGCGACCAGGCGCTCAGTCTCTACACGAGCGTGCGCGTCGCGGCGCACGGCGAGCGCCTGCGCGCGGTCGGGGAGCTGATCGATGCGCGCGCCTACCTGACCGATCGCGGGGGCGCCGCCGACAGCAATCTCGTCGACACCGCCGAGCTCGCGCAGGCCTACCTGGGCGTCCGTTTCGATGGCCTGGGCGGACCGGTGGTGGCGGCCGACCTGATGCTCGGGCGGATGATGTTCGACCTGGGCGCGGGGCGACTCATCGGTCGAAACCTGTACCGCAACATGCCGAACGCCTTCACCGGCGCCAAGCTCGAGCTCGATGGTCGCCACGACGATCGCCTGAGCTTCATGTACCTGCTGCCGCACAGTCGCCTGCCGCTCGACAAGGCCAGCGTGCTCGACAACGAGGTGGCATTCGACCGCGAGAGTTTCGACACCCAGTTGTGGGGCGTGCACTACCAGCGCAAGCTCGCATTCGATACCGCCGTCGAAGGCTTCGTGCTCGGTCTCCACGAGCGCGACGGCGACTGGCAGCACCAGACGCAGAACCGCGAGCTCTACACCATCGGGGCGCGCTTTGTGCGGCCGCGTGCTGCCGGCGCGCTCGATTTCGACGTCGAGGGCGGCGTGCAGACCGGTGAGGCCCGCGCGACGACTTCGCCGCTCGACCGGCGCGATCTCGACGTCTTCGCCGGCTACCTGCACGCCGAGTTCGGCCACACTTTCGTCGTGCCGTGGTCGCCGCGCGTGTCGCTGCAGTACGACTACGCCTCCGGCGACGACGACCCGACCGATGGCGACTACGGACGCTTCGACACCCTGTACGGGCCGGTGCGCGGCGATCTCGGCCCGACGTCTCTCTATACGCACCTGTTCCGCGCCAACCTCAATTCGCCCGGTCTGCGCTTCGCGATCGCGCCGACGCCGCGCGCCGATGCCATGCTGACGTGGCGCGCGGTATGGCTCGATTCCGACCGCGACAGCCTCGGTCTCACCGGGGTACGCGACGCGAGTGGTGCGAGCAGCAGCTTTGCCGGCCACCAGATCGATGTGCGCGCGCGCTACTGGCTGCTGCCCGAGAGCATCCGCCTCGAAGCCGGCGGCGCCTGGTTCGTCAACGGTGCCTTCTACGACACCGCGCCGAATGCGACCGGCGAGGGCGACACCGCCTACGGCTACGCCGACATCACCTTCTACTTCTAGGCCGGCACCCGCCCCGAGCGCCGCCGCGCGGACCCTGCCGGATCCGCGACCGCTGCCTTATCCACAGGTGTCTGACCCCTGTGGAGAAGTTGTTATCCACAGGGGTCTGACCCCGTCGGGCGGCTGTCGGGTGCTCAGGCGAACAGCGGGAAGGTCTCGAAGCGGCCCTTGAGCACCGTCTCGCTCGCGCCTGGCTGCATCCAGCCGTCGATGGCGCTGGCATAGACGCGGCGGAAGTCGACGGTGTGGCGCAGGTTGTCGGTGTCGTCGAGGTCGGTGAGGTCGGGCGGCATGCCGTAATGCCCGCCGCGCACGCCCTTGCCGGCGACGAACATCACGTTGGCGGTACCGTGATCGGTACCGCGGTTGGTGTTTTCGCCGGCACGCCGTCCGAACTCCGAGAACATCAGTACCGCCACGCGGTCGGCCGCGCCGATGCGTTCGAGGTCGGCGAGGAAGCCGGCCACGGCGTCCGATGCGTAGGTCAGCAGGCGCTGGTGCAGGTCACGTTGCTGCACGTGGGTGTCGAACGCGTTGTTGCGGAAGGCGAGGTAGTAGAGTCGCGTGGGCAGGCCGGCATGGATGCAGGCGGCTACCTTGTCGAGCTGGGCCGGCAGCAGACCGTAGTCGACCGGCGTCGCATAGTCGCGGCAGGCCTCGCGGACCTGCGTGGACGCCTCGTTCGCGCTCGCCGCCACCATGTTGAGATAGTCGCGCGCGGCGTTGCCGGTGGGCGCGCCGGCAACGTGCTCGAGCAGTGCGCGCTCGCGCGGCAGGGCGAGGCGCTGGAAGCGTTCCGGATCGTCGAATACCACCGGGGTGTGCACGCGGCTGGTCACGGCGAGTGACTGCGCGCCGTCGATGTTGATGAGGAAGTTGGTGCTCGGTTCGGGCGCGAGGGCGTCGGCGAGGCGGCCGACCCAGCCGTACGTGTCGCCCGAATTGGGCGCGGCAGTGTGCCAGTAGGCCATCGAGGTGAAGTGCGAGTAGGAGGGATTGTCGTAGCCGCAGCCGTGCACGATGGCGAGCCTGCCGTCATCCCACAGGCGATGCATGCCGGCAAGCCCGGGGTTCATGCCGAAGTGCTCGTCGAGCACCAGCAGGTCGTCGCGGGCAAGGCCGATGGTCGGCCGCAAGCGGTAGTAGGCGTCGTCGCCGAAGGGCACGATGGTGTTGAGGCCGTCGTTGCCGCCGGACAGCTCGAAGACCACCAGGATGCGTTCGTCGCCGGCGGCGCGCAGGCGCGGCGGTGCGCCCGCGGTGACCGCCAGGGCGCCGACTGCGGCGCCGCGCTTGAGAAAATCGCGTCGTGTGCTCATCGCTTCATCCCAGCTGATATTCGGGCCGGCTCAACACGAGGTGCAGCAGCACCCGCAACGGTTCTTCGAGCGAACTCGCGTTGGCCAGCACATCGTCGCTGCCGAGCTCACGCGCGAAGGCGTCGGCGAGCATCTGGCAGGTAGGCTCGTCGAGCGGCACCGAGAAGAAACGCGCGACGAAGTAGTCGACCACCGCACGCGGCGTGGCGAGCTCGGCGGACAGTACCATCTGCGCGAGGTCGATGCGCGGCAGGTCGCGCTCGATCGGCTTGACCCGCTCGATCGCCATCTGCCAGCCGCGGTAGCTGCCATAGCGCGTGTTGAAGGCCTCCTCGTGATCGACCTGGTTCGACATCGCCGTCATCATCGTCTCGCCGTCCGTGGCCATGTCGGCTTCGACCGGACGCGTCGCGGTGGTGATATCGGCGCCGGCACGCAGGCGCCGGTGCACCGCGCGGATTTCGTCACCGGTGGGGTAGACCGGGTAGCGATCCTCCGGAATGAACTCGATGTCGGGGAAGACGAGATCGAGCGCGAAGTTACCGCGCTCGATGAGCAGGCTCGGCGTGATCCAGCTGCGTCCGTAGCTCCAGCCGGCAACCGTCGGCGGATGCATCAGGCGCTGGCCGAGCGCACCGGTGACGAGGTTGAAGTCGGGCGCGCCGGGGAGGTCGTCGAGGCCGAGCTTGCGATAGGTGGAGACGACGAATTCGACCGGGCTCTTGATGCGCGTGCCGCGTGCGGCGCCGGCATGGAAGTCGCGCGAGAGAAACAGCATCTCGAGGAAGGGCGTCAGCTCGTAATCGAGCTCGACGAGACGCTGCGCCAGCGCCGCCTCGAGCGCGGGATCCAATTCCTCGCGCACGAAGAAGCGGTACAGCTTGGCGGCGACGAAAGCGGGCGTCGCCGGGTGGGCGAGGATACGGTCGATGACGTCGACGCCGTCGAAATCGCCGGTCTCGCCGAGGAAGGTCTTGGGCTCGTCATCGTGCTTGGCCGGGTCGACGTGGAACTCGGTGCCGACGAAGTTCCAGCCGGTGAAGGCGCGTGCCGCCTCGCGGATGTCGTGCTCGCTGTAATTGCCGACGCCCATGGTGAACAATTCCATGATCTCGCGCGCGAAGTTCTCGTTCGGTGAGCCTTTCACGTTCACCCCGGCGTCGAGGTAGGCGAGCATGGCCGGATCCTGCGCGACCGCGATGAGCAGCGTGCGGAAGTTGCCGAGCCCCGCGCGCTGGAACAGTTCGAGCTGCTGCAGCATCTTGCGGTAGTCGCGCACCTTGTCCTCGCTGGTCGCGAAGTGACCGTGCCAGAACAGCGCCATTTTCTCCTGCAGTGGACGCGGCGAGCGCAGCATGCGATCGGCCCACCACTGCGCGACGCGATCGGTCTCCAGGCGGCTCGCGCGCAGCCAGTAGAAGAACTTGTTGACGATGGGTTGCAGCGGGCGGTTGCCGCCGCTGCGCACCGCGATGCCGAGCGCGGCTCCGGTCTCGGTGGCGAGCTTGGTGGTGGCCGGGCGGCTCGGCGGGAAGGGATCGAGGCCTTCGTCGAAGATGCCGGAGTGCTCGAACGGCGGCAGCGTCACCGGCGGCGCACCGTCGAAGTTCACCAGGTAGCGTACCGCCGCGCGCGGGCCGAGTGCGGCGAGGCGGTCGACCTCGCGCGGGGTGCCGCCGAAACCGGCGCGCTCGAGCAGGTGCGCGGCGTGCGCGCGCGTCCAGTCCGATTCGGCGAGTGGCGCGAGCCGCTCGTCGACCCCGGCGTAGCCACCCGGCGCCACCACCGCCAGCAGCAGCGCCATGCCCCACAGCACCAGGTATCGCACCGTCTCTTCTCCCCGCGAATGGACCTCGGAGGGAGATTATAGGGACACTGGCGCAGCGCGCGTCAGAACATCTCGACCTCGCCGGTGAGGGTGCAGCCGGCGCTGCCGGTTCCGCGCACGACGCGATTGCGACCGGCGCGCTTGGCCTCGTAGAGCGCCTGGTCGGCGATGTCGATGGCCGCCGGCGGCAGCATGCCGGGCTCGACGCGGGTGAAGCCCGTGCTCAGCGTGACCGTGCCGACACGCGGAAACGCATGGCGGGCGACAGTCGCGCGAAAGCGCTCGAGCGCGCAGTGGGCGCCGGGCTCGTCGCTCACCATGAGCACGACGAACTCTTCGCCGCCGAAGCGGAACAAGCCGTCGGTGAAGCGGAATACGCTCTCCATCAGGCGTGCGGTGTGCAGCAGCACCTCGTCGCCGATGAGGTGCCCGTGACCGTCGTTGATACGCTTGAAATGATCGAGATCGAGTACTGCGAGCCACAGCCAGTGCTGTGCCGCGTGCGCGGCGGCTTGCATGTGCATGAAGCGCTGATTGAGCGCCTGGCGGTTGAGCAGGCCGGTGAGCGCGTCGCGCTCGCGCTGATCCATCAGGTGGCTCTGGTTGGCGAACAGCTCGGTCAATTGCAGCAGGGCGACGCGCAGCTCGGGCACCGCAGCCGGCGTTTCGATGACGAGCACGCGCTGCGGGTTGCCGCCGCCGATGATTGGCAACAGCAGGCGCGCCGCGGCATCGCCGCGTGCGGGCAGTTCGAGGGCGCTCCGCCGCAGTAGACACTCGAGGACGCCATGGGAGTCGTTCGGGAGGCGCGGCGTGACCTGTCCCGGGACTTCGTCGAAACGCCTGACGATGGTTTCGCCGGCATGCAGTGTGCGCGTGCCACTGGTCGCGTCGAGTGGCAGGTAGACCTCGAACAGGGTCACGTCTGCGCTTCCGGCGAGCTCGCGCACGATTGCGACGTAGGTCGCCGCCAGCGCCTGGCCGTCGCGGGCCGCGGTCAGCCGCAGGGCATGCATCGGTAGCGAAGTCAGCATGTGACAGGGTACAGCGAGCGCCGAAACGGTTTAATCGAATTTTCTTAGCGGACAACGGCGACGAAACTTGACCCAGCGCAGCGGAGACGCTGGCCGTCCCCCCGGCGCCGGGTGCTATGGTTGTGATCCTGAACGCAGGTGGGGCGGCTCACAGTTCCGCCGCACCCCTGCATGGAGAGAGGATGCTGCGCAGCCACGCTGACAACCGGAGGGGCACGCCATGAGCCGGGACGCCAGCGCGCGTGAAACCGCGCTGAGTGCGCTGCATCGCGAGCTCGGTGCGCGCCTGGTACCGTTTGCCGGCTACCTGATGCCGCTGCAGTACGCCGGTATCCGCGAGGAGCACCTTCACACCCGCGCCCAGGCCGCGCTGTTCGATGTCTCGCACATGGGTCAGATCGTCATCGAGGGTGCACTCGACGCGCTCGAGACGCTGGTACCGGGAGACATCGTCGGCCTCGCGACGTGGCGACAGCGTTACACCCTGCTGACCAACAGCGAGGGTGGCATCCGTGACGACCTCATGGTCACGCGCCTGCCGGACAGGCTTTTCGTGGTCGCCAATGCCGCCTGCAAGGAAGCCGACCACGCGCACTTGGTCGCCGGCCTCGGCGATGCCTGCGCGGTGCACCTCGCCGATGACCGTGCGCTGCTCGCCCTGCAGGGGCCGGCTGCTGCCGCTGTGCTTGCCGAACTCGATGACGAGCTCGCGACGCTGCCCTTCATGGCCGCGCGCGCGTGCCGCCTGGCCGGTCATGACTGCCTGGTCAACCGTTGCGGCTACACCGGCGAGGACGGCTTCGAAATTGCGCTCGACGCGAGTGGTGCCGAAGCGCTGGCGCGCCAGCTGCTGGCCGACGCGCGCGTCGCGCCGGCCGGTCTCGGCGCGCGCGCCTCGCTGCGCCTCGAAGCCGGCCTGTGCCTGAGCGGTACCGATATCGACGCCACCACCTCGCCGGTCGCCGCCGACCTCGCGTGGACCCTCGCGCGCAAGTACCGCGACGGCAGTGCAATGCCGCGCTTCCCGGGCGCCGCCGCCATCATGGCCGAACTCGCCGCCGGCGCGCCGCGCGTGCGCGTGGGGTTGCGGCCGGACGGCCGCATACCATTGCGGGGCGGCACCGAACTCGCCGACACTGCCGGGCGCAGCGTCGGCATCGTCACCTCCGGCAGCTTCGGTGCGAGTGCCGGGCACCCGGTCGCGATGGGGTACGTGGAGCGCGCCCTGGCTGCGCCCGGTACGCGTCTCGAAGTCACCATCCGCGAGCGCCGTCACGCGGTCGAGGTGTGCGCGCTGCCGTTCGTTCCCCATCGATACTACCGAGGCCGAGGAACCCCTGATCCATGAGTACCGTCAAGTTCACCCACGACCACGAATGGCTGCGCCGCGAGGACGATGGCAGTATCACCGTCGGCATCACCGACTACGCGCAGGAGCAGCTCGGCGACATCGTCTACGTCGAATTGCCCGAAGCGGGCAGCGCGGTCGCCGCCGGCAGCCAGCTCGTGGTGATCGAATCGGTCAAGGCGGTCGGCGAGGTCGCCATGCCGCTCGCCGGCCGCGTGGCTGCGGTCAACGACGCGCTCGCCGATGCACCCGAGCGGGTCAACGAGGCCCCGCTCGATGACGGCTGGCTGGTGCGCATCGAGGTCGACGACCCCGCCGGGCTCGATGCCTTCATGGACGAGGCGGCCTACCGCGACTACGTCGCCGGCCTGTGAGCGCGCAAGATCAGCGACACCTCGCCTCGAGGTGCGTTATCCACAGGTGTCTGACCCCGTTGGGGACAACGCGGCACGGTGGTCGCCCGTCGCCGGGATATCCACAGGTGTCTGACCCTGTTGGGGATAGTTACGTTGGTTGCGGCGCCGCGGGAGGGTGGCATGCGACTGCGTGATTTCGAGCAGCGCGGCGATTTCGTGCGCCGTCACATCGGCCCCGACACGGCGCAGATCGAGGCCATGCTGGGCGCGCTCGGCCTCGACTCGCTCGATGACATCGTCACCCGCGCGGTGCCGGACGACATCGTCTCGACCACGCCGCTGGCGCTGACGGAGACCATCTCCGAGCAGGCGGTGCTCGCCCACCTGCGGCGCATGCGCGAGCGCAACCGCGTCCACGTGTCGATGATCGGCATGGGCTACCACGGCACCGTGATGCCCGAGGTGATCAAGCGCAACGTGCTCGAGAACCCCGGCTGGTATACCGCCTACACGCCCTACCAGGCCGAGATCAGCCAGGGCCGGCTCGAAGCGCTGCTCAACTTCCAGCAGCTCATCATCGACCTCACCGGGCTGCCGGTGGCGAACGCCTCGCTGCTCGACGAGGCCACCGCCGCGGCCGAGGCGATGGCGATGGCGCGGCGCGTGGGCAAGGCCAAGGGGATGCGCTTCCTGGTCGACGCCGACTGTCACCCGCAGACCATCGCGGTAGTCGAGACGCGTGCGCGTCATTTCGGTTTCGAGGTCGTGGTCGGGTCGCCTTCGACGTGGGACGCGGAGCGGGATTACTTCGGCGTGCTGCTGCAGTACCCGGGCTCGAGCGGTGCGGTGCGAGACTACCGGGCCGTAATCGAAGCCGCGCATGGAGCAGGCGCCATCGTCACCGTCGCCGCCGATCCGCTCGCACTCGTGATGCTTGCCGCGCCCGGTGCGCTCGGCGCCGACATCTGCGTCGGCAGCGCGCAGCGTTTCGGCGTGCCGATGGGCTATGGTGGCCCGCACGCGGCGTTCTTCGCCACCCGCGAGGCCTACGTGCGCGCGACGCCCGGACGCATCATCGGCGTCTCGGTCGACCGCGAGGGCCGGCCGGCGCTGCGCATGGCGCTGCAGACGCGCGAGCAGCACATCCGGCGCGAGAAGGCGACCTCGAACATCTGTACCGCGCAGGTGCTGCTCGCCATCCTGGCCGGCTTCTATGCCATCTATCACGGTCCGCGCGGGCTCGCATTGATCGCCGGCCGTGTGCATCGCCTCGCGCAGATTTTCGCGCGAGCGCTCGAGCGACTCGGCTACGAACTCGTTCACCCCGAGTTCTTCGACACCCTCACCGTACGCGTGCCGCACCGCGCGCGCCACCTCGCGGCGCGGGCGCGCGAGGCCGGCATCAACCTGCGCGTGGTCGATGCCGACCACCTTGGCATCGCCTTCGACGAGACCATCACGCGTGGCATCCTGCGCACGCTGTGGCGCGTATTCGCGCGCGATGCCGACGACGAACTCGACATCGCCGCGCTCGACGCCGATCTCACGGAATGCCTGCCGGCAGACCTGTTGCGCGACGACGTCGTGCTCACCCACCCGGTGTTCGAGCGCTACCATTCCGAGACGGAGATGATGCGCTACATGCGCCGCCTCGCGCGCCGCGACATCGCGCTCGACCGTGCCATGATCCCGCTCGGCTCGTGCACGATGAAGCTGAACGCGGCCGCCGAGCTGCAGACGCTATCGTGGCGCGAGTTCGCCGACCTGCACCCGTTCGCGCCGCTCGACCAGGCGCAGGGTTACCAGCAGCTGTTCGGCGAACTCGAGAACATGCTGTGCGACCTGACCGGCTTCGCCGCGTTCTCGCTGCAGCCGAACGCGGGCTCTCAAGGCGAGTACGCCGGGCTGCTGACCATCCGCAAGTACCACGAGGTGCGCGGCGAGGCTGCGCGCGACGTGTGCCTGGTGCCGGCCTCCGCGCACGGCACCAACCCGGCCAGCGCGGTGATGGCGGGGCTGCGTATCGTGCTCGTCGCCTGCGACGACAATGGCAACGTCGATGTCGCGGACCTACGTGCCAAGGCCGCCGAGCATGCCGGGCATCTCGCCGCGCTGATGATCACCTACCCCTCCACCCACGGTGTGTTCGAGGCCGCCATACGCGAGATCTGCGAAGTCGTGCACGCGCACGGCGGGCAGGTCTACATGGACGGCGCCAACCTCAACGCGCTGGTCGGCATCTGCCGCCCGGGCGAGATCGGCGCCGACGTGATGCACGTCAACCTGCACAAGACCTTCGCCATCCCGCATGGCGGCGGCGGTCCCGGCATGGGCCCGATTGGCGTCATGCCACACCTCGCACCGTATCTACCCGACCACCCGGTCATCCGCGGCGTCAACCCGGCCGCCGGTGCTGCCGGCACCATCGGTACGGTGTCGGCGGCGCCGTGGGGTTCGCCGAGCATCCTGCCGATCTCCTGGGCCTACATCGCGATGATGGGCGCGCAGGGTCTGCGCCGCGCGACACTGGTCGCGATCCTCGCGGCCAACTACGTCGCCCACCGGTTGCGCGCGCACTACCCGGTGCTCTACACCGGCAAGAACGGCTTCGTCGCGCACGAGTGCATCATCGACCTGCGGCCGCTCAAGCACGCCACCGGGATCACCGTCGACGACATCGCCAAGCGCCTCGCCGATTTCGGCTTCCATGCACCGACGATGTCCTTCCCGGTGCCGGATACCCTGATGATCGAGCCCACCGAGAGCGAGAACAAGCGCGAGCTCGATCGCTTCTGCGAAGCGATGATTGCCATCCGCGAGGAGATCGCCGCCATCGAGCGCGGCGAGGCCGATCGCGAGGACAATCCCCTGCGGCAGGCGCCGCACACCCATCGCCTGCTCATCGCCGAGCGCTGGGAGCGCCCGTACTCGAAGGCGCAGGCGTTCTTCCCGGCCGGTGCCGACCACGAAGACAAGTACTGGCCGCCAGTCGCACGCATCGACAACGTGCACGGCGATCGCCACCTGGTGTGCAGCTGTCCCCCGCCCGAGGCGTGGGCGGAAGACAGCTGAGGCGAGGCAGGGTGTCGCGGTGACATGGCGCCGGCGTGCCGGCGCGGCGCGCGAAAGACGGGCGCGGTGACCGGCATCGGCGGCGTAGCGGTGCCCCGTATCCGGCACCCTGCAGAACAGCGCCGGTCACGTCGTGAGCGCTGCGCGCAGCGCGTGCGCCGTAGCCGCACAGTTGAGCACGCGGGCGGTTGCCGCTGCCTCGCGAACTTGATCAGGGTCAAGTGCACGGGCCATCCCGACGCAGACCCGTGCCGGCGGCGAGCGAGTGCCGGGTACAGAGGGTCGATACGCCTTTCCCTGACCCCGCCAATTAGACGAACATAGCGCTTGCAGCGAATTCAAGATCCGGCCCGGCGGGTCGCTGTGAGTACCGGGCGCGCGGACGACCTGCGCCACGAGCAAGACAATGACAGCCACGCTCCTCGTCGTCGACGACAATCCTGACAACCTCACCGTCCTCGGCGAGCTGCTTGCGCCGCATTTTCGCGTGCTCGCGGCGAACAACGGTGCGCGCGCGCTCGAGCTCGCGGGCGCCGGGCAGCAACCCGATCTCGTCCTGCTCGACGTGATGATGCCGGACATGGACGGTTACGCCGTGCTCGCCGCGCTGCGCGCCGCGCCGGAGACGCGCGACCTGCCGGTAATCTTCGTCACCGCGATGGCAGGCAGCGGCGAAGAGGTACGCGGGCTCGCGCTGGGGGCCGTCGATTACATCACCAAGCCGCTGGTTGGTCCGGTGGTGCTCGCCCGCGTGCGCACCCAGCTTGCGCTCAAGCAGGCGCGCGATCGTCTCAACGATTACAACGCCGCGCTCGAGGCCGAGGCTGCGCGACGCGTCGAGGAACATCTGCTCACCCAGGATGCCGCGATCATGGCACTCGCGCGCCTCGCCGGTATGCGCGATGCCGAGACCGGCAGCCACCTGCTGCGCACCCAGGCCTACGTGCGCACGCTGGCCGAAGCACTGCGCGATCATCCGCGTTTTCGCGACGCACTCGACGCCGCCACCATCGACCTGCTGGCCAAGTCGGCGCCCCTGCACGATATCGGCAAGGTCGGCATCCCCGATCGCATCCTGCGCAAACCGGCGCCGTTGACGCCGCGCGAGTGGGCGGTGATGCGCACGCACGCAGCGCTCGGCGCTGCTGCCATCGCCGACGCCGAAGCCGAACTCGCGCGGCCGGTGCCGTTCCTCGCCTGCGCCAAGCAGATCGCCCGCCACCACCACGAACGCTGGGACGGCAGCGGTTATCCCGATGGCCTCGCCGGCGAGGCGATCCCGGTGGCGGCGCGGCTGATGGCGCTGGCCGACGTCTTCGATGCGCTCACCACGCCGCGCGCGTACAAGGAGGCACGCTCGCCCGACGCGGCGCGCGTGCACATCGTCGCCGAGCGTGGACGGCATTTCGACCCGGATGTGGTCGATGCCTTCCTGGCGGAGTTCGACGATTTCTGTGCCATCGCCAACCGCCATCGTGACGTTGCAGCGGACGGCACCGGGGAGACCGCCGCGTGACAGTAAGCAACGGCGGCGTGGCTGCGCCCCGCTGGCGGACATTGCTCCCGCTCGCCGGCGTGATTGGCTTCGTCGTGCTGGCCGTTGCCGCTGCCGTGCTCGCGCTCATCGCACATCACGAGCGCAGCCACGCCACCGCGCGCCTCGAAGCGATCGCCGACCTGCGCGCGGAGCGCCTCGGACGCTGGCGTAACGAGCGCCTCGCCGAGGCCGAGTTCGTGCGCACGAGCGAGTACTTTGCCACGCTGTTCCGGGCCTGGGTGGACGGCAGCGATACGCAGGCACAGGCGCGCCTGCTCGCGCGGCTCGCGGATTTCACGCGCCACACTGCGGCGACTGCCGTGTTCGTGCTCGACCGGGAAGGTGTCATCCTGGACCGCTTCGGGGCCGATGCCGCACTCGGTAACGAAGCGGATCTCGGCTTCGTCGCACGCGCCGCGATCGTCGACGACCGCGTGCAGGCGAGTGATTTCCACGCCGCGTCGCGCGGCACCCTGCCGCGCTTCGTCGACCTCGTCGCCCCGCTCAGCCGCAGCGGCACGCCAGCACGCGGCGCGATAGCACTGCGCATGGATCTCGAAACCTTCCAGGAGACGGCGCGGCACATCTGGGATGCTTACGACGGCAGCGGTGAGACGGTCATCGCGCGGCGCGCGGGCGACGAGGTCATCTACCTGTGTGATTGCAACGACGAAGCCGTTGCCGCGGTACCGGCACGTGAATCGGCCGCGCTCGCAGCGCGGGTGCTGCGCGGCGAACTTCCGCTCGGGCGGGCCGTACCCGGCCGCGACCGGCGCGGAGTCGCCGTCATCGGTGTTGCGCATCGCGTGGCCGGCACCGACTGGGTACTGATCAGTCAGCTCGAGCGCGCACCGATCAACGCACGCATCCGTCATGCCGCCAGCCTGGTCGCGGCGGTCGCGCTGCTCGTGTTCGTGCTCGCCGTCGGTGTCGCGAGGTACGCGCTGCAGCGGCGCGTACTCGGCGAGACCGCGCGCGAGCGCGTGCGCCAGCAACGCGAGCTGCGCAGCCTGCGCCTGTTGAACGCGCTCGCCGAAGCCTCGCCCGACGTCATCTTCGCCAAGGATCGCGACGGCCGCTACCTGTTGTTCAATCCGGCCGCGGGGCGCATTGCCGGGCGCGCGCCGGAGTACATGCTGGGGCGCGATGACCACGAGATCTTCCCGCCCGAGGAGGCCGCGCTGCTGATCGCGAACGACCGCGAGATCATGCACGAGAACCGCACCATCACGCGCGAGGAGACCCTCACCACCGCGCTCGGGCGCGTCACGTTCTCCGCGACCAAGGGTCCGCTGCACGACGACGACGGTCATGTCATCGGGCTGTTCGGCATCTCGCGGGACATCACCGAGCGGCGCCGTGCCGAACTCGCCGTCGCCGAGAACCGCCAGCGCCTCGACATCGCACTGTCGGCGGCGCGGATGGGCGTATGGGACTGGGATCTCGCCACCGACCGGCTGCTGTGGAGCAGGGAGGTGGTCCACATCACCGGGGCCGAGCACCTCGTCGCAGACGCGGTCGACGATCACGGCCTCGAGATTGATCTCGACGAGGCCATCGCGCGCGTGCATGCCGACGACGCGCAGCCGACGCTCGTCGCCATGCGCCAGGCGATTCGCGCGCGCACGAGCTTCTCGGTCGAGTTCCGCTACTCCGATTTCCGCCAGCGAGAACGCTGGCTCGCAGCTTTCGGCCGCGCCGAGTACGCGGCCGACGGCACGCCTCTGCGGGTCATCGGTACGCTGCAGGACGTCTCCGCGCGCAAGGCCGACGAGCAGGCCTTGCGCGAGTCGGCCACCCTGCTGCAGTCGGTCGAGAACTCCATCGTCGATCATCTCGCGGTGCTCGATGCCGAGGGGCGTATCGTCGCGGTCAACCAGGCGTGGGAGGGCTTCGGCCTCGCCGCCGGCGCCGATGGCGCACGCTGTGGCGTTGGCAGCAACTACCTCGCTGTGTGCGACGCTGCCGCGAGCGAGGCCGCGGCCGGCATCCGCGCGGTCTTGAGCGGTTCCTCCGCGCGTTTCACGCTGGAGTATCCCTGCCGTGGGCCGGAGCGCACGGCGTGGTTCGTGATGACGGTGACGCCGCTCGGCGTCGCCGCGGGCGGTGCGGTGGTGGTGCACACCGACATCAGCGAGCGCAAGGCCGCCGAGCGCGAACTGGCCGCGAGCGAGGCGCGCTGGCGCACCATGGTGGCGAGCCTCGCCGAGGGCGTGCTGACGCTCGACGCGCAGGGGCGGGTCGCGGCGTGCAACCCTGCCGCCGAGCGCATTCTCGGCGTCGATCTCGCAACCATTCGTTCCCACTATCGAGAGCTCGCCACCTGGGGCCTGGTCGATGCGGATGGCGTGCCAGTGCCCGTGGCGTCGCTACCGGCGTTTCGCGCGCTGAATCACGGCGCGCCGACCTACAACGAGGTCCTGGGTTACCGTCCTGCCGATGGAGCGCAACGCTGGCTGCTGACCAATGCGGCGCCTTTGCGCGAGTCATCGACCGGCACGATCACGGGCGCCGTGCTCTCCTTCTCCGACATCACCGAGCGCCAGGCCGCAGAGCAGCAGCTGCGCCAGCTCTCGCTCGCCGTCGAGCAGAGCCCGAGCAGTATCCTCATCACCGGTCTCGACGGTCGCATCGAGTATGTCAACGCGGCCTGCGTTGCGGCCAGCGGTCATGCGCGCGAGGCCCTGGTCGGCGCGACCCCCGCGCTGCTGCGTTCCGGTCGTACGCCGCCCGCAACCTACGAGTCGCTGCGCGCCGCATTGCGTGCCGGACACTCCTGGCAAGGGGAGTTCGTCAACCGACGCCGCGACGGCAGCACCTGGGACGTGCATGCGCTGGTCTCGCCGGTGCGCCAGGCCGATGGGCGCATCACGCATTTCCTTGCCATCGAGGACGACATCAGCGAGCGCAAGCGCACTGCGCGCGAACTCGAGCGTCATCGTCATCACCTCGAGGAACTGGTCGGAGAGCGCACGCGCCAGCTCGCTGCCGCCAATCAAACCATCTCGCGCCGCGCCGCCGAGATTGCCACGCTGAATGCCGAACTCGGCCACCGCGCCGACCTGGCCGAGGCCGCGAACCGCGCCAAGAGTGCATTTCTGGCCAACATGAGCCACGAGATCCGCACGCCCATGAACGCGATCCTGGGGCTCACCCATCTGCTGCACCGTGACCTTCGCGACGACGTGCAGCGCGAGCGCCTCGACAAGATCGGCGACGCCGCGCGCCATCTGCTGGAGGTCATCAACGACATCCTCGACCTGTCCAAGATTGAATCCGGCAAGCTCGAGCTCGAGGTCACCGATTTCTCACTGGGTACGCTGGTCGCGCGCGCCTTCGCGCTGGTCGCCGAGCGCGCGCGCAGTAAGGGGATCGAGCTCGTCGTCGATACCAGCGAGGTGCCCGATCGCCTGCGCGGTGACCCGACGCGCCTGTCCCAGGCCATGCTCAACCTGCTCAGCAACGCGGTCAAGTTCACCGATGCCGGTGCCATCGTGCTGGCAGCACGCTGCGAAGAGGAGTGTGACGGCGAGTTGCTCATCCGCATCACGGTGAGCGATACCGGCGTCGGCATCCCGGCCGAAAAGCTGGACGGCCTGTTCCATGCCTTCGAGCAGGCCGATACCTCGACCACGCGGCGTTACGGCGGGACCGGTCTCGGGCTTGCGATCACGCGTCATCTCGCCGAGCTGATGGGCGGCGAGGTCGGTGTCGAGAGCACGCCGGGTACCGGTAGCGCGTTCTGGTTCACGCTGCGTATCGCTCAGGCGCACACTGCGGCGCCGCCTTTGCCGGCCGACCTGCAGGGCCGGCGCGTGCTGGTGGTCGACGATCGCGGCGAAACGCGCGAGGCGCTGGTCAACATGCTCGGCGTGCTCGGCCTGCGCGCCGAGGCTGTGGCCGACGGCGATGTGGCACTCGCCGTGGCGCACGCGGCACAGCACGAGGACCCCTTCGGCATTGCCATCGTCGACAGCGTGATGCCGGGGCGCGACGGTTGCGACACCGTGCGCGCGCTGACCGGTGAGCTGGTCCCACCGCCGGCCTGCGTGCTGCTCGGCATGGATGACGACGGCGCAGCGGCGCAGGCGCGCGCCTGCGGCGCGCGCGCCGTCGCGGCGAAACCGGTGACCCTCTCCACGTTGCACGACGTGCTCGTCGCGCTCCAGCCGGATGCGCGCGGCATCGCCGTCCGCTCGGTCGCGGGTGGCGCGGGCGCCACGCAGCTGCGCGCCCACCACGCCGGCCGCCGTGTACTCGTCGCCGAGGACAACCCGGTCAACCAGGAAGTCGCCGTAGAACTCCTGGAATCGGTCGGGCTTGCCGTCGACGTCGCCGATTGCGGCGCGCGCGCGATCGACATGGCGCGGCGCAACGACTACGACCTGATGTTGATGGACGTGCAGATGCCGGACGTCGACGGTCTCGCTGCCACACGCGCCATCCGTACGCTGCCGCGCCATGCCGCGACGCCGATCCTGGCCATGACCGCGAACGCCTTCGCCGAGGATCGCGCGGCCTGCGTCGGCGCAGGCATGGACGATTACGTCGCCAAGCCGGTCGATCCGGATGCGCTCTACGAAACGCTGCTGCGCTGGCTGCCGGGGGCCGCTACGCCGGCGCCAGCGACGCGCGCGACGGCGCCGCCGGCAGCTGCCGAACCAGCCAGCGCGCTCGAGTTGCTCACGACCGTCCGAGGCCTCGATGCCGCGCTCGGCTGCCGCTACGCGGGACGCAACGTGGCGCGCTACCTGCGCCTGCTCGAACGCTTCGCCGCGCACTTCGCCGGTGGCCTGAGCGAGCTGACCGATGCGGTGGCCGCGGCACGCTACGATGACGCGCAACGCTTCGTTCACTCCTTGAAGAGCAGTGCCGCACAGGTGGGCGCGACCGACATTGCGCTCGCCGCTGCGCGGTTGGAGGAAGCCTGCGCTGCATCCGGGGGCCACGATGGCCTCGCCGCGGACGCGGCGGCGCTCGCGCAAGACGTCGCTGCGCTCGTCAGCGCGTTGATTTCGACGTTGCCGGCTGCGAACGAGGCACCCGACACCCCGCCGCCGAATGACGACCCGATCGCGGCGGCGGCCGCGGCGACGCGCATGCTCGGCCTCCTCGAAGCTGCCGACTTCGCGGCCATCGCCTACTACCGGGTCGCCGGACCGCTGCTGCGCGGCGTGCTCGGCACGGCGCGCGTCGAGTTCGAGACACTGCTCGAGGGTTTCGATTTCAGCGCCGCATACGCGCTGCTCGAAGCGCGTGCCGCGCAGCCCGGCTGAGGTGAGCGCCGCCGCTCAGGCCGGCAGCAGGAACGGCCCGCAGAGGATCTGCGGGCGGCTGGTGTCGGCGTGCGCGGCGCTCGCGAAGCGATGACCGAGCAGTTTGCGCGCAGCGGCGTCGTGCTCGACGAGCGGGGCAAGCAGCAAGGCGAGCGCCGCGCCCGCGTTGACCAGTAATGGCACTACGTTGAAGAACACATGGTCGTCGGCGAGGCCGTGGTGTGCGGCGTAGTGCGGGAAGTGCGCACTGCCGAGATACTCGCGTATGGCCTCGACCGTCTCCGCGCCGAGGCCGCGCGAGGGCGACGGCAGGGCGAAGAAGTCCTCGAGATCGCGCCAGCTCAGGAACACGTCGAAGGCGTCGGCGCGTTCCACCGCGTACTCGAAATCGACCAGTACGTATTGCGCGATGGCGCTCGGGCGCGAGGCGGTGTCGGCATGCCAGGTGTAGATCGAACGTGGCCGTGGCGGGCCCGCGCGGCCGCGTGCCGTGTCGAGCGCGAGCACGAACGCGAGTTCGGGCGCCCCGTACCAATCGATCGGCACGTCCGGGAACTGGGCGTCGACGGCCCTGCACAGGCGGCCGAAGGCATCGAGCGTGGCCGTCAGCGCCGTCTCGATGTCACTCACCGCGCGGCCACGGTCGTCTGCCAGCAGACCGCCGGGATTGGCGGCGACATCCGCCTCGTGCAGCCCGTCGAGCGCGCGCGCGAGGGCGGCGAGGGCATCGGCGATGGCGGGTCGGGGTGGCATCGGGGCGGATCGGCTGCTGGCGGAGGGGATGCTGCACACCATACCTGATTCGTCCCGAGCCGCCGGCGGGCGCTGCTCGCGCTACGGCGTGGCGACGACCGCGACAGCCCGCGTTGCGCGGCCGCGCTAGGCGGCCCGCACCCAGATCAGCGCCGCGAGCGCGGCGAGCGTGACGACCCAGCCGACCACGTAGCGCCACATCGCGCGCTTGGCCTTCTCCTG
Source organism: Gammaproteobacteria bacterium (assembly GCA_040220855.1). GTDB lineage: Bacteria > Pseudomonadota > Gammaproteobacteria > JACKNG01. The sequence goes on along the minus strand of JAVJVZ010000073.1, from coordinate 45,017 downwards.
CTCGAGCCACGTGCGCGGGTGCACGCCACGCGCGGCGAACACCAGCTTGCTCGCGAGGTTCACACACACGATGTTGACCGCGAGCAGCAGAGCCGCGCCGGCGGCGAGCGCCGGGCGGCCGTCGCCGAGCATGATGCCGAGTGTCGCCGCCGGCGGCAGCAGGGCGACCGCGACCATCACGCCGACCAGTACGGCCGACAGCCCGGTGGTCATCGAGAGCGCCGCGGCGGCGCCCGAGGCGAGGGCAAGGACGATGGAATCGAGGCGTGCGTTGGTGCGCCCGAGCAGCTCGGGACTGTCGAGCGGCCCCGGCCACAACAGGCCGAACAGCGCCGAGAGGGCCACCGCGAGCACGATTCCGGCGCCGAGTGTGCGGGCCGCTTTACGCATCAGCAGCGCGTCACCCAGTGCGGTGCCGAGGCTGAGCGCGAGGTTGGGGCCGAGCAGGGGGGCGATGACCATGGCACCGATGACGACCGCGACGTTGTCCTCGATGAGCCCGATCGCGGCGACGATGGTCGACAGCATCACCAGCAGCAGGAAATTCGCATCGAGCCGCGTGCCGCGTTCGACGTCGGCGTAGAGCAGCTCGCGCACGGCGCCTGCGGCGTCGCGCCCCGCGCCGGCCGCCGGCTCGGCCGGCTTGGGTAACGAGGCGTCGACGCTGAACACCACGATGCGCGCCTGCGGCTGCGCGCCGAGCAGGTTCTGCAGCAGGTCGAGCGTGTCCTGCAGGCGGTCGTCGTCGACCAGCAGGCGCGTCGCCTGCAGGCCGTCCTCCCCGATCACCCCGTGGCGGCAGTCGAGCGCGGTGGTCTTCTCGGCGATGGCGGCGAGGGTATCGGCGCTGCCACTCTCGGCGACGATCTCGACGTACTTCACGCGTGGTGCTCCCTGGCTCTGGCTGCAGACGAAAGCGACGGTGCGACGCCGTGCTCAAAAGAACCCGAGCAGCGCCACGCACACCGCGTCCGGTGCTTCCTCGGGCAGGAAGTGACCGCAGTCGAGCGCCTGTCCATGGACCTCGGCGGCGCGCTCGCGCCACGTTGCGAGCACGTCGTAGCTGCGCGCCACGAAGCCGCGTGCACCCCACAGCACCAGTAGCGGACAATCGATGCGCCGCGCCATGTCGGCCTCGTCGTGTGCGAGGTCGATGCTCGCCGCCGCGCGGTAATCCTCGCAGGAGGCGTGGATGGTGGCCGGGTCCTCGAAGCAGCGCACGTACTCGGCGATGGCGCGCGGGTCGAAGCGCGCGCCGGGTGCCGCCCAGCGGCGCAGCTTCTCGCGCAGGTACCAGGCGGGCTCGGCGCCGATCATGTGCTCGGGCAGGCCGTCCGGCTGGATCAGGAAGAACCAGTGGTAGTAGCCCGTGGCGAAGGTCTGGTCGGTGGTGCGGAACATGTGGTGGGTCGGCGCGATATCCATCACGCAGGCGCGGGTGACGCGCGCGGGATGGTCGAGCGCGAGGCGATGCGTGACGCGCGCACCGCGGTCGTGGCCGGCCACCGCGAAGCGCTCGTGGCCGAGCGCCTGCATCACCTCGACCATGTCTGCCGCCATCGCGCGCTTGGCATAGGGCGCATGGTCGGGCGTGCTGGTCGGCTTGTCACTGTCGCCATAGCCGCGCAGGTCGGGACAGACCACGTGGAAGTGCGCGGCGAGGCGTGGCGCGACGCGATGCCACATGGCGTGGGTCTGCGGGTAGCCATGCAGCAGCAGCAGCGGTGGGCCGCTGCCGCCGTGCACGAGGTTGATGGCGGCGCCGCTGGTCTCGATGCGCGCGCGCGTGAATTCCGATCCGAACAACGTGAGGGCTTCGCTCATGGAATGACTCGGCAATCTGAAAAGGTGAAAACGGGGCGCGCGGAGTTCAATTCACTCCCGCTGTCCCGTTCATCGTCAGCTCGCGCACATCGAGAAAAGGACCAAGAACAAGGGACGGAGGGAAAAACGGTAATCGCTCCGCCCCCTTTATCGCCTGACCAGACGCCGTGCGAGCGCAACGAAGGCGAGACTCCAGGCCGCCGCGGCGAGCGCCATGAGTAGCGTCGCGGGTTCACCCGCCACCGTGGTGGCGGCGCCGCGGGCGACGGTGGCGACGGCCAGCAGCAGCGTGCCGAGCGGGACGAGACGGTCGCCCGCCGGGTCACGGCGCAGGCGCTGCAGGCGTGCGCGCAGCATGACGTTGAAGCTGAAGGTGCCGAGCCCGCCAACGGTGATCAGGTGTATGCCGGCGCTCGTGGTGTTGCCCGTGGTCAACCCGACCCCGAAGAGCAGCAGGCCCAGGCCGAGCCACAGGTGGCCGAGGGCGAGGCACACCAGGTCGATGCGTCGACGGCAGCGCCACACCTGCCAGCGTGCCAGGCGCGTCAGCACCACTGCGCCTGCCGCCAGCGTGCAGGTGCCGGCGAGTGGCCGCGGCGCATGCGCCGCACTCAGGGCGACGGCGAGTGCCAGCAGTACCAGTACGGCGCCTTCCAGGCGTGGTTGCACGCGCGCCGCGGGCGTGAAACCGGCCCGTTCGAGATGCGTCGCCACTGCCGGTGCGAGCAGGCGCCCGCCCATGAAGGCGAGTAGCGCCGCGAGGAGCAGCAGCATCGCCTCGCGCGCCGCCGGTGCGTGGCCGAACGAGCCGTCCAGCGCGACCGAGGCCGCGGCGAGCAGCGCGAGCAGCGGGGCGATGGCAAGGTTGCGCCAGCGCCGCCCGCTGCCGACGAACTTCGGGGCCAGACTCGCTGCGAAGACGAGCGCGAACAGCGCTTGCGTGAGGGTCGCCCAGCTGCCGCCCGGATCGAGCAGCCATGCAGCGCGCGCGGTGAGCCAGCTCGCGCACACCAACACGAGCTGCGCGGCCGAGGGCCGGCCGATCAGGTAGCCCGTGACGACCGCGAGCGCATACCCGCCGAGCAGCTCGCGCGCGTGACCGACCGGCGGCGCGTAGGCCGCGAGCACCGCGGGCAGTCCTGCCACCCCAGACAGTGACAAGGGCACGATCAGCGCGGCGAAGAGCGCCGCGGCGGTGAAGCAGATTGTCTGTGCGAGCGCCTGCACGGTGTTCGTGCGCGCGGCGGACGCGGCGCGCGGTCACGGCACTCAGGCCGCGACCGTGACCTCGGCGACCAGCTCCACCGCGCCCTTCAACGAATTGGTGACGAAGCAGTTGGCCTTGGCCTTCTCCATGAGCTTCTCGCCGCGGACCGGGTCCACGCCGGCTGGCACGTCGAGCGTCGCGCGCAGCTCGAAGGCGGTAAAGCTCACGTTGCGCTCGACGCGGTCGAGCTGGCCCGAAACCGCGCATTCGAGCGCCGACCATTCGAACTTCGAGGCCTCCGCGATGGCGCGGAACGTGAGCAGGAAGCAGTCGGCGATGGCAGCGACGAGCAGCGTCTCGGGCGACCACTGGTCACCCGGTCCGCCGAACTCGGCGGGCGGCGCCGACGCGATGGGCGCAAGTCCGTCGCCGGACAGCGTGACGTTACCCTGCGGATTGGCCAGGGCCCTGGCGTGGTAGGTGTGCGGGAAACTCTGCATGGGATCGATCTCGATCGAAATTGGGAACGGAGAGCCCAGATGTTAATCCCTCCGTCCTTGCTAAGTCTGGTTCCAGGGTTCGAGGCCGCGCAGGGCGAACGGCGAGAACAACGGTGAAGAGATTGGCGCGACGCTCAGAACGGGTTGTCGAGGCGCAGCAGCTTGCGCGCAATGCGCCAGCCGTCCCCCTCGCGGACCAGGTCGTCGTGGTAGGTGCCGGTACAGACCACGCGCAGCTGGCCGTCTTCGACGGCGGTCAGAACGAGGTAGGAATCGACCCGCGCGCTGGCCGGCCCGAGCTCGCGCATGACCACGTTGGTGACGCAATGGCGGCGCTGATCGGTCTGCGCATCCATCACCGACGCCAGCCACGACATGATCGCCGCGCGTCCGCGGTATGGCCCCCAGCCCTCGTGGCCGTCGAGTTCGATGATGAACTCGCCGTCGTCCGTGAAGCACTCGCCGATGGCCTCGGGGTCGTGCGTGTCGTAGGCCCACGCGTAGCGGTTCAAGACGTCTGAGATGTCGAGACGGGCGGCGGCATCGGTGGACATGACGGGGCTCTCCTCGGTGTGCGGAACGGTGGGAAATCGCCGCAAGCCTGGTGTCACTCGCCGCGGTTGGTCGGTGTCGTCGTGCTGGCGGAACCCTCTTCCAGTGAGTGGCCACGTATTGCGACGCCGCGAACCGCATGGTCATCCGAAGGCTGCGGCACCTCCTCGCCGATGATACGCGGGCGCGTCGAGCGCGACCACGGCATGCATCGCCGCGCAACCGCGCGGGTCTGAACCCCGCCCTGCAACGCGGTGGCCACGCTGCATCGGTCCCGCACGGATGATAGAGTCGCCGGCTGTTTCAACAGCGGCAAGCGGCCGGGGAGATCGCGATGACAGCAATCCGCATTCGCCAGATGGTTCACGCGAACATCTGCGTGCGTGACATGGAGCGGACCGTGCCGTTCTATGAAATGCTCGGCTTCGAGACGTTCGCCGACCAGGTGTTCGGGCCGGGTGCCGGCGTGTGGCGGGGGCTCGGTCTCGACCCGGACCGCAGCTTTCGCGCCGTGTTCATGAAGATTCCGGGCGACCACCCGGTGCCGTTTCTCGACATCATCCAGTTTCTCGATCGCCCCACCGCCGGCTCGGCCTATCCGACCTTGGACAACGTCGGCATTGCGCGGCTGTGCTTCGAGGTCGCGGACATCGACAGCGTGGCCGAGCATCTCGCGGCCAACGGCGTCGAATTCGTCGGCCCCGTGTCACCCTACGAGACCGCCCCCGGCGTCGCGCCATCGGGCGTCGAGGCGAAGTTCCTGTGTGTCAGGGATCCGGACGGCACCGTGATCGAGTACGCCCAGTTTGCCCACGACGCCCTCGATGTCCTGCGTGGGTAGAGGGTCGTCAGGCAGCAGACAGGAGACGGAGGGACTCACGCTCATTCCCTCCGACCTCCATTGGTTCTTGGACTGTCGCGAGCACGAGCGGCGCGAGATCTGCGTCCACTATTCCCCCGGATCTCCTCCCTGATTCATCGCCGCCCGGTGGGGCCGGATCAGGGTGGCGATTCCATCACCGGTCGCAGCTCGCAGACGTACGACTTGTGCGGTACGCAGCCGCCGATGGGATCGGCCGCGGCATTGCCGATCGCGTAGTTCAGATTGGCACCCCCAGTGCCGGCCGCGGGCGCATCGGCGAGGCCGAGCGGCGCGCAGCCCTGCCACCAGCCGTAGCTCGCGCGGACCACGCGGGGGTCCAGGTTCGCGTTCAGCTTCGCGCGCAGCTGCACGCTGCCGTGCGGTGTACTGAGGACGACCGGCATGCCTTCGGCGATGGCACGCGCGCGGGCGGTGTCCGGGTGCACGTGTACGAGGGGATCGCGCTCGTGGCGGCGCAGTGCCGCTACGTGGCGATACTGGCTGTGGATGAAGTGCGGTGACTTGGTGTCGGTCAGCACCAGCGGGTAACGCGCGGCCAGCGCCGCATCGGCCGGCCCCAGCGCCGGCTCGACGAACTCCGGCAGCGGTGCGTGACCATGCGCCTGGAAGGTCTCGGCGAAGATCTCGACGCGGCGGCTCGGCGTCGCGAAGCCGCTGCCAGGCTCGGCGTACTTGCGGTAGCGCGTGGTGAGCGGCAGGGTGAGGCGCCCGCCGGGCGCCGCGCGCAGGGCGTCGAGCGTGACGCCGGTGGGAGCGAGCACGCTCGACCACGCGGCTTCTTCGTCGCCGTGCCACAAGTGCTCGCCGAGCCCGAGACGCCGTGCGAGCTCGGCCGCGATCCAGAAATCCGGTCGCGACTCGCCGCGCGGCGCAATCACCGCCGGGCGCCACTGCACGGTGGCACTGGCGCGCTGGTCGACGACGAAGTCGCACTTGAGCGCCGTGCGTTCCCACGGCGTGCAGACGGGAAGAAAAACGTCCGCATGGCGCGCGGTCGGTGTCATGAAGAGATCGGCCTGGGCCATGAACTCGAGCGCGGCCAGCGCACGGGCACCGCGCTCGCCATCGGCATGCGAGACGAGCATGTTGAGGCCGAAGCCGAGCAGCGCGTCGACGCCGTACGGTTCCCGTTCCAGCACCGCGCGGTAGAGGGCATCGGTGTTGACCCAGCCGAATGCCGCCTCGGGGCCGAGCGGGCGCTCGGCGATGCCGAGCGTGTCCGCGCGGAGGTCGGCGGGCAGGAGCCCGGCGCCGGTGACGTCGGCCACGCCGGGTTTGTCGAAGACGACATTGCCACCGGGGGCGTCGAAGCAGCCGGTCAGGGCATAGAGACAATTGATCGCACGCGCGGTCTGTGTGGTATTGGAGTGCATCTCGAGCCCGGCCCAGGTCGCGAGCGAGACCGCGTCGCTCGCGCCGATGGTGCGCGCGGCGGCCCGGATCTGCGCGGCGTCGATCCAGGTCAGCGTGGCGGCACGTTCCGGCGCATGGCGCGCACAGAGCGCGGCGTAATGGTCGAAGGCGGGGCGGCAGGCAATGTCGCCCCGCGCACCCCGCACGCGGTAGCCGCCGCGCAGCGCGAGATGTGCATGGGAGCCTTCCCAGCGGCCGCTGGCGGGATCGTAGAGTACCGGGCACTGGCCGCGTTCATCCCAGCCGACGCGCTTCGCCGGGTCGCCGTCGACGGCGATGTCGGCACCGCTCAGGCAGCGGCCATCGTCGTCGCGTACGAGGAAGGGTCCGTTGGTCCAAGTCCGTACGAAGTCCGCATCGAACAGCGCTTCCTCGATGAGCACGTGCGCCATGGCCAGCGCGAGGGCGCCGTCGCTGCCGGGTCGGACGCGCAGCCAGTGATCGGCCTTCGCGGCGAGCCCGACGCGCACCGGATCGATGACGACGAGCCGCGCGCCGCGCCGCACGGCGGCATTGACGCGCGTGCCAAGCGCAAGCCAGGTATGCGCCGGGTTGTGCCCCCACAGCACGATGCAGTCGCTGTGCTCGACTTCGGGCGCGGGCTGGGGTGTGCCGAACGTATAGGCATGAACGAACAGCTTGGCCCAGCCACAGAGCTCCATCGAGATGGCCGCGTTCGGCGTACCGATGGCATGCCGCAGGCGCTCGATGAAGGGATAGGCGTCCTGCATCGCGGTGCCGGCGGCCGTGGTGATACTCACCGCGAGCGCCCGCGGCCCGGCGCGCTCGATCACGCGACGCAGGCCGGCGGCGGTGAGGTCGAGCGCCTCGTCCCACGAGATCCGCTCCCAGCCGGGGTCGGGGTCGCCCTTGGGGCGCGTGCGCTTCATCGGGTGGAGTACGCGCGCATCGCTGTAGACGTACTCGGGCGCGGCACGGCCCTTGCTGCAGAGCGCCGCGCCGGTTGGGTGCGATGGATCGGCTTCGACTGCGACCAGGCGGCCGTCCTCGACGACCGATACGCAGCCGCAGCTCGACCAGCACAGGGCACAGTAGCCAGGGATGCGGGTGCGATCGGGTGCGCTGCCGTGGGTCATCGTTGCGTCTTCGTCGGTCGGCCGGACCTTCCGGGCCGGGGTCGCCAGCCTACCGTCTGCCCAGCTTCGCGGCCAGCAGCCATCGCGTGAAAGCGAGCTGGCTGGCGAGGTAGCCGCGATGCTTGGGCAGCTCGTCGTCGCTGTCCGCGAGGCGCGTCTCGTAGAAGACGTGAGCCCTCGGTTCCGGCAAGCGGGCAGCCGTAGCATGCATCGGCGCCGGCACCATCGTCAGCTTCGGCATCAGTGGCAGCGCGAGCCGCTCCATGGCCGGCGCGCCGCAGCGGGCGCACTTGCCACGCTGCACGTTGGGCGGCGGGCGATAGGTCGCGAACGCGACCGTGCCGGGGGCGGCAGGCGTGACGCTGTCCGCGGCGTAGACCACGACGTCCGCGTACGGCGCGCCGTTGAAGCGCTGGCAGATGGTGCAGTGACAGAAGAACCGGAACAGCGGTGCTGTGGTCACGTCGAACGTCACGTGGCCACACCCGCAGGCGCAGTGCTGTCGATCCATGGTCGTATTCTCCGTACTACGCGGGCGACGAATCGTCGGCGAAGCGGGTTGCATACCGCAGGGTGCCCGGGGGCGGGTATCAGAGCGCGCCAGCGTGCCACGAATTCATCACGAGCTGCGCGGGGAATTGTCACTGGCTACCTCGTCGCCAGGGAATCGGTGGCAGGATTCAGGGTCGCGAGCTCAAGCTTGCCTCCCGCTGCCCGCTTTTCTCTCAGAATGTGTAGGAGAGGAAGGTCTCGATGACGGCGAAGTTCTCGTTGCCGAAGATCTCCTCGGCCGCGGTGTTCGGAGAGGACCAGGCGATGCCGGCGTAGCCGTAGAAGCGCTTGCCGACGAAGCGCTCGATGCCGAAGTTGAACTCGTCCGCCCAGTTCTCGTCGCTGACCGGAATGCCGAAGTACTGCGGCTCTTCCAGTTCGTGGTGGTAGTAGTAGAACGTGAGCGCCCATTGCGGACGCGGGAAGGCCTTGATCTTGAACATCTGCGTCACCTGGTTCTGGTTGAACAGGTGGTACTCGCCCGCGATCTCTCCCTGGTACCAGGTGTCCCAGTCACGCTTGAAGATGGTGAAGTACATGCCGCGGTACTCTTCGTTTTCGGGCGTGTCGAGTTCGTCGCCCGAGAAGCGCGCGTAGCGGTAGTTCAGGCGCGGTGTCCACGGCAGCCGGGTGAAGCTGTACTGGCCCTCGAGGTACCAGCCGACGGCATCGTTGGCGCGCCCACCGGCCTGGCGATCCTCGCCCTTCTGCAGCACCCACTCGCCGAAGAGCTCGAGCCCGGACAAGCCGGGAATCCTGACGTTGGCGCCGCGCAGGTTCCACGCCTCGATACCGTCAAGGTTGAAGGCATTGCCCTGCAATACCTCCACGTACATGGCACCGAACGTGCCGGCATCGAGGCCGACCGTCTCCAGGTTGACGCCGGCCACGCGGCCGTCGCGGAAATCGCCGTCCGTGCGCAGCCAGAAGGCTTCGAGGCGGACCGGCTCGGTGTTGACGCGCAGTACCGCCGAGTTGCGCCAGGCGAGGAAGGCGCCGGTCCAGTACTGGCCGTCTTCGCCACCCTGGTTGAAGTTGCCGTCGCCGATGATGAAGCCATCCCCGACGGTGAACTCCTGCGCGCCGAAGGAGAGATCGACGACACCGCCGTCCCAGCCGACGTAGGCATGGTCGGTGTCGAAGGCCTGGTCGCCGGCGCGCGCCACCTGTCCGGACAGTTCACCGTCCAGGGTGGTGGTGGCGGCGACGAAGGAGAAGCCGCCGTAGAAGTTTTGCTCTTCGTCGAGGGCGTAATCGAGCGTGAACTGCGGCTTGAGAGCGAGGTAGAGCACCGAGCGCTCGGTTTCACCGAGGCTGTCGAGCGCGCCGAGGCCGTAGTTGACGTTGTCGCCGTGTTGCAGGCCGAGGCGGGTGTTGAACGAGGGCTCGAGACGCAGCGCACCCCATTCGAGGGCCTCGAAGGCGAACCCCGGCGGTGCACACGCCGCGGCGAGCAGCGCCGCCGAGCCGCGGCAGCGCCAGTCGCGGCGGGCCTTGCCGGCTGTCCCCACGGGCATTGCCGATGCACGGTTTGGTGCCACGTCTCGTTCCTCCCCAGGTCTGTGACGCGGGCGGTGATACCCGGTACCGTCGTCCTTTTTATCCCCGCGCGGGGCGCGCCGTCCATGCCGGCGACGGACGCTCAGCAGCGCTGTCCGGCCGCACGAGCAGCGCGTGGTTGCGGCCTTTCAAGTCACTTGTCCGTGTCGAGCAACTCCAGCGTGACGTTGGCCATGTAATCAGCGCCCTACGCCGCTGCGCACGGGAAAGCCGAGCGGATGCGCGCGAATTACGCGGTGGAGGGCATTGGGGCGGCGTTCTTCGAAGTGCGGAGGTACGTACATCGGGAAATTCTGAATGCTGCCCGCGGGTAGCGGCGCTCAGCCACGCCGCGCCGTGGTACAGATGAGCCGTGAATCGGCGAGCGCGGCGCTGCGCAGTCCCGACGGGTAATCCGGATCGCGGATCATCGTGAGGAAGGCCTCGCACGACGGATACTCGACGAGCAGCACCTCGTCCCAGTCCTCGTCCCCGATCACGGTCGCACGCGCGTCGCCGAGAAAGCGCAGCTTGCCGCCAGCCCGTTCAAGATGCGGCGTCGCGGCCTCGATGTAACGGGCATAGCGCTCTGCGCCGCCGTCGGCGGCGAAACGCAGCAGGTTCAACATCACGATGGGGCCGTCGAGCGCGGCTTCGGCGAGCGCGCGCAGCTGCGCGCCGGTGGGGTCGATGTGGGGCAACGTCCGGTCCTCCGCGGGACAGCCCGCCGGGTGCGGGCAGCATCCAGGTTACATCAGGCGCCTGCGAGTTGCGGCGTGCGGCGACCGTAGCGGGCACGTTGCGGTCAGCGGAGCGGAATGGCGGCGTGCCGGTGTGGCCGGGTGCCGTGGGCGTGCTCGAGCGCGCGTGAGCGGGGTGGGCGACAAGCACAACATCGGCGACGGCAGTGGCACCGTCGCGCCCGGGCGGCGTGATGACAAGCCGCGCGGCGCGCCGTTACCGTAGGGCGCAAGGCGGTCGCCTGCGGCCGTCCAGGCATCACCCAGGGGAGAGAGCATCCATGCAGTACTGGCACACCGAACAGCGCGACGGCGTCTTCGTCGCCGCATATCACAATCCACCCACCAACTACATGATCGGCCCGGCGATCGGCGAACTCGGCGAACTCATCGGCGAGTGGCGCGCGCCCGACGTGCGCGCCGTGGTCCTGACGGGCGCCGTGCCCGATCGCTACATCACCCACTACAGCGTCGAGGAACTGGTGGAGATGGACGGCGATCGCGCGGCACTGGAGCGCGCGGGGCACGGCCTGATCTACGGCTACCACACCCTGCTGCGTTCGCTCGCCTGGCTCGACAAGCCGATCGTGGTCGGCATGACCGGCGACACCATGGGCTGCGGCCTCGAGCTGTCGCTCAACTGCGATATCCGCGTCGCCCAGCGCGGTGACTACCGTATCGGTTTTCCCGAGGTCGCGCTCGGTATCCTCACCGGCACTGGTTCGCAGCTGCTGGCGCGTATCATCGGCCACGGCCGTGCCATGGACTTCCTCATGCGCAGCCGCACGGTGACGCCCGAGGGCGCGCTCGAACTCGGGCTGGTGACGGAACTCGCGACGGATGCCCGTGCGCGCGCCATCGAGATTGCGCAGGGCCTGGCCGCCTCGGCGCCGGTGTCGGTCACCGCCGCCAAGCGCGTGATCAATCGCGGCGCCAACCTGCCGATCGAGGAAGGGCTCAGGATCGAGGCCGAGGAATGGCTCAAGACCATCGTCACCGACGAGGCCATGGCGCGCATGCGCGACTATGTTGCCCAGCCCTTCGAGCAGCGTCGCGCGTGGGTGGAGAAGTACGGTGTGCCACCGCGTCCGGGGGACGCGACGGGAGCCTGATGACGGGACGCGCGGTGCGCGCCCGGTCGCGTTGCCGTCGAGCGCCGCCCGCGACGGCCGCCACGGGCTCGCGCGCCCCGCGCCCCGGGCAGGCCTATACTGCGCGGCAGATGGGCGCGGCACAAAGCCGTGCCTGCGGACCACCAATGTAGCAGGGGAGAACAACATGGCCGCCAATCCACAACCGAGCACACGCGTCACCGACGCCGCCAGCCGCCAGGGCTTCGATGCCGCACGTCTCGCCCGCGTGCAGGAGAACATCGCCGGCGACATCGAAGGCGGGCGCTGCCACGGCGTACGCATGATGGTCGCGCGCCGCGGCGAGGTGGTGCTCGATCTCACCGAGGGCTGGGCCGACCGCGCCGCCGGCAAGCCGATGGCGACGGACAGCGTCTTTGCCACCATGTCGGTGGCCAAGCAGTTCACCAACGTGCTGGCCCTGTCGCTGGTCGAACGCGGGCTGCTAAAGCTGCACGCGCCGGTCGAGGAACTCATCCCGGGCTTCGGCACGCTGGGCAAGGACAAGGTCAACCTGTACCACCTGCTCACGCACACCAGCGGCATCATGTCGGCCATCCCGCCTGTGCCACCGGAGGTGCTCAGCAACATCGACAGGGTCGTCGAGTACGCCTGCGGCCTGCCGCTCGAATCGCAACCGGGCGAGCGCGTGAACTATTCCATCCTGCTCGGGCACAGCATCATCGCGGCGCTCTGCCTGCGTGCCGACGGCCGCGGTCGCAGCTACGCGCAGATGCTCGAAGAAGACCTCTTCGCGCCGCTCGGTATGCACAGCACCAGCCTCGGCCTGCGCGCCGACCTCGAGGGGCGGATGTGCCCGGTGAAGGTGTCCTACGAGAACATCCCGGCGCTGCTGCCGCCCGAAGCCGTGGAGGGGCTCGGTGCGTTGCTCGCGCAACCCGGCTGCGAGATCCCGGGCGGCGGCTGCGTGACCAGCGTGCAGGACGTCCACCGCTTCGCCGAGATGCTGCGTCGCGGCGGTGAACTCGACGGCGTGCGCGTCCTGTCCCCGGCGATGCTCGATTTCTGCACGCGCAACCACACCGGTGAGCTGCGCAACGTGCTGTTCGACATGTGGATCGGCACGCGCGGCTGGATCGAGTACCCGGCCAGCATCGGGTGCGGCTTTTTCATGCGCGGCGAAGGCAACCTGCCCGGCCTGTTCAGCGTGATGAACTCGCCGCGTACCTTCGGCGGCTTCGGCGCCGGCTCGACCGGTTTCACCGTCGATCCCGATCGCGATCTCACGCTCGCCTTCCTCTCGTCGGGACTGATGGAGGACAGCTACCACTTCGAGCGCATGGGCGTGGTCGCGAGCCTCGTGATGGCGGCGCTGGTCGACTGAGCGGGGCGCTGACGGGAAATCAATACGGGGACGGGGGGCTTCGGCGAAAGCCCTCCTTCACCGTGACGCCTCTACAGTCCTCACCAACCGGTGTTGACTGAGGGGTTGTCGCGATCATCGTGCGTCGCGTCGTCGGCATCATCGGGACATGCAAATCCCCGGCGCCATCGGTTACGCGCCCGCGTGGCCCGTCAGGCGAGCTTCGCCTCGTTGTCCGGTCCTGCCGATACCTCCGCCGGGCGCGGCCGCGCGAAGTGGTAGCCCTGCAGGTAGTCGGCGCCCAGGCGTTCGAGTTCCTGCGCGGTTTCCTCGTTCTCGACGAACTCGGCGATGGTCGTCGATCCGATCAGGTGGCCGATGTCGACGATCGCCTTGACGATGCCGTGGGCGATACGGTCGGTGGCGAGGTCGCGGACGAAGACGCCATCGATCTTGAGGAAGTCGACCGGCAGGGCTTTCAGGTAGGCGAAGGAGGAGAGGCCGGAACCGAAGTCGTCCAGGGCGAAGCGCACGCCGCGTTCGCGCAGCGTCTCCAGGAACACGATGGCGCTGGTGTGGTTGGTGATGGCGGCGGTCTCGGTGAGCTCGAAGCAGACGCGCCGGCCGTCGACGCCGCTCGCTGCGAGCTGGTCGACTACCCAGCTGGTGAAGTATTCGTCGCCGAAGGAGGCGCCTGAGAGATTGATGGCCCACACGGCGTCGGCACCGTCGGGCAGGCCGTCGCCGGCGAGGAGTCGGAGCGCCTTGGCGACCACCCAGCGGTCGACGCGGGCGGCAAGACCATAGCGCTCCGCCGCCGGCAGGAACTGGCCGGGTGCGACGAGGCCGCTGCCTTCGCGCATGCGCAGGAGGAACTCGTAGTAGGGCGCGCCGGAACGCTGCGTGCCGGCGGCGTGCACGGCCTGGTAGTGCAACTCGAAGGCATCCGTTTCCAACGCATGGTTGATGCGGGCCACCCAGCGCATCTCGCTGTGCATGCGTGCCATCTCGGCGTCGTCGTCGTGGTACACGTGCACGCGGTTGCGGCCCTGCTCCTTGGCGGCATAACAGGCCGCATCGGCGCGGCGCAGGACGCCGGCGAGGTCGTCGCTGTCGGCGGTTACGGCGACCACCCCGATGCTGGTGCCGATGGCGAAGCCGCGACCTTCCCAGCTGAAGCGGTAGGCCTGCGTCCGTTCGCGGATGGTGTCGGCCGTGCGCACGGCATGTTCGAGGTCGCAGTGTTCCATCAGTACGCCGAACTCGTCGCCGCCGAGCCGGCACACGGTATCGCGCTTGCGCACGGCGCCACGCAGCAGGCGCGCGATCTGCTTGAGCAGCTCGTCGCCGGCACTGTGGCCGCAGGAGTCGTTGATGATCTTGAACTGGTCGAGGTCGATGTAGCACAGCGCGTGGCGCGAGCCGTCGTCGCGCGCGCTGCGCAGAATGCGCTCGAGGCGGCGCTCGAACTCACGGCGATTGACGAGGTTGGTCAACGGGTCGTGCGTCGCCTGGTGCGCCATGCGCCGCGCCATGCGGCGTGCCTCGGTGACGTCGCGCAGGACGACGATGTCGCCGCCATGGTCATGGTGGCCACCGCCGAGCGGGGCCACGGTAATCTCGAGCACGGTACGCTTGCCGGGGCGCAGCGACAGGAAGCCTTCGAGCGTCAACCGGTCATCCTGGCCCAGTTCGCGGCAGATCGCCTGCAGTCCGAGCGGGTTGCCGTCGTCGTCGACGGCCGGCAGTACGCCATCGATGACCTGGCCGCGCCAGCTGCCCGGGCCACTGCTGGTGAGGCGCTCGGCGGCGCCGTTCATGTACTCGACGATGCCGTTGTCATCGATGGTGATGACGCCTTCGGCGAGCGAGGCGAGCGTCACCTCGGCCTTGCGCTTCTCGTCGCGCAAGGCCATCTCGGCGGTCTTGCGGGCATGCACGTCGGCCAGCGAGCCGGTCATGCGGACGGGGTGCCCGTGCGCGTCGCGGATGATGACGGCGCGCGAATGGAACCAGCGATACTCGCCGGAACGCGTGCGCAGGCGGTATTCCTGATCGTAACTGCCGCGATGCTCGGCAGCGTCGCCGAGACCGTCGATGATCAGCGCCTGGTCGTCCGGGTGCACGAGGTCGAGGAGGGTGCTGTAGCCGCCGGGAAAGGCCTGGTCCTCGTAGCCCAGCAGTTCGTAGATGCGCGGCGACCAGTACTCCTCGTCGCGATCGTAGTCCGGTCGGTCCCAGATGCCTTCGTTGGCACCGGCGATGGCAAGCTCGAGGCGCATGCGCGCCTTGTACTCGGCTTCGCGGGCAAGATGGAGGGCGGTCACGTCGACGCCGTAGATGGCGTAGCCGTGGGTACCATCGATGGTGGGGCCGAGCTCGCGCACGCGCGCGTGCAGCCAGCGGTAGCTGCTATCGTGGCGGCGCATGCGTAGCTCGATCTCACCGCCGGCGGCGGCGAGCGCGGCACGGCAGCGGGCACGATCCTCGACGTGCACGCCATCCCACCAGCCGGCGCCGCTGGCCTGGCCGAAGTCGAGTCCGGTGAATACGTGCCAGGCGGGGTTGCAATAGACCACGCCGCCGTCGGCGTCGGTAACCCAGACGAGAAAGGGCGCGTCCTCGATCAGGCGCTCGGCAAGCGGGTCGGCGGTTACCGCATCCATGGCATCGGCGAGTAGGCTCGTCGGGTTCACTTGTTCTTGTTTCCGCGTGCCGCGTGGACCGCCAGATCCACGCGGACGGTGCCCGGGCACCTCCACGGTCGCCCGTCCCTGGTGCCGGGCAGTGGTGCTGTTGCGGCGCGCAAGATTGAATCAGATCCGCCACGGCATTACCACTCGTGAGCGGCGGCCGGCTGCGCGCAGGCGTTCAGCCTCGTACCGTCTTGCGCAGCGTTTCGTAGGCGGTGCGGATTTCCTGCGTGCGCGTGGTCGCCACCTTGACCATCTCCTCCGGCATACCGCGCGCGATGAGCTTGTCGGGATGGTGCTGGCTCATGAGCCGCCGGTAGGCATTCTTGATTTCGTGCTCGCCGGCAGTTGCGGTGACGCCCAGGATCTGGCGCGCCTCGGCCGCGCTCATGGTCTTGCGGCCAGGGCCGGCGCGACCGCCGGCACCGCCGCCGTGACGACCACTGCCAGCGCTGCCCGCGTGGCCGCGCGCGGCACGGATGAGCGCGTCGATCTGGGCGAACTGCGCAGCGGTGAAGCCGAGCCGATTGGCGATCCGGCGCAGCACGACGGCTTCGGCGTCGTGCAGGGCGCCGTCGGCATAGGCGGCGTGCAGCTGGATCTCGAGGAACATCTGCAACAGCGTGTGACGCCGCCGGCACTCGCGCAGGAACTGGTCGAGCACGCCGGCCAGGTCGAAGCCCGGCTCCTTGCCCTCGCGGAACAGTCGCTGTGCCACCCGCGTCTGCTCGGCGTTCAGGTTCATCTCGTGCATGACGGCGCGCGCATGCGCAATCTCGTCCGGGCTGACGCGACCGTCCGCTTTCGCCACGTGGCCCATCACGGCAAAGGTGGCAGTGAAGAAGGCGAGCTGGATGCGCTCCTGGTCCGGGCCGGCACCGAACGGCTGGCCGCCGTCCTCGAGGCGCCCCAGACCGCGATCGAAGTGATGTCCGACCGCCGCGCCGAACAGCGCGCCGAGCGGACCACCCAGCATGAAGCCGAACGCGCCGCCGACGACCTTGCCCCACCAGCTCATGAATCACCGCCTCCGTGTACCGAGCGCGCTATTGTGCCCGAACGCGCAGGCACGGCGCGCCGCGTGGACACGGCGCCGGCATCGGGTGGCGGTGGATAGAGGGCTGGTAGGCCGCTGCGGCGGCCGGTCTCAGCCGGCCGGCACGCCGGGCACCTTGACCTGGGCGTAGAAAATCTTCTGGTTGTGGATCTTGCCGAGCACCTCGTTGATGGCGCGCATCTGCGCGCGGCGCTCGGGATCGGCCAGGTCGGCATTACCGCGCACCGAATGGCGCGCGATCTCGCCGCGCAGGGCGCGTTCGATGAGGTCGATGTCGGTGACATCGAGATTGAACTGCTGCTGGTAGCGGGGCATCACCTTTCACCTCGTGATGGGTCCGGGCGCGATTCTAGAGCAGCTTCCATGCGCCTGCGTATAGTCGATTGGTTAAAGCACTTTTAACTGCCGGGTGACGATGCCCGCGGGCCGGTGCGCCGCGGCCGTGGCGGCTCCCCCGGGACGGCGCCCAGGCCGGGTTGTGCAAAGACCACCCTGCACCCGGGCGGGCGCCCGCGGCGCGTCCGCCGCGAGCGCACGCTCAGCCGAGGCGCCGACGTGCGCGGTCCTCGGCACGGCGCTCGAGGACCACGGCGTTGCGGTGCGTGAAGTAGACTTCGTCGAAGCGCCGCGCGAGGTCTGTCTCGGCGTCGTCCATGTCGACGTAGAAGCGGGTCAGGGCGCGCATCGCGCGGTCGCAGCCACGGGCGGAAGGTCCCTCGGCATGGCGCTGCACGCGCTTGAGGTAGCGCAGGAAGAACCACGCGGTGGAGTGGCGTTCCGGATACTCGTGCTCGAGCTCGGCGACGTTTCGCGCAATGACCTCGCGCAGCTCGACGTGCCCGCTGGTGATGCGCGCCATGGCTCAGGCCGCGGGCGGCGGCGTCACCTTGTACAGCCGCGCCGCGTTGTCCCACAGGATGCGACGCCGCGTGAGGTCATCGCACTCGGCGAGACCGCGCGCGATGCGATCGCGCACTTCCTCCCCGTAGAGCGAGGTGGGGTGGGGGAAATCGGTCTCGAACAGGATGTTGTCCACGCCCACCTTGTCGAGCAGGCGGCGTGGTGCGACCTGCTCGAACCAGTAGCAGCCGTAAACGTTGCGCGCGAAGTACTCCGACGGGAGCAGCTCGAGGTCGGCGCGCTCGCTGCGCACTTCGTTGCCTTCGAACTGGTAGTCGAGCGCTTCGAGCAGGAACGGGATCCAGCCGATGCCGGACTCGACCGAGACGAAGCGGATGTCCGGGTAGCGCGCGAGCACGCCGCTCATGAGGAGGTCCGAGAGCTGCATGCCGTTTCTCATGAAGAATTCGACCGACATCTCGGTGAACGTCGCCATCTTGCCGTAGAGGCGCAGCTTGTCGCGGTTCAGCCCGCCTTCCATGTTGCCCGAGCCGATGTGGAAGCTCACCGGCAGGTCGAACTCGCAGGCCACCTCCCACAGCGGGTTCCAGTGCGGGTCGCCGATCACCGGCTGCCCGAAGGCGTGCGGCTCGCCGGTGAAGAGGATGCCGCGGTGATCCATGGCTGCGCAGCGGCGTACCTCGGCGACGGCGGCCTCGATGTCCCAGAACGGCAGCGAGGTGATCGGCAGCAGGCGCTCGGGCGCGGCTGCCGCCCACTCGGTCTGCCAGTCGTTGTAGACCTGCACGCAGGTCAGCATGAGCTCGGGGTCGCCGAGCTTGAGGAAGGCCTGGTTGCCGAACCCGCCCACGTTCGGGTAGAGCACCATGGCCCAGATGCCGAGCGCGTCCATGTAGTCGAGGCGGGCGGCGGCATCATGGGCGCCCGGGTGCATGTCCGCGAATCCGCGTGGCGGGGTCTTCATCGAGCCGCGCCCGGCGGTCGCCGCGAGACCGACCTTGGCCAGCGGCTGCTTGCCGAGGTACCAGTAGTCGATGCCGCGGGCGTCGGTGCCGACGCGCGGCACCGCCTCGCGCCAGCGCTCCGGTACGCGGCTGGTCCACAGGTCGGGCGCCTCGCTGACGTGGGTGTCGACGTCGATGATGCTGTATCCGGTCATGCCCTGGCCCTCCCCGGCGCCCTGCCTGAATGTGCGTACCCGCAGCCGGGCCGCCGTGCCCGCACCACCCGGTGGGTGGGCAGCGGCGACCGCGTGCGGCACCGGGGCTCATCCCCGGGCCGCGACTAATGCTAATCTCGAAGACGGTTCGCGCGCGACAGGGGGAAACGCATGTACGACCTGATCATCAAGAACGGCTATATCGTCGACGGCTCGGGTGGGCCGCGCTACCCGGCCGATATCGCCGTCAGCGGTGGGCGCATCGTGCGCATCGGGCGCATCAACGAGCGCGCCCGGCGCAGCCTCAACGCCGACGGACAGGTCGTCGCGCCGGGCTTCGTCGACGGTCACACGCACATGGATGCCCAGGTGTTCTGGGATCCGCTCGGCTCCTGCTCGTGCTACCACGGCGTCACCACGGTAATCATGGGCAACTGCGGGTTCACGCTTGCCCCGTGCGCCGAGCGCGATGCCGATTTCGTGTTTCGCAACCTCGAGCGCGCCGAGGATCTCTCGCGCGATGCCATGAAGAGCGGCATCGACTGGCGCTGGGAGACTTTCCCCGAGTACCTCGAGGTCATCGACAAACTGCCCAAGGGCATCAATTACGGCGGCTACATCGGCCATTCGGCGCTGCGCACCTGGGCCATGGGCGAGCGCGCGTTCAGTGAGCAGGCGACCCCGGACGAGCTCGCACGCATGTGCCGCCAGGTACAGGACGCCATTCGTGCCGGCGCCATCGGTTTCTCCACTTCCCGCACCTACAACCATCTCACCTCCGACGATCGCCCGGTGGCGAGCCGCGTCGCCGAGTGGGACGAGGTGCGCGCCATCGTCAATGCGATGGGCGAAATCGGCGCCGGCGTCTTCGAGCTCGCCAGCGAGGCGCCGGGGCGCAGCCCGCGCCGCCAGGCGGACTATTTCGGGCGGCTCAAGGCGCTCGCCGTCGAATCCGGCTGCCCGGTCACTTTCGGCATGCCGAGCATCCGCATCGCGCCGGACCTGTGGCCGGCCTACTACGAACTCGGCAACGAGGTCGCGGCTGCCGGCGGACGCCTGTTCGTACAGGCGCACAGCCGCTCCATCTCGACCATGCTGTCGTTCAAATCGCACACCCCCTTCGATGCCTGGGAGGTCTGGAAGGACGTACGCAGCCGCCCGCTCGAGGAGCAGAAGGTGCTGCTGGCCGATCCCGATACCAAGCGCCGCCTGGTCGAAGTCGCTTCACGGCCCTACGAGGGACCCGAGGTGGTCGGCGCCGAGGCGCGCCCACCGGAATGGGACTGGGTGTATCTCTTCAACGGCATCGGTGACGAGGAGGTGATGAGCGAGGTCGCGGCGCGGCGCGGCGTGCACCCGGTGGAGGCCATGATCGACATCGCGCTCGAACGCGACTTCGACGCCTTCTTCCGCCAGCCGCTCGCCAACGAGGACCAGGACGCGGTGCTGCAGATGATGAAGCATCCGCGCAGCGTGGTGACCTTCTCCGATTCCGGCGCGCACGTCGCGCAGATCATGGATTCCTCGCTGCAGACCCACCTGCTCAGTCACTGGGTGCGCGAGAAACAGGCCTTCACGCTCGAGGAAGCGGTGCGCCTGATCACCTACGACACCGCCAACGCCTGGGGCCTGCACGATCGCGGCCTGCTGCGCGAGGGCCTGAATGCCGACATCGTGGTATTCGACCCCGACACCATCGACCAGAACATGCCGGAGCTCGTCAACGACCTGCCGGCCGGCGCGCAGCGCCTCAAGCAGACCTCGCGTGGCATCGCCTGGACCATCGTCAACGGCGAGGTGCTGCTCGAAGGCGAGCGCGCCACCGGCGCAACGCCGGGGCGCCTGGTGCGCGGGCCGCTTGCGCGGACCGCCTGAGCGAGGTCCTGCACGCGTGGCCCGGGCCCCGAGCAGTTCGAACGGCGGCGTGCGACGCCGCGGCCGGAGATTTCTTTCAACAACGGAGATTGTGCAGATGATCGACAGGCTCGGCCGAGCCGCGGTGTTCGCCGCGGCGCTGACGGGAACCGCGGCGACCGCCGCGGGCGACACGGACTGGTATCCGTCGCGCTGGGGCGCCGAGGACACCCTCGGCGCGGTCAACCTCATCACCGACGACAGCGTCGCCGCTGCCGCGCGGCTGGTCAGGACCGGCAAGCGCTACGCGTTGGGCATGGAAGTCTCGCGTGAAACGCCGGCCTTCGGCTCGCGCACGGTCGAGACCTTCGTGGTTTCGAACGGCGGCATCTTCAATAACGCCGGCGAACCGATCGGCAAGGGCAAGGTGACCGGCAACGACGACTGGGGCCTGGTGTTCTTCGGCGTGGGTACGCAGATCGACGGCCTCGGTCACGTCGGCATCGACCACACCTACTACAACGGCACCGACATCCACGATTTCTACCACCAGAGCGGGCTGAAGAAGTTTTCCACCTCGGACATCCCGCCGATCGTCGCGCGCGGCGTGGTGCTCGACATGGTCGGGCTGTTCGCCGCCAATTCGCCGGCCAAACTGATGACGGTCGACGGTCACACCATGCTGCGGCCCGAGGTGGCGGTGAACCAGTTCGAGATCCAGGCCGCGCTGGCGCGTCAGCAGGTCAGCCTCGCGCGCGGGGATGTCGTGCTGCTGCACACCGGTTACATGGCGCTCAGCGGCATCGACGCCAAGCGCTACATGGCCAGCCAGCCGGGCCTCGGCAAGGCGGGCGCACTCTACCTTGCACGCCACGATCCGGTTGCCGTCGGCGGGGACACCTTCGGCCTCGAGATCCAGCCAGGCGAAGAGGAGGGAGTCTATCTGCCCGTGCACCAGGAATTTCTCGCCAAGCGCGGCATCTACATACTCGAGAACGTCGTCACCGCGGAACTCGTCGCCGACCAGGCCTGGGAGTTCATGTTCGTGCTCGGCCAGGCGCGCCTGAAGGGCACCGTGCAGATGATCATCAACCCGGTCGCGATCCGCTGAGCGCAGCCACGTCGAGCGGGTGATGCTGATCGGGGTCAGGCGCGGCGCCGCGGCACGGCGTAGGCTCTTCGGGCCGCGGCTGTCTGCCGCGCGCCCGCATCCACCGAGGAGGCAGCACATGCACGAGAAATGGCTGGTCGTCGCCGACCGTGTCGGCGCCCGCATCATGGCCGTCCTTGACGGCGGCAGGACGCTCGAACCGCGCGTCACGCTGGACAACCCCGAGGGACGCTTGCAGGACCGCGAGATCGACGCCGACCGCCCCGGCCGCGCGTTCGACAGCGGCGGCGAGGGTCGCCACGCGATGTCGCGCGAGCAGAGCGCGCACGAGCGTATTGCGGCCGATTTCGCGCGCGAGATCGGTGCCGCGCTCGACAAGGCGCGTGGCGCGGGGCGTCTCGACGAACTGGTGCTGGTTGCCGAGCCGCGCTTCCTCGGGCACCTGCGCGAGGCCATCGACGCGCATACCGCCAACTGCGTGGTGGCGAGCGTCGACAAGGACCTCGTGCATCTCGCCCCGGACGAACTCGTCGCCCACCTCGGGGACGCGCTCAAGCCCGCACACCCGCGCTGAGAGCAGGGCGGGCGCGGCTGCCAGGGTGTCGCCGCGCCCCGGCCGCTGCCGGCCTAGCGGTGCATGCCGAGGTACTCGGGCGTGACGCGCAGCCCGGCGGCCTGGGCAAGGCGGTTGGCGCCCGCATAGAAGGCCGCGGTGGAAGCGATCGACCAGATCGCCTCGTCGTCGAAGCCGACCGCGCGCAGCGCGTCGTGGTCGTCGGGACCGATGCCCTCGGCATCGGTCGAAACCTTGTAGACGAAATCGAGCATGGCGCGATGGCGCGCGGAGAGATCGGCGAGGCGGTAGTTGCGGCCGAGATACTCGGCGAGCAGCGCGTCGCCGCTCTCGCCGCGCAACTGGGCGCCGTGGTGCGCGCAGCAGTACACGCAGCCGTTGGTCGCCGCGCAGACGAGCGCGATCATTTCGTGCTCGAGCATGTCGAGGCCGGAGTCGCGCCGCATCAGCTCGAGATAGGGCGTCATGAAGGCGCGCAGGCGCTGGTTGTCGGTGGCAAAGAGCTTGACGAAGTTCGGCACGAAACCGTACTTCTTCTCGATGCCGGCGACCATCGTGCGCATCTCGTCGTCGAGATTGTCGCGCTCTGCGAGGTCGAGATCGCAGAAGGCACGCGTGCCGGTCGGTGTTTCGGGCTTGTTCATGGTGCGGTGGCTCCCCTGGTGATGTTGCGGGCCGGCGCAGGCGGCGACCGTCCGCTCCCTGCCAGTCTAGCCGCCGCCGTCGAGTCGTGCCCGCCGGAGTGGCTCAGCGCACGCGCGCGCTGACCAGCCAGGTGGCGCCGGCGAGGGTGACGCCCTGCGGGGTGTCGTGCGCAACGAGTACCTCGCGCATTGCCTCGCGCGCGGCGGCGCGCGCATCAGGGCCGGCTTCGGCGAGCGGGGTAGCCGCCGGGCCCATGTTGGTCAGCCATTCGAGTGCCTCGTCGACGGTGCCGAGGGTGATTGGCTGGTCGACCGCTTCGAGCGCGATGTCAGCGAAGCCGGCGCTGTCGAGGATGTCCCTGACGCGTGCCGGGTCGGCGAAGGCGAACGGTCCCGGCGTGCCCGGGGCCGGCTTCTCCGGCGGCGGGATGACGCTGAACGCGGCCTTGGCCGGCGCGCCCATCCACGGGTTCTCGTCGATGCCGCGCCAGCACATGAAACACAAGCGCCCGTCGGGACGCAGCGCGCCGCGGAGGTTGCGGAAGGCGGCGTGCGGTTCGGGGAAGAACATCACGCCGAAGCGCGAAGTGACGACGTCGAAGCTGTCCGGTTCGAACGGGTAGGCGGCGGCGTCGGCAGTCTCGAAGGCGAGGTTGTCGATGTGCTGAGAGCGGCGCCGCGCGACCTCCAGGATCACCGCGGAGATGTCGACGCCGAGCACCCGCCCGCCCGTGCCGACCGCACGCGCGAGGGCATTGCTGGTCGGCCCGCCGCCGCAGCCGACGTCGAGCACGTGCTCGCCGGGTCGTGCGTCCACCGCAGCGAGCAGCACGCTGCTGAGCCCACCGAGCATGCGCTCGAGCTGGTCGATGTGGGCGACCCAGCGGCGGCCGCCGTCTTCGTTCCAGAACGTGGCCTGGTCGGCGCCCGGGGCGGTGCCGGCAGGCGCGGTGTTGCTCGTCGATGACATCCTGGCGGCACTCCTCGTACGTTTGCGGACAGCGGGAGGGCGGCATCATGGCGTAAGCGGCGGGAGCTTGCCAATGGGATGACGGGACCGCACGCCTGCAGCGCTGGCCCGGGCGCGGGGCGCGCCGTAGAATCGCGCCCGCTGCCGCTAACTGCCCGCCCCGATGCTGCTCGATCTCGACGACTTCGACGCCGATGCCGAACTCGACTGCGACGTCGCCATCGTCGGCGGCGGTGCCGCCGGCATCACGCTGGCCCGCCACCTCGCCGGCCACGGCCTCGAGGTGTGCCTCGCCGAAAGCGGCGGATGCGATTTCGAAGCCGCCACCCAGGCGCTGGCCGCCGGGCCCGACCTGGGCGATCCCTACTACCCGCTCGAGGACTCGCGCCTGCGCTTCCTCGGCGGCACCACCAACATCTGGGGCGGGCGCTGCGCGCGCTTCGAGGCGCTCGATTTCGCGCCGCGCCCATGGGTGCCGGGCAGCGGCTGGCCGCTCGAACTGGCCGATCTCGAACCTTACTACGCGCGCGCCGCTGCGGATTTCGCGCTGGCCGCGAGCGCGGTCGCGGCCGATGGCTGGCGCGACGACAGCGCCGCGAAGTTCGGCCTCGACGACGGCTTCGTCACCCGCCTGTGGCACTTCGACAATGAGCGCGAACGCTTCAACCTGGCACGCATGGACGATTTGCGCCGGGCGGGCGACGTGCGTGTGCTCCTGCACGCCAACCTCGTGCGCATCGCTGCGGCTGCCAACGCGGCCAGCGTCGAGGCACTCGAACTCGTCTCGCTCGGCGGGCGCCGCGCGCGGCTGCGTGCGCGCCACTACGTGCTCGCCGCCGGCGGTATCGAGAACGCGCGCCTGCTGCTCGCGTCCGACGACGTCGAGACCACGGGCATCGGCAACGCGCACGACCAGGTCGGACGCTACTTCATGGAACATCCTCACGGCCGCGCGGGTTTTCTCGGGCCGCGTGAAGGATTCGGCCTGTGGGCGGCGTTCCAGCGCAGCCGCGATGCCAGCGGTGCGGCGATCGCGCCCGTGCTGCTGCCGTCTGCCGCACTTCAGGAAGAGGCGGGCATTCTCAACACCGCCTTCACGTTCAAGCTGCAACGCGATCCGGCGCTTGGCGTCGGTCTGTCCAAGCGTCTCTACGGCGACCTCAAGCACGGCCTCGCACCGACTGCCGGCAACCGCCGCCTGTGGCACGCCTATCGCGGCCTGCGCACCGTCGTACAGCGCAGCGTGCGGCGCCCGGTGGAGCGACTGCGCCATGCCGGGGGGCTGCGCCGGGTGGCGGTAATGATCCGCGCCGAGCAGGCGCCCAACCCGGCCAGCCGGGTGGTTCTCGCCGCCGCGCGCGACGCCCTCGGCGTGCCGCGCGCGGCACTCGACTGGCGCCTCTGCGCGCTCGACAAGCACACCGTCAGCGCGATGACCGCACGCCTCGCGACACTGCTCGCGGCGCGCGGCATCGGACGGCTCGAGCCGGCGCGGTGGCTCGACGAACCGGCCACGAGCTGGCCGCTCGATGCCACGGTCGGCAACCATCCGATCGGCGGATATCACCACATGGGTACCACGCGCATGAGTGCGAGCCCGGCACACGGCGTCGTCGACGCCGATTGCCGCGTGCATGGCTATGCCAATCTCTACGTCGCGGGTTCGTCGGTGTTCGCCACGGCGAGCTGGGCCAACCCGACGCTGACCATCGTCGCGCTCGCCCATCGCCTGGGCGATCACCTGCTCGCGCGCCGGGTGCGCTGACGAGCGGCTCAGCGCGGGTCGGCGGCCGCGATCTCGGCGCTGCTCGGCAGGCGCAGCGTGGTGCCGGCAGCGAGTGCACCGGGGTCGCCGCCGCGGAACTGCCCGGGATTGGCCGCCATCAGCGCGGCGACCATGCGCGGCACGCTGACCGTGCGATCGGGCCGATGGCGCGCGGCGAGCGACCACAGGGTGTCGTCGGCGACGACCTCGATGCGGCCGGGCGCGCTCGTCACGTCGTCTTCGGAGCCGGCCGGAGTCGTCGTTGACGCGCCTTGCGGACGCACCACGTCGGGGCGCTGCGGCAGCGGCACGGCGCCGGCGCTGTCGCCGCCCTTGCTGCCATCCGCGGCGCCGTCACCGCCGTCACGCAGGGCGGGCGGCACCGGCGTCGCCGGCAGGTCGGGCACGCCGGGCACCGACCTTGCCGACGGCGCCTTGACGCCGAGCCGATCGAGCTTGCGCGCGATCGACTCCTGCGTCGGCGGCGCCGGGCGTGGCGCCGAGCGCACCAGGCTGTCGAGTCCGGCTTCCGCGACCGCCTCGATGTCGTGGGTCTCGTCGAAGGACGCCAGCTCGACGCGACCGCTGCCGAGCAGCGTGCCGGTGACGAAGGCGAGATCGATCTTGGCGATTTCGTAGGCGGCCAGCGCGTTGAGTTCCTTGATCTGGGCATCGGCGAGGAAATCGGCGGCGATGAGGACGTCGGTGCTCGTGCGCACGCCGGCGCGGAACTGGCGTTGCTCGGCCTGGAAGTTGCGCGCGGCGAGCAGCGTCTCTTCGCGCGCGGCGAGGATGCGCTGCCACGCCTCGTCGAGCTGGTCGATGGTGTCGAGCACCTGGCGCTCGATGATCTGGTGCTGCTGGGCGCGTGTCGCCGCGGTCAGTGCGCGCTGCAGCACGGCGCGGTTGTAGCGTGCCTCGCGTGCCTGGTTGCCCAGCGGTACCTCGAGCGTGAGACCGATGCTCTGGTTGGCGAAATCGGTGCGGCCAATCTGCTCGAAGGCCTCGGCCAGCTCGTTGCTCGCGCCGAGGTAGCGGAAGCTGTAATCGAGCGCGAGGCTCGGCAGCTTCTGGTTGCGCGTGACGTCGATGGTGAGCGCGTCGACGGCAAGTTGCAGTTCGAGACTCAGGAGCTCCATGCGGTTGGCCGCCGCGGCGGTGATGGCGGCCGGGCGATCGACGACGATCTGCACCGGTTCGGGCGGCGTGGTGACGAGCAGCGTGGTCGCGCCGGTCACCGGCAGTTCGGGATGGTTCATGGCGCGCTTGATCTCGCGCTCGACCTGGCGGCGCGTGTTCTCGGCACGGATGACATCCTCGACGCGGCGTGCCACGCCGGCGCGCGCGCGCACCACTTCGATGGCCGGCACCACGCCTTCGGCGGCGAGGCGGGTCGCCTGGCGTTCCTGTTCCTTGGCGCGTTCGTACTGCTCCAGGCGCACCGTGACCGCGCGCGAGGCCGCATACAGGTTCCAGTAGAAGCGATCGGAGCCGGCCAGCACGTTGAGGATGGCGAGCTTGGTCTGCGCATCCTGCTGGCGCTCGAGCAGCCGCGCGACGGTGATCGGGGCGAGGTTGACGTGGCGGCCGGCGTCGCGCAGCAGCGGCTGGCTGAGCGAGAAACTGACCGCGGCATCCTGCACGTTCTCGACGCCGGGAACACCAAAATCGGTGCGCGTGATGGGTACGCTGACGCGCGCACTGCCGCCGGTCTGCAGGGGGACCACGATGCCGAGTTCGGCGTCGTCGGTGGTGGTGCCGTTGGGGTTGCGCGTGGGCGGCACACCCGGTTCGTCGAAAGTCGAATAGTTGTAGCGGGCGAAGGCGGTCGGCAGGAAGCGGGCCTCGGCTTCGCGGCGGTCCTCGCGCAACAGTGCCGGCCGGACCAGCTCGGTCTGGATTTCGAGGTTGTTGCTGATCGCCTGGCTACGCACGTCGGCGATGCCGATGGGAAGCTGGGCCGGCTCGGCCAGGGCCGCGGATGCCGGCATGGCGTTCGCGGCAGCGTCGTGCGCGGCGTCGCGAGCGTCAGCAGGCAGACCGTCGTCGGACGGCGCTTCGCCGGGTTCGCCCGTGCCAGCAGCCGCGTGATGGGCCGGGGGAGTGCGCTCGACCTCCAGGGGTGCCGCAGCGGGCTGCTCGGCTGGCGCCGCGGCGGCGGGCTCGACGGCGCCATCGGCGCGTTCCGCATCGGCCGGCGCCACCCCGCCCACCGGCGGCACCGGGGTGCCGAGCGCAGGTGGCTCGACGAGATCGATAGCGGTCGCCTGGCGCTCCACCGCTTCGTCGAGCAGCGGGTGCGGCACCCGCGTGCTGCAGGCGCCGAGCAGCAGCAGGCTGCCGCCGAGCGCCAGCGCGCAGGCGCTGACGCGACACCGCGAGACGGGAGAGCAGGGGGACCGGGGCAGCGGCATCACGAGCGGTTCGTCCGTGGGGTGGATCCAGATTCTACACGAGATAAATGGTTTAACTATTTAATTTATAGTCAAGAAATCACAGGACTTCGAGTAGTTTCAGAGGTGTGGGCGGGGCATTGGCCGCGTCCTCAGACGATCTGCCGGGCCATCATGGAGGCGAAGATGCCGCCGTTCCTGACGAGATCGTCGAAGGTGCCCGATTCGACGATGCGGCCGTCCGCGAGTACGAAAATGCGGTCCGCGTTGCGGATGGTGCTGAGGCGGTGGGCGATGACCAGGCGCGTCACCTTGCGCCGATCGAGGGCCTCGGTGACGATGGCCTGGGTCTTGTTGTCGAGTGCGCTGGTCGCTTCGTCGAACACCAGGATGCGCGGGTTGCGCACCAGTGCGCGCGCGATCAGCAGGCGCTGGCGCTGGCCGCCGGAGAGGTTGGTGCCGCCCTCGCTGATGACGGTGTGCATTTCCATCGGCATCTCGCGCACGTCGTCGGCGAAGCCGGCGTCCTCGGCCGCTTCCCAGGCCTCGTCGAGCGTAATGTTGGCGCCCCCGCCGATGTTGTCGAAGATGGAGGCGGAATTGATGCGCGCCGTCTGCAGCACCACGCCGAGCTGGCGGCGCACGGCGGTGACGTCGAGGCCGCTGAGATCCTGGTCGTCGTACGCGACCACGCCGGCGCCTGGATCCTCGAAGCCGAGCAGCAGGCGGATGATGGTCGACTTGCCGCTGCCGGAGGGGCCGACGAAGGCGACGAACTGCTCGGGCATGATGCGGAAGCTGACGCCCCGCAGTACCGGCGGGCCGTCCTCGCCATAGGCGAAATGCACGTCCTTGAACTCGATCTGGCCGCTCAGGCGGCCGGGGTCGCGCAGGTCCGGGGAGATCTCGCTCTCCGCCACCAGCAGCGGCTTCACGCGCGCTGCCTTGGCGACGGTATCGAGAAACTCGAGGCCCATCACGCTGAGCGTGGTGGCGCCGCCGAGGAAGGTTCCCATGGCGGTGTTGAAGGCGAGGAACACACCGACGCTGAGACGCTCGGGGCCATCGGCGTTGAGCATCTCCACGCCCATCCAGAACAGGAACATCGAGCTGACCAGCGGGATCATCAGGTTGAACACCGAGACGTAGTCCTCGATGCCCTGGGCCTTGAGAATCAGCTCGAGCTGGGCGACGAAACGGTCGGCCCAGCGCGCGAACGCGCGGCGCTGTGCGCCGGCGATGCGAATCTTGCTGACCGCGTTGACGAGTTCGACGACGAAGCCGAAGAAGGGGCCCTGCAACTCCATCAGGCGGCGATAATGCCGCCGTGCGAAGAAGCCGGCGCACAGCGTGAACAGCACGACCGCGAGGCCGATGCCGGCAACCATCCAGGCCAGCTTGCTGCTGTAGTAGTAGAGCAGGCCGAGGTTGAGCAGCGCGGTGCCGCTGGTCAGCAGGGTGCGCATGGCCTGGCCGTTCAGCTCCTGGTTGACCGCGCTGACCGACATCGCGCGGTCGAGCAGGTCACCGCTCGAGAACTGGCGGAACAGCGGCAGGCGCAGCGTCAGCAGGCGGTCCCACACGGCCGACTGGCTGACGCTGTCGGAGAGGATGCCGAGGCGGATGCTGAGAATGCCCTGGGCGATGCCGAACAGCGCGGCGCCGAAGGCGGCCATGGCGAGGCCGGCGCCGAGCTCGGCGAGCAGGCGGCGGTTGGCGTCGGGGATGGCGTTGTCCATGATCAGCGCGGTCGCCTGCGGCACCAGCATGCCGATGCCGGTGATGGTCAGCGACAACAGCGCGACGAAGATCATGTCCCACATGCGTCCGCGCATGGCGAAGCGCGGCACACCCCAGGCGGTGCGCACGCTCTCGGGCAGGCGCGGGTAGAACATCACGCCCTTGGGCTTGAGCGACAGCGCGATCTCGGGCGTGACCGGTACGGCGATGCCGTCGCGCGGGTCGATCATCTGGTAGCCCTGCCACTGGTCGCGCACCAGCGCGACCGGCACGTCGTCGTCCTCGAGGTAGGCGAGCAGTGGACCGTTGTCCATCTCCCACCAGCGGCCGGCCAGGATCACGGTGCGCTGGCGCACGCGCGAGGCGCGCGCGATGGCTTCGACCGGGTCCTTCAGGCGGCGCGGGTCCTCCGAGCGCGCCGGCGGCTGCATGTCGACGCCGATGGCATTGCCGACGATGGTCGCGGCGGTCAGCAGCAGGGTCTCGCGCTGCGGCGCGGCCTCGCGCCGGTTGAGCACGCCGGCGAGCTGCTCCATCGAGTTGTCGAAGATGCGCGCTTCGGTGGCGGCGGAGCGCTCGAGTCGCTCACGCTCGGCTTGCTGCGAGTCGCGCTCGAACTCGCGCAGGCGGCGCTGCAGCAGCGAGTTGAACAAGGCCAGGCCGCGCACGAGGTCGAGATCCGAGGCCTGGGTCAGCTCGTCACTGACGCGTACGCGTGTCTCGCCGGCGGCCTGGAACCAGATTTCGCCGCCCACCGGCATGTAGAACGGCAGTGTGCCGACGGCGAGCTCCGGGTCGCCGAAGGCATTGAGGTCGCCGCTCTCGATCTTGAGCCACGCGACCTGGTTCGGCGCCACCGACACCAGCATGCCGTCGGCCAGGCCGAACTTGCCCTCGTGGGGAAAGCGATCCGCGCCGGTGAAGAGCTCGTCGCGGGCCGCGAAGCGCGACAGCTTGTTGGTCCAGTCGTCGATCGCATCGCGCAGCGAGAGGCCGGTCAGGGCGAGCAGTTCACTCGCCGCGCGCAGGGGCGCTTCGTAGAAGGTCACTTCGGCGGTGGAAGTGACGATGAGCCGCTCGGCATCCTCGCTGCGGCCGTCGGAGACCGGGAACAGCGGCGTACCCACGCCCGCCTCGAAGACCAGCGAGCGCAGACCGACCGGCAGCCCGCGATCGACGTGGGAGGTCATCACCGAGACCTCGCCGGAGGCGACCAGCCACATGCGCGAGGGATCGTCGAGTACCAGGGGGTGGTGGCCGAGCATGCGTATCTTGCGCGCGCCGAGGCGGCGCAGCTCGGCGCGCGGGACGCTGATCGCCGGCGATTCACTCACTGCCGTCGTCATCGTCGTCGCTCACGGTGACGACGGGCTCCTGGTCGGCGCGCATCAGGCGTGCGTATTCGCCATCCTGGTTCCACAGTTCCTCGTGGGTGCCCTGTTCGACCACCTGTCCGGCCTTGAGCACCAGGATGAGATCGCAATCGCGCACCGTGCTGAGACGATGGGCAACGAGCACCGCGGTGCAGCCGCGCATGCGCAGGCGCTCCATGACCACGCCCTCGGTATCGGCATCGAGCGCGCTGGTCGCTTCGTCGAACACCAGGACGGCCGGGTTGAGTACCAGCGAGCGTGCAATTTCGAGACGCTGGCGCTGCCCGCCAGAGAGGTTGGCACCGCCCTCGGCGAGCTTGGCATCGAGGCCGCCGGCGAGCGCCATGACGAAGGTGTTGGCGGCGGCGTCGTGCAGGGCGTGGCGCAGGTTGGCCTCCGGCACGGTCTCGTCCCACAGGGTCAGGTTCTCGCGCACGCTGCCTTCGAACAGGTTGATGTCCTGGTCGACCACGGCGAAGGAGTTGCGCAGTACGTCGGCCGGGATCTGGTGGCGCGGCAGGCCGTCGAGCAGCACCTGGCCGGTCCACGGCTCGTACTCGCCGCAGATCATGCGTGCCAGCGTCGACTTGCCCGAGCCGCTGCCCCCGACGAGCGCCACGCGCTGCCCCGGCGCGATGGTGAGGTTGAAGTTCTCGAACAGTGGCTTGTCGAGCGGGCTGTAGCCGAAGGTCACGTCGCGCAGCTCGAGGTAGCCCTTCAGGCGCGTCACGCGCTCGCCGTTCTCGTCGACCAGCTCCTCGACCTCGGGCCGCGGCACGGTGTCGTTGTCGAGCACGTCGTCGACGCGCTCGAGATCGCCGCGCATGTCCTGGAAGGTCCCGCCGAGGCTGAGCAGTTCGTTGATCGGCGCGAGAAAGCTCGCCATCAGGCTCTGGAACGCGACCAGCATGCCAATCGAGATCTCGCCGTTCATCACGCGCAGACCGCCGAAACACAGGATGGCAGCGCTGGTCAGGGCGGTCAGCAGGGTCGGCGTGAGGTCGAGCCACTGGTTCGACATCTCGAGGTCCTGGCGCGCCACCGCGGCCTTGGCGTAATAACCCGCCCACACGCCGAAGAAGCCGGCCTCCAGGCCACCGGCCTTGAGCGTCTCGATGCTCTGCAGGCCGGCCATGCCGGTACCCTGGGCCTTGCCGTACTCGGTGAGCACGCGCATGTTGGTCTCGACACGCTTCTCCGAGATGATTTTCAGCACGAAGGCGTTGATGCCGGCGAAACCGATGCCGATCAGGGTCAGCACGACGTCGTAATAGAACATCAGCGCGGCGTAGAAGCCCATCATGGTGACGTCGATGGCGGTGGTGGCGAGACGTCCCGAGAGCAGGTCGGCGAGCTTGGTGTTGATCTGGCTGCGGTTGGCTACCTCGCCCGCGAAGCGCTGCGCGTAGAAGCTCGCCGGCAGGTGCAGCAGGTGCCACAGGTACCTGCTCGAGAACTGGATCGAGAGCTTGATCTTGAGCCGGCGCAGGAAGCGGAACTGCATGAAGTGCAGCGCCGCGGTCAGCACCGCCGAGATGCCCATGGCGAGCAGCAGCGGGCGTAGCCAGTCGGTCCGCTGCTGCAGGATCACCGCGTCGATGTAGACCTGGTTGAAGGCCGGTATGGCAAGGCCCGGCAGCACCAGCAGGAGCCCGGTGAGGAAGCAGAAGGCGAGCGCGCGACCGGAGCCGGCGAGACGCTTGCGGACGCTGTCGACGACGCTCGGCAGGCGCCCGCCCGGGGTGAACTCGGGCCCCGGCTTCATCACCAGCACGACCCCGGTGAAGCCGCGGTTGAATTCCTTGTGGGTGACGCTGCGGTGGCCGACCGCCGGGTCGTTGAGATACACGCGGTCCTTGCCGAACCCTTCGCAGACCACGAAGTGGTTGAAGTTCCAGAACACGATGAACGGCGGTTCGATGTCGTAGAGCTTCTTGATCGACTTGGTGAAGCCCTTCGCCTCCATGCCGTAGCGGCGCGCTGCGCGCACCACGTTGGAAGCCTTGCTGCCGTCACGCGAGACACCGCACTCGCGGCGCAGGGTGGTCAGCGGTACGACGCGCTTGTGGTAGCCGAGGATCATGGCGAGCGCGGCGGCGCCGCACTCGACCGCCTCGAGCTGCAGGACCGACGGCGTGCGCACGCGCGGGTACTTGATCTCCGGTGGCGCCTTGGCCGGCGCCGGGGTCTGCTCAGCCAACGCCGGTCCACCTGCGCAGAATGGGAATGACGAAGGTGATCGGGCGGCGATGCTCGACCGTCGCGCGCGCACTCGCGGTGGTGCCGGCGGTGAGCGGGCCGGGCGGGCCCTTGCCGGAAGTCCACTCGTAGCCGGTCAGCGCCTCGGCGTCCTCGTGCAGCCGCGCCACCACCTGGATGACGCTGCGGCCCTGGGTGATTTCCTGTGCGACCTCGGCATTGCCGATCATCGAACTGATCGCGTCGGCAGTCACCGGGAAGGCCGATACGCTGGTGATGCTGGCGACGATGGAGCCGTAACGCTCGCGCTCGACGGTGCTCGGGGTCAGGCGCAGCACGCCGCCCTCAGCGAGCTTCTTGCCGTCACCGACGGCAAAAAAGGCGACGCCCATCAGCTCACCCTCGGCGTCCTCGGTCTCGATCGAGCCGATGCGCTGGCCGGCGTTGACGATCTGGCCGGGCCCGGTGGTGATTTCGAGGATGCGCCCGGCATGTTCGCTGACAATCTGGCTGCGCGTGGCGAGCTGCGTCTCGAGGCGCGCGATGTTGCGCTCGATCTCCTGGATGCGCTGCTTGGCACTGGCATCGGTCTCGAGCAGCTGCTGATCGAGCTCGCGCTCGCGGATCTCGAGCCCCTGCAGCTCGTTGCGGAAGTCCTCGATGCGGTCGAGCGACTGCTGGTACGCCTGCTCGTTCTCGAGCCGGCGCAGTTCGAGCTCCTGGGCGCGCAGGTCGAGCTCCGAGCGCTGCACCTGGTTGTCCATGTAGCGTTGGCGTGCGGCGAGCACGCTGTCGTCCGACGATAGCCCCTCGCTGCGCAGACGCTGGTAGCTCTCGTAGCGCTCGGCGAGTGCCGTACCGAGCTTCTCCTGGGTGGTGCGTGCCTCCGCGAGGTTCTTGCTCTGCTGGGCGAGGTAGCGTGCGTTGCGCGTCTTCTGCGCCTCGGCGATACGGCTCAACGACTCGATGCGCTGCGTGAGCAGCTCGCGCTTGCGCGCGATCGCCTCGCGTTCGAGCGCGAGGCGCTGGTCGAGTGCGTCGCCCTTGAGCAGCACCTGCGCGCGCGCCTCGGCGAGCCGCACGCGCTCCTGGTCGAGCTCCTGCGCGAGGTCCGGCTGGTTGAGGGTGCCGAGCACGGCGCCCTTCTCGACGAAGTCCCCGACCTGGACCTGGATGTCGACGACCTGGCCCGGCGCCGGTGACTGGAAGGAGACCACCCGGCGCGGGAAGACGAAGATGCCCGAGCCGTCGACGGTGATCGGAATCTGCCCGAAGATGCTCCACAGCAGCACCGCGACCAGCGTGCCGGCTACCGTGTACAGGCTGATCCAGGCCTTGCGCGTGGTCACCTCGAGGAGCTGCTCGAGCTGCTCGGGCGAGCTCAGCTGGTCGAGCGCTTCCTTGCGGAAGATGTCCTTGTCGTCGCCGGCCATCGCTATTCGACCCCGAGACGGGTGCGTACGCGCTCGAAACGGCGCCCGGCGATGGCCGAGCGGTCGAGCACGGCGGGGTCGATCTCGTCGATGCTGGTGTCGTCCTCGCCGAGCGCATCGTCCTCGGGCAGCACGCCGAGCTGACCGACGGTCTGGCGCAGGCGGCTGGCCATGAAGATGCCGAGACTGCGGTAGAAACGCCCGGCGAAGGCCGGGTCGCGGGTGAAACGACCGTGCACTGCATCGTGCGGGACGCTGAGCACCACCGAGGGCTCGGTGGCAATGACCGAGGCGTAGGGCGGGCGGGCATCGAGGAAGGACAGCTCGCCGATGATCTCGCCCTCACCGAGCAGTGCAATCTCGCGCTCGCCGGCGTACACGCCGAGCTCGCCGCGCAGCACCAGCGACAGCTCGTGGACGCTGTGGCCGGCCTCGATCAGTCGATCGCCGCTGGCGCACTCGACGGTGTGCCCCGCATCGCACATCCATTCGATGTCGGAATCGGTGAGTTCACCGAAGATAATCAGCACCTTGCGCATCGGGAGCTTCCCCAGGTCATGAACGCCGAGCGATACGGGCAGCGGGCTTCGTCCGCACGGCTAGCGCCGCGACCGCCTTCCGCGCCCGCCTGAAGATACCCTTCGAGAGACAAAAAAACAAAGGCTTTCGAGCGATTATTAATGTTGTTTCCTGGTGTCGCCGGTAGCGGCCGCACCGGGGCGATCGCGGCGTACGCGGTGCTGGCGTTCAGCGGCGGCGCCCCGGATACTGCACGGCGGCTGACCACGGCGGAACAGGGATGGAAGCGGCATCGGGCGACGTCATCATTCTCGGCAATGGCATCACGGCGTCCGCGCTGGCACTGGTGCTGGCGCGCCAGGGCGTGGCCACGACCCTCATCGACCCGCGCCCGCACCCGCGCTTCGCGCTCGGCGAGTCGCTGCTCAAGCCGACGGTCTTGTGGATGCGCGTGCTCGCCGAGCGCTACGGGGTCGACGAACTCGCCGCGGTGGCGAACCTGAACCGCATCCACGACGAGATCGCACCCACCTCGGGGGTGAAGAAGGGCTTCGGGTTCGTGCGCCACGCGCCCGGCGCGCTCGCCACCACGGAGCAGTGGTGGGCCAACATCGCGGTCAGCTACGGAGAAGAGGTGCTCGAGGCGCACCTGTTCCGCCAGGACGTCGATGCCTGGCTCTGTGCACGGGCGGCGGCGGCCGGCTGCCGCCTGCTGCACGCCGAGGTGTGCGGCGAAGCGCCGGACGGCGGCGCCGGCGTGTGCCTCGAGACGAGTGCCGGGCGCGTGCGCGGGCGCTTCCTGGTCGACTGCGTCGGCCACCACGCCCTGCCGCGGGTGGCGGCGTTGGCGGCGACTCCCGCGCCGCTGCGGACCGATTCGCGCGTCATCTTCACGCACATGACGGGGGTGCGGCGTTTCGACGATTGCGGCGCGGCGCCGGCGCCTGCGCTGCCCTGGCACGAGGGCACGCTGCATCACCTGCTCGACGGCGCCTGGATGTGGGTGATCCCGTTTGACAATCACCCGCGTTCGCGCAACGGCCTGGTCAGTGTCGGTGTCAATTTCGACAATCGCGTGCACCCGCCGGGCGACGCCGCCCCGGCGGCGGAGTGGCAGACGCTGCTCGCCCGCTACCCGGCGCTCGCCAGGCAGTTCGGCGATGCCGTCGCGGTACGACCGTGGGCGGCGAGCGCTCGCGTGCAGAGCGCGCCCGGCGCGGTCGTCGGCGAGCGTGTGTGCCTGCTCGGGGCCCCTGCCGGCAACGTCGACGCACTCTACTCGCGTGGCCTGCTGAATACGTTCCAGAGCCTGCACCTGCTCGCCGGCTGCCTGCTCGATGCGCTTGCCGTCGATGATTTCTCGCCGGCCCGCTTCGCGCCGGTAGCGCGCCTGCAGCGCAGTCTCGTCGATATCCACGATGGGCTCGTGAGCGGCAGCTACAGCGGCTTCCGCAGCGCCGCGCTGACCGACTGGTGGCTTGCTGCCTGGAGCCTGGTCGAGCGCCTCAGCCTGTCTCAGGTGGTCCCTTCGCTGGCCGCGCTCGAGCGCGACGATGCCGCTGCCTGGGCTGCGGCCCAGGCGACCCTGGCCGAGGGTGCGTGCATCGCCGGCCAGGCGCGCGTGCTGGCGGCCCTGGCCGCCGCCGGTGACGCCATGGATGCATTCGCTGCCGGACAGCTCGACGAGGGCGCGGCGCTGGACGCGCTGGAGCGCGCCGGCGCGCCACTTACCGCGCTCGGCTTCGACACCGCGAGTTTCCGTGCCCTGACCCGCGAGCATGCGTTCGGGCCCACCGCGCGGCGCCTGCTCGGTGTAGAGCACGGCCTCACCGCGGCACTCGAAGTCGTCGACCGCGCTGCGGGGCTGCCGATGACGCTGCGCGCCTCGGCATTCGTCAACGCGCTGGTGCGCCTGCTCGCACTGCGCCACGCGCGGGCCGACGTGGTCGAACTCACCGCGCCCGAACTCGGCCCTGCGCTCGCCGCGACGCTCGAGCGGGTTGCGGCGCCGGGCACCGACCAGGGGCTGCTCGAACGTCTCGTTGCCGGGCTCGAGCGTGTCGCGCTGCGGCGCGAGGCCATCGCCGCGGAGGCACCGCGGCGGCCGCCGCCGCCAGGCTGGTCGGTACTGCTCGAGACGCGTGCCGAGGGCCGCTATGTCGGCCTGCGCGTGCGCGCCGGGCAGGCGGCGCGACGGGGTGAACTCGAGCTCGTCACCGAGGCTGCCGGCGAGCGCCT
Organism: Gammaproteobacteria bacterium; assembly: GCA_040220855.1. Taxonomy (GTDB): domain Bacteria; phylum Pseudomonadota; class Gammaproteobacteria; genus JACKNG01. Next base: position 7,673 of record JAVJVZ010000073.1, on the reverse strand, counting down.
GGTGATGCAGCTGGCCGGCACTGCGCCGCCTGCGGAGGTGTTCGGCGCGTTACGCTGAACGTCGGCGCTGCGCGCCCCCGTGCCTGGAGTCGCGCCCGCGTGGCGCACGCTGGCGGACTGGCTCACCAGTAGAGCTGCCAGGCGTCGTCGAAGAACAGGCCGTGCGCCTGCAGCGTGAGGCGCTCGTCAGCCGCACGCGCCGGCCACGGCTGGATCTGGTGCAGCAGGTGACCACGGTGGCAGACCAGCTCACCGGGGCGGTAGCGGTGTACGCGGGATGCTGCACGTCGTGCACGCTCGCGCGCGGCCTCGGGGCCGAGCGCCTGCACCTCGAACAGGTTGAGATCCCACACGCGCAACCCGCCGCCGCTCGCCGGCAGGCGAATCGGCAGCGTCACCGAGATGGCTGCGGCGAAGTCGATGGCCTCTGTGTCGGGCCAGTCGATGCACTCGTACTGCCGATCGAAATGCGGCACGTGGGCAGCCTGTGTCGCATAGCGGGGATGGGCACCGAAGATGTGGAAACCGGGCAGGGCCAGCGCGGGCGCACAGCGCACCGGGGCATCGAGCAGCGTCTCCAATGCTTCGGCGAGGGCGCGGTAGAGCGCGCCGAACTGGGCCTCCAACAGGGGGTTGAGGCGGGTCGCGAGCGCGGCATAGCGCGCCGGATCGGCGGCCGGCAGGTCGAAGCGGGTGCGAGTCTCGCTGGTCGGGCGGTCGAGGTAGAGTGCCGCGCCCAGGGTATGGAAGTCGGCGTCGTCGCGTGCCACCCAGTGCTCGCGCAGCGCGTGTACGCGCGAAGCGATGTCGGCGCACGCGGCCGCGTCGAGCACGCGTGCGCGGCTGACCAGTGGCTGTGTGACCGCCGTCATCGCCCGTGCACGCTCACAACAGGCGCGGGTTGAAGGCGAGCGCCGGTGCAGTGACCTTGACCACCGGGATGTCGAGTTCGGGGTGGGTCAGGTCGAACTGCCAGGCGCGCACACCGGCGGCGGCGAGCGTCGTCACCAGCCAGGCGTGGCTGTCCTCCAGGTTCCGCGGCGTGGTATCGAGGGCGGGCAGGGTGGACCACGCGCTGTCCGCCGGCAGGCGTTCGAAGTAGCGGTAGGCGGCACTTTCATGCACGGCGGTTGCCTGGTCGACCGGCTTCGCGACGCGATCCTCGCGCGCGCCGTGGATGAAGGTCAGGCGCGACTGCGCGGCTTCGGTCACGGCGCGCGCGGCGGCGACGAGCGGGTCGCGGTGGCAGCCGGCGCCGAGGTTGAGCGTCGATACCGCGGCATTGCCACGGCGATTGACGAACACGCTCCAGAAGACGTGCACCGGCACCCGCGCGGGGACCCACATGAGGACCACGCGGGTGTCGCGTGCCTCGATCCCGCCGACCAGCTCGCGCAAGGCGCCGTCGGTGATGGTCGTCGGATCGACGACGCGGCAACGCGCGCGGATGGCGAGGCGTCCGTCCTGGCTGAGGGCGGCCAGCGCGTCGCGCTCGATGAGCTCGTAGAGCGCGTGCAGGCTCGCCTCCAGCAGGTGGTTGCCGGAGGCGAGTCCATTGGTGTCGGTCACGAGCGGCGCCGGCGTGCGCGCGAAATAGGCGAGGCTGGCCGGGGCCCATGCCGGCGTGCCGTCATCGAGCGCCGTGCCACGCGTCCATTCGCAGCGGAAGTCACGGCCGAAATAGGCGCCGCGGTAGCCGGGGAGTGTCGGCGCCGCGAGTACCGTCGCGCCGGCTGCTTCGAGTTCGGCCTGGGTCGCTTCGTGCAGCCGTGCGGGCGCCGGGTTCTCCGCGTGGTGGAGCTCGATGGCTTCCATCAGCGCCGATACCCGCGCGCTCTCGCGGCTCATACCCTTGCCGTTGGACACCTGCAGCACCACGCCGGCAGGGCGGATGGCACAGAAGACCGGCACGCCGAGGCTGTCGAGGTGGGTGACTTCGGCCGCGCGCGTGATACCGCAGGCGGCGAGCCGTGGCGTGATGCGTGCGAGCGTCGCCGCGGGTGGCGCGATGCGGTAGGTGCCGTGCGTGTAGGCGAAGGCGTGACTCATGAGGAAGTCACCCGGCACGTGCCGTGGCGAGGTCGGCCGCTGTCGTTGCAAGCGCGGCGACGAGCGCGGCATGGCGCCCGTCGAGCTTGATCTCGAGCAGCAGTTCGGCATCGGCGGAGAACTGCGCGAAGCCGAAGTGGCCGGGATCCTGCGCGAGCAGCCAGGCGGCGAGCGCATGCGTGTCGAGCGCTGGCGCGATCGTCGCATCGCGCGCAGCGACGGTATCGCGGTGATGCGCGGCGCACCAGGCGCTGCGCGTGGCAGCGAGTTCGCTGGCCGGCGCGACGATGCCGCGGCGCCGCGCCCAGTCGGCCAGGCAGGCGTCGCGCACTGCCTCCGCACGCGCCGGGGGTGCGGCGTCGCCGCTGGCAAGTAGCGCAGCGTGGGCGGCGAAATCGAGGCCGAGCGCCGCCGGCTCGCCATGCATGATCCAGTCGGCCCGTGCGCGCGTCGCGAGCGCTGCCTCGAGCTCGGTGATCGTGAGGCCGTGGGCACGGCACCAGGCCGCCAGGTCGGGCTGCGCGGCGGCTGGCAGGTGTCGTGTGCGGCCACGCGCGATGGCGGTGGGCGGCGGCGACGTGCCGGTGAGCGTCAACCAGTCCTCGAGGTAGCAGCGCGCGCGCGCGGAGCGCAGGCAGGGTTCGACCCAGGTGGTGTCGCCGGCGAGCGCGGCGGCGAGCAGCGTGGCGCCGTCGATCAGCGCGCCGTTCGGGCCGAGAGCCGCCTGCAGTCGCGTGCGTGCGGCACCCGGGTACGACCAGGGCGCGCGTGGCAGTGGCGTGGGGGCGCCGGCGGGTACCCGCAGGTGGGCGAGCACGGCGCGGGCGTCGATCTGCTTGAGGTCCTCGAGATCCGCTGCGAGGAAGCTCTCGAGCGCCGATTGCGCAGGCGCGGGCAAGGCCTGCCAGGGCGGCGCTTCGCGCAAGCCGCGCCAGCTGCGCGCACTGAAACAGCGCGCCTTGGCCCAGCGCACCAGCGCATCGTGCGAGGCGGTGTCGAGCAGACCGCGCTCGTGGGCCCGCGCCAGGTTGTGGCGCATGTTGACCAGCGGCTCGGACAGCGCGCGGTAGTCGAGATCGGCGTCGGCGTGCACCAGTGCCACCTCGTCATCACCATCGAGCACACCATCGCGGTACCAGCCGAAGATGGTGCCGATGCCTTCCATGCCGTAAGGCGCGAGTTCGGCAGCGCGCAGCGCGCCCATGCTGGCGCCACCGACGACGCGGATGCCGGCCTCGAGCGCGGCGAGGATCTCCCGTTGCCACACCGGGGTGCTCTGGTGGAACACCCCATCGATGATGGCGATGGTCTCGACGCCGCTCGCCAGCAAGCGGTAGATGTCGCCCATGCGCACCGGCGGGTAGTAATTCGCCGGCAGCAGCGCGTGCGCCGTGGCCGGGGCGAGCGAGGGGCCGAGGAACACGGCCAGCGGCAGGGCCGGGTCATAGCGCATCGGCGGGGAAGACGACGTCGCGATTGAACAGTGCGAGCGGATCGACCGCGCGCTTGTGGCGCAGGAAAGCCTCCCACGTCGCTCGCCCGTAGTAAGCGCGCTGGTCGACCTGCCCGGTGATGTTCTCCGCCTGCAGGTAGAGGCGCAGGCGGGAGTCGCGCGCGAGCGCCACGAAATCGCGCTCGATGTCGCGAATCGTGGCGTCGCTCGCCGGGTCACCGCTGGCAAGCAGGCTCATCACGCCGATGCACAGGAAGGTTTCGGCGCGCGGGTAGACCAGCGGCGGGTTGAACGCCTTGTAGCGAATCACGTAGCGGTAACCGATCGGAACCCCGTCGAGTTGCGGACCGGCCCAGCCGCCGTCCGGCACGAGCACGTCGCGGTGCGAGCGCACGAGCTCGAGCAGGCCGTCCCAGGCGCTGGTTTCCTCTTCCGGTGAGACCAGCAGGGTGAACCAGAACAGGCGCTTGTCGTCGTCCGGGGCGGGCGCGGCGTCGTTGATTCGCGGATCGTCCTCCTGCCGTCGCGGAATGCGGCCGCGTGCGCCGAGCGGGTAGTGGCGCGGGCGTTGCGCCGCCGCATGCGGTACCAGGCGCAGCTCCGCTTCGACCAGCAGGCCGAGCTGTCCCGAGCAGCCGAACAGCCAGGGAAACAGCGGGTCGTCGCGGGCGATCCTGCGCAGCGCACCATGACCATCGACCAGCGTCACCGCGTGGACGTTTTCCCACAGGCCGCCGGCATCCTCGGACAGGCCGCTCTTGCCGAAGCCGCCGGCGCAGATGTAGCCGCCGAGCGTCGGACCGGCCCAGCCGCCGTTCCACACCGGCAGGTCATAGCCGTGATCGCGGGCGAGATCGCGGATGTCCCAGACCATTGCACCGGCGCCGGCAACGAGGCGGTCGGGGGCGTCGAAGTGGTAGTGGTCGAGGCCATTGGTGCGAACCAGCACTTCGCCGGCGCGCGGCAGGCTGGCGCCACTGAAGGTGTGCCCGCTGCCGCGCACGCGCAGTGCGATGCCGCGCTCGCGCGCCGCCGCGACCAGCGCCAGCGCGCCGGCGACGCCGTCGGGGCAGGCCTGTAGATAGGGCGCGGCGCTGGCATGGAGCTTGCCGTAGTCGTAGAGCGGGGAGTCGATGCGCGGCGCTCTTGTCGCGACTGTCGGCACGGCTTCCTCCGCGCGTGCATAGCGCAGACCATCGGCAGTGACGACGAGTTCGCCGGCCAGCGCCGGCAGCGCCGCCTGCGCATCGAGTGCCGGTGGTGCGGTCGCGGCGAGCATGGCGGCGTTCTTCTTGCGCAACCAGGCCAGCGCCTGCCACGTGCGGCGGCGGGTTGCCGGCGGCGCCGGCGTGTCGTCGAGAAACACGCCCTGGGTTCGCCGCAGCATGTCGCGCAGCCAGGCGCGGTACGTGGCGCCGTCGTGGCGCATGTCGTGCAGGCCGAGCAGGCCCTGGTAGAAGGTCGCGAACTCGAGCCGGTAGCGCAGTTCGAACTCGTTCAGCGCGAGGCGCTCGGGCAATTCGCCCGCGAGCACCGCGTTGAGCGCGCGCGCGGCATGCAGGGCGCCGAAGGTCGCGAGGTGCACGCCGGAGGACAACACGACGTCGACGAAGCAGGCACTGTCACCGACCAGCAGCGCACCCGGGCGCCACAGGCGATCGTGTGCGTAGGAGAACTCCGAGCGCACGCGCAGGCCGGTATAAGGGGGCTCCTGGGCGCGCTCGGCGTGGCACAGGTACTCGCTGATGTAGCGGCAGCGCGCAAGGCTCTCGCGGTAGGCGGCCTCGCGATCGCCGCCGAGCCGTGCCGTGTGCGGGTGATGAAGCACGACGCCGACGCTGGTCAGACTGTCGTCGAGCGGAATGTACCAGGCCCAGCCGTCGCCGAAACTTTCCAGGAGCACGTTGCCGGCGAGGGCGCCGGGCAGGCGCGCGCCGCCGTGGAAGTAGCCGAACACCGAGGCGTTGCGGAAGAACGCCGACGGCTGGCGCCGGCCGACCAGCGGGGCCAGCGGGCAGCCCTGGCCAGTGGCGCCGGCAAACCAGCGAGCGCGCGCGGTGAAGCCGCCGTCCGCGCAGTGCACGCTGGCCGTGGTCACGCGATCGTCCGCGCGGTGGAAGGCGTGCGCGCGCGCGCCCAGCACGACGTCGACGCCAGCGTCGCGGGCAGCATCCAGCAGGACCTGATCGAATGCGTCGCGGCGAACGTTGAACGCGGTCGGCCAGGCCGGGTCGGGATCGACCTCGTCGGGCGCCCCACCGAAGTTCATCGTCCACAGCGTGTCGTCACGGCCCCAGTGGAAGGTCGCGCCGCGCTTGAGCACCGGCTCTCCGAGGCGCGCCCGGTCGGGCGTGATGCCGAGCAGGGGAAAGATGCCGTTGAAGGTTGCCGGCAGCAGCGATTCGCCGATCTGCCAGCGCGGGAAGCGCTGTGCATCGAGCAGCAACACGCGGTGGCCGCCGCGCGCGACGAGCGCGGCAAGGGTGGCGCCGGCGGGGCCGGCGCCGACGACGACCAGATCGTGCTCGGTATCACGGGGCGTCGTCATGGGGGCTCAGTGCTGCTCGCGCATGGCGTCGATGGTCGCGCGCAGGGCGGCGCGCGCCAGCACATGGTGTTCGATGGCGAGGTAGGCCTTGGCAGTGACGGCTTGCCCGGGTTCGAGCACGACCTTGACGTGATGCACCCAGCGCAGCAGCGCGCTGGTCATGCCGCGACCACGCGCGGCGGCGAATTCGCTGAGCTCCCGCGGCCAGTCGCACGGGTCGGCGTCGGCGAGACGCAGACCCTGGTAGGCGTGCAGCGCCGCGGCCTTTGCCGGGGTACAGGCGCCGTGGTCGACCAGCAGCGCCGCGAGCGCATCGAGACGTGCACCCGCCGCGGCGTCGGTACCGGTATAGCATTCGAGCCCGAGCTTGGGACCGAGCGTGGTGCCGAGATCGACATCGGCATCGATGCGTGCCGCCGTTGGCGCAAGTTCATCGAGCAGCGCGGCGGCGTCGTCGAGTCTGCCCGGCCAGTCGCAACGTGCGAGCAGGCTGAGCAGGTCGGCGGGTGACAGGTGACGCAGGCACAGGCGCAGGGCCCCGGTTTCGCGGGCCCACATGACGCCGACCTGGAACACGTGGCTGCCAGCCGGCAAGGCGTCGAAGAACGCATCGAGTGCGTGTCCGCGCGCGCCGGCCACCGCCTCGGGTGCGAGCAGCGCGAGCGCGGCGCGGTGCACCGCGAGCTGGTCGGCGGCGCTGACATGCGCCGGCGGCGCGTGGGTGCCGTAGAACAGGCTCGGGTGAGCGAGGGCGTCGGCGCGGCTCGCAACGTCGAACTCGAGCCAGGTATTCATGAGGTGCTCGGCGAGCACGTCACGATCGTCGAGCCATGCGCTGCAGAACGCGCCCACCCGCTGCCATGACGGCGTCGCGAGCAAGGCAGGCTCGAGGCGGGCTTCTCCGTGACGTCCGGCGAGCACCGCGACGTGGCCTTCTTCGCGCGTCGAGCAGAGCAGGAAGTCGGCCCGTGCAGCGGCGGTATCGAGGGGACACTCGAAGCCACAGAAGCTCGTCAACGCGCCTGGCAGGCGCTCGGCGAGCGCCTCGATGGTGGTTCGTGACGACGCATCGACGAGTGCGTTCGGCAACGCCGGCGCGACCAGGCGCAGGTAGTCGGCGACGTTAAACATGCGCCGCGGGGCGGGCGAATCGGGGGCGGGGGCAGGCATCTGCGCTGGCGCTGTGAGGGCAGTTGCCGCGGCGGCGCGTCGCGGCGTGCATCGTGTGACTCAGTCCGGCCCCTGATCGCCACGCTGGCGCAAGAAGAACACGATTGCGGCACACAGGTTGGTCACTGCGGCGAGCGCGAAGGTGAGTGTCGCGCCACTGCCGCCGAAGGCGAGCGCGGCGAACGCAATACCGAGACACAGGAAGGCGAGTGCCAGTACCGTGTCGAATCCCTTCTTTCGCGTGGTCATGAACGGTGTCCCGACGCGGGCGTGGTCGTCAGCCGCGCCGGGCGGGCGCGCGGCCTGGGCTACGCGACGATGGAGCCGCCGCGCCGGGCAGCGGCCGCGTTTGGCTCCGCGGCCGCTGCGTCCGGTCGTCCCCGTCGGATACGTGCTGCCTGTTTCACCAGCGGAGTCCGGCGCGGGTGTTCTGCACGATGGTTCCGGCGGCGG
>JAVJVZ010000072.1:0-99673 GCA_040220855.1 Gammaproteobacteria bacterium | reverse complement strand
GGCGCTGGGCGCGGCGGGGGGCCGCGCGGCGGTGGGGGCCGCCGCCCCCCCCACGCCGCCGGCCGCGGGGTTCTCCCCGCGCGAACGCCCTGAGTACAATGGCGCCCGGCGCAGCCCGGCAGCGTCCCGCTACCACGCGGCCGCGCCCTTCACGAGCATATCCATGACGGCCAGCCGGCCGGGGTCGCAACCCCGGCGCCCCGCCGTTTTCACGTCCGGCAGCTGCCGCTGCCGCGAGAGGTAACCGATGGCCCAGTACGTATTCCAGATGCATCGCGTCGGCAAGGTCGTGCCGCCGAAGAAGCACATCCTGCGCGACATCTCCCTGTCCTTCTTTCCCGGCGCCAAGATCGGCGTGCTCGGCCTCAACGGTTCGGGCAAATCGACACTCCTGCGCATCATGGCGGGCATCGACAAGGACATCGAGGGCGAGGCAATCCCGCTCAAGGGTCTCAAGATCGGTTACCTGCAGCAGGAGCCGGACCTCGACCCGGCGAAGGACGTGCGCGGCAACGTCGAGGAGGGCCTCGGCGAGACGGTGCGCCTGCTCGAGCGCTTCAACGAGATCTCGATGAAGTTCGCCGAGCCGATGGACGACGACGAGATGAACGCGCTGCTCGAGGAGCAGGGCCAGCTGCAGAACGCCATCGACGCTGCCGGTGGCTGGGAGATCGAGCGCAAGCTCGAGATCGCCGCCGACGCGCTGCGTCTGCCGGCCTGGGATGCCGACGTCACCCGGCTCTCCGGCGGCGAGCGCCGCCGTGTCGCGCTGTGCCGGCTGCTATTGTCCGAGCCCGACATGCTGCTGCTCGACGAGCCGACCAACCACCTCGACGCCGAGTCGGTCGCGTGGCTCGAGAAGTACCTCGAGCGTTACAACGGCACCGTCGTCGCGGTCACCCACGATCGCTATTTCCTCGACAACGTTGCCGGCTGGATCCTCGAGCTCGACCGCGGCCACGGCATTCCCTACGAGGGCAACTACTCGTCGTGGCTCGAGCAGAAGGAAGCACGGCTCAAGCAGGAGGAGCGCGAGCAGGCTGCGCATCGCAAGACGGTTGCCGCCGAACTCGAATGGGTGCGCAAGAACGCCAAGGGCCGGCAGGCCAAGAGCCGTGCCCGCCTGCAGCGCTTCGAGGAGCTGCAGTCGCGCGAATTCCAGAGCCGCAACGAGACCAACGAGATCTACATCCCGCCGGGACCGCGCCTCGGCGACGTCGTCATCGAGGTCTCGCACCTGTCGAAGGCCTTCGGCGATCGCCTGCTCATCGACGACCTCTCCTTCACCGTGCCGCCGGGCGGCATTGTCGGCGTGATCGGCCCCAACGGCGCCGGCAAGTCGACGCTGTTCAAGATGTTGACCGGCCAGGAGCAGCCCGACGGCGGCGAGGTCAAGATCGGCCACACCGTCGAATGGGCCTTCGTCGACCAGAGCCGCGATGCGCTCGATCCCGACAAGACGCTGTGGGAGGAGATCTCGGGCGGCCACGACATCCTCACCATCGGTGACGTCGAGATTCAATCGCGCGCTTATTGCGGGCGGTTCAACTTCAAGGGCCAGGACCAGCAGAAGCGCGTCGGCCAGCTCTCCGGCGGCGAGCGCAACCGCGTGCACCTCGCCAAGACGCTGCTCAAGGGCGGCAACGTGCTGCTGCTCGACGAGCCCACCAACGACCTCGACGTCGAGACGCTGCGCGCGCTGGAAGAGGCGCTGCTCGCCTTCCCCGGCTGCGTGATCGTGATTTCCCACGATCGCTGGTTCCTCGACCGCGTCGCCACCCACATGCTCGCCTTCGAGGGCGACAGCCACGTCGAGTGGTATCCCGGCAATTATGCCGATTACGAGGCCGATCGCCGCGAGCGTCTCGGCGAAGAGGCCGACAAACCGCACCGCATCAAGTACAGGCCGGTGGTGCGCTGAACGATGCCGGCCCCGCGCGGGAAACGCCGCGCGGGGCCGGATCCGCTACCATGCGAAGAGGCACGCGCCTCGCCGCGGTCCGGACGAGGGGAGACGATGGACAAGCAGGAGTTCTACGCCAACGCGCGCGACGACGTGCGCGGGCCGCTCGAAGGTGTGGTCGTGATCGAGGCCACCACCACCTGGGCCGGGCCCATGGCGGGCTGCATCCTGGCCGATTTCGGCGCGACGGTGATCAAGGTCGAGCATCCGGCCGGCGAAGTGTGCCGCCTGCTGCCGCCCTACCTGCCCGACTCGCGCCTCACCGTGCCGCACGAAACGGTCAACCGCAACAAGAAGAACGTCTCGCTCGACCTCAAGGCCGACGAAGGGCGTCGCCTGTTCCTGGAGCTCTGCAAGGGCGCGGACATCGTCATCGAGAATTTCAAGCCCGGCACGCTGGCCGGCTGGGGCTGCGGTTATGCCGACGTCTGTACGGTCAAGCCCGACATCATCTACGTCTCGGTCAGCGGCTTCGGCCAGTTCGGCCCCTACAGCGAACGGCCCGGCTACGACCCCATCGCGCAGAACTTCAGCGGCTGGAGTTCGCTCAACGGCGAACCCGGCGGCGGGCCGACCAAGGCGCCCACCTTCCTCGGCGACGACCTCGGCGGCATGCACGGCGCGCTCGGCGCGCTGGCGGCCCTGCAGCACCGTCACCGCACCGGCGAGGGCCAGCATGTCGACGTCGCGCTGGTCGATGGCCTCATGTTCCAGAGCAACGGCCATCTCACCGCCGGCATGCTGGGGATACCGATCCCGCGCATGGGCAACCAGTTCGCCATTGCCGCGCCGGTCAATGTCTACGAATGTGCCGATGGTCGCGTCTACGGCGGCGTGCTGCTGGACAGCCATTGGAAAGCGCTGTGCGCGCATATCGGCCGCGCGGACCTCGCCGCGCTCAAGGCCGCCGACCGTCTCGCGCGGCGTGACGAGCTCGATCGCGTCGTCGCCGACTGGTGCCGCGCCCACACCACGGCCGAGGTGGTCGACCAGCTCGATTCCATCGGCCTCGCCATCACGCGCGTCAACACCTTTGCCGAGTCCTGCCACAGTGAGCACGTCAAGGCACGCGACATGCTGCAGAAGACGCGGCTGTCGGACGGCTCGGAAGTCCCGCTGACCGGGCCGGCGGCGAAATTCTCGCGCACGCCCACACGCGTGCACGAAGCGGCTGCCACGCTCGGGCAGCACAACGAGGAGATTTACGGCGCGCTCGGGCTCGACGCGGCCGAGCTGGCGCGTCTCAAGGACGCCGGCATCATCTGATGTCGGCGCCCGCCGCCGCGATACCACCAGGAGCAGCAGCATGAGCAAGCGTATCGTGCCACCCCCGATGCAGGGTTTCTACGACGACTACCATTTCGCCCCGGCCGTGGTCGACGGCGATCACCTGCGGGTTTCCGGCGTGATCGGCATCGATCTCGGCAGCGGCCGGGTGCCGGACGACCCGCGCGAGCAGTTCATACGCGCTTTCGACAATCTCGCCGAAGTGCTCGCGGCGGCCGGCACCGACTTTGCGGCGATCACCGAGATGACGACCTTTCACGTCGGCCTGCGTGAGCACCTGGCGACCTTCATGGCGGTCAAGGACGATTACGTCAAAGAGCCCTACCCGGCATGGACCGCCATCGGCACGCCCGAGCTCGCGCTCGAGGGCGGGCTGGTCGAGATTCGCGTCACCGCGCGACTCACCGGCTGAAGGCGTCGCACAGGCGCGGCGCGTCCGCCGGGCCGCGCCGCCCGCAAGGCAACGGAATCCGCGGACGGCGCCGCGCTCAGTCCCAGCCGCTGAGCTCGTAGCCGCGCTCGCGGAGGCAGCGTTTTACGAAGTTGCGAAACGCGGGGCTCGGCGCCGGCTGTGAGAACAAGCTGTTGAGCAGGCTCGCAGTGGCGCCGGTCGCCGCGCCGATCCCGGCGCCGCGCATGGCATCACCGGCGATGGCGCCGCCGACGGCGCCGGTGGCGGCGCCGATCGCGCCGCCGCGAGCGGTGGTCGCGGCGCGTTCGCTGGCGGCGCCGGCGCCTTCACGTGCGCCGGCCTGCTCGGCCAGCTGGCGGCAGGCCGCGATGTCGGCTTCCACCTGTGCCTGGCCGACGCGCTGCGACTGGGCATTCGGATAGACGATGGGTCGCGGGGCGCTGCAGGCGCTGGTCATCAGCGCCAGCGCCGCACCGAGCATGAGAGGCTTGCGCATAGTCTCCTTCCCTGACGATGGGTAGCGGTTGCAGGCCGGTATTGTCGCACGGCGAGCCTGAACGGCCGCTGAGCGGGCCCGTGCCGTCGGGCTTCGGCGCAGCGCCCGTGCGCCACACGTCAGGGGCGCGCCGCGGCCTCCAGCCAGCTGCCGAAATCCGCTGGCGGCATGGCCGCGGCGATGTGATAGCCCTGCACCTGGTCGCAGGCGAGGGCATCGAGCAGTTCGAGCACCGCGGCGGATTCGACCCCCTCGGCGACGCAGGTCATGCCAAGACTGTGGGTCATCTCGATGCTCGACTTCAGGATCGCGCGGTGGGTCGGCCGTTCGGCCGCATCGGTGACGAAATTGCCCGCGATCTTGAGTTCCGTGAACGGCACGCGCGTCAGCTGGCGCAGGTTCGAGAAGCCGGTGCCGTAGTCGTCGACTGAAAGACCGAAGCCGCGCATGCGCAGGCGGGCCAGGTTCTCCAGCGCCGGCGCCAGCTCGGCCATCGCGGCCGTCTCGGTAATCTCGAGACTCATGCAGTGCGGCTCGAGGCCGTTTTCGCGCACGATGCGCGTCACCGCGTCGGCGAAGGCCGGATTGCCCAGCGAGGCAAGCGAGATGTTGACTGCCACCGTGAGGTCATGACCGGTGCTGCGCCAGCGTGCGCAGTCGCGCGCGGCAAGCGCGAGCATGCGCGCAGTCAGCTCGTCGATGTGTCCGCTCTGTTCGAGCATCGCCACGAACAACCCCGGCTCGAGGACGCCGCGCTGCGGGTGGCGCCAGCGCGCCAATGCCTCGGCGCCTACCGCGCGGCGCCCGTCGAGTGCGAGCTTGGGCTGGTACCACGCTTCAATCTCATCGCCCGCGATGGCGTGCAGCATCTCGTCGAGATTCACCCGCGTGGTGCGGATGTCGACCGGCGGTGGGGGAATCTCGGCCACCCGCGCCAGCGCCTCGGCCAGCACTGCTGGCGTGACCGGCTTGACGAGCGAGCCGACCAGGCGCACGCCGCAGGCCAGCGCCATGCTCTCGGCCGAATCGATCAGCGCGCGCGGTTGCCCGCTGGTGATGAGTACCGGCACGGCGAGGCGCGCCTCGCCGATATGCCGGATCAGCGCGAGGCCATCCATCTCGGGCATGTCGAGGTCGCACACCACGAGATCGATTGCCTGGTGACCATCGAGGTAGGCCAGCGCTTCGCGCCCGTGCGCCGTCTCGGTCACGTGTGTGCAGCCCAGGGTTTCCAGCATGCGCACGATCAGGCGGCGCTGAAAATCATGGTCTTCCACGACCACGACGGCCGGAGCGCCTGCAGTCACGTCGTCGCGTACCTCATGGCGACGCCTGCCGCAGGGTGTATTCCTCGATGCGCGCCAGTTCGCGTTCGATGACCTCCACCGCATCGACGGCATCGTGCGGCGAATCCGTCTCGCAGGGCATGCCCGCGCAACTCGCGGCGAGCCGCTCGGCGCCGACCATCAGGCTCGCCCCGCGCAGCCGGTGCAATACCCGTGCTGCGCGCACTGCATCGCCGCCCTGTAATGCCGCGGCCAGCTCGCGAGCATCGGCGTGCGCCTGGGCGAGGAACTCGCTGACGATGGCATCGGCATCGTCCAGCATGGTCAGGGCGCCGGGATCGAGCGGCATCATCGCATCGGTGCTGCTCGCAGGGAACGCGTCGGCACCACTTGCGGCGAGCACCGGGAACCATGTCGCCAGGGCCGCGCGGAGCGCCTCCAGCGAGACTGGTTTGACGAGGACCGCGTCCATGCCCGCCGCGTGGCAGGCGTCACGCGTTTCCGCTATCGCGCTGGCGGTCCAGCCGACCACCGGCAGGTGAGGGTGGCCGCCGACCTGCTCGAAGGCGCGGATGGCCGCGCACAGCGTATAGCCGTCCATGTCGCCCATATTGCAGTCGGTGATGACGGCATCGTACTCGCCGCTACGCCACAGCCTCAGGCCTTCTTCGCCACTACTCGCGGTGCGCACTGTCGCGCCGAGGGCAGCAAGTTGTGCCGCTACGAGTTTCAGGTTGACCGGATGATCGTCGATCGCGAGCACGTACGGTACGTGGCCGGGTGGTAACGCGCGGTAGGTACCGAAGCGCGCCGGCCGACGGCGTGGTGACGTGGCACCGCCCGGCGTCGTTGCTGCTGTCGCTGTGGTCATGGCTCCCCGACCTGGCCCCGTTGGCCCCGATGATAACGCGTTGGCACGGCTACGCGACGCGCCACAGGTCACGTCGCCGCGACGCAGGGCAGGGATCGATTACATTAGGAGCGCTGGCGCTGTCACGCCTCGGCGAACCCTGCGCGAGCGATGTTCAAGGCGTGAAGGAAGAACCAAATCCCACCCAGCTCCCGGCAGCGCGGGGAGCATCGATGACACGAGGATGCGACAGATGGAAGAGTCGGAAGCGGGCGTGCTGATCGGTGGTGCCGAAGGACACCACGTGGTCTTGCCCGGGGCGACGGGCAATCGTCACGGACTGGTGGCCGGCGCTACCGGCACCGGCAAGACCGTCACGTTGCAGATTCTCGCCGAGGGCTGGTCACGGCTCGGTGTGCCGGTGTTCGCGGCCGACATCAAGGGCGACCTGTCCGGTCTTGCCGCGCCGGCGCGTCCGCATCCGAAGATCGACGAGCGCGTTGCGGCGATTGGCATCGCGGACTACGCGGCACGCGACACACCGGTGGCCTTCTGGGACCTCTTCGGCGAGCGTGGCATGCCGATGCGCGTGACGGTATCGGAGATGGGCCCGCTGCTGCTTGCGCGCCTGCTCGACCTCAACGAGGCGCAGACGGGCGTGCTGTACTGCGCCTTCGCTGTCGCCGACGACCATGGTCTGCTGCTGCTCGACCTCAAGGATCTGCGTGCGATGCTCAGCTGGGTGGGCGAGAACGCCAGGGAACTGACCTTCGAGTACGGCAACGTCAGCCGTGCGAGCGTCGGCGCAATCCAGCGTCGCCTGATGCAGCTCGAGGCCCAGGGCGCCGAGGGCATCTTCGGCGAGCCGGCCCTCGACATCAACGATCTCATGCGACGCGACGCCGACGGCCGCGGCGTGGTGAACATTCTCGACGCCACTACGCTGGTCAATCGATCGCCCGATCTCTACGCCTGCTTCCTGCTGTGGTTGCTCTCCGAGCTGTTCGAGGAGTTGCCGGAGCAGGGTGACGCGGCGCTGCCACGCTTCGTACTGTTCTTCGACGAAGCACACCTCCTGTTCGACCGCGCACCCCGCGCACTGCTGGAGAAGATCGAGCAGGTGGTACGCCTGATCCGCTCGAAAGGCGTCGGCGTCTATTTCGTCACCCAGGGGCCGGCGGATGTGCCCGAGGACGTGCTCGGGCAACTCGGTATGAAAGTGCAGCACGCGCTGCGCGCATTCACGCCCCGTGAGCGCAAGACGGTCAAGGTCGTGGCGGAATCGTTCCGGCCCAACCCGGCGCTCGATGCGGCGCGCCTCGTTACCGAACTCGGTACCGGCGAAGCACTGGTCTCCGTGCTCGCCACGGATGGAACGCCGACGCCGGTCGAACACGTGCTGGTGCGCCCGCCGGAGTCCCGCATCGGTCCGCTGAATGAAGCCGAGCGCCGCGCATTGCTCGGTGGCGACGCGCTCTATGACAAGTATGCACGCGCGGTCGATCGTGAATCGGCCTTCGAGGTGCTGGCCGAACGCGCGCGAGCACGCGAGGCGGCGCGCGACGTCGAGCCGCCGCCGGTGCCACGCCGGGAGGTGCCGCGCGCGCCGGCGCGTCGAGCATCCAACCGCCAGTCGGCGGGCGAGGCGATGCTCAAGAGTACCTTGCGCTCGATCGGTTCCTCGCTCGGACGCCAGATCGTGCGCGGGCTGCTCGGCTCGATCTTCGGCGGGCGTCGGTGAGTCCTGGCCCGGGACGCCGGTACGGCGTCCCGGGTCTTCGCCGCATCAGCGGTCGAGATGTGCCGCGAACTGCGAGATGTCGACGTTCTCGCCGACGATGAGGTCCTCGCGGGCGAGGAACTTCGGCTTGATGTACCACACCAGTAATGGCAGCACGACCAGCGACAGCACCATGTTGATGATCATCACGACCACCAGCAGCAGACCCATGTCGGCCATGAACTTGAGGTCGGACAGGAAGTACCAGGGCACGATGCCGAGCAGCATGATCGAGGCGGTGAACATGATGGCCTTGCCGGTGGTGGTCAGCGCGGCGACCAGCGCACGCCCGAGGTCGTGCTCCTGCGCACTGTACTCCTCGCAGATGCGCGACAGCAGGTAGATGCCGTAGTCGATACCAACACCGACACCCATCACGGCGACGATGCCGGCGTTGATGTCGAGGCCGACGCCGACGAGGTGCATCGCCGCGACCAGCATCACGTTCGACAGGTTCACCGGAACCAGCAGGATCACCGCGGCGACGATCGATTTGTAGGCGAAGGTCGCGAGCAGCATCACCGCGAGGTTGACCATGCCGATGATGATCCAGTGGTACTTCGATACCGTGTTGTTGACCGCCTGTTGCAGTGCGATCACGCCGGTGCCCAGGCGCACGCGGAACTCGTCGTGCTCGATGCCGACCATATCGACGGCCTCGCGTGCCGCGGCGAGCGCGTGGTCGACCGTCTCCTGCTTGTTGTCCTTGTACCAGAGGGAGACGGTCGAGTTCTGGAAGGTGAAGTCCGCGACATGGCCGAAGTTGATCGCGTTGCTGCCGAGTAGTGCGCCGAACGAGGCAGCCGCGATGGCATCGTCGGTGAGGTCGAGCGGGGACCATTTCGGGTTGCCGCCCGAGAACAGGCGGTTGGTCTCCGCCATGTAGTCGCTCCACGACAGCGTGGCGCGCGGCGGCAGCACGTCGTCGGCCTCGAGGTGGCGCTGCAGCTGCTGGTGCACCGCGACCACCTCGGGCGTGTTGGCGACGCGGTTGTCGATGTCCTCGTTCTTCGCCTCGATCACGATCTCGAGCGTGTTCGTACCCGGGAAGTGGGCGTTGATGGCGCGCACCGCGGTATTGAACTCGGAGTCATGCCACAGCAGGTTGCTGCCCTCGACCGGGTTGCCGATCTTGATCTGGGTGTTGAGGTAGAGCGCGATGGCAGCGATCACCACCATCACCGCCGCGGTGACGTGCGCGAGGCGGCCCTGGCTGAGACGCGAAGTGGCGAGCAGCGCCTTCTCCTCGACCAGGTGAATGCCCGATTCCTTCTCCTTGCCGCCGACGATGTGCTCGATGTTCTTCGGCACGGGCAGGTAGGAGAGCAGGATCGAGCACAGGAAGGTGCCGGTCGGGATGATCCACAGCGCCCACATGCCGCAGAAGATGGCGTGGTTGAGCATGGTCTCGATCGGCGCGATGGCGATGAAGACGATGCCGCAGAAGTCGGTGATGACGCCGAGAATGGAGGGCGCCATCATGATTCCCATGGTCACCTCAGCGGCCTTCGCGCGGTCCTTCAGCGCCATCAGCACTTCGTAGTAGCGCTCGGTGTACTGCACGCAATGCGAGAACGACCGTGCCACCAGCAGCAGCGGCACGATCATCAACAGCGGCTCGATCGGCCGCTGCAGCCAGCCGATGAAGCCGAAGCCCCACACGCCGGCGACGGCGGCGCAGGCGATCGGCGTGACGACGCCCGCGACATTACGCATGTACAGGACCAGCGCAATGACCAGCAGGCCGAGGGTGATGCCGAAGATGAAATAGGTCTGCTTCTGCAACTTGTAGACCCAGCCGGTCAGGACCGGCATGCCCGCCAGGTAGACGTCGTGGTTGGCGTCACGGGCGTCCTCCACGAGCTTCTGCGCGTACGCGAAGGCTTCGCCGTACTCGATGCTGTCGAGAAAGGCGGCATTGATGAGGGTGGCAGTCTCGTCCCGCGAGATGAAGAAGGTGAGTGCATTCGGCGCGATGGCGACGCGGCGCTTGAATTCGGCAATCTCCTCGGCGGTCGCCGGCGCGTGATCGTCCATCAGCGGCTTGGTGTCGATGCCGAGCGAGTTGGCCTCGGCGTAGCGCAGCTTCTCGGTCGCGACGGAGAGAATCTGGTCGTGGTCGACGTAGGGGGCGAGGTCGATGTCGCGCGTCAGGTCCCACACCTTCTGCAGCGTCTCGGCGTTGTAGATGTCGCCATCCTTGCGCTTGACCATGATTGCCATGGTCAGCGGGTTGCCGAAGTTGCGGTGTTTGAAATAGACCTGCGTGAACGGGTCGTTGCGGGGCAGCAGGTCGTTGAAGATGGTGCGGATTTCGACCTTGGGAATGGCGACGGCGAAAGCGATCGTCACGAGCACGAACAGGATGCTGACCAGCACGCGGTGGCGCATGGTCCAGGCAGCGATTTTGAACCTCATCGGGGGGCTCCGTAAGCGTCAACGGGACGGAAAAGTCGTTGCGCCGGGCGGCGCTGCGGCGGGTGGTCGGCGTCGGGACCGGGTGCCGCGGACGCCCCGGCCGTGGCCGGAGCGCCGCGCATTGTACCCGTGATCAGCTGCCGAGGGTCTGTTGAATGGTCAATTTACCGAGTTGTGACATGTGCACCTCGTCCGGGCCGTCGGCGAGCCGCACGGTGCGGGCGTAGGAGAAGATCTCGGGCAGCACCGTGTCCTGGCACACGCCCATGCCGCCGTGCGCCTGCATGGCGCGGTCGGCGACGGTCTGGCACATCTGCGGGATGGCGATCTTGATCATGGCGATGGCGTCCTTGGCCACCTTGTTGCCCTCGCGGTCGAGGCGATCGGCGGCCCACAGGCACAGCAGGCGTGCCTGCTCGATGTCGCAGCGCGACTTCGCGATGTCCTGGCGGATGCTGGACTGCTCGGAAATCTTCTTGCCGAAGGCGACGCGGCTCTCGACCCGCTCGCACATGATGTCGAGCGCACGCTGTGCGCACCCGATCAGTCGCATGCAATGGTGGATACGGCCGGGGCCGAGGCGGCCCTGGGCGATCTCGAAGCCGCGGCCTTCGCCGAGCAGCAGGTTGGAGACCGGCACGCGCACGTCTTTCAGCAGTACCTCGCCGTGGCCGTGCGGCGAATGCAGATCGTTGAGCACCCGCAGCGGGCGCAGGATCTCCACCCCCGGGGTGCCGGCCGGGACCAGGATCATCGATTGCTGGGAATGGCGCGGGGCGTCCGGGTTGGTCTTGCCCATCACGATGTAGATGCGGTTGCGCGGGTCGTAGACGCACGAGCTCCACCACTTGCGCCCGTTGATCACGTACTCGTCGCCATCGCGCACGATGGAGGTCTCGACGTTGGTGGCATCCGAGGAGGCGACCAGCGGCTCGGTCATGAGGTAGGAGGAACGGATTTCACCGGCCAGCAACGGCTCCAGCCACTGCTTCTTGTGTTCCGGGCTGCCGTAGCGTGCGAGCACTTCCATGTTGCCGGTATCGGGTGCCGAGCAGTTGAAGACCTCGGCGCCCCAGATCACCCGGCCCATCTCTTCGGCCAGCGGCGCATATTCGAGGTTGGTCAGGCCGGGGCTGTACTCGCCGTACTCGTGCGGCAGGAACAGGTTCCACAGGCCCTGCGCCTTGGCCTTGGCTTTGATCGCCTCGATCTGCGGCGGCACCACCCATAGATTGTTCGGATCGTGGTTCCAGTCGAAGACTTCCTCTTCCACCGGGTAGACGTGCTCCTGCATGAAGGCCTTGACCTCGTCGAGCAGGCGGCGGGTCTTGTCGTTGTAGGTGAAATCCACGTGAGCTCCCCTTGCGATCGGTGTGACGGGTATATCGTTGCGTGAGCCCGCCATTCTAGCCCGTGACCGGGGACGCGACGATGGCCGGGCGGCTCCCGGCGCGGCGCGCCGCCACGGGCGCGGGAGTGGCGTCCGCCTGGTGCCCCGCACACGCCGGGCGCGGCGGCCTCACCGCCGCTTACTCGACCAGGGCGGTGACGACGAGGTCGGCGAGGCGTTGCAGACGCTCGATGTGCCAGGTCTCCTCCATCAGTCCGCTGGAGAGGAAACTGAAGGTGAGGTCGAGCTCCGGGTCGATCCAGAAGCAGGACGAGCCGGCGCCCCAGCCGCAGAACGTGCGCGGGCTGGAGAAGTTGCTCAGCGGGCCGGGCTGCACCGCCTCGCCGCGCAGGAAGAAGCCAAGCCCGATGCTGGCGGGCCACGTCTCCCAGCCGCGCGTGTCGCGCGCATAGTCGAACAGCAGGTTGCGCTTCTTGCCGGTGAAATTGCGCGTGCAGTAATCGAGCGTACGGGGCGACAGGATGCGTGCCCCGTCGAGCTCGCCGCCGTTGCGCAGCATCAGCGCGAAGCGGTGGAGGTCGTCGAGGCAGGTCAGGTAGCCACCGGCCGGGATCTCGCAACCTTCCATCAGCACCACCGCGCCGACGCCGGTGACCTCGTCGGGGTGGAACATGCCGGGCTCGGTGTAGCAGGCGGTGACCGGCACCAGGCGTTCGACGAGGTCGGCGCGTGGCCCCATGCTGGTGTTGTGCATCGCGAGCGGAGCGAACAGGTCCTCGCGCATGATGTCGGTGAAGCTGCGCGTGGCGCCCTCGGCCCGCATGACCATCTCGGCCATCACCGAGTGGGCGGCGATGATCGAATAGTTGACGACCTCGCCGGGCAGGGTCTCCGGCCGCTGGGTCGCCAGCCATGCGGTCAGCTTGCCGATGTTGGTGATGATTTCGGGGGCGACCTGGGGAATGGCGGACATGATGCCGCTGGTGTGCGAGAGCAGGTGCCATAGCTTGATGCCGCGCAGCCCGCGCGTACCGAACTCGGGAATCAGCTCGCACACCGGCATATCGAGATGCAACTGGCCCTGCTCGACGCGGTTGAGCACGACCACGTTGGTGAACTGCTTGCCGACCGAGAACGAGACGAAGACGTCGTCGAAGGTCAACGGCCGCGCGGCGTCGCGGTCGGCATGGCCGTGCACGTCGCGGTAGACGAGTTCGCCGTGACGGCTCACGGCGAGCGCCGCGCCGTGGTAACGGCGCGCGGCGATATCGGCCTCGATACGGGCGGGCAGGCGGGTGAGTCGGTCGGGATCGAAGCCGAGATCGGCGGGTGCAGTCATGCGGTCACCTCGTTGCATGTGGCGGAATGAAGGCGGGAGCCCGGCCGCCGCCGGGCGCGGCGCGGGCCACGCCACTTTGTGGCATGCTGCCGGCCCGTCCCGCGAGTAGAGGAGAGTACACGGTGCGCCGCTTGATGTGCCTGATCCTGATCGTGCTGCTGCCGTTGGCGAGCGCCGAGGCGCGCTCGCTCGACATCCTGCTGACCAACGACGACGGCTGGGATTCGGCCGGCATCGAGGCCGTCGCTGCGGCGCTGCGAGGCGATGGTCACCGCGTCACGATTGTCGCGCCGTTGACCCAGCAGAGTGGCTCCGGCATGAAGATTACGCTCGGCGAACTCGCGCTGACCGAGCAGCGCCCGGGCGTGTGGTCTCTCGCCGGCAGCCCGGCCGACGCCGTCGGTATCGGCCTTGCCCACGTGCTTGCCGCGGCGCCACCCGACCTCGTCGTCTCGGGCGCGAACTTTGGCCAGAACCTCGGCAACAACGTGATGATCTCCGGGACCGTCGGTGCCGCGATGATGGCGGTGCTGCAGGGGGTGCCGGCAGTGGCCGTCTCGGTCGGGCTGGATCTCGCCGAGGCTGCCGAGGAGCCACGCTTCGCGAGCACGCTGGCAGCCTTTCCCGGCGCGGCGCGTCTCACCGCGCGGCTCGTTGCCGCGCTGGCCGCGGCGCCGGCGGAGGCGCCGTTGCTGCCGCCCGGCACGGTGCTGAACGTGAACTACCCGGCCCGGCCCGACGCCGCCCCGGGCAGCGTCAGCTGGGCGCCGGCGAGCGCCCATGGCGGCTTCGTGATGACCTACGAGGCGCGCGCCGAAGCGGTCAAGAGCGGCATCGCCCACGACGCTGCCGGGCAGGCCGAGACGGGGACCGATACGGGCCGCTTCGCCCGCGGCGAGGTCACGCTCACGCTGCTGCGCCCCGACTGGAATACGGCCGCGGCGCCAGCGCCGCTCGCCGCGCGTATCGACGCTGCCGTGCTGCTCGCGCCGTGAGCCTGTGGTTTCAGTGGGGTGAGGCGTGGTGCGCGGCCAGCTGCGCGCCGACGAAGTCGCCCCAGGCGGCGATGGTGAGCGAGGGCGGGCCGCCGACCGGCTTGGGGAAGGCCGCGGCGTCGGCGACGTAGAGCCCGGGGTTCGCGAACACCTCGCCCGCGCCGTCGACCACACCGTCGGCACGCGAGTGCCCGATGCGGGCTCCCCCGGTCGGGTGCACCGTGATGGGCGTCGCGAGATGGTAGACGCGCCGGCCACTGTGGGTGCCGAGCAGGGCGAAGGCGTCGCGGATGCGTGCGAAGATCGCGCTGCGTGTCGGCTCGTAATCGATGCGCAGCCTGCTGCCATCCCGACGCACCCGTCCGTCCTGTGCATCGACGCCCATGGCTGCGACGAAACTGCCCTCGCGCAGCAGGCGTGACAACCAGCGTCCGAGCGGTAGCTGGTGCGGCGTGGGCAAGGCACCGACGGCGATCGCCGGCCACTCGCGCCCGGGACCGAGCGGTTCTGTCTCGGCGAGCCGGATCAGGCCGTGCGCGGGAAAGCTCGCGCTGAGGTCACGTTCGCGGTCGTCGAGTTTCCAGTAGCCGAAGAAATCGCCGTTGCCGCCGAAGCACTCGCCGAGGCCGTCGATCGCCGCGAGCCCACCGCGAGCGACGCTTTCGAGGAGCAGCGCATTGGTATTCAGCGTCCCGGCGGCGAGCACCACGCGCGGCGCGGCGAGGACGACGTCGCGACGCTGGCGGTGATCGCGGGCGTGGACCGCGTAACCGGTCGCGGTGCGCTGCAGGTGGTTCACTTCGTGCAAGTCGAGTACCTGCAGACCGTGCCTGATGGCCGGGGCGAGCATGGCGAAATCGAGCGTGGTCTTGCCGCCGCCCTCCGAGCCGAGGTTGCCTTCCTCGCCGGCGCGTGCCTCCCAGCGCTCGATGCCATCGGCGTTCCGCACCAGGCGTGGTTGCCCAGGTGTGGCAGGAAACAACAGTCCCATCGCGAGCGCGTGGTCGGCACCGGCGACGTCGAAGGCAGGGTTGGCGCCGAAGCGCGCGGCCAGCGTATTAGGCAGCTGATCGTCGGCGAGCGGCTGACGCGAGCCGAGTTGCTCGAGGACCCGCGCGTAGTGAGGGGCGAGCGCATGCTCACTGAGACCGGGACCCAGCGAGTCCCACCAATGCGGGTCGGGCGGGCGCACGTTGAGCCCGGCGTAGACATGGCTGCCGCCGCCGACACCGGATGAGCATACGACGTGCAGACCGCGATCGAGATGTATCTCGAACAGGCCGCGCGCGTTGACCGTTGCACGGCCTCCCGGCAGCCAGCGATGGCGCACCGTGCGCACGAGGTCGCGCAGCGCACGGCGGCCGCGCGGCAGCGGCGCGCGCTCGCTGATGCCCATCGAGCGCACCGGCACGGTGTCTCGCCACGGCCCGCGCTCGAGCAGGGCCACGCGCATGCCGGCTTCGACCAGGCGTCGCGCGCAGGCGGCCCCGCCGAAGCCGCTGCCGATGACGATGACCTCGGGCGTTGCGTGGCTCACCGTGGGAAATCGAGTGCGGGAAAGGTCTCTGCAATGTCGGCGTGCCCGACCATCCACTCGACCTCGATCCGACGATGCTGAAACAGCCAGCGACCATCCACGCGGCGGTACTCGTCATGGTAGGTGCCGCTGGCCTGGAAGGCTTCGCCGCTCGCGCGCGCGATGGCGGTGGCGACGAGGTAGCTGACCCCGTGCGCGCGCTCGCCGTCGACACCGACGTCGATCAGCGGAGACATCACGAGATGTTTGAGGTGACGCACGCCCGCGCGGAAATGCTCGTGGTACCAGGCGTACCAGCGGGCGATCTCGGTACGCCCGCTGAGCACGTAATCGCCGTCGTAACGCGGCTCGAGCACGGCGTCCGTCGCGAAGAGCGCGGCGACGTCCTCCGCTGTGCCGCGATCGACACGGTGGCAGTATGCGTGCAGCAATTGTTCGATGGCGACGATCGATTCCGACATGCGCTGCCCTCCCCGGCGCGGTTGGCGGTGTCCCTGCGACCATAGCGCGTGGCGTGCACTTACGCCACGACCGCGCGGATCACGGCCGGCGGCGTTGGCAGGGCGACACGCTCCACGTTATGTTGGAGCGCGCCCTACCGGACTCAGGCCCAGACGTGACATGACCCCAGATTCCCCGCTCGATGCTTCCCGCGTGGCTGCCGCCGACCCGTTGCCGGAGCGCGATTTTGCTCATCTCGATCGGCGCCTGCGCGACGACGTACGCCTGCTCGGGCACCTGCTCGGGCGTGTCATCGGTGCGGCGCGTGGGAGTGGCTTCGTGGAGCGCATCGAGACCATTCGCGGGCTGGCCAAGGCGGCGCGCGCGGGCGGTGCCGATGACTGGTCGCGTCTGAGCGATTACCTCGCCAGCGTGCCGGCCGAGGACATGGTCGATGTCGCGCGTGCCTTCAACCAGTTCCTCAACCTCGCCAACATCGCCGAGCAGCATCACCTGACACGCGAAGACCATGACCGCGCGGTGCCGCTCGCGCTCCCGGACGCGCCCGACCTGCGTGACGCGCTGGATACCCTCGACATCGAACTCGTGCTCACCGCCCATCCCACCGAGGTCCTGCGGCGTACGCTGATCCAGAAGTACGACGCCATTGCGCTCACGCTTGCCGCGCGTGATCGCGCCACCGGCAGTACGCGCGCCGGTGTCGAGGTCGATCTCGAACGGCTCATCGCCGAGGCCTGGCACACCGACGAGATCCGCCAGGAACGACCGACACCACAGGACGAGGCGCGCTGGGGCTTCGCCGTCATCGAGAACTCCTTGTGGCAGGCGCTGCCGGCGGTGCTGCGCGAGCTCGACGTCGCGCTGGCGACGCGTGGCTACGCGCCGCTCGCGCCCGACGCGGCGCCAATCCGATTCGCTACCTGGATGGGCGGCGACCGTGATGGCAACCCGCGCGTGACCGCCGCCGTGACCCGCGAGGTGCTGATGCTGGCGCGCTGGATGGCGGCCGATCTGTTCCTGCGCGACGTCGAGGCGCTGCGCGCGGCCTTGTCGATGAGCCGCTGCAACGCGGAGCTCGCAGAGGTCACCGGCGGCGCACGCGAACCTTACCGCGAGCTGCTGCGCGTGGTTCGCGATCGCCTTGCCAGCACGCGCGCCTGGGCGGCAGCGCTCGATCCGGCGCCGCCGGCGGAGGTCGAGAGCATCTACCTGGACACTGCTGCTTTGCAGGAGCCGCTGATGCTCTGTCATCGTTCGCTGGTGGAGTGCGGCATGGCCAACATCGCCAACGGTCCGCTGCTCGACACGCTGCGCCGGGTCGCTGCCTTCGGCATCACGTTGGTGCGTCTCGACGTGCGCCAGGATGCCGCCCGCCACGTTGCGGTGTTCGACGAACTCACGCGCTATCTCGGCTTCACGCGCGGCGGCGAAGGGTACGCGAGCTGGCCGGAGGAGGAGCGTTGCCGTTTCCTGCTCGCCGAGTTGGGAAGTCGCCGCCCGCTGTTCCCGCTGCACTGGCCAGCCAGCGACGATGCGCGCGAGGTGCTCGACACCTGCCGCGTGATCGCGGCCAACGATGGCGCGGGCATCGCGCAGTACGTGATTTCGATGGCCAGCGCGCCGAGCGATGTGCTCGCCGTGATCCTGCTGTTGCGCGAGTGCGGACTCGAACGCGCACTGCCGGTGGTACCGTTGTTCGAAACTCTCGACGCCCTCGACGGTGCCGCCGACGCCATCGATGCGCTGTTCGAACTGCCGTGGTACCGGGAGCACGCCGGCGGTTACCAGCAGGTCATGATCGGGTACTCCGATTCGGCCAAGGACGCCGGGCAGCTCGCCGCCGCCTGGGCGCAGTACCGTGCGCAGGAGCGCCTGGTCGAGGTTGCCGCGCGCCACGGTGTGCGGCTCGCGCTGTTCCACGGACGCGGCGGCGCGGTCGGCCGCGGCGGCGGGCCCGCGCAGGCGGCGATCGCCTCGCAGCCGCCGGGCTCGGTTGCCGGCTCCCTGCGGGTGACCGAGCAGGGCGAGATGATCCGCTGGAAGCTCGGCCTGCCGGTGCTCGCCCAGCAGACGCTCAGGCGCTATGTCGGCGCGACCCTCGAGGCCACCCTCAACCCGCCAGCGGCACCCGCCGCGACGTGGCGCGAAGCGATGTCGGCGATGGCCGCACGTGCGCTCGCGGCGTACCGCGGCACGGTGCGCGAGGATCCCGATTTCGTCGAGTTGTTCCGTACCCTCACCCCGGAGCAGGAGCTGGGCATCCTCGCCCTCGGCAGCCGCCCGGCGCGGCGTCGCGTCGATGGCGGCATCGCCAGCCTGCGCGCGATCCCGTGGGTGTTCGCCTGGACCCAGGTACGCCTGATGCTGCCGGCCTGGCTCGGGACCGACGCCGCGTTGCGCGAAGTGCGCGAATCGGGACGGGCCGACCTGCTCGCGGAAATGGGCGCGTGGCCGTTCTTCAGCATGCAGATGAACATGCTGGAGATGGTGCTGGCCAAGGCCGACGCCAAGCTCGCGCGCTACTATGCCGAGCGGCTGGTGGCGCCGGAACGCCAGGCCGCCGTGCTGCGCCTCGGCGAGCGCCTCGCCGGGCTCAGCACTGATCTCCTCGCGATCACCGGCGCGCCACACCTGCTCGCCGGCGACCCGGAGCTGGCCGAATCGCTGTCGGTGCGCAACACCTACCTCGACCCGCTGCACCTGCTGCAGGCCGAGCTGCTCGCGCGCCGCCGCCACGACGATCATGCCCGCGAGGCGGTCGAACAGGCCTTGCAGGTAACCATGGCAGGTATCGCCAGCGGACTGCGCAATACCGGCTGAGCGCACGCTGCGCGCGGCTGCCAACGCGCCCGTAAGGCGGGCAGGGAGGGCTCATGGCGGAGCATTCGGCGATCATCAGCAAATGGCGTTGGCACGTGCTGCGCACCGTGCGCCAGGTATGGGTGCGATCAGTGTCTTACGGGGCGCTCGGTATCGTCACTGCGCTTGCGGCGCGGCCACTGGCGCCGCTCATCCCGGCCGGTGTTGGCGAACGCATCGGCGCACAGGCGGTCGACCAGGTGCTCGACATCCTCGCCTCCTCGATGCTCGCGGTGGCGACCTTCTCGCTGTCGATCACGGTTGCGGCGTTCGCCGCGGCGGCGAGCACCGCGACACCGCGCGCAGCGCGGCTGCTCGAGGAGGACCCGACCACGCAGAACGTGCTGGCCACCTTCGTTGGCGCCTTTCTCTTCGCTCTCGTCGGCATCATCGCGTTGCACAGCGGACTCTACGACGAGGCGGGCCGGCTGTTGCTGTTCACCGCCACGGTCGCCGTGGTCGGGCTGGTGGTGGCCGCGCTGCTGCGCTGGATCTCGCACCTGATGAGTTTCGGGCGCATGGGCGACACGCTCGAGCGCGTCGAACGCGCCACCACCCATGCCTTCCGCGCACGACTGGCGACGCCCTACCTCGGCGGTATGCCGCTGTGGGAGACGCCGCCCGACGGACTCACGGCGCTGCCCGCCGCAACGACCGGCTATGTGCAGCACGTCGATATGCGGGCCCTCGCCGAGTGCACCCGGGAGGCGGGGCTGGAGGTCTGGTTGACTGCTTTGCCGGGCAGCTTCGTACACCCGACGGCACCGTTGCTCTGGTATCGCGTGGAGACCGGGCACGACGCCGTGGCAATCCCCGCTGCACGCCTGCGTGCGGCATTCACCTGCGCCGAGGTACGCAGCTTCGAACAGGACCCCCGTTTCGGGCTCGTGGTGCTCGCCGAGATTGCCGCGCGCGCGCTGTCGCCGGGCGTCAACGATCCGGGCACGGCAATCGACGTGCTCGGTCGGCTGGTCCGCATCCTGTCGCGCTGGGAGATCCCGGCAACGCCCGCAGTGCGCTATCCCCGCATCCACGTGCCGCCGATCCGCCCGGGCGAGATGCTGGAGGACGGTTTTCGCCCGATTGCACGCGATGGCGCCGGCGTCGTCGAGGTGCAGCGACGCCTGCACAAGGCGCTCACCGCGCTCGCCGCACATGCGCCGGCGGTGTTCGCCGGTGCCGCCGCGGCGGCGTCCGACGAGGCGCTCGCACGGGCCCGCCAGGCCGGGCTGCTCGATGCCGAGCTGGCCGGTATCGCGACGCTCAATGCGCAGCTCGAAGGCCTGGCGGCGGAGGTCGTGCCAGCGCGTGGCATCTGAGCCGCGGGCGCACCGTGCGCGCCGCGGGCGGCGTCGCAGAGAACGGCGCGGTGACGCCTGCGGTCGTGGCCCGCGTGCGCTCCCTCAGCCGGCCCGATGACGGCGCGCCAGCGCCACCAGTGCCGAGAGCAGCAGCCATGCCGGCGCCGGCAGCGGCACCGGCGCAGCGCGCAGGGTCAGGAAATCCGTGCCGAAGGGATCGAGCACCGTGTCGAGGTGGCTAGCGGCACGCTGCCTGGCTTGATGGTCGCCTCGAGGCCGGTGAACGAGATGCCGGTGGTGGCGAACGAGGCGATGCCGTCGAGGTCGAGGCCGAGCCGCAGCAGGTCGCCCGTGGTGGTCACGATGGCACCGTCGCGCGCCTGCGGCACGCTGGTCGTCGCACTGGATGCCGGGTTGACCAGCACGACCTCGCCGGCGGAAAGCAGCGGCGGCGGCTTGTCGCTGGGTTTCAGCGGATCGACGCCGGGCAGCTTGAGGCGGTACACCGCGTCGTCGCGATCGCTGTCCGGGATGTCGAGAAAGCCGAAAGTCGGTAGTTTCGGCAGGTTGAGATCGAGATTGAAGTCGAACACCGGGCTTCTTGTTGTTGTTGCGGCGAGCCGTGGCAGCACGGCCCGTCGTCGTCGGGTCATGCTGACCCGGCGACCACGCGCCCGCAATCGTCCAATGGTCGATGGATGCGACTGCAGAGGTAATACTTTGGTCGTAGGTTACGGCGCTCGGCCGAAGCGCGATGGAAGCAAGCGTGTCGCGAACCGCAGGCGATGCGGTGGCATGGCGGGCAGGCGGGCTCCGGCGGCGACCGCGTGGGTCGCCGCCGGGTGGGAATCAGGCGCCGAGCAGTGCGTTGACCTCGGCGACCGCCTCGAGCTGGACGAGATGGCCGTAGCCTGCGAGGACGTGCACCTCGGCGCCGTCGAGGCCCTCGGCATGGGCGGCGGGCACGATGGCGTCGGCACTGCCCCAGATGACCTTGACCGGCTTGCCGAGCGCGGCGAGCCCGGCGCGCAGGTCGACGATCTGCTGCGTACCGTCGTGGAAGCCGGCACCGATGGTGGCGAGCGCCTCCGGCACGCCGTCGATACGCTTGTAGGCGAGCATGTCGGCGACGAGCTGGCGGTTGACCAGTTCCGGATCGGCGACGAGCTGCTGCAGGAGCTGCTTCATCTCCTTGCGGCTGTCGCAGCCGACGAAGCCGTCGAGGTAGTCGCCGTTGATGTCGGGGCCGAGACCGGCCGGCGCGATCAGCGCCAGCCCGGTGACCCGTTCGGGATGGGCGATGGCGGCCTGCAGGGCGATGGCGCCGCCGAGCGAGTGACCGACCAGCTCGGCCTGGCCGATGTCGAGCGCGTCCATGAAGGCGACCACCACCTCGGCGAGCGCCGTCACCGAGCCGTCACGCACCGCCTTGGTCGACTGTCCATGGCCGGGCAGATCGAAAGCCCATACGCTGGCCTGCGCGGCGAGCGGTTCCTGGGTGAAGGCCCAGCGATCGGCGTCACCGCCGAAGCCGTGCACCAGCACCACGTGGCGCTCGCCGTCACCCATCTTCGCGTAGCGCAGGCGGTAGCCACCGGCCTCGACGAAAGCCCAGCCGCTCTCGCCTTCCTCCTCGTCCGGTTCCGGCGGCACGTAGTTGGCCTGGAACTCGGCGATGAAGGCATCGATGGCGGCGTCATCGACATCGACCGGCGCGATCACGCCGAGCAGCGCGCCGATCGGGAGGACATCGTCTGGCTGCGCGACACGGCGGCGCAGCACCCCGGCGTCGAGTGCCTCGAAGGTGTTGGCAATTTTCTCCGTTTCGATGTCCATCACCGGGTCGCCGGGCTTGAGTTCGGTGCCTTCCTCGGCCAGCCATTCCATGACCTTGCCCTCCTGCATGGACAGGCCCCACTTGGGCATGGTGATGGCGATGATGCCGTCTTTGCTCATCAGGCGTACTCCACGGTCTTGCGCACGGCCGCCTCGATCTTGGCCGGGCTCGGGATATAGAGGTCTTCCAGGGCACCGTTGAACGGCACCGGCGTGTGCGGCGCGGTGACGAGTTCCACCGGCGCCTCGAGATCGCCAAAGGCCTTCTGCGCGACCAGCGCGGCGATGTCGGTCGCCATGCTGCAGCGCGGGTTGGCCTCGTCGACGACGACCACGCGACCGGTCGCTTCGACCGATTCGAGGATGGTGTCCTCGTCGAGCGGCGAGGTGGTGCGCGGGTCGATGACCTCGCAGCTGATGCCGTCCTTGGCCAGCGCCTGGGCCGCGCTCAGCGCCTGGTGCACCATGCGGCCGAGGGCGACGATGGTGACGTCCTTGCCCTCGCGCACGATGTTGGCCTCACCGAAGGGAATGGTGTAGGACTCTTCCGGCACCTCGCCTTCGAGCGTGTAGAGCACCTTGTGTTCACAGAAGATGACCGGGTCGTCGTCACGGATGGCCTGGATCAGCAGGCCCTTGACGTCATAGGGGCTAGACGGCACCACGACCTTGAGCCCCGGCACTGCGGTGAACATCGGATACAGGCACTGCGAATGCTGTGCGGCCGCGCGGAAGCCGGCGCCGATCATGGTGCGGATGACCAGCGGCGTGCGTGCCTTGCCGCCGAACATGTAGCGGAACTTCGCCGCCTGGTTGAAGATCTGGTCGAAGCACACGCCCATGAAGTCGATGAACATGAGTTCGCACACCGGGCGCATGCCCGAGGTGGCGGCACCGACCGCGGCGCCGACGAAGCCGGCCTCGCTGATCGGGGTGTCCATGATGCGATCGCCGTACTTCGCCCACAGGCCCTTGGTAACGCCGAGGACGCCGCCCCAGGCATCCATCTCGCCATCCGCGCCGGTGCCGCCGACGACGTCCTCGCCCATGACGATGACCGACTCGTCGCGCGCCATCTCCTGGTCGAGCGCTTCGTTGATCGCCTGCTGGTAGGTGATTTTGCGTGCCATCTCGCGCTCCTCAGTACTTGATGTAGACGTCGGTCATGAGGTCTTCGGGGGTCGGGTCCGGGGAGGACTCGGCGAAGGCCACGGCCTCGTCGATGAGCGTGGCGACCTCGGCGTCGATGGCCGCGAGCTGGTCGGCGGTGATGCCGTGCTCGCTGGTGGCGGCGGCGGCAAAGCGCTTGATGCAGCAGACATCCTCGCGCAGTCGCTTGACCTCGTCCTTGGGGCGGTAATTCTGGTTGTCGCCCTCGAAGTGACCGAAGAAGCGATCGAGCTTGTGCTCGATGAGCGATGGGCCGCCGCCGCTGCGCGCGCGTTCGGCGGCCTCGGCGAAGGCCTCGTGGACGGCGAAGAAGTCGTGGCCGTCGACGATGCGCCCCGGCATGCCGAAGCCCGGTGCGCGTTCGGCGATGTCCTTGCATGACACCGAGAAGCGACTCGCGGTGGCCTCGGCATAGCCGTTGTTCTCGAACACGAACACCAGCGGCAGCTGCCACACCGTGGCCAGGTTCATCGCCTCGAAGGTGGTGCCCTGGTTGGAGGCACCGTCGCCACAGAAGACCACGGCGAGTCCGCCGGTCTTCTTGAGCTTGTGTGCGAGCGCCGCGCCGCAGGCGAGTGGAGGACCACCGCCGACGATGCCGTTCGCGCCCATCATGCCGGTGTCGAGATCGGCAATGTGCATGGAGCCGCCCTTGCCGTGGCAGGTGCCGGTCTTCTTGCCGTAGATCTCGGCCATCATGCCTTTGACTTCGACGCCCTTGGCGATGCAGTGGCCGTGACCGCGATGGTTGCTCGCGATGCGGTCGTCATCGCGCAGCTGCATGCCGACCCCGGTGGCCGAGGCCTCCTCGCCGGCGTAGAGATGCACGAAACCGGGAATGCCGCCCTTGGCGAACTCGACGTGGACGCGATCCTCGAATTCGCGGATGGTCTTCATCGTGCGATAGGCGTCGAGCAAGTCCTCGACGGACAGTTGTGCTGCCATCTTCAACCTCCCCTCAGGTACACGTCGCACCCTGCGACGTGGGCGGAACTATAGCAGGCCGGCCGGCGCGATGGGCGCGTGCGCGTGGCCGTGCCGGGCATGGCGTGGCGTGGCGTGGTGCACTGGACGGCGGTCAGAGCGTCCTTCCGCGCCGCGGCACCGGGACGACCACGGCGCGGGGACGGAGACGGCGCGGTATAGTCATGCGTGACCACCGAGGGGAGAGCACACCAATGGCATTCGAACGACTGATTCGTGACATGGCGGCGGCCATCGTGCGTGGCGACGGCGCGGCGGCGGCGGATTGCTTTTGCGCCGACGGCGTCTACCACGACGTTTTCTACGGGGCGTTCCCCAAGGCCGAGATTCCGCGCATGGTCAGCGACTACTTCCATCGCGACGCGACGAATTTCGTCTGGGACATGCACGACCCGGTATCGGATGGCCACACCGGCTACGCGCGCTACGTGTTCAGCTACGACGGCCGCATGCCGGGCAGCGAGGGTCGTCGCGCGATCTTCGAGGGGGTATCGGTGTGCACGTTGCGCGACGGGCTGATTCTCGCCTATCACGAGGTCGCCAATACCGCGCCCGGCCTGCAGCAGCTCGGCTTCCCGCCCGAGCGCCTCGCGCGCGTCGTATCACGCCAGGCCGAGGCGCTCGCCGCCCGTGACGAGGCGCGTCACCATCGCAGCGGCGGCTGACCATGTTGCCGGCGCGTGATCTCGTCGCCGCGCCGTTCTCGCACGGCGAGCTGACCGCCGCGGCCAGCGCAATCCATGACGTTCTCGCGCCGACGCCGGCAATTGCCTGGCCGCTGCTTGCCGAACGCGCCGGCTGCAAGGTCTTCGTCAAGCACGAGAACCACCTGCCTACCGGTGCCTTCAAGGTGCGCGGCGGCGTGTGGCTGATGCAGCAGCTCGCGGCCACGGTGCCGGGCGTCGTCGCCGCGACGCGCGGCAACCATGGTCAGAGCATCGCCTTCGCCGCGGCGCGCAGCGGCCGCCGGGCGGTCATCGTCGTGCCCCACGGCAACAACCCGGACAAGAACCGCGCGATGCGTGCCTACGGCGCCGAACTCGTCGAGCACGGCGAGGACTTCGATGCGGCGCTCGCCCACGCGGGCGAACTTGCGGCGGCGCGCGGGCTGCTGCCACTGCCGTCGTTCCACCCGCTGCTCGTACAGGGCGTGGCGAGTTACGCGCTGGAGCTCTTCGCCGACGTCCCCGATCTCGACACCGTGTATGCCCCGATCGGGCTCGGCTCGGGGGTCGCCGGCCTGATCGCCGCGCGCGACGCGCTCGGCCTGTCGACGGCCATCGTCGGGGTCGTCTCGACGCACGCCGATGCCTATGCGCAGTCGTTCGAGCTGGGGCGGGTGGTGGCCACGGCGCGCGCCGATACCATCGCGGACGGCATGGCCGTGCGCACGCCATCAGCCGACGCCTTCGCCTACCTGCAGCGCGGACTCGCGCGCGTTGTGCGCGTCGACGACGCTGCCGTCTGCGCCGCCATGCGGCATTATCTCGACGACACCCACAATCTTGCCGAGGGCGCGGGCGCTGCGCCGCTCGCCGCGTTGCTCGCCGAGGCGCCCACGCTGCGTGGACGCCGTGTCGCATTGGTGCTCTCGGGGGGCAACGTCGACCACGCAACGCTGCGCCGCGTACTCGCGTCGTGAACGACGGCGCCGCGCGGCTTGCGTACGCGACAATCCAACACCCCAAACTAGGAGGTCAGCGATGCGACTCGAAGGCTCCTGCCACTGTGGCAAGGTCCGCTTTGCGCTCGACAGTGCACACCCTTACCCGTTCAACCTCTGCTACTGCTCGATCTGCCGCAAGACCGCCGGTGGCGGCGGCTACGCGATCAATCTCGGTGGCGATGCCGATTCGCTCACCGTGACGGGCGATGAACACGTCGCTCTGTATCGGGCGACGTTACCCGAGGAGGATGCGCCGAGCCCGGCCGAGCGTCGCTTCTGCCGTCACTGTGGCAGCGCACTATGGGTGTGGGACCCGCGCTGGCCGGAGCTCGTGCACCCCTTCGCCTCGGCCATCGATACGCCGCTGCCCGTGCCACCCGAACGCGTGCACCTGATGCTCGGATCGAAGGCTGCGTGGGTAGAGCCGGCGCGCGGCCCGCATGACCGGTGCTTCGACGGCTACCCCGAGGAAGCCATCGCCGAATGGCACCAACGGCTCGGGTTGGAATGCTGATCGCGCTGATGCGCGTATAGGCGCAGGTGGGCGCGGATGGGCGAGGGGCCCGGCTTCGAGGATCACTTCGCGGCGAGTGCTGCCGCCTACGCTCGCGCGCGCCCGCGCTACCCCGAAGCACTGTATGTCGCCATCGACGAGGCGCGCACCGGTAGCGCGCTGGCATGGGACTGCGCGAGCGGCAGCGGCCAGGCGATCGGGCCGCTTGCCGCGCGCTTCGCGCATGTCGTCGCCTCCGATGCGAGCGCGGCACAGCTCACGCGCCTGGTGCCGGCAGCCAATGTTTCCCGTGTTCTTGCGCGCGCCGAGCGCGCGCCCTTGGCCACCGCGAGCGTCGATGTCGTCACCGTCGCGCAGGCGCTCCACTGGTTCGCGGGCAACGCCTTCTACGACGAAGTGCGACGCGTGCTGCGTCCCGGCGGTGTGTTCGCGGCGTGGACCTATGATCGCCTCGCCGTGACGCCAGCCGTCGATGGACTGCTCGATAGCTTCTACCATGACACCCTCCGCGATTGCTGGCCGCCCGAACGGCGCCACGTCGAACAGCGCTATGCCGAACTGCCCTGGCCATTCACCGACAGCACCACGCTTACACTCGAGATGCGCGCCCGCTGGAGCTGTGCGGTGCTGTGCGGTTACCTCGCGAGCTGGTCGGCAGTGGCCGTCTACCGCCGCCGCCACCACGGCGACCCGTTGGCCGCGCTCGTCGCCCCGCTGCGTGCGGCGTGGGGCGCGGTCTCGACCCGCTGGGTGAGCTGGCCGTTGACGCTCAAGCTGGCGCGGCTGTCCTGATCCGGGTCAGGCGACCCCGAAACGTGGCTGGAGGCGTGCCGGGTTTCCGCTACACTTGGACACCCATCGAGCCATTCACCGTGCCCGGATTTCATCGGGCCGGCCTATCACGAGGAGAATCCAATGATCGTTGCTCGCGTCCTGTTTCCGGTCAATGCGGCCGATATCGAAGCCCTGAAGAAGAAAATGCTCGAAACCGCGCCGAAGTACGAAGGCCTCGACGGCCTTATCCGCAAGTACTACGTGCTGACCGAGGACGGCAGCCACGGCGGTGGTATCTACCTGTGGGAGTCGCGTGAGAAGGCCGATGCCTGGTACACCGCCGACTGGAAGAAGTACATGACCGAGGCCTGGGGCCAGGAGCCGCTGCTCGAGTACCTCGACTGCCCGATCGTGGTCGACAACGAGACCAACAACACGACCTCCAAGGTCGCTGCCTGAGCAATACGCCAAGGTGTTAACGGAAAAGGGAGGCGCGGCCTCCCTTTTTTGTGCGCCTGCCGCGCGCGGCAGGCTCAGGCGAGCCCGTCGAGGAAACCGCGCAGGCAGTCGTCGAACGCGTCGGGACGTTCGAGGTTGCTGAGATGGCCGGTCTCCGCGAGCACGCACAGCTGCGCATGCGGGATCTGTTCCGCCATGCGGCGCGAGATCTTCGGTGGCGTGAGACGGTCGTCGGCGCCGACGATGATCTGCACCGGTACCTGAATGCGACTCACGTCGCTGACCGGCTGGTACATCGTCATGGCTTCGATGGTCTTCAGGTAGCTCTCCTGGTGCAGCCGGCACATGCTGTCGACGAGCTGTTGCACGACCTCGGGCGGCGCGTGCGGTGACACCAGCGAGGCCGCGACGGCCGGCGCGATGTCCGCCACCGTGCGGCCGTCGAGCAGCGGTTGGCGGCGTTCACGTACGAAGCGCTCGCGGCCTTCCTGGGTGAACGAGGCGTCGTAGCCGGGAAAGGTGTCGACCAGCACGAGACTCGCTACGCGATCCGCGTGACGATCGTGGAAATCGAGTGCGATGCGCCCACCCATCGACAAGCCGCACAGGTGTGCCCGCGCGCAGCCGAGATGGTCGAGTAGGCGCAACAGGTCGGCGGCGAAATCGGCGAAGTCGAGCGGCCCGTCGTAGTCGTCACTGTTGCCGTAGCCACGGGCGTCCCAGGCGACCGCGTGGTAGGCGTCGGCGAGCAGGGTGAGCTGGCGGTGCCAGTTGTCCGCGTTGCCGCCGATGCCGTGCAGGAATACCACCACCGCGCCGCTGCCGGCATGGTCGTAGGCGATGCGTGGCTTCCCGGGAACGTGATCGGTGCGAATCACCGGTACGTTCATGCCGGGTGATGGTCCCACGGCAGTGGCAGCGGTGCGCCATCGGCGGTTTCGACCTTGACCGGGGACATCGCCAGCGTGGCCATGATCTCGAGTGCGGTGTCGCCGGTATTGCAGATCTGGTGCACGACGTTGGCCGGGATGACCAGCGTGTCGTCGGCCTTGAAGTGGAACTCGCGGCCCTCGCAGTGGCACACGCCCGTGCCGGAGAAAATTACGATGACCTCCTCGCAGTCATGGCGATGGACCGGCGTCGCGGCATGCGCCGTAATGGTCTGGCGCCACACCTCGAAACCCTGCAGGCCGTCGCGCGCACCGGCCAGCGTGCGGTGTTCGAGACCGGGCAGGTGATGGACCTCGAGTGCGGCGTTGTGATTGACGTTCATGGCGGTTTCCCCCGTGGTGGTTGAGCGGAGTGTACTGCGGTCGCCGTGAGTCGCCTACGGCAGCGCCTCGCGCTGCGGCGTCGCGGCGCGACGGCGGCGGGCGCGGGCCAGCGCCGGCCACACCTCGTGGAGAAACAGTGCCGCGAGCACGAGCGCGGCCCCGCAGGCGACCCGACTATCGAGCATCTCGCCGTTGAGCAGCCGCCCGAGCGTCAGTGCACCGAGCGGCGCGACGAAGGCGACAAGCGCGCTGCGCTCGAAACGCAGCGCTTCGCCACGCAGGCGCGTCAGCAGGTAGACGCAGAGGAAGCCCAGGAGCGCGGAGGGTGAGCGTCGTGCCGGTTGCTGTCGAGCCGTCGCCAGGCACGATGCGCCGTCGCGGGTTCAGGAGGCGGTTGCCTGGTCGGGCCGGGCGAGACCGTGGTACGCGAGGAAGCTCGCCAGTCCGTCGCGGCCCATGTACTTCACGAGCAGCTGCGGATCGGTGCGCCGCAGATCGACCCACAGCAGGCAGTCGATGGAATGGTTGAAATCCGGGTCGACGTTGAAGCCGAGAATGCGGCCGTTCAGCTTGAGATACTGGCGCAGCAGCACGGGTACGCCGACGTCGTCGTCCTCCACGGTACTGAGCAGGTTCGCGATGATGCGCATGTCGCTGACGTCGAGATCCGCGCGGCGTTCGTCGCGCCGGGGGCCGGCGCGGAAGGGTCGCCGTGGCTTGACCAGGCTGGCGCGTTCGAGCTCCATCGAGTTGCGCTGCAGGAAGCGCACGATGAGCCGCTGCGATACCGGGTGATAATCGTTGCTGATGCTGACCGGGCCGAACAGCACCGGGTACTGGGGGTAGCGCGCGACGTACCCGGCGATGCCCTTCCACAGCAGCAGCAGCGAGGAATAGTTGCGCTGGTGTTCGGGCCGCACGAAGGAACGCCCGACCTCGAGCGCATGGCGCATCTCGTCCTCGAGCTGCGGCGCGAGCTTGAACAGGCTGCGCAGGTACAGCCCGCGGCTGCCGTAGTGATTGAGGATGCGTCCGGCCTCGCCCAACCGGTAGCCGCCGATGACACAGCGGCGTGCACGGTCCCACACGA
The DNA here is from genome assembly GCA_040220855.1 of Gammaproteobacteria bacterium. Classification (GTDB taxonomy): domain Bacteria; phylum Pseudomonadota; class Gammaproteobacteria; genus JACKNG01. Next base: position 69,570 of record JAVJVZ010000072.1, on the reverse strand, counting down.
ACAGCTGCAGGTAGTAGGTGTCGAAGAGGTCGAGGTCGACGCTCTTGCCGGTGCCCTCGCCGACCTGGCGAAAGGTCAACTCGCGCAGCCGACCGATCTCCTGCAGCAGCCAGGGGATCTGCGCGGCGCGTGCATACCACACCTCGAGATCGCCGGACTCGACGAGACGTTGTTCCCCGGGGAGCGCGGCGACCTCGGTCGCCATCAGGGACGGGTCGACCGGCGGAGGAATGGCCGCCAGGGTACTCGCGGTCGGCGCGATCTGCCCCAGCCGCACCGGCTTGCGGTAATCCTTGCGAGCGCGCAGCAGGTAAGTGGTCGCCTTGAGGTAGGGGGCAACGGCGGCGCGGTCGCCGAGCAGGGCGAGGGTGTCGGCGTCGATCGCGCGTCCGCACTCGACCTCGATCAAGGTGCCGTCGTGATTGAGCATTTCGCGCACGAGCAGGGCCGTGCGCGCGACCGGGTGGAGCAGGCCGAGGGCCTGGAAGGCGAGGCTGTTGCGCCCGCCGATGAAGGCCGGTACCACCGGCGCGCCACTCTTTTCCACCAGCCAACCGATACCGGCGTCCCACTCCGGGTCGACGACGCGACGCGTAGCGGGATCGAAGCTCGACACCTCGCCGCCGGGGAACATCATCAACAGGCCGCCCTGGCGCAGCCACGCCAGCGCTTCGCGCACGGCACGCAAGTTGAAGCGCGTAGCGCCGTTGCCGCCGAACGGGTCGACGGCGATGAACAGCGGCGCGAGTTCGGCGAAGCGCTTGAGCAGGTGATTGGCCATCACACGCACGTCGGGCCGACGTCGCAGCAGCAACTCGATCATGCCGATACCATCGAGCGCGCCGTGCGGATGGTTGGCGACCACGATGCATGCGCCCTGCGCGGGGATGCGCGCGAACGAGGCGGCATCCATACTCACGTCGACGCCGACGACGTCGAGCGCGGCACGTGCGAAGGCATGCGCATCGAGCCCGTGCGGGATGCGCGCGTAGCGCCGGTTCAGCTCGGCAAGGCCGAGTGCGCGGTCGACTGCGGCCGCGGTCAGGCGGGCGAGCGGTGCCGGCAGTCGCGGCAGGTGCGGGGCGACGGTGAACGCTTCGCGCGAGGCGTAAAGGGCAGGATTCTCGGACATCTCGGTTGATCAGCTCGCTGGCGGCCGGCGCCGGGCGCGGGCATTGCTACAATGGCGCCCTGCGCCGGCGGCCGTCGGCGGCAGCATACGCTCGGGCCGCCGCATTTTCACCGGTCGCGCGCGCTCGGCGTCGCGACCGCCTACCCGGAGTACCCGCCTGGCATGAGCGAGACGCCCCTGCGCTGGACGCTCGACGACATCGATTTCTCGCGCCTCGAGCCCGCGCTGGTCGAGCCCGACCTGCTCGCAGCGGTGAAGACCGCGGCGCTGGTCGAGGCCAACAGCGCCGACTACGTCGAGTACCTGCACAACGTGTTTCCGGACGACGACGATTTCCGTGCCGCCGCCACGCACTGGGGCGTGGAGGAGGCCCAGCACGGCGCCGCGCTCGGACGTTGGGCCGAGCTGGTCGACCCCGGCTTCGATTTCGCCGCGAGCCTCGCGCTGTTCCGCGCGACCTACTCCCTGCCGCTGGATGTGAGCGACTCGGTGCGCGGTTCGCGCGCCGGCGAGCTCCTCGCGCGCTGCGTGGTCGAATCGGGCACCTGCTCGTATTACTCGGCGCTGCGCGATCACACGCGTGAACCGGTGCTGCGTCAAATCTGTCATCACATCGCGCAGGACGAAGCGCAGCACTACCAGCTGTTCCGCCGCCATTACGCTCGCTATCCCAGGCCGCGCCTGCTGGCCCGCCTGCGTGTCGCGCTCGGACGCGTGGCCGAGACTGGCGACGACGAACTCGGACGCGCCTGGTACAGCGCCAACCATGCTGGTGCCGACGCCGCGCCGGCATACGATCGGGCCGCCTGCGCCGGTCGCTACCAGGCCATCGTGACGCGGCTCTACGGCGAGCGCCACGTGCGCACGGCGGTGCACATGGTAGCGCTCGCCGTCGGCGCCAGTCCCGGATCGCGGGTGGCACGGTGGGCCGCTGCGCTCGGCTGGTGGTGGCTGCGCCGCCGCGCCTGCGCCGCCGCCTGAGGGAACCAGGGCGCGCCTCACGCGCGCGCCGCGGCGACGCGCCGGCGGAACGGCTGGACAATCTGCGCGAGGAAACCGACGGGCATCGATTCGGCGATGCCGATGGGGCCGACGTGCGCACCGGCACGACGGTAGTAGGTACCGAACAACTGGTCCCACAGCATGAGGTTTTCGCCGTAATTGCTGTTACCGATGGCGGCATCGATGCTGTGGTGCCAGCGGTGCAGCTCGGGGGTATTGAACACGCGGCTGAGCGGACCGCAATGCATGTCCACGTTGCAGTGGGTGAGGATGCCGATGTAAGCCGTAATCGCGCTGACCCACACGATCGCGTCCATGCCGATGCCGCTCAGGAACAGGAAGGGCAGGCTGGCAAACACGCTGGCGAAGGAATCGACGAAGTGGAAACGGCCGGTATTGACCAGCCACAGCCGCTCGACGCTGTGGTGCACGGCATGGAACCGCCACAGCCAGGGCCACTCGTGGGCGAGGCGGTGTGCCCAGTAGAGTCCGAACTCCGAGGCGATCAGGCCGAACACGACTTGCGCCCACAGCGGCCATGCGGCGAGCGCACCTGCCGGGCTGCGATCGATGACGCCGGCGGCGAGCAGGCTCACGATGAACAGCTGGACCAGTCCCTTGTTCAACACCGTGTGGCCGAGATCCGCGCGGAGCTGGCCGTCCGACTCGCGCCACCGTGCACGGTAGCCCAGGTGGCGTTCACCGAGCAGCAGCCAGCAGACGATCCAGGCATAGGACAGGTTGAAATAGAGCGTTTCGCGCCCGAACGCGAAACCGCAGGCGAGGATGGCACCAGAACTCGTCAGCAAGGCCGGCCAGGCGAGTGCGCGCACCCCGTCGACGAACGGGGTGCTGGCGGGCGCCGGTGCGGCGCCGGCCGGCGGGGCAGTTTGTTCCACGGGTGCCGGTGTGCGCGTCAGTTGACGGCGCAGGAGCGCCGTAATGCGGTCGAAATCAGGTACTGGTCGCTGGACTTGTCTCGCGCGAGCCCGCACAGCACCGCGGCCTCGACTTCATACCCACCGTCGACAGCGCCGATCACGAAGGTGTAGCGCGGGCTGCAATTGGAGGAGCAACGCTCGTAGAGCGCTTTGCCGTCGGCACCTTTACCCTGGGAAAAATCGGCTATCCACGCATTGAGGGCATCGAAGCCGGCGAACACGGCGGGATTGAAGCGCATCGGCCGGGTGGTGGTCTCTTCCTCGAACCGCAGGCACACGTCGTTCTGGTCCGCACGCGGCAGGAAGGCCATCGGTGCGACGCGGTAGATGACTTCGGCGACGCCGGCATCGGGACAGTCCTCGTTGCACTCGCCGGAGGGCTTGCGGCTCTCGACCTCGAGCGCCTGCTGCAGCAGGCGCGATGCCACCGCGCGAATCGAATCCTCCGTCTCGGCGAGATTCTTCATGATGCCGGCAGAACCGTACTCTGTCGCCAACGGCTCTTCGGGCAACACGCGCGGGCAACTGGCAGCGCGCGGCGCGGGCGGCGCGGCATCGATAACCTGGTCGGCCGCGGGGGCGACCGGCAACAGTGCTGCGAGGAGCGGGATGAAGCGTTGCATGGAGAGCATCTCGATTACCCGGAGGCGCACCCTATCTCGTGCTTTCCGGGAATAATAGTCAGCAAAATCAGATAATAAAACAGTTCTTCTAAACTTTGACCTGAAAAATTGACGCAGATACCGTGGAGGCCTTGCAGGGGGCGCGCATGTTGCATTGCAAAAACCGGAAAGTAAAGGCTGCCGGCACAGCGAACGACGACCGTGCCAAGGGTTCGCAAGCGCCCCCCGATCGCGGGCGACCAGCGAACGCTCTCGTGCCGGGTAGCGAGCCTCACGCTGATCCCGGCCGCGGGTCTCCACCACAGTCGTGGTGCCCGCAGCGACGCCGCGTACCATTCCTCGCGGGGCGCCCGTGACTCGCGACTTGGAGCCTGCGACACGCCACGAGTTCAACGGCGCGCGCATGCCGCGATTGACCACCGCAGCAGGGCCACCTATAAGTGCGGCCTCGTATCTGCGCGCTGCGTCGCGGGCGCGGCATCCGGTCTCGTCCGCGGCGGCGCTTCGACCAGGAGCAGCACATGAAATTGCTGAATTCGTTCGGACCCAATCCACGCCTCGTGCGCATGTTCGCCATCGAGAAGGGCATCGAACTGCCCGCCGAGGATCTCGACCTGCTGGCTGGCGACAATCGCGCCGAGCCCTACCTCGCCAAGAATCCCGGCGGCCAGATGCCGGCGCTGGAACTCGATGACGGCACGGTGATCGCGGAAACGGTGACCATCTGCGAGTACCTCGAGGAAACCCAGCCGTTGCCGGCGCTCATCGGCACCAATGCGCTCGAGCGCGCCAACACCCGCATGTGGGTGCGCCGCGTCGAGCTCAACATCACCGAGCACATGTACAACGCCTTCCGCTACGCCGAGGGCATCGACATCTTCCGTAACCGCATGGTGGTGTTGCCGGAAGCCGCCGACGGCCTGAAGAAGAAGGCGCGCGCCGGCCGTGAGTGGCTCGACGGGCTCATCGGTTCGCGCGATTACGTCGCTGGCGAGAAGTTCTCGTTGGCCGACATCGTGCTCTTCTGCTGCATGGACTTCTGCAAGGACGTCGGCCAGCCGCTCGACGCCGACCTGGCCAACCTGCAGGCCTGGTACGCGCGCATGAATGCACGTCCGAGTGCAGGCGCCAGCCTGCATGGCGCTGCGGCCAACCTCAAGATGGCGGGCTGAGCCCGTCCCGTTACGCGCCGGCCGGGGGGTGGCTCAGGCCGGCGCGAAGCTCGCGATCGTGCGCACTTCGATGCTGCGACGGGGCAGGGCGTCTGCCGGCGCCGCCGGGTGGCGGAAGGCGCTGTGCGCGGTGTAGCGCGTCGCACCCGCCGCGGCATCGAAGCACTCGAGCAGCAGTACTTCTTCGGGCTGCATGGCATCGAGGTAGTACCAGCGATGCGCCGGGTTGTGCCGCACGGTGTAGATCTCGCCGGTGCGATCGGCGTAGCGGAGATCGGTGGCGACGAAATCGGCCGGCGCCATGCTGGTCGCGTCGCACACCGCGAGCGGCTGGTCGGCCACCGGTCCGCGCAACGGCCGCCACACGTTGATGAAGACATAGCGCGCCGCGAGCGTCGCCGCGGCGTCGGGCCCCATCAGGTCGCGTACCCGCTGCGGCCCGGAGCGCTCGGTGTAATCGTTGTGCACGAAACGCACGGGTTCGCGGATGGCTGAGCCCGGTGCACGGGCGAGAGCCTCGTCGCGCACGTTGTGATCGAAGGCGAGCACGCGCGCGGCGCCGGTCGCCCGGCGCACCAGCTCGCAGCAGCGCGGGTAGTAGGCGGCACGAACCTGGTCGTCATCGAGGAAGTCGAGCGCGGGCAGGTCGTCCTGGACGATGGCGAAGCCATTCGCGGCAAGGCTGGCGTCGGCGAGCGCGGGGCGCAGGTTGCGGACCGTGACGGTGTGCTTGTCCACCGCCGGGGGGGGCGGGGTGTAGCCGGGGCGCGTCTCGTAGAGATAGTAAGCCGGGTCGTTCTCACTGGCGGCGAGGTAGTTGAGGCGTGCCGCGACTCCGTCGAGGGTGCGTGATGCCAGAGCGTTCATGATGCGTGATCTCCTCGTGCCAGGTGGATGGCACTCAGCCGACCGCGGCCATCAGCGCGGCATGGCGGTCGAGCGTGGCCAGCGTGTCGTCGCGCGACGCGGCCGGGCAGCCGAGGATTGCGCGATGTACGCCGAGGTCGCGGTAGCGGCGCAGTTCGGCGGCGTCCTCCGGCGCCCAGAAGAACGAGATCTCGATGTCGCCCGGCTTACGGCCGTGGCGTTCGAGGCGCACGTTGAGATCGGCCAGGTCCTGTTCGATGTTCTGCATCTGGGCCGGCAGGGGAACCCAGCCATTGCAGAAGCGCGCCACGCGCTCACGACCCCACGGCGAGGCGGCACCCATGATGATCGGCGGGTGCGGCTTCTGCACCGGTTTCGGCCACGACCAGATGGGGTCGAAGTCGACGTGCTTGCCGTGGTACTCGGCATCGTCCTGAGTCCAGCACGCCTGCATGGCTTCGACGCGTTCCTCGAGCACCTTCCAGCGCGCCGCGAAGGCGGTGCCGTGGTTCTCCATTTCCTCCGCATTCCAGCCGGCGCCGATGCCGAACAGGAAACGGCCGTTGGAGAGCAGGTCGAGCGTCGCCACCTCCTTGGCGAGCACGATCGGGTCGCGCTCGGTGACCAGGCACACGCCGGTGGCGAGGCGGATGTTCTTCGTCACCGCGGCCGCGGCGGTCAGGGCGACGAACGGGTCGAGGATGTGCCAGTAGTCCTTCGGCAGCTCGCCGCCGCCCGGGAACGGCGTGCGCCGGCTGGCCGGGATGTGGGTGTGCTCGGGCAGCCACAGCGACTCGAAGCCGCGCTCCTCGCAGGCCACGGCGAATTCGTCCGGGCGCATGGCGTAGTCGGTCGAGTAGAGCATGATGCCGATTTTCACGGGGGACCTCCTGTGCGGGCGGGGGAAACGCACCCGCGGGCGCGTCCGTCCGTTGTACAACAGGGGCGATCGCGCGGGCAACGCCCGGCGCGCGACAATACCCGGCCCATTGCCGTCTCCGAGGTGACTCATGCGCGAACTGCGCACGCAGGCCGGCCGCCGCCGCGACGGCCGATTCGAATGGGGTGCGCTACGCACCCTGCTGCCCTACCTGTGGCCACGCGGGCGCCGCGCCATCCGCGTGCGCGTGGTGGTGGCGATGGGCTTTCTCACCGCGGCCAAGCTGGCCACCGTCTACGTGCCCATCCTGTACAAGGAGATGGTGGATCTCTTCTCCGATCCGGATGCGCTGCCGGCGGTGCTGCCGCTCGCACTGCTGCTCGCCTATGGCGGCCTGCGCGTCATGCAGATTGCCTTCGCCGAACTGCGCGACTGGGTGTTCGCGCGCGTCGCCCAGGGCGCCATCCGCGACGTCGCCCTGCAGACTTTCCGCCACCTGCACCGGCTCGCGCTGCGCTTCCACCTCGATCGCCAGACCGGAGGCCTCTCGCGCGCCATCGAACGTGGCACCAAGGGCATCGATTTCCTGCTCACCTTCATGCTCTTCAATATCATCCCGACGCTGCTGGAGATCGCGCTCGTGTGCGGCATCCTGTGGACGTTGTTCGACTACCGCTATGCCCTTGTGACTTTCCTGACCATTGCGACGTACATCGTCTACACCCTGCTGGTCACGGAGTGGCGCCTGAAGTACCGCCGGCGCATGAACGAGACCGACCAGCAGGCCAATACGCGTGCCATCGACAGCCTGCTGAACTACGAGACGGTCAAGTACTTCGGTAACGAGGACTGGGAGGCGAAGCGCTTCGACGAGGCGCTCGCGCGCTACGAGCAGGCGGCGGTGACGAGCAAGATGTCGCTTGCACTGCTCAACATCGGCCAGGCCGCGATCATCGGCGTCGGGCTCACGCTCATCATGGCGATGGCCGGGCAGGGCGTCATCAGCGGCGCCATGTCGGTGGGCGACTTCGTGCTCGTCAACACCTACCTCATCCAGCTCTACATGCCGCTCAATTTCCTTGGCTTCGTGTACCGCGAAATCAAGCAGTCGCTCACCGACATGGAGGCGATGTTCCACCTGCTCGACGTCAACACCGAGATTGCCGATGCGCCCGCCGCTGCGCCACTCGCCCCGGGCGCGGGCGAGGTGGAGTTCGACGCGGTCGATTTCGCCTACGACGAGCGCCGGCCGATCCTGCGCGAGGTGAGCTTTCGCGTGCCGGCCGGGCGGCGCCTCGCGATCGTCGGCGCGAGCGGCGCCGGCAAGTCGACCATCGCGCGGCTGCTGTTCCGTTTCTACGATGTCAGCGCCGGCGCGGTGCGCATCGACGGCCAGGACCTGCGCGAGGTGACCCAGGCGAGCCTGCGCGCGGCCATCGGCGTGGTGCCCCAGGACACCGTGTTGTTCAACGACACGGTGTACTACAACATCGCCTACGGCCGGCCGGAAGCGGGTCCTGCCGAGGTGGAGCAGGCCGCGCGTCATGCCCAGATCCACGATTTCGTCATGGGCCTGCCGGATGGCTACCAGACCATGGTCGGTGAGCGCGGGCTCAAGCTCTCCGGCGGCGAGAAGCAGCGCGTCGCCATTGCGCGCACCATTCTGAAACGGCCGCGCATCCTGGTCTTCGACGAGGCGACCTCCGCGCTCGATACCCACACCGAGCGCGAAATCCAGCAGGCGCTCGCCGAGATCTCGCGCGGGCACACCACCCTCGTCATTGCGCATCGCCTGTCCACGGTGGTCGAGGCGGACGAGATCATCGTGCTCGATGGCGGCCGCATCGCCGAGCGTGGCCGGCACGGCGAGCTGATCGCGCGCGATGGCCTCTACGCGGCGATGTGGAAGCGCCAGCAGGATGCTCGCACGACGCAAGCGGCAGCCGCCCCACTGGCCAGCCTGCCGGTAAGCTAAAGCCCGCGGCGGGAACGGTCGACACCGCTATAATTCCTCCACTTCGCGGCCCCGGGAGACTGGCGCTATGGAACTCGGCACCATCATCGTTCTCGTCGTCATCGCCGCGATCGCGTTCTACGCGGTCGGGATCTACAACGGCCTGATCAGCGCGCGCAACCGCTTCAAGAACGCGTTCGCCCAGATCGACGTCCAGCTCAAGCGCCGCTACGACCTCATCCCCAACCTGGTAGAGACCGCCAAGGGCTATCTCAAGCACGAGCGCGAGACACTGGAGGCCGTGATCACCGCGCGCAACCAGGCCCAGGCGGCCTCGCGCGCGGCCTCGGCCCACCCCGAGGATGGCAGCGCAATTGCCGGCCTGGCCGCGGCCGAAGGCGTACTGGCCGGGGCCATGGGGCGCTTCTTCGCATTGGCCGAGGCCTATCCGGATCTCAAGGCCAACCAGACCATGCAGAGCCTGATGGAGGAGCTGACCTCGACAGAGAACAAGGTCGCCTTCGCCCGCCAGCATTTCAACGATGCGGTGATGACCTACAACAACCAGCGCGAGCAGTTTCCGAACAACCTCGTCAGCGGCATGTTCGGGTTCGCGCCGGCCGAGCTGCTGGAGATCGAAGAGCCTGCCATGCGCGAGGCGCCGCAGGTGTCGTTCACCTGAGCGCGCGCTGGCGCGCACCGCAGCCGGCTTACCCGGCGCGAAGTCTGCACGCACCTTGATGCGGCACGACCACGCACCGCGCTGACGCCGTGGCGACGAGCTTCTATGAGCACCAGGATCGCGCGCGCAAGCGCACGCGTCTGCTCGTCGCTTACTACCTGCTGGCCGTCGCCTTCGTCGTGGTCGCGCTCAATGGCCTCGCCTGGGCGGTGTCGGCGCTGCTGACGTCCGGCGAAGCCCCGGCGCCTTCGCTCCCACAATGGCTCGCGGGCGGCACCTGGGTGGCGGTCACCGCGGTGACACTTGCCGTCATCGTCGGCGCGAGCGTCGTCACCACGCTGCGCCTCGCCGGCGGCGGGCCCGCGCTCGCGCGCATGCTGCGCGCACGCCAGCTGGCGCCGTCCACGCAGGATGCCGACGAGCGCCGCCTGCTGAACGTGGTGGAGGAGATATCGATAGCGTCCGGCGTGCCGGTGCCGGCGGTCTACGTGCTCGATGCGGAGCCCGGCATCAACGCGTTCGTCGCCGGCACGCGCCCGAGCGAGACGGTGATGGTGATGACGCGAGGTGCGCTGGAGCACTTCACGCGCGACGAGCTGCAGGGCGTGGTCGCGCACGAGTTCAGCCACATCTTCAACCACGACATGCGTCTGAACATTCGCCTCATGGGGGTGGTGGCCGGGCTGGTCGTGATTGCGCAGCTCGGCCGCTTCATGCTGCGCGCCGGTTCGCACGGTCGCGCCCGCGACAGCGCGCAGCTGATCGGCATCGGTATTGCCATCCTCGCCATCGGCTATCTCGGTTCGCTGCTCGCCGCCATGATCAAGGCGGCCATTTCGCGCCAGCGCGAGTTCCTCGCCGATGCTTCGGCGGTACAGTTCACGCGTAATCCGCGTGGCATCGCCACGGCCTTGTGGCGCATCAAGACCCATGCTGCAGGCTCGCGTCTCGACAGTCCGCATGCCGAGGACGTGAGCCATTTCTGCATCGCCGAGTCGGTGCGCTACTTCTTTGCCGGACTGATGGCGACACACCCGCCACTCGATGCGCGCATCCGTGCCGTCGATGCGTCCTTCGTACCGCCGCGGGACGCGCCCCGTGACACCGCACCCGCCGGGCACGCTGACATGCGCGCGGCCGCCGGGGTAGTGTCGGGCGCGGCGGCGCCGGGCGCAGTGGCCGGCGTCGCGGCACTCGACGGCGCTGCGGTGGCTGCACGCGTGGGTGCGCCAGGGAACGCGCAGCTCGCTCACGCCGAAGCGGTCCACGCGGCGCTGCCGGCAGCGCTGGTCGCGGCGGCGCGCCAACCGCGCGGGGCCGCCCACCTGCTGCTCGCGCTGGTGATCGCGCGCAGTGCGCCCGCGGCACACACCGACGCGCGGGCGGGCGCGGCGTCGGCGGGCTACGATGCCGCACGCCTCGACGCATTGGTCCCGCCACTCACTGCCCTGCCGCCACGCCAGCGGCTGCCGCTCATCGAGCTGGCCTTGCCGGCCCTGAAGCGGCTCGACGAAGCGGCCCGCGAAAAGCTGTGCGACACGCTGCGCACATTGACGCGGGCAGACGCGCGCCTCACGCTGTTCGAATTCGCGCTGCTCCGTATCGTCGACGATCACCTCGCGCCACGTGCGGCTCGCGCGGTGCGCGTGCGGCACTACCGTTTCGCCGCGGTGGCGGGCGAGCTGCGCCTGTTGCTGAGCGTGCTGGCACACGCCGGCAGCACCGATGCCGCGCGCGCGACTGCCGCTTACGCGGTCGCCTGGCAACCGTTCGCACTGTCCGCTGGCGCCGCGCCGATGGTCGCCGCCGCGTGCCGTCTCGATGCGCTCGAAGCTGCCTTCGACGAACTCGCTGCGCTCGCGCCGCTGCTCAAGCAGAACGTGATTCGTGCCTGTGCCGATTGTGTCATCCACGATGGCGAGGTGACGGCCGCCGAGGCCGAGCTGCTCGAGGCCATCGCGCTGACGCTCGACTGCCCGCTGCCGCCGCTCGTATGAGGCCCGCTCAGCGGCCGCCTTGCGGGCGGCGCGCGAGCAGCCGATCGAGGGCGTCGGCGAAGGCCTTGCGCTCGGCCTTGCCGAAGGGCGGTGGACCACCGCTGTGCAACCCGCTCGAGCGCATCGTATCCATGAAATCACGCATCGCGCGCTTGGCGCGGATGGTGTCGTCGGAGTAGATCTCGCCGCGCGGATTGAGTGCATGGGCGCCACGCGCGAGTGCCTCCGCGGCGAGCGGGATGTCCGCCGTGACGACGAGATCGCCGGCGTCGAGCCGTGCGACGATAGCGTCGTCGGCGGCGTCGAAGCCGGCGCTCACGCGCAGCGTCGTGATGACCGGCGACGGCGGTACGCGCACGGCCTGGTTGGCGACGAAGGTGAGCGCGGTCTGCGTACGCTCGGCGGCGCGTACCAGGATGTCGCGCACCACCGCGGGGCAGGCGTCGGCGTCGACCCAGATGTGCATGCGTCGCGCCGTCAGCGCCAGGCGGCCTCGCCGGCGTGCTCCCAGATCTGGATCATGTTGCCGTCGTGATCGTAGAACAGGAACGATCGCCCGATGTTGGCGCAGGTCCATACGTAGTCCGTCTGCGTCTCGTAACCGGCCGCGCGTACCTTGCCGAAGAAGGCGTCGATGTCGTCGACGACCAGACCGAGTTCGTGAAAACCCGTGTGACCGTAGCGGAGCTTCTCCGGCGGCGTCTTCTCGATGCGCGGCACTTCGCATTGCTGCAACTCGATCAACGCACCTTCCTCGGACGCGAGGAGGGCCATCTTGGAGCGTGCGCCCTTCACCTTGAAGATATCGTCGAGCAGCGCCGGGTACATGTAGACATCGGGTCCGGGCGCGTCGCCGTCGGGAATGGTGCGGTCGACGATGAGCTTGAAGCCCATCACGTCGCGCCACAGACGGATGGCTTCCTGCAGGTCGGAAACGAAGATGGCCATGTGATGGAATCGCATCGTGTGTCACTCCCCTCGTGTGTCGGTGCGGAACGACCAGTGTAGCGCCGCCGCGGCGCTTCAGGCCGCGTCGTCCGATGCGTCGCGGAACTGCAGGCGCGCGAGTCGCGCGTAGAGGCCACCGGCGGCGAGGAGTTCGTCGTGGCTGCCGCTGGCGACGACACGGCCACCGTCCATCACCACGATGCGGTCCGCGCGACGCACGGTGGCGAGGCGATGGGCGATGATCAGCGTGGTGCGCTCGCGCATCAGTTCCGCGAGCGCCGCTTCGACGAGGCGTTCACTCTCGGCGTCGAGTGCACTCGTGGCCTCGTCGAGCAGCAGCACGGCCGGCTGCTTCAGAATCGCCCGGGCGATGGCGAGGCGCTGGCGCGGGCCGCCCGACAGGCGCGCGCCGCGCTCGCCGAGGACGGTGTCGTAGCCGTCGGGCAGGGCGCGAATGAAGTCGTCCGCGGCGGCCGCGCGGGCCGCGGCCTCGACCTCGGCGTCGCTCGCATCGGGCCGCCCGTAGCGGATGTTCTCGGCCACGCTGTCGGCGAACAACACCGTTTCCTGCGGCACGATGGCGATGTGGCGGCGCACCTCCTGCGGCAGCACGTCGGCGAGATCGACGCCGTCGAACAGGATGCGGCCCGACTGCGGTTGGTAGAAGTCGAGCAGCAGCGCGAGCAGGGTGCTCTTGCCGGCGCCGGATGGACCGACCAGGGCGACTGTCTCGCCACCACGGATCTCGAGGTCGAAGTCGCTGAGGGCCGCGGATTGCGGCCGGCTGGGGTAGTGGAAGCCGACCCCCTCGAAGCGCAGAAGTCCGCGCGGCTGTGCGGGCAGTGGGCGCGGCTGCGCCGGTGGTGCACGGTCCGGGCGTGTTGCGAGCAGCTCGACCAGACGTTCGGTGGCGCCGGCCGCCTGCTGAAGCGCGCCCCAGATTTCGGACAGCCCGGCCGTGGAGCCGCCGACGAAGACGGCGTAGAGCAGGAACTGGCCGAGCTCGCCGCCGGACATGCGACCGGCAGCAACGTCGGCAGCGCCCAGCCACAGCACCGCGATGAGGCCGCCGAAGATGGTCACGATGGCCCAGGCCGTGAGTGCGGCGCGCGCGCGGATGCGCCGCCGCGCGGCGCGGAAAGCCTGCTCCACGGCGCCGCCGTAGCGCTCACCCTGGCGTGCCTCGAGCGTGAAGGCCTGTACCAGGGATACCGCGTTGAGCACCTCGCCGGCCAGCGCCGAGGTGTCAGCGATGCTGTCCTGGCTGGTGCGCGAGAGACGCCGCACGCGCCGCCCGAACAGCACGATGGGCGCGATCACCAGAGGTACGAGCAGGACGATGAGCCCGGTCAGCTTGGGGCTGGTGACCGCCAGCATGAGCAGCGCACCGATCAAGGTCAGCATACTGCGCAGGGCGATCGAGACGCTCGAGCCGACCACGTTCTGGATCAGCGTGGTGTCGGTGGTGAGACGCGACAGCAGCTCGCCGGACCGGGTCGCCTCGAAGAAACTCGGCGACAGTGACAACACGTGACGGAACACCGCAACGCGCAGGTCGGCGACGACCCGCTCGCCAATCCAAGAAACCAGATAGAAGCGCAGCGAGGAGAACAGCGCGACGCCGGCGGCGAGCGCGAAGAGGGCAACGAAGGGGCGCGAGAAATCGCCGCCCCCGGCGATTCCCGCATCGATCACGTGACGCACCGCGATCGGCATGCCGAGCGTGGTCGCCGCGGCGGCCAGCAATGCCGCGAGGGCGCCCGCGATGGTGGCGCGGTAAGGCACGAGGAACGGTGCGAGGCCGCGCAGGGCGCCGAGACGGCGCGGGCGGCCGGGAGCGGACGGCGAGGGGTCTGACATGAGCGCAGCAGGCAGCGGAGACCGGCGCGCGACGATAGCACACTAGACCCGGCTGCCGCAGTGGGCCTTCATCGCGCAGGGCTCGCTACACTGCGCGCATGGAGAAGCCATTCATCCCGGCAGCCGAGAACAACAAGCACGCCATCCTCGCGGCCATCGCACCGTGGCTCGCAGGGGCTCGCGAAGTGCTCGAGGTCGGCTCCGGCACCGGTCAGCACGCGGTCCACTTCGCAGCCGCGTTGCCGTGGCTGCACTGGCAGTGCAGCGACCTGCCCGCGGCGCTGGCGGGGATTCGTGCGTGGACGACGCAAGCCGCGCTGCCCAACCTGCCGCCGCCTCTGGCACTCGACGTCGCGTGCCGGCCGTGGCCGGTCTCGCCTCGTGACGCCATCTACGCTGCCAACCTGGTCCACTTCGTCCCCTGGACGAGCGTCGTCGCGTTCTTTGAAGGTGCCGCAACGACGGCGCGGCCGGGTGCGCTGCTGCTTCTCTACGGACCGTTCAACTACGGCGGGCGTTACGTCAGCGAGGGCAATCGGCGCCTCGACGCATGGCTTGCCGCGCGTGACGCGGCGCTCGCCATCCGCGACTTCGAAGCCCTCGACGCGCTTGCTGCCCGGCATGCATTCGAATTGTGCGAAGATGCCGCGCTGCCGGCCAACAACCACCTGCTGGTGTGGCGACGCCGGCCCGATGACCGCGGTGCGGACACGCCGCCGGAGGGGAGGCCGGCCCGATGAGTTCACTGCTCGAGTTGATCGACAACGCGCCGCCGCGCTCGGTTGCGCTCAATTACGCCGGCGAGGCCATCGACTTCGGCACGCTGGCGGCGGCGAGCGCGCGAGTCGCCGGTGGACTCGCCGGTCTCGGCGTCGGTGCGGGCGACCGCGTGGCCCTGTGGCTGCCCAATGTGCCTGCCTGGCTGGTCGCCTTCTTCGCCTGCGCGCGGCTCGGCGCGATCGCCGTGTCGGTGAATACCCGCTTCCGCGCCACCGAGGTGGGCGACATCGTCGGCCGCTCGCGGGCGCGGGTACTGGTGCTATGGCCGGATTTTCACGGGATCGACTTCGCCGGCATCCTCGCCGCGGTCGAGCCGGCGGCGCTCGCCGGCGTGGAGCACGTGGTCGCCTACGGCGAAGGCGCGACCACGGGGGCGGTGCCGACCCTCGCCGGGCGCACCGGGATACCGTGGGCGACGCTCGCCACCCACGCGCCGCTGGCAATCGGCGCGGCACGGGACGCGGCGCGTTGCGTCGTGTTCACCACCTCGGGCACCACCCGTGCGCCCAAGTTCGTCTGCCACGTGCAGGGTACCGTTGCCGCGCATGCGCACGACGTGGTGGCCGCACTCGAACTCGACGCGCCCGGCACGCGCGTACTGCAGGCGCTGCCGATGTGCGGCGTGTTCGGATTCACGCAGGCGTTGTCGGCGCTCGCCGCGCGTGCGCCGATGGACCTGCTGCCGGTGTTCGACGCCGTCGCGGCGAGCCGGCTCGTGCGCGAGCACGACATCACGCACATGCATGGCGTCGACGACATGATCGCGGCGATGCTCGACGCGGTCGACGAGGCGCAGCCGTTCCCGTCGCTGCGCCTGTTCGGCTATGCCGCCTTCAACCCGTCGCTCGAGGACATCGCCGCGCGTGCCGAGGCGCGCGGGGTGACGCTGTGCGGACTCTACGGCATGAGCGAATGCCACGCGCTGTACGCGATGCAACCGCCCACGCTGCCACTCGCCGAGCGCCGCAAGGGCGGCGGCCGGCCGCTGTCGCCGCGCGCCGAGGTGCGCGTGCGCGATCCCGCGAGCGGTGCGCTGCTCCCACCAGGCCAGACCGGTGAGCTCGAAGTGAGTGGGCCGAGCCTGCTTGCCGAGTACCTCGACGACGCCGCGGCCACCGCGGCGGCGCTGACCGCGGACGGGTTCCTGCGCACCGGCGACCTCGCCTACCTCGAGGAGGATGGGCGCTTCTGTTACCTCGCACGCATGGGCGACGTGCTGCGCCTGGGCGGCTTCCTGGTCAGCCCGCTCGAGATCGAGGCAGTGCTCGATGCGCACCCGCAGATCGGCGCGAGCCAGGTCGTTGCCATCGAACTCGATGGCCGCACCCGCGTGGTCGCGTTCGTCACCGAGGCTCACGGCGCCGGCGCGCTCGACGAGCCGGCAGTCATCGCCTGGTGCCGCGCGCGGCTCGCCGCTTACAAAGTGCCGGCACGCGTGCTCGCCATCGAGGCCTTCCCGACCACCGCGAGCGCCAACGGTACCAAGATCCAGAAGGCCCGCCTGCGTGCGATGGCCCTCGAGCGCTGCACCGCCGCACCGTCCTGACCCTGATCCCAACACGCAATAAGGAGACATCCATGGCCCGATTGAGCAAGCTCAGCCGCAGTATCGCGGGCAAGGTCGCACTCGTCACCGGCGCGGCCAGTGGCATGGGGCGCGCCACCGCCCACCTGTTCGCCGACGAAGGTGCCCACGTCGCCGTTACCGATCTCGACCAGGCACGGGTCGACGCGGTGGTTGGCGAAATCGAGGGCGCCGGCGGCAGTGCGGCCGGATGGGTGCTCGATGTCGCCGACGAGGGCCAGCGCGAGGCCGTGGTTGCTGCCATCGTGGCCCGTTTCGGCGCGCTCGACATCCTGGTCAACAACGCCGGCATCGCGATCGAACGCCCGCTCGATGCGCCGGACTACGCGACGGCGTGGGCACGCACCCTCGATGTTCTGCTGACGGCGCAGGCCATGCTGATTCGTGCCTGCCTGCCGCATCTCGAGGCGAGCGGAGCCGGACGTATCGTCAACATCGCTTCGACCGAGGCGCTCGGCGCGACCAAGGGCATCAGCCCCTACACCGCGGCCAAGACCGGTGTGATCGGGCTGACTCGCTCACTCGCGGTCGAACTCGCCAGCCGCGGCATTACCGTCAACTGCATCTGTCCCGGCCCCATCCGCACCGGCATGACGGCGGCCATCCCGGAAGAAGCGAAAGCCGAGTTTGCGCGTCGTCGCGTCGCGCTCAAGCGCTACGCGGAGCCCGAGGAAGTCGCCCACGGGACGCTCAATTTCGTGCTGCCTGCGGCCCAGTACATGACCGGTACCCACTTGCCGGTCGATGGCGGTCTGACCATCAAGAACGCCTGAGGCGCACCCCTGGGACGCTTGATCCGTGTCACCGCCGTGGCACCTGGTCTGCGTATAATTTTCCATACGCCGGCGCCGACCGGTCCATCGAGAACCGAGGAGAGGTCCATGAGGAAAGCCATCGACTCACGCCCGACGCGCGCAGTTGCGCGCACTTTATGCGCGCTCGCCGCGGGTGCCCTGCTGAGCGCCTGCGGCCAGCAGGATTCGCCGATGACTGCCGACGGCTTCGTGCTGCCGGAGGGTAACGTCGAGCGTGGCCAGCAGGTCTTCCTCGATCTCGGTTGTCGCCAGTGCCACGTCGTCTCCGGGCTCGACCTGCCGGCCTACGACGGCGTCTCCTCACTCGAAATCGAGCTTGGTGGCAAGCGCGCCAAGATCAAGGATTACGGCGAGTTGCTCACCTCGGTGGTGCATCCCAAGCACGTCATCTCCGACGAGTACCTCAAGCTGCTGAACAAGGAAGAGGCGGCGCGCGGCGAGACCGCGATGCCGGACTTCAACAGCCGCATGACGGTCGCCCAGCTCATCGACCTGGTGCAGTTCCTGCATTCGCGCTACGAGAAGCTGGTGCCCGAGTATCGCGGTTACCAGTACTACTACGGGCCCTGAGCGCGATGCGCTGCGACGGCACGCCCACCATGGGTGGGCGTGCCGAAGACAGCGCACGGTGCCGCGTGTCCGGGCCAACGCCCGGATGCGCGGTCAGGCAACGATCGCGCGCAGGCCGGTCGGGCTCAGAATTTCGATCCAGTAGCCATCCGGATCCTTGATGAAGGCGAGCCCCTTCATCTTGCCGTCGTCCGGGCGTTTGACGAACTCGATGCCGAGCTGCTCGAAGCGTTCGCAGGCGGCATAGACGTCGGGCACCGAGATGCCGATGTGACCGAAGCCCTGGGGTTCGACGTTGCCGTCATGGTAGCCGGCGAAGGCGGTGTCCGCCTCGGTGCCCCAGTTGTGCGTCAGCTCGAGCAGCGCCGGACGGCCGAACACCCACTGCGCGCGCTCGCCGGCCTGCTCGGGGACGCGCTCGCCGGGTGCGAGATAGCCCATGAAGTAGAGCGAGAACTGCATTGCCTCGAAGTCGTAGCGGTCGAGCAGGGTCATGCCGAGCACCTTCGAGTAGAAATCGACCGAGACCTCGGGATCGCGTACGCGCAGCATCGTCTGGTTCATCACGAAGCCGTCGGTGGGGGAGCTGCCAGCCATGGATATCCTCCGCTATGGTTGAAGCTGGTGAATCATGCCGCGTCGCGGCGCGCCCACTATAGCCGCTCGTCGCGCGGCGACGGCAGGGGACGTCGCAGCAGGCGTGGTGACGACTGTGGGGCTGGGAGCCCGAGGCGCCGTCGCCCGCCGTCGCGGACTCTTAGTGAAGCAGGCTGTCCGGGAAGGGCAGTGAGCCCTGCGTGACACCCGACTGGCGGACCCGGTTGCGTCCGCTCGCCTTGGCCGCGTAGAGCGCTTTGTCGGCCTGCTCGACGAGCACTTCGGGCGCCGATTCGCCATCCGGAACCAGCGCGGCGACGCCGAAGCTCGCGGTCAGTACCGGCGCCACCAGCGAGCGTTCGTGGGGCAGGCCGAGCTGCAGCAGCGCATCGCGTATCCCCTCGGCGACGGCCGCGGCGTGTTCGCTGTCCGTCTCCGGCAGAAGGATGGCGAACTCTTCGCCACCGTAGCGGGCGGCGAGGTCACCGCCGCGGCGCAACGAGCGTTCGAGCAGCTGTGCAAGCTGGCGCAGGCAGGCGTCGCCGGCCTGGTGGCCGTAGTGGTCGTTGTACTGTTTGAAGTAATCGAGGTCGCACAGAATCAGCGCAAGCGGCCACTGTCCGCGATGTGCACGACTCCATTCGCGCGCAAGCATCTGGTCGAAGCGACGGCGGTTGGCGATGCCGGTGAGACCATCGAGCGAGGACAGCCGTTCGAGCGTGTTGGTGAGCTCTTCGGCGCGCGCCATCGCTGCGCGTAGTTCGGCCTCGATCTGTTCACGGCGCTCGATATCCGCTTCGAGGTCGTCGTTGAGGCGCTCGACCGCGCCCTTCTCGCGTTCCAGTGCCTCGACCAGTTGTTCCTTTTCGAGCGCGGTGATGGTTCCGCGCATGAGGAGTGCGTTATTGCGCAGGGCAACCATCGCCATGGTCGGCAGGAACATCGCGATGGCAATGGCGACGAGCTGCCAGAAACGATCCCCCGACAGCAGTAACGCCACCGCGAGCGGGGTGAGCTGGACGAGCAGGAAGCCGAGTACCGCCTCGATCAGGAGCGTATACGCCGACACGACCCAGGCCGCACAGCCGGCCAGCCAGACCAGCACCGCGCTGCGGCTGGCGATGGAATCGGCCGGCGCGAAGAGGAAGAAGGAGGTGGCCCACAGAGCCGCGTGGATGACGAGGCTGGCGGAGAAAATCTTCTGCAGCAGGTCTGGCGAGCGCGTCCCCGCGCGCTGGTGGATGAACCAGATTACGAGTCGCACGAGCGATGCGCCGTTGATGGCGATGAGCCAGGCGATCAGCGCGCCGTGCGCGGCATTGCCGGCGAAGATTGCCGCGATTGCCACCGTGATGACGGCATTGCCGAATGCATCGGTGGGGCCGTGCTGGACGACCGCGTCGAAGCGCCAGCGCCGCGCGCGGGCGTAGAGCGCGTCGTCGCGCGTGTAGATATCGACCAGTTCGCCGAGCAGTCCGCTGGTCACGATGGCTGGCGCAGCCGTGTGGATGCGGTCACGACCGCGTCGCCAGGGCAGCACGGCCGCCGGCTGTGCGCGGCATTCATCGAGGCGATGGCGCTGTCACGCCTTGAAGGCGTCGTCGACCTCGACCTGCAGCGCGGTGACCAGACCATTGGTCTGGTGCGCCATGCCGATGACGGCGAGGAGTTCGGCGTACTGCGCATCGGTCAGGCCTTTACGGCGCGCGGCCACGGTGTGCGAATGGACGCAGTATTCGCAGCCGTTGGCGACCGAGACCGCGATGTAGATCAACTCCTTCACGAGCGGATCGAGTGCGCCGGGAGCCATGACGGCCTTCAGTTGCTGCCAGGTGCGCTCGAGCTGGTCGGGGCTGTGCGCGAGCGCCTTCCAGAAATTGTTGATGTCGTCGCTCTTGCGCGTTGCACGGATGTCGTCGTAGACCGCACGTACCGCGGGGGATGCGTCTGCGTATTCGATCAGGGTGACGGTAGACATGGAATCCTCTCGTTTCTCGCCTTCAGGCGCGCGCGCCACCGGCCCGGGCGGCGTCCCCGACTTCGATGGTGGTGGTCCAACCGTAGGGATCGGGCCGTCGCCCGTACTGCAGGCCGGTCAGTTCGTCGTACAGTCGCGTCGCCACGGGGCCGGGCTGGCCGTCGCCAACGCGGATGTCTTCACCGCGGTAGTGCAAGCGCCCGACCGGCGCGATCACGGCGCCCGTGCCCATGCCGAAAATCTCGCTGACGCGGCCCGTCGCCAGCCCTTCGATGACTTCGTCGATGGCGATGCGCCGCTCGCTCACCGGGTAACCGAGGTCCGGCGCAAGTTGCAGCAGGGAGCGGCGCGTGACGCCTTTCAGAATGGCGCCGGTCAGCGTCGGCGTGACGATCTCGCGGCCATCGAGCACGAAGGCGATGTTCATGGCACCGACCTCGTCGACATAGCGCCGCTCGACACCATCCAGCCACAGGACCTGCTGGTAACCGCTGGCGAGCGCCACTTCGGTGGCGGCAATGGAGCCGGCGTAGTTGCCGGGCGTCTTGGCTTCGC
This sequence comes from Gammaproteobacteria bacterium, assembly GCA_040220855.1. Classification (GTDB taxonomy): domain Bacteria; phylum Pseudomonadota; class Gammaproteobacteria; genus JACKNG01. The sequence continues at coordinate 48,632 of JAVJVZ010000072.1, read as the reverse complement.
CGGTGCCACCGCGCACGGCGCGGACGTAGTCGTCGGAGACGTACACCGAGACCGGCGCGAAGCCGTCGGCGAAGTACGGCGCGACGGGCGACAGGATTACGTAGTGCAGGTACTCGCGGCTCGCACGCACTTCGAGCGTCTTCTCGGTGCCAATCATGACCGGGCGGATGTAAAGCGCGGTGCCGGGACGCTCGGGCACCCAGCGGTGCTCGAGGCGCACGAGCTCGGTGATGGCGGCGACATGCTGCGCGACGTCGACCGGCGGCATGCCCATGCGTACGGCAGACTCGTTGAAGCGTTCGGCATTCCGCGCGGTGCGGAACAGGTTGATATCGCCATCGTCGCGGCGGTAGGCCTTGGTGCCGTCGAAGATCATCTGGCCGTTGTGATAGACCGTGGTCGCCGGGTCCAGCGTGATCGGGCGATAGGGACCGATGGTGGCATCGTGCCAGCCGTGCGCGGCATCGTAGCGCGCGGTGTACATGCGGTCGGTGAAGACGCGGCCGAAGCCGAGGCTGTCGGGAAGTTCGATCGGGCGCGTCTCGGCGACCGGCTCGATGCGGATGGTGTCAGTCATGGGGCAGGTTCCGGGCAATCGGGAAGCTCATTCGACCGCGCAGGTCCAGGCCGGATCGCTATGGGCGTCCCAGTAGGCCGCGCGCAGGGCGCGCGTGATGGCGCCCGGCCGACCATCGCCCACCGGGCGGCCGTCGAGCCGGGTGACCGGCATGACGCCGCCGGCGGTGCTGGTGATAAACAATTCGTCGGCAGCTTGCAAGCGATCGGTGCCGAACATGCTGATCCGGGTCGCGATCCCGGCGCGCTGGGCGAGTTCGAGCACGGTCCGGCGCGTGATGCCTTCGAGTACCCCGGCGGCCGGCGTCCACAGCACACCGTCGCACACGGCGAACAGGTTGAAGCCGGGGCCTTCGGTGACTTCGCCGGCGGCGTTCAGCAGGACCACGTTCTGCGCCTCGCGGTCATAGGCCTCGAACAGGCCGGCGACCAGGTCGCCCCAGTGGAAGTTCTTGACCGTCGGATCGACTGCGCGCGGGTCGATGCGCACGGTGTCACGCGCAATCACCAGTGCGATTCCGGCTTCCTGCTGCGCCGGTTGCACGATCCACACGTAGGGAATGGCAAACGCGTAGAAGCGGTTGGCGAAGCGCCGCGGGTCGCGCTCGCCGGCGACGGGCACACCCCGGGTGACAATCATCTCCACGTAGGCCTCGGCGAGACCACTGGACCGTACGCAGTCGTGCAGCACCCGGCGCATGGCGGCGCGTTCCAGTGGCGGTGAGAAACGTCCGCGCCGCCAGGAACGCTCGAATCGATCGAGATGGTCGTCGAGACGGAAGAAGCGGCCGCCCCACACCGCGACGACGTCGTAAGTGCAATCCGAACGCGTGAAACCGGTATCCAGGATAGGGATGCGCGCTTCGGCGATGGGGACCAGTTCGCCGTCGATCCAGGCGCAGCCCCCGGCATAAGCGGAGTCGGCGCCGGGCCTGGCAGGTGATGGCTGATTCATGGCGTCCTTCTCGCATGAGACCACGCGGTTGACGAAGCCAGCAGCATAGCCGCTGTGCGCCGGCGTCGCGAGCCACCCGCGCCGGGCATCCCATCGGCTTGCTGCCCAAGGGCCTGTCGATCTTTCGTCGCCGCCGCTGTTGCCCCTGAAAAGCGGCAATCAAGGCGCAGTGAGCGTGGCCTGGTCGTTCCAGGTGAGCGAGCTGCAACGCCGAGTGGCGGTTTACCAGGGGCAGGCCTTCGGGTTGTGTTCCCGGGTGCGTCCAGCGGCGCTATCGCTCACTTGAGTAGCATGGCTACACCGCGCTCGCGCTGTCTTGCTGGGCCAAGAACAGGGACGCGGCAGGGGTGGCGATGAAAGATCAACAGGCCCTCGTTAGACTAGAACCGGTCTCAGGATTATTCATGGCTGTGCGGCGGGGCGTCCGGCGTCCCGCCCCGAGCCGTGTCGGGAAGGTCGTCGCGGTGAGGCCCGCGGCGGTTGCAAAGGAGGACCCGCATGAGCCGTTACCTGCTGGGTGTCGACGTCGGTGGTACGTTTACCGATTTCGTCGCCTGCGACCGCGACACCCACGCGGTGCATGCGTGGAAGAACCTCACGGTGCCGGATGACCCGACCGCCGGCATTCTGCAGGGGCTCGCCACGCTCGACGATCTCGCCGCCGTCGACACCCTGCGTCTCGGCACCACGGTCGCGACCAACGCCTTGCTCGAGCGCAACGGCGCACGGGTCGCCTATGTCACCACCGCCGGCTTTCGCGACGTGCCGTTCCTGCAGCGCGGCAACCGGGCGCACCATTACGACAGCAGCTGGATCAAGCCGCGCCCGTTGGTGCGCCGCCGCGACTGCTTCGAACTCGAGGAGCGCGTGACGAGCGCCGGCGAGGTGCTGACGTCGCTCGACGACGCGGCCGTACGCGAACTCGGCCAGCGCATCGCCGCGACCGGCGGCATCGAGGCAGTCGCGGTCAACTTCCTCTTCTCCTACCTCGAGCCGCGCCACGAGCGGCGTGCCCGCGAGCTCCTCGCCGAGGCGCTCGGTGACGTGCCGATCTCGATTTCCTCCGAGGTGCTGCCAAAATGGAAGGAATACGAGCGCGCTTCCACCGTGCTCGCCGACGCCTACATCAAGCCGGTCGTTCACCGCTACCTGCGCGACATGCACGAGCGCTTCGGCGCCGCGGGCATCCGTCCGGCGCCGGTGGTGATGAAGTCGAACGGCGGTGAGATGACGCTTGCCGGCGCTGCCGCGCAGCCGGTTCATCTGACGCTGTCCGGACCCACCGGCGGCACCGTCGCTGCGCGCCACGTTGCTGCCACGCTCGGGCACGACCACGTCGTCACTTTCGACATGGGCGGCACGTCGACCGATTGCTCGACCATCGTCGATGGCGAGCTCAGTTTCACCACGGCTTTCGAACTCGAGTTCGGCGTGCCCATCCAGGTGCCGATGATCGACATCCGCACCATCGGTGCCGGCGGCGGGTCGCTCGCGTGGATCGACCGCGGCGGCATGCTGCGGGTGGGGCCCGCCAGCGCCGGTGCACGGCCCGGTCCGGCCTGTTACGGTTTCGGCGGCACCGAGCCCACCGTGACCGATGCCAACCTGGTGCTCGGCCGTCTCGACCCGCAGCGCTTCCTCGGCGGCACGATGACGCTCGACGTCGGCGCGGCCCGCGCCGCCGTGGCCGGCGTCGCCGGACACCTCGGCCTGGGCGTCGAGGAAACCGCACTGGCCATCCTGCGCATCGTCAACAACAACATGGTCGGGGCCCTGCGCACGGTACTGGTCGAACGCGGCCTCGATCCGCGCGACTTCAGCCTGCTCGCCTTCGGCGGCGCCGGTCCGCTGCACGTCGGCGAGTTGATGATGGAGGCCGGCATCCCGTGCGGCGTCGTGCCCCTGCATCCGGGGCAGTTCTCGGCGCTCGGCTTCACCTTTGCCGACGCGCGCGTCGATCTCGAGCGTACCGTGCAGATGACCTCAGCACGCTTCGACTGTGCGCGCGCCAGCGCCCTGCTCGGCGACCTGGTGGCGAGCGCGCGCCTGGCCATGCGCGAACAGGGCTACACCGAGCCGGTGCGGCTGGAGCGCGCCATCGAGCTGCGCTATCTCGGCCAGAACTACGAGCTCGAACTGCCTTACGCGGAGGATGCCTTCGACGCGGCGAGCGCGAGCGCGCTATGGGACGCATTCCACGCGCGCCACGAGGCTCGCTTCGGTTTTGCCATCCCGGGCGAAGTGATCGAGCTCATCACGCTCAAGTGCACGGCCGTCGTCGCGACCGACAAGCCACGCCTCCCGCCGCTCGCAGCGGCCACGCCGGCGGCCCCGGCGGCGACGCGCGAGGTCTGGTTCGAGGCCGGCCCCTGCGCGACACCGGTGTTCGCCCGCGAGGCCCTGGCACCCGGACAATCACTGGCAGGGCCGGCGCTGATCGAGGAGTCCGCTTCGGTCACCGTGCTGTGCCCGGGGCAGCGCCTCGACGTCACCGCCGACGGCCATCTCGTTCTCACTGCCACCCGCTGAGACACAGGAGCATCCACATGTCCGCCAGCACCGGCTTCGATCTCGTCACGATGAACATCATCGAGAACACGATGGTCTCGATCTGCCGCGAGATGGGCATCACCTTGATGAAGACGTCGTATTCGACCATCTTCAACGAGGCGCTCGATTTCACCTGCGGCATCGCCAGTCCACGCGGCGAGATGCTCGCGGTGGCCGAGTTCTGCCCCGCACAGATCGGCGGTATGCCGCTGCTGATCCGCTCGTGCCTGCAGGAGGTGCCGATCGAGGAAATCGAGCCAGGGGACGTGCTGGTGCACAACGATCCCTATCGCGGCGGTTTGCACACCCCTGAGCACACCCTGTTCTGTCCACTCTTCGTCGACGACGAACTGGTCGCCTTCACCGTCGCCATCGGCCACGTTGCCGAGGTCGGCGGCATGGTGCCGGGCGGATTCCCGTCCGAGGCCACCGAGATCTTCCACGAAGGCATTCGCGTGCCGCCGGTCAAGATCAAGAAGCGCGGCGAGGACGTGCCCGAGGTGTGGAAGCTGTGGCTCGCCAACGTGCGTACGCCGCGCTACAACTACGGTGACATGCGTGCGCTGATTTCCGGCGTGGAGACCGGCGTGAAGCGTCTCGGGGAAACCGTCGCGAAGTATGGTTGCGCGGTGTTCCGCAGGACCTGCGACGATCTCATGGATTACTCCGAGGCGCGCATGCGTGCCGAGATCGCGGCCATCCCCGACGGCCGTTACAGCTTCGTCGACTACATGGACAATGACGGCGTGTCCGACTCGGAGATCCGTATCGAGGCGCATTGCCACGTGCAGGGCGAGGAGATCGTGGTCGACTATACCGGCAGCACGCCGCAGGTCTCGGGGCCGATCAACGCGACGCTCGGGGTGAGCTGGTCGGCCGCCTACAATGCGCTGCTGCATCTCACCGACCCGTCGATTCCACGCAATTCGGGCTGCTTCCGCCCCATTCGCATCGTCGCGCCGAAGGGCACCATCGTGAACGTCGACTACCCGGCGCCGGAGGTCGGTGGCAATACCGAGACCCACCCGCGCATCGCCGGCGCGGTGATCGGGGCGCTCGCTCAGGCGGCGCCGGCACGCGCGATGGCGGGCGAGGGCGGGACCCATCTCAATTTCGTCTTCGGTGGTGTCGACCGGCGTTACGACGAGTACTTCGCCTGCTATGACATCGAGACGGTCGGGTGGGGCGCACGGCCTTTTGCCGACGGCAACGACGCGACCGATTCCATCAATGGCAACTGCCGCGTGATGCCGGTCGAGGTGTTCGAGACGCGTTACCCCTGGCTCACCGAGGAGTTCAGCCTGCGTGCGGATTCCGGTGGCGCCGGCCGCTACCGCGGCGGTCTCGGCACGCGCCGGACCTGGCGCTGTCTCGATGCCGAGATCACCTGCAGCCAGTTGACCGATCGCCATGATCACCGCGCCTGGGGCTTCGACGGCGGCGCCCCTGGCGCCCCCGGCATGACGCGTTACATGAAGGCCGGTGCCGGCGATTGGCAGACCATGGTAGAGGCGTTCTGCAAGGCGTCGACGAGCAAGTGGTCGAACGTGGTGATTCGCCCCGGTGATCGCGTGCAGATCGACACCCCGGGCGGCGGCGGCTGGGGTACGCCGGGCGAGCGCGACCGCGAGCAGCTGGCCGACGACCTCGCCGATGGATTCGTCTCGGCGGAGGCGGCGCGACGCGATTACGGCGGATGAGGTCGAGGCCGCCGCCACGTGAGCGCCGGGGGGCGATGCCGTCGAGGCTCTGAGCGTGGTCGTTGTGTTGTGGCTCGGGTGGCGTGCGCCGCCTGTTGCGTAGCGCCGTGCCGGGCGCGGCACGCACGTGGCTGCGTCCGCTCACGCCCGGCCGCACTTCCGTGAGCGGCCGGGCTGCTGTCGCGCGGCGCCGGGCCCTCCCTGGCCCGCTTGCGCTCGAAGCCGCTCCCGCATCCACGTGCGCGCCGCTGGGTCGGTGCCGTCGGGGCGTTGAGTGCGGTCGCGGTGGCGTGTGCCGTCCGTTGCGTTGCGCCGCGCCGGGCACGGCACGCACCTGGCTTCGTCCGCTCACGCCCGGCCGCACATACCTGTGCGGCCGGGCTGCTGTCGCGCGGCGCCGGGCCGTCCCTGGCCCGCTTGCGCTCGAAGCCGCTCCCGCAGCCACGTGCGCGCCGCGGGGCTTGATGCCGTCAGGGTTCTGACGATGCTTGGCTTGGCTTGGCTTGGCTTGGCTTGGCTACGGTTCGTCATCCCTCGCTGCGCGGTTCTAGTCGCCCAGCAGCTCGCGCAGCGCGTCGTCGACGAACGTGTTGTCGGCCGGGTCGATGCCGAAGCCGGCGCCGTGGCCCCACTTGGAGGGGATGGTGCGGAGCTCTGCATGCGGCATGTGGGCGACTTCGTACTCGCTGTCGGCGACACGGAAATAGAGATCCGTCTCACCCGGCATGACGATGGCGCGACAGCCGATGGCCGCGAGCGCGGCATCGAAGTCACCGCCGAAGCGCGGGTTGGCGCCGATGTCGGCGTTCATCCAGGTGCGTGCCATGGCGATGAGATCATTGGCGTCGTTGGCGAGGAAATAGTTCTGCGTGAAGCGCACCACGTCGTCGGGCGACGCGAGTCCGAGTTGCTCGTAGAGGCGCTCGCGGAAGAAGTCCTGCGAGAACAGCCAGGCGGCGTAGACATGGCCGAAGGCGAGCAGGCCGCGCAGCGGCGGCTCGCTGTACCAGCCGTCGCGGAAGTCGGCGTCGAGGCGCAGCGCGTCGACGGCCGAGGCCACGAACACCCGGTTGTGATCGGCCACGCGCGCGGCGCCGCAGATCGGCGCGATGGCATCGATCATGTCGGCGTGGAGCGCGCCCCACTGGAAGGTCTGCGCTGCGCCCATGGAGAAGCCCGTGACCAGGCGCAGCCGCTCGATGCCGAGATGCTCGGTGACCAGGCGATGCTGGATGGCGACGTTGTCGTACACGGTGACGAGCGGGAAGTTGCCGCGGCCATAGGGCGCCGGCGTATTGCTCGGCGACGTCGAAGCGCCGTTGCCTAGCATGTTGGGGATGATCACGAAATGCCGTTGCGGGTCGATGGCGCGGCCCGCCGCGAGCATGAATTCGGTCTCGGCGTGGCGGCCACCGTAGAAGGTCGGGATGAGCACCGCGTTGTCGCGTGCCGGCGACAGGGTGCCAAAGGTGACGTAGGTGAGATCGATGTCTAGCGTCGCGCCGCCTTGCGTGGTGAAGCCCGGGATGCGATAGACGTCCGGCGTGGCCATGCGTGTTCCTCCCCTTGAATATTGCGCCGCCTGTGGCCCGTTCAGCATAACGGGAAGCGCCACGCCGCTCCACGTCATGGCTGTGGCGTGCTCAGTGTGCGGCAGCGACCAGCAGTGCTTCGAGCCGGGCTGCCTGTTCGTCCCAGGTCGGGATCGGCAGTGCCGGGATACACGGGGCACGCAATTGTGCGAGCAGCGCGGCCGCGAGCGACGTGCTCGAATCGGCTTCGTAGGTGCACGCCGGATGATCGGCGAACAGGCTCGCCATGGCGCCGACGCGCGCGACCACCAGCGGCATGCGCATGGCGAGCATCTCGTAGGCCTTCTGGGGGAAGCTGTAGCGTCCGAAAGGCGTGTCGCGCACGCAGATGACGCCGACATCGAGCGCGCCGTAGAAGGTGGAAACGGCGGCGTGCGGGAGCGCGCCGAGGTACTCGAGCCCCGCCAGTCGCGGCAGGGCCGGCCTCCCGACCGGCCCGGCGAGCAGCAGGCGGGCGTCGGGGTGCGCGGCACGGACCTCGGCGAAGGCGGCGTAGAGGTCCTCGATGCCGCGCGAACGATCGAGTGCGCCGGCGTAACCGATCAGCGGCACGCCGTGCGGCAGGCCGAGCTCGCGCCGACAGGCTTCGCGGTCGCGCGGTGTGAACTGGCCGGCACCGACGGTGCTCTCGATGGTGACCACTGTGCCACGCGGCGCGTGGCGCTCGCGGATCAGCGTGGCGAGCGGCGCGCTGACGCAGCTGACACCGGCGGCCCTGCCGAGTGCGCGTGCGTAGGCGGCGCTGAGACCGGGCAGGCGCGCCGCGCCGAAGCTCGCATAGTTGTCGTAGAGGTCGACCACATGGGGCACCGCCAGGCGTCGCGCCAGCCAGTCGCCGAGGGTGACGTGCCAGACGTCTGAGGCGGATAGCACGACGTCCGGGCGGAACCCGCCGAGCGAACGCAGGGCCGCGCGCGCGTGCGCGGCGATGCCCGGGAGCAGCAGGCGGCCGGCCGGCCACGAGTGCCAGCTGAGCTGCCCTGGCGGTGCCTCGTGCGACCATTCGCCGCGTTCGCGGCCGGCGTATTCGAGACACAGGCCGAGTACGTCGTGGCCGCGCGCGGCCAGCCCGCGCGGCAACTCGTAAAGGCGCGCGTAGCGGTCGAGGATGACGTCCTTGCCCATGTAGCGACGCTTGCACAGGAAGGCGATGCGCATGGCGGCGGCTGCCGTCAGGGGTGGATCCCCCAGCGCTCGTGGCGGCGTCCCTTGCGCCCGGCGAGACCGTCGACCATGCCGGCGGCGAAGGCCTTGATCTGGGCCCCGCGGCGCGGCTCGTGGAGCAGCGTGAGGAACAGGCGCATGAACTGGCCGGGAATGGTCTTGTACCAGGTTGCGGCGCCGTAATAGGCGCGCGCGATGAAGAGCCGGTTGCGCACGTCGTAGTAGCGCTTCCAGGGCGGCAGACGCAACGATTCGAAGCGCCGTCGCGGCGTGAGCTGCAACCCGTACCGCTCCGACGCCGGGTGCTCGATACGACTCCGCGCGACGAGCCAGGTGCGGGCGCCGTGGCGCCGCGCGCGCATGCAGTACTCGACGTCGTCCGCGGCGAGGAAGTAACCGGCGTCGGGTACGCCGATGGCGCTGACCAGCTCGCGACTGACGAGCAGCCCGAGAAAGGGAATGAACGCGACGTCGACCGGTGCTGGCGGCGCCTGTTCGACATAATGGATGTGACCATCCGCAGGGGCACCATGGGGTGCCATCGGCCAGGCCAGGCGGTTGCCGGCCACGGCCACCGAACCGTAGAGATCGTTCGGATTGGTGGCCGCCTCGAGCAGCGTCGCGAGTGCGTCGCGGGCCGGCTCCGCGTCGTCGTCCATCAGCCACACCCACGCGGCCCCGTGCTCGACGGCATGCGCGATGCCGGCGGAGAAGCCGCCGGCGCCGCCGGTGTTCTCGCTCAGCGCGAGCAGTTCGACGTCGTCGCGTGCGAGCCATCCGGCTTGCGCGAGCCATTCGCGGGTGCCGTCAGTCGACGCGTTGTCGACGATGAGCACGCGGTCGGGCGCTTGACTCTGACCGACCAGCGCGTCGAGGCAGCGCCCGAGCAGCGCCTTGCGGTTGTAGGTGACGACGAGCGCGGTGACCGGGCCGCTCATGACAGGGCCGGCAGCAGGTTCTCGGCCGCCTTCAACGCGGCGCCGACCACCTGGTCCATGTTGTAGTAGCGGTACTGGGCGAGACGACCGACGAAGGTCACGCCGGGCTCAGCGCCGGCGAGCTCTTCGTAGCGCTTGAACAGCGCCTCGTTCTCGGCCCGCGGCACCGGGTAGTAGGGATCACCGTCGGCCTGGGGATACTCGCGCACGATCGAGGTGCCGGCATGTTCCTGCCCGGTGAGGTGCTTGAATTCGGTGATGCGCGTGTAGTCGTGGTCGTTCGGGTAGTTGACCGTGCCGACCGCCTGGTACTGCGACGTCGCCGGCAGGTGCTCGTGCTCGAAGCGCAGCGAGCGGTAGGGCAGTCGGCCGTGGCAGTAATCGAAGTAGGCATCGATGGGGCCGGTGTAGACGACGTGGCGCGCGGCGAGCCGCGTGCGCTCGGCATGGTAGTCGACGCCGAGGGCGAGCTCGATGGCGGGATGGTCGAGCAGGTTGCGGAACATGGCGGTATAGCCGTCGCTCGGCATCGCCTGGAAACGATCGGTGAAGTAGCGATCGTCGGTGTTGGTGCGCACCGGGATGCGCGCGGCGACGCCGGCCTTGAGTTCGGCCGGGTCGAGACCCCATTGCTTGCGCGTGTAATTGAGGAAGAATTTCTCGTACAGGTCGCGGCCAACCGAGTTGAGTACGACATCCTCGCTGGTACGGACCGGGTCGCGCGGCTCGCGTACGCGCTCGAAGAAAGCCGCCGCGCCGTCCTCGTCGAGGTCGAGCCCGTAGAGCTGGCACAGCGTGTCGCGGTTGATCGGGAAGGGATACTCGCGACCAGCGACCACGCAGCGAACCCGGTGCTCGTAGGGCCGCCAGGCGGTGAACCGGCTGAGATACTCGAAGATGCGTTCGCCGTTGGTGTGGAAGATGTGCGGGCCGTAGCGGTGCACGAGCACGCCGTGGGCATCCGGCTCGTCGTAGGCGTTGCCGGCGATGTGCGGGCGGCGGTCGATCACCAGCACCGGGTGGCCGCCCTCGGCCAGCTGGCGTGCCCTCACGCTGCCGGCGAAGCCGGCACCGACGACCAGCACGCGGCGTGCATCGGGTTGCTCATGAGGCATTGTTCGGTTTCCTGTCGTACGTTCAGGCCAGCAGGTCGTGGCCGGTTTCGCTCTCGGCGTCCAGTGCGCTGCCGCCGGCGCGCTGCAGCGTGCCGCGCAGGCGGAGCGTCGCATACACAAGGTCCTGGCGCAGCAGGCGGCCGAGTCCAGGCCGTCGCGCCCCCGGTCCGGCCAGCGCCGCGGCGAACTGGCTCGCCGCGAGCGGCGGCGCGAGCCGGCGCCAGGCGCCGCGCGACAGCGCGCGGTCGCGCATCCACAGGCGTAGCGCGAGCAGCCGCGCGTCGGCGAGGTAGCCGCGTGCGGCAACCCCCGGTGGCGCCGTCGCCAGCGCCGAGGCCAGTTCCTGTTGTAGCGGCAGCAGGTGCCCGGACACGAATTCCGCCAGCCCGGCGCGGTCCACGTGCCACAGGCGGCGGCAGGCGAGCAGCGAGGCACAATAGAGCGCGGCGAGATAATCGCCCGGCGAACGCTCTCCCAGCCACGCGCGACCGGCGCCGATGTCGGCCCGGATGCGCCGGCACATCTCGGCGTCGTGGCGGTACTGGTTGCCGTGCGCGCGCGACATGCTGGCGGCATGCTGGCGGTAGTACACGTTGGCGGTGCCCAGCGGTGCCGGCAGACCGCCGGCGCGCGCCAGCCGGTACCAGAAATCGTAGTCCTCGCAGGCACGCAGGCGGGTATCGAACTCGAGGCCGTGCGCGGCGACCACCGCGCGGCGCACGAGGAACGCGTGCGGGGGCGCGATGTTGGAGAAGTAGAGCGCGAGGTCGACGTCCTCGGCGGCGGGTTGCGCCCATTCCCGCTGCCGGCCGGCGCTCTTGGCAATTTCGTCTTCGTTCGCGAAGAAGCGGCTGCGACAGAACACCGCGCTGACGGCCGGGTGCGCCTGCAGGAACTCGACGCGGCGACGCACGGCGCTGGCGCCGAGCAGGTCGTCGGCATCGAGAAACTGCAGGAACTCGCCGCGCGCGAGGCGTAGCCCGTGATTGCGTGCGGCCGACAGGCCCTGGTTGTCCTGGCGGACGTAACGGATACCAGGGCGATGCGCCAGGCGTGCCTGCGTGTCGTCGCTGGAGCCGTCATCGATGACGATGATCTCGCAGGCCGGGTAGTCCTGCGTTTCGACGCTCGCGATGGCGGCTTCGACGAAGTGGCCGTAGTTGAAGGTCGGAATGATCACCGAGACCAGCGGTGCCGCCGCAACGGTGGCGTGGGTGTTCATTCGACCCACCGTGATGCGTGCGCCCGTCGCGCTGCGTAGGGACGGTCGGCGCGACCGTCCGGGTAACTGACATGGCGCGTGTAGTCGAAGCGCAGCCCCTCGACGCAGGCGCCCAGCAGCGGGCGCAGATGGCGTGCCGGCACGCGCGCGCGGCGCATGCGGGCGATGGTGCGGGCGACGAACAGCAGCGCGTCGGCAATCCCGTTGGCGCGCAGCTGGAAGCTGCACTCGTTGCGTACGCCGTAGCGGAATTTCCACAGGCTGGCCTCGTCGAGCTGCGTGAAGTCGAGCGGCGCGAGGTTGGTCGGCGTCTTGTGCACGACGACGCTGTCAGTGACGAGGTAGGCGGGCATGACCGCGCTGATGCGCCGGCTGTACTCGACGTCGTCGAACCAGATGAAGAACTCGGCGACCGGGTAGCCGACCGCCTCGACCGCTTCGCGCGCCACGAGCATCGAGACGAACGACGAGCTCAGCACGCGTGTCACGTTCGCCGCCGTGGCGTGGGGCGCGATCCACAGCCGGTGCGCCACCGGCAGGTTCATCAGGCAGGGCGTACCGTCCTGCCACAGCACGCGTGAAGCGAGGAATCCCGGCCGCTCGGTGCCAGCCGCGCTGCGTGCGTCGAGCAGGCGGCCGAGTGCATCCGGCGCGGCAATGCAGTCGTCGTCCATCACCCACAACCAGTCGGCGCCGAGTGCATAGGCCCGTTGCATACCGGCCTTGAAGCCGCCGGCGCCGCCGGTATTGCGGTCGAGACGCAGATGTTCGAAGGGCACCTCGAGCTCGAGCGTGGCGAGCATGTCGGCGGTGCCGTCGGTGCTGTGGTTGTCGACGATGACGATGCACGCCGGGCGTCGGCCCTGGGCCTCGATTGCGCGCAAGGTCTCGGCGAGCAGCGCGCATCGATTGTAGGTGACGACCACCGCCACGATGGCATCGGCGTCAGTCATGCGACCGTTCCCCCGTGCGGCCCGGGGCGGCCAGCGCCGGGTTGACCCAGCGTACCCAGGCGGCGAGCAGGCGGCCGATCACGCGGTGCCGCCACAGTCGTGCGATGTAGGCTTCCCGCGGCCCGATCTCCTCGCGGTACAGGCGGTCGACTTCGCGTTCCAGGCGTTCGCGCCGCGTGCCGCGGTAGCGGCTCGGCGCGAGCTCGGCCGCGCCCGGCGTGCCATCGAGGCGGGCGAGCAGGGTATCGACCTGCGTGGCACGGATCGGGTCCTCATCGCCGCTGTCCGTCGCGCGTTGCCGGTAGCGCGAGATGGCCGCCGCCACGCCGCCCGCGCCGAGACTCGCACGCAGGGATTCGTTGCCGAGACTCGGGTAGGCGAAGGTGTCGGGGTCGCGGGGCCAGTCCAGCATGCCGTCGTCCCACGGCAGGCCGAGCGCCGCGCAGGTGCGTCCGAGCACCGCCGCAGGGTCGGCCAGCAGCGCGGCGTGTTCGATGCACACCCAGTCGTGGGCCGCGGCTTCACGAAGGTCTTCGCGGTAGCGCAACAGGCGCGTGTACAGCGGCGGGTCGTCGCCGGTGCAGCCATCGTGTCCGTACCACTTGCCGGCCAGCGAGACGAGAATCTCGCGCAGTTCACGTGTCACCAGCAGCACGCTGACCTGCCAGCCCTGGGCACGGTACAACGCGGCGAGCTCGCCGAGGCGGAACGCGCCGATGGTCATCTTCACCCACGCATGCGATGTCGTGACGCGGGTGAAATCCTGTTGTACGAGCGGGTTGTCGAGGTCGTAGACGCCGTCGAGGTCGCCTCGTTGCAGGAAACACATCGACACCAGCGAGCTGCCGCTGCTCTGCATGCCGCCGCAGAGCACGAGCTGGCGCGGTTGCGTGGTGCGTCGCAGGACGAGTAACTCGCCCTCGATGGGCGCGGGAAGGAAATGGGCGAAGGGTACATGTTCGCCGATGGCGCGCGCCGCCGCCGACCCGGCCTGGTAGCCATCGACCATCATGATGGCGTCGCCCGCAAGGCAGGGCAGCCAGCGTTGCAGCAGTTGCGCAGTGGTCTCGTAGTCCGCCCCACCTTTCAGGCGCAGAAGGTCGACCGCGGTGCCCCCGGCGGGCGCTGCAGTCCCGGGCGAGACACGGATGTAGCGCGCCCGCGGCTGCGCTCGCAGTGTCGTCTCGAGGACCGCACTGACGGCGTCGGCGACAGGTGCCGCGTCGACCACGAGCGGCGCCGCGGCACTGCCGAGTGCCTGAAGTCGCTCGAGCAGTGACGCCTGCACCGCGAGGTCCGTGCTCCGGACAGTCACGCACTCGCCTCGCGTGCGGCTCCGTCGTGCCGGATGGCGATGCGCGCCGGCGTCACGCACACCCCGGCGGCGACCTTCATGCCGGGCGGTGCCGCGACGTCGATGTGGGCGAGGTCGCGGACCCAGCCCAGCACTTCGCCGTTGCGCCGGAAGCCGCCGGCGATGCGATAAGGTCCGGGAGCAAGCGACAGTGCATCGATGTCGACCTCGAGCTCGAACCTGCCTGGCGCGAGGTCGAGCAGCTGGCCCTGGCCGCCGGAGTCGATCGCCGTGACCACCTGGCCATCGGCATTCCAGATGCGCAGCTCGAGCGAGACGCCATCGGCGTCACGTTCGGCGAGACCGCGCAGCAACAGCCGCAGTGGTGCCAGCGCGGTAGGTGGATAAGTGGAATCGGCAGCCAGCGCCTCGAGGCGCAGGGGGCCCTCATGGGCGAAGCCGATGGCCGGCGTCATCGCGAACGGACGGTTGGCGCGCGCTTCGGCATAGAGACGAAAGGCGGCTTCGACGTCGACATCGCCAAGCATGCGCCCGTGGTCGAGCACCACGCAACGGTTCGCCGCGGCGCGCATCTGCAACTCGTTGTGCGAGACGAAAATCACGCCGGTGCCGTTACGGCGCAACTCTGCGACCTTGTTCATGCACTTGATGACGAAGGCGAGGTCTCCGACCGCGAGTGCTTCGTCGACGAGCAGAACGTCCGGCTCGACGTGGGCGGCGATGGAGAAGCCGAGGCGCACGTACATGCCGCTCGAGTAGTGCTGCACCGGCGCATCGATGAACTCGGCGAGGCCGGAGAACTCGACGATCTCGTCGAAGCGGCGCGCGACTTCGGCGCGGCCGAGACCGAGCACGGCGGCGTTGACGAAGATGTTCTCGCGCCCGCTCAGCACCGGGTTGAAGCCGGCGCCGAGCGCGATCAGGGCGCCGACACGCCCGCGCAGGGCGATGCGTCCGGCATCCGGCTGCACCAGCCCGTTGAGCATGCGCAGCAGGGTCGTCTTGCCGGAGCCGTTGTGACCGATGAGGCCGACGCACTCGCCACGGGCAAGGCTGAAGCCCACATTGCGCACGGCCCAGAACTCGTCGGTCCGCAGGCGTTCGCGATGAGATCGCCGGCGGCCGGCGAACTCGCTGCCGAGGTCGCGCAACCCGTACCACAGCGAGCGCTTGAGGCTGCGACAGAATTTCTTCGAGACGTCCTCGACGGTAACCAGCGTGTCGTTCATGGCACTGGCGCGCATTCCCTGATTCGCACTCAGCCGCGCATGCGCTCGATGAGAATGGGCATCGCCACGCGGTAAGCGGTCAGGCCGACTACGAGCACGACCAGGGCAGCGAGCACGACGGCGGCGAAGTAGGCGGGCATGGCGTCGCCAGTGCCGGTCAGCCAGCTGCGCGTCGAGACGAGCAGTGGCGTCAGTGGGTTCGAGCTCAGCACGGTGGCCGCCCATCCGGGTGTTGCCGGCATCACGAACACCACCGGGCTCAGGTACATCAGGAATTGTGTGACCAACGGGAACGACTTGCCGACGTCACCGTAGAGCATGCCGAGCGGCGTGACCAGCAATCCCACCACGGTCCCCGCCAGCACCAGCGCGAGCACGCCGAGCGGCACCAGTAGCAGCGAGGTGCCGGGATTCACCTCGAGCAGCGGCACTGCGAGGAGCAGCACCACCAGCTTGCTGACGCCATGGAACAGCGCCTGCAACATGCCGGACACGATCAGTGCCTCGCGTGGGAAATTGATCTTGGACAGCATCGGCGCGGCGTTCGTCGTCAGGCGCAGCGGGCTGTTGGCGGCATCGACGAAGATTGACCACAGCATGGTGCCGGTGAACACGTACACCGGGTAGGGTAGCGGGGCCGCCGCGGTGGCGACGACGCCGCTGCTGCCGAGGAACACCCACACCAGGGTGTTGGCCAGCGGCACCACGAACGCCCACAGGACGCCGAGCGCGGTCTGGCGATACTGGGCACTGAGATCGCGCACGGCCAGCCGCCAGGCGAGCTCGCGCCCGCGCCACAGGTCGCGCGCCAGTGCCCGTGCGAGTGCGCGTGGATGCTGCAGGAGCGGTTCGGGTGTGTATTCGACCCACTGCTCCTGTTCGCTGTTGCCGGCGCGCATTGGCGATGATCCCCGCACCCGTTCCCGTGCCGCCGCGTCAACCGCCCCAGAGGCCGGCTTCGGGTGGCTCGTCGTCCAGGTACCACGTCATGCCGGCCTGTTCGAGCAGGCTCCGGCAGCGAGCCTCCTGTTCGGCCGAGACGACGCCCTGCCAGCCGTGCGATTGCGCCTGGCCCTGGGCCGCACGCTGGCGGAAATCGGTGCGCGACGGTGTACCGATGCGGGCTAGCATGGCCTCTCGATCGAGCGCGAGTGGCAGGTGCGCCATGAGCTTGTCGAGTGTGGCCTCGGGCTCGTCGCGCAGCCGCTCGTAGGGCAGCAGGAACACGCGGCCCGGGGGCAGGTGCGCCTGCGGCACGGCGTGCAGGAGGTACCAGGCGGCGACGGCACGCTCGAAGCGGTCCTGGCGGTCGAAGCGCGCGAGGCCCGCGCCCACCTCCGGCAACACCTGCAGTACTTCGTCGAAGCGGCGCAAGACGGCGCTGAGTGGTTTCAGGCGGTCCCCGGTCGGCAGCCAGGACAGGCCGGTCCACGAGCCGGCCACCGAGAGTGGGTGACGCACGACCCACACGATCGGCATGGTAGGCGCGAGGCGCGCCAGCCAGGCCAGCATGAGATTGGTGCGAATGTCCTTGATGATGCGCCGGCGCGAGACGACGCGCTCGTTGAGATCGTTGACCCAGCGATTGATCCACGGGCGCCCGGCGAGAATGGCGCGGGCAGCGCGTACATAGGCCGCCTCGTCGTTGTCGGGATGGACGTAGAGGAGGTCGGGGAAGGCGAGGTCGGACGGGTCGTCTTCGGCGCTGCACGTCAGTCGGTGCAGGCCATCGATGGGGGAGAACGGCGCCGCTTGCGGGACGAGGCGCGCATGGAAAGGTTCATGCATCACGCGGTAACGATGACCGACGTTGAACAGCTCGCTGATCCACGTCGTGCCGCCGCGCCCCATGCCGGCGATGAAGAGTTCGGGCAATGCCGGGCCCAGGTCGATGGTGAGGCGCTGGGTGATATGGTGAATCGGCCGTTCTGCTCGTGCCATGACAGTGGATTCCGGCTCTTGCGCGGTGAGCCCGGGATAGCGACGTAGTCAGAGCTTCCGGGCGAAAGTGGCGCCTGCCGCGAGCGCACGGCGCGGCGTGCGGAGCATGCCGGAAACGGCGGCGCCGCGCACGCATGACGCGGATGCGAACGATGGAGCGCTGCGCGCGCCGCACGTCACCTCGTGCAGGAACACCGGTGACGTCCGCAGCAGCGCGGAGAGTAGCATGATCCGCTCGCCGGCGCCGTTCGCGGCGGTCGTCGTGCACGGCGCGAGATCACCCGATGCACTGCGCATTGCGTGCTGCCGCAAGCGCACTGCGGCGAGCGCGCGAGTCGTCGGGAACACCGCGTCGCTTCCTGTGAGCCGCGTGCAGCGAGCTTGTCTCAACCGTAGGCGCGCACCGCGCGGCGTCCACGGCGCAGCACGTCGAGTTCGGCACCGACCGTTTCGCGTTCGGCCGCCGCACCCTGGCGGGCGTCTTCGACGGCGATACGGGCGAGACGCACCAGCTCGGGCCGGCCAGGCGCGCCGTCGGGTATTGCCGCGAGCAATTCGAGCAGCCGTGCGACCCGTTCGCCGAGCTCGCACCAGGCCTGGCGCGAACTCGCGGCGCGCACCGCTGCGATCGCCTCGTGTACCAGCTCCGGTGATACGCCGGCCTGGTGGTGCGGGGAGCTCAACTGATGGCGACCGCGTTGGGGCCGATGGCGTTGTCGTGCGCATGCGGTGCTTGCCCGACCTGGTTCTCGATGCCCTTCCAGCCGGCGCGGATCTCCTGCATCAGGTTCTCGACGACGTCGAGGCGCGCTGGATCGTTGTGCAGGTTAGCCTCGACCAGCGTGCGCGCCATGTAGTCGTAGAGATTGTCGAGGTTGGCCGCGAGCTGGCCACCCTGTTCGAGATTGAGGCTGGCACGCAGGCCGTCGATGATCGAGATGGCCCAGCTGATGTTGGCGCCCTTGTCGGCAATGCCGCCGCGCTGCAACGCCAGGCGCGCGGCGCGAATCTTCTCGATGCCGCCCTCGAGGAGCATCAGGATCAGGCGGTGGGGGGAAGCCGATTCGATGTCCGTTCGGAGGCTCAGGCGCGCGTACTGGTCGACTGCGGTGTAGGCATTCATTGGACGACTCATGAATTGTCCTCGTGGTCTGTCGCGGTATCACCGTGGAGCAGGTCCGGTATACCCGGTGGGCGCACGGTGAGTGCTGGACAGCGTATCGGCATCAGCCGCCGTTGCTTGACTTCGTCGCCGCAGCGAGTTGGTCGAGTTGTGAAGTGAGAAAGCTGCTCGTCGTGTTGAGCTGGGCGACCAGGGCATCGAGTGCGCTGAACTGGTCGATCAAGGCGGCCTCGCGTTGCTGCAGGCGGAACTCGATGTTGCCACGCTTGTCCTCCACGGTGCGGATACGACTGTTCAGCGAGGTCTCGCGGCCGTCGAGCAGACCGCCGGCGCTGGTCAGCCGGTCGGCGAAGGATACGAAGCGCTTGGCCAGCCCGTTGTCGGCATCGGCGAACATCGCGGCGACGCCTTCCGGATCAAAGGCGAGGGCGCTGTCGAAGGTCTGCGCGTTGAGCGAGAGAGAGCCGTCTCGCTGGGTC
Source organism: Gammaproteobacteria bacterium (assembly GCA_040220855.1). Lineage (GTDB taxonomy): Bacteria > Pseudomonadota > Gammaproteobacteria > JACKNG01. The sequence goes on along the minus strand of JAVJVZ010000072.1, from coordinate 29,780 downwards.
TCGACGCCGAGTTCGAACAGAAAGTCGAAGGCTTCGCCGCCGCTCGGCGTGTTGAGCACGGCGCGGAACTGGCGTTCGAGGCTGTTGAGCGAGCTGCGCTCTTCCTCCAGCACGCCGCCGCGCAGCTCGGAGACGGTTTTGATGACCTCGTTGTAGAGGCCGATGAACTGGTTGACCGAACCGCGAATCTTGTCGACGTCGCGCGCCACGGCGACGTTTGCATTGCCGGTGCCGGCGAGGTTCAGCGTGACGCCCTCGATGACATCGCTGACGGTGTTGCTCGAGCGCGTCACCGTGAAGGTGTTCTCGAGCAGCATGACGGCGTCGAGGTCAGCCGCGTCGAAGCTGGTGCTGCCGTCACGGTCGCTGTTGAGGCTGGCCAGGTCGAACGGGTCGGTGACGCCGATCGCGTACGCCACGCTGACGAAGTTGTCGGAGCCGGTGTCGTCGGCCGACAGGGTCAGGCGATAGCCGGTGTCGTCCTGCAGGATCGAGGCGGTCACGCCGCTGTTGGCGCTCGCCGCGTTGATGGTGTCACGGATTTCAGCGAGCGTCTTGTCACCGAACTCGACGGTGAAGGCCGTGGTGCCGACGGTGATCGTCATCTCGTCACCCTCCGCCCCGATCTTGGTCGCGAGGTCGGCGGGGGCGACGGTAAGGTTTGCCGCCAGGCGGTGATTCTCTGCCGTGCGCACGACCTCGATGTCGTAGTTGCCGCGCGCGGCACTCGAGTCCGCATTCGCGGTGAGCACGGCTTCGGCCGAGGTGGTGGCCTTGAACTGTTTGAACTTGTCGGGGTCGGCGAGGTCGCGCATGGCGCCGCTGAACAGCGAAATCGTGCTCTTCAGCTTGCCGAAGCCGCTGAGCTGGGCTTCGAGTTCGACCTGCTGCGTGCCGAGCTTGACCAGCGGCCGACGCTCGAGGGTCATCAGCTGGTCGATGATGCCGTTGATGTCGAGGCCGGATCCGATGCCTGGGGTGCTGAGCATGACGGGGGCGCCTCCGGGCGCTGGCTGCGATGTCAGGTGGCCTGCAAGAACGAGGCCAGCCGGTTTCGCTCAGGCTTCGGTCTCGACGAACAGGCCGCCACCGCGACGGAACTGCTCCGCGAGCGAGAGCACCTCCTCGGGCGGGATCTGGCGGATGATCTCCTCGGTCTGCTTGTCGATGACCGTGATGATGGTGCGCCCGCTCTCTTCGTCGACGTGGAACTGCAGCGACCGCTGCAGGTTCTGCGCTTCCTCGGTGATGTCCTTCACGGCCGATTCGAACGCCTGCGAGTCGAGTGACGGGATGCGCGTGACAGGCTCCGCCTGCTGACCGGGCGCGGTCTCCTGTGCCTGGTCGGCCGCGGGAACGGCTTCGGCAATGGCCGGCCGCGTTTCGTTGCCGCCGACCTTGCGCACGTCGCCGAGCATGCCGGTGTACTTCTGCAGTGCAAGATTGGTAAGCATGACGCTACCTCGCGGGAAGCAATGCGCCCGGGACCGGCTGGCGGTCCCGGGCGTTGGGTAACCCTCCGCTCAAGGCGGGGGATTACTGCAGCAGCGCCAGGGCCGCCTGCGGGACGGAGTTGGCCTGCGAGACCATTGCCACCCCGGCCTGCTGCAGGATCTGCGCCCGCGTCAGCGCGGCGGTCTCCTGGGCGAAGTCGGCGTCCTGGATACGGCCGCGCGCGGCGGACACGTTCTCGCGGACGTTCTCGAGGTTGCGGATGGTGGCGTCGAAGCGGTTCAGCTTGGCACCGAGCACCGCGCGGTCACCGTTGATCTGGTCAAGTGCCGACTGGAAAGCCAGCATGGCCAGGTTGGCGCCCGACTGCGTCGATACCGTCTGCGCGTTGACCGGGGCATCGGTCAGCGTCGTGGTCGCTGCGGCGACACCCGTGATCGCGGTGCCGGTGGCGGCCGCATCGTAGGTGACGGTGTTGGTGCCGAGGTCGTCGTTGAGCACGATGAGACCGTTGGCGCCGGCGTCGACCGAGGTCGTGCCGACGGCAAAACCCGTCACACTGGAAGCCGCTGCGTCGGCGGTGACCGTGATTGCTGCACCGGTCCGGTTGAGGAGCACGAGGCGGTTCTGGTCTGCGGCCGCACCAGCCTCGACCACGGCGGTCACGCCATGCTCGCCCGTCTTCTGGTTGATGGCAGCAGCGATGGAGGTCATGGTGTCGCCGGCGCCGGTACCACCGATGGTGACGCCATTGATGGTCATTGCGTTGGCGCCCACAGCGGCGCCCGCGCCGGTAGCCAGTGCATCGGTAACGTTGGTGCTGGCGACGGCAGCGTTGCCGAAGCTGAACGCAGTGACACCTGTGCTCGCGGTGGACGAGTTGATGGCGTTGATCTTGTTGATCGAGTTCTGGCTCGCGCCGACTGCGCTGAGCACCGTGCCGTTGAGGCTGTCGGCCGCACCGTCGAGCGCTGTGTCGAAGGTGTTGCGGATGCGGTCGGCGAAGTTGGCGTCATTCAACGAATTGACGGCTGCGTACTCCGAAGCCACGCCGAGACCGGTCGGCGACAGGTTGCTGACCGAGACGTTGATGGTTTCGTTGACGTTGGTGCCGACCTGGATGTCGGCGCTGAAGCCGCCGGTCAGCAGGGTCTGGCCGTTGAAACGGGTCTGGCTGACGATACGGCTCAGCTCGTCGATGATCTGCGTGACTTCCTGGTTCAGCGAAGCGCGGTCGGCATCGGTGTTGTAGGACGCCGCCTGCAGGGCGAGGTCGTTGGCACGGATGAGCGACTTGACCATCTCGTCCATGGCGCCTTCCGCGGTCTGCGCGATGGAGATGCCATCGTTGGCGTTGCGGATGGCGACGGAGAGGCCGCTCACCTGCGTGCTCATGCGGGTGGCGATGGCGAGGCCGGCGGCGTCGTCCTTGGCCGAGTTGATGCGCAGGCCGGAGGAGAGACGCTGGATGGTGGTCGAGAGCTCGCCCTGCGTGCGGTTCAGGTTGCGCTGAGCGGTCATCGACAGCACGTTGGTATTGATCGTCTGAGGCATGATTGCACCCCTTAACGAGGATGCCGGCACCCTGGCCTGGCATCGTGATGACTATGACGGATATATCCGGAAATCGGATATTCACCGCCTCCGGGGGGAGCTATCGGAACGGCGGCGGCAGAACTTTAGCGTCGACGGCAAGCTTTGCCGGCTGGGGGGCGGCGATGTGCCGTGGGTCGCACATCGTCGGCGAGGGACATCCCGACTGCGCATGCGCGAGGAGTGCTCGCGCACCGGGTAGCGGCACGGGGTCGGTTCGCTTGAGCGCGGCACCCGGCGGCGTGCTTGTGGCAGTATCCCGCCTGCCCACACTGAACCGAGGAACACAGGTGATCGAGCCGAATCCCGCCGCCGTCGCACGTCTCGAGCGCATCATGCGCGGCGAGCTGCCTTATCCGCCGATGTGGAAGACCGTGCCCATCGCGCTCGACAGCGTCGCGCCCGGTGTCGTTCGCATGCGTACCGAGGCCGACGAGCGTCACATCAACGCGCTGGGTACCGTCCACGGCGGTTTCGTGGCGACGGTCCTCGACACCGCGCTCGGCCTGACCATCTACATCAGCATCGACGACGCCGCCCGCCACACGACGGTCGATCTCGCGGTCAAGATCGTCAAGCGTGTGCCGCTCGCCACGCCGCTCGTCGTCGAAACCTCGCTGGTGCACGTATCGCGCAGCGTGGGCGTCTCCCAGGGCGTACTCCGCGACGACGCCGGTACCGTGTACGCGCACGGCACTACCACCTGTCATATCAAGCGCTGACCCCGTCGCAGCGGCGCCGCGACGGGCCGGCGCCGAGGTTCAGCGCGTACGCTTGAGCGTTGCCTGGTCGAAATCGCGATCCGACAGGCCGGTCTTGAACTGGTAGTTGTCCCACAGCAGCTCGGTGCTCTTGCCGGTCTGGTGGTTGACCATGTTCATGCGGCCGGGGCGCCAGTAGCGATCGAGGTAACGATTCCAGTCCCCCGCCTCGAGCGTCTTCAGCAGGGCGTCCTTGCGGTCGTAGTAGTCGATGCGGATGGGGCGATACATCTCCTTGTCGAGCCAGACCACCTGGCGCGTGTAACCGGAGTTCTCGTATGCCGGGTAGGCTTCGATGACGAAGGCCTCGCGACCGTCGAGGGTCTCGTCGCGCAGCCACTTGTAGCTGTATTTCTCGACTTCCTGGGACGTCAGGTCCTCGTAGGCGAATTCGCTGCCGACAAATGGTCCTGACTTGTTTGCCGAGGCAATGCGCTTGACGCGCTTCAGCGCCGGCAGGTAGAGCCACTGGTCGTCCGGTTCCAGCGCGTGGGTGTAGCTGAGCAGCGCCGTGCCTTTGATGTCCTTCGGCGAGTCGAACACCGACAGGCTCTTGTCGCCGTCCCCATCGACCTCGAGGTTCGAGATGCGCAGCTCGCGTTCGCTCGCCTCGCCCTGCTTGTTGCGCAGGATCATCTGCATGTCGGCGGTGGCATCGACCCAGCCGGTGTCGCGGCGATCGGCCTCCTGGATGATCGCAAGACCCTTCTCCTCGGCGGTTTCGGCGGATGCGCTAAGCGGCAGCAGCGTGATCAGCAGTATCGTCATGAGTTGACGCATGTATGGCTTTCTCCTCGATTTTCATGAGCAGGGGCGGCAGCATCAGGAAGACCCCGACGAGCGCGATGGCGATGATGATGGCGGTGAGCAGGCCCATGCCCGCGTTGATCTCGAAGCTCGAGGTCGCCAGCACCGCGAAACCGACGACCAGCGTGATGGTGGTGATGATCAAGGCGCGGCCGACGGTATGGAAGGCGTAGCGCACAGCTTCTTCGGGGTCGAGCCCCTTCTCGCGCCGCGCGCGCAGGTACTTGGAGAGGAAGTGCACGGTATCGTCGATGACGATGCCGAACGTCATGCCGGTCACCACCGACAGCGACAGGCCGACCTCGCCGACGAAGATGCCCCACAGGCCGAAGCCCATGGCGGCCGGTGCGAGGTTGGGCAGCAGGCTGACCAGGCCCAGTTTGAACGAGCGCAGGGCGAGGATGAGGATGCCCGAGATGAGCACCAGTGCGAGGGTGGTGCCGATCAGCATGGAGCGGATGTTGCGATGCCCGATGTGCGAGAACATCAGGACCGTGCCGGCGCTGTAGGCGCCCTTGACGGCGTTCGCGTTATCGGCGAGCCACGCCTGGGCGCGTGCATCGAGCGCGATCATCTCGTTGCTCGAGATGACGTGGGTGGTGACGTTGACGCGGGTGGAGGACTTGTCGACGTTGACCTGGTTGTTGAGGTCGAGCCCGTAGGGCAGGGACATTTCGTAGAGCAGCAGGTACTGGGCACTCAGCTCGCGGTCGTCGGGCAGCCGGTAGAAGCTCTCGTCATCGCCGTGCATGTTCTTGTTGAGCCGCTGCATGATGGTGGTGAATCGGTCCACGTGGATGACCTCGGGCTGTTCCTCGAGCCACAACGAGAACGCTTCGACGTCCTGCAGGAACCCGGGGTTGCTGATGCCGCCCGATTCACCGGCATCGAGCGAATAGGCGACGGTGTAGATGCCGGTCAGGTTCTCGACCATGAAATCGGTATCGGTACGGAACTGGATGGGTTCGTGGAAGTAGTGCACGAAGACGTCGTTCAGCTCGTTGCGCGGCAGGTTGGCGATGACCAGCAGCGCCACCGCCACGCAGCCCCACAGCAGGCCGCGACGGCGGGCGATGACGAAATCGGCGAAGCGCAGCATGCCGGAAGCATCGTCGGCGTCGCGCGCGCGGGCGCGCACCGGCACGAGCGTCATGAAGGCGGGCAGGAAGGTCACGGTAAGGACGAACGAGACGAGCACGCCGATCGAGACCATGTTGCCGAGGTGATTGAACGGCGGCACTTCGGAGAAGTTCATGGTCAGGAAGCCGATGGCCGTGGTCACGCTGGCGAGGAATACCGGCTGCAGGTTGACGCGCAGGCTTTCTTCCATCGCCGCGACGCGGTTGGCGCCCTGGCGCAGGTTGTGCAGGAAGGTCGCCAGCAGGTGTACCGAGTTGGCCACGGCGACGGTCAGGATGATGATCGGCGCGGAGGTCGTGACCGAGGTGAGCGGGTAACCGATGTAGCCCGCCGCGCCGAGGGAGCAGGCAATCGAGGCGATGATGACGAAGAGGGTCGACACGGTGCCAAACACGCCGCCGACGAGCACCGCGATGATGACCAGCATGAGACCGAAGCTGAGCGGAACGAGGAATGCCGAATCGTGCATCGCCGATTCGGAGAAGGCGTTGTCCATCACCACCATGCCGGTCAGGTAGACGTCGATGTCGGGGTGGGCAGCCTCGAAGTCGGCGATGATCTGGCGTGCGTGCTCGACGATCACGGGCGTCGCCTCGGTGCGCTCGCCGGCCGGCATCTGTACCGTCACGGCGACCGCGGTGACGTCGGCGTCGGTGTTGATCAGGCGGTCGAGCAGGGCCGGTTCGGCAAGCACGGCGGCTCGCGTGGCGGCAAGTCCCTCGTCACTCAGCGCGCGCGCGTCCTTCACCATGTCGCGCACGATGAGATCGTCCGCCTCGGCCTCGGTGTACTGGAAGTTGGTGATCGAGTCGACGCGGTTCGAGTAGGGCAGTTGCCAGGCGGCCTCGGTGAGCTCCTCCAGCGCCGCGAGGGTGTCTCTCGAGAACACCTGCTTGCTGCGTGGTGCCACCACGAAGACCACGTTGTCGTTCTTGGTGTAGGTCCGCTCGACGGTCTCGAACGCCTGCAGCTGCGGGTTGTCCTTGCTGAAGAAGACGCGGTAGCTGGAGTCGAAGTAGAGATGCCGGGCGCCGGCGCCGAGCACGCCGATGGCGGCGAGCGCGAGCACGATCAGGAGCAGACGGTGGGTGACCACCCAGTGGGCAAAGGCAGCCTCGAATCGTTTCATGCAGGAGGATTCCGTGACGGGTGGATGGGATGGATCAGCGGCGGCGCAGGCCATCGAGGAGAAGCTGCACCGTGCCACGTGCGCGCCGCTCGAACTCGGCGCGCGGGTAGAGGCCGACGAACAGCGGGACGTCGAACAACGTAAGGGCACCGAGCAGGTGGCGGGCGGCGGCGTCGACATCGCCGACATCGAATTCGCCCCGTGCCACGCCCTCGGCGAGGATGTGCGCGAGCAGGCGCTCGTGCACTGCGAGTTTCTCGTGCACCAGCGCCGGTCGCTGGCGCGTGATGGTGGCGACGAGTTCGCCAATCTTGGTGTCGGTGCCGGCCAGCGCGTGGCTGTCATCGATGAGTTCGAGGACGTAATCGAGCAGCTTGGCGGCGACGTCGCGGCGCCGCCGCTCGGCAATCAGGCGCAGGCGTTCGAGGCGCTCGTTCATGCAGCGCGAGGCGCACTCGGCGGCAATGTCCTCCTTGCTGGCGAAGTAGCGATACAGGTTCGCCGCCGACATGCCGACGTCCTCGGCGATCTCGGCCATGGTCGTCTTGTGGTAGCCGAACTGGAGCAGGCGCGTCTGCGCGGCGTCGAGGATCGATGTGCGGGTGTCGCAGTCGTGAGCGGGAACACTGGCCATTGCGGGGGGAGTCGCCATGCTGCGGAGCAGCGTGAAAAGTGAATGCTGAATATATTATTCACTTTTTGCCCGGGTCAATGTGGCACGCGGACCGGTCGCGGCGATGCCCCGCAAACCGGTGAGCCGGCACGCGAAGACCCGCCGGCCGTGGCGCGCACGCCGTGCCGCTGCGCGCGCCGCGCGTCGTGCTATCTTTCGCTCCCTGCGCGGCCGGGCCCGGTTGCCGGTCGCCGCTGACGAGTACCGACCAGGGGAGATCCATGACGAATCTGCTGCAACGTGGTTCCACGTACGAGGAAGTGTGGAACGGCTTCAAATGGAACATTCCGGAGCATTACAACATCGCCGACGACGTCTGCGAGCGCTGGGCCGATGACCCGCAACGTGTCGCCCTGGTCTACGAGGACGCCGACAAGAAGGTGCACCGCTATACCTTCGCCGATGTCCGTCGCTACGCGAACCAGCTCGCCAATACCCTGCGCGGATGGGGGCTCGAACGCGGCGATCGGGTGACCTTGCTGCTCGCGCAGGACCCCGAGTGCGCCATCGCCCACGTGGCCTGCTGGAAGGCCGGCATGGTGTCCGGGCCGTGCTCGGTGCTGTTCGGCGGCGATGCCGTGGCCTATCGCCTCAACGACAGCGGTGCGCGCGTGCTCATCACCGACAGTGTCAACTATCCCAAGGTGGCGGCGATTCGCGCCCAGTGTCCGCGTCTCGAGCGGGTGCTGGTGGTCGACGGAGCACCGGATGGCGCGGACAATTTCTGGGCCGCCATCGAGGGCGCCGACGACGGTTTCGAGAACGTGCGCACGGGCGCCGAGGACATCGCCTGGATCAGCTATACCTCCGGCACCACCGGCATGCCCAAGGGCTCGGTGCAGCCGCATCGCATGATGCTCGGACACATGCCGAGCCTCGAGTTCATCTACGATTTCTTCCCGCAGGACAACGATGTCCTGTGGTCCCCGGCCGACTGGGCCTGGATGGCGGGGCTGATGGACGTGCTGATGCCCGGTTGGTTCCACGGCTGCACGGTGGTGGCGACCGCGATGAAGGGCTTCGACGCCGAGGAGGCCTACCGCATTCTCGCCCAGCACAAGGTCACCCTGGCCCTGCTCACGCCGACCATGCTCAAGCTGATGCGCCAGGTGCCCGATCCGCGCAGCCGGTACGACATCCGCCTGCGCGCGGTGCTCTCCGGCGGCGAAGCGGTCGGCGCCGGGTTGCTCGAATGGGCGCAACAGGAGCTCGGGCTCAGCGTCAACGAGGGCTTCGGCCAGACCGAGTGCAACGTCATCCTCGGCAACAACGGCAACGTGTTCCCGATCAAGCCGGGCTCGCTCGGCAAGCCCACCCCGGGCACGGTTTGCGCGATCATCGACGACGACGGCAACGAAGTGCCGCCCGGCACCGAGGGCCATATCGCGTGCAAGCGACCTCATCCGGTGATGCTGCTCGAGTATCTCAACAAGCCGGAGGCCACGCGCGAGAAGTTCATCGGCGACTGGCTCATCACCGGTGACGTCGGCCACATGGACGAGGACGGCTACTTCTGGTTCCACGGTCGCGGCGACGACGTCATCACGAGTTCCGGCTACCGCATCGGCCCGGGCGAGATCGAGGACGCCCTGCTCAAGCACGACGCGGTGCAGATGGCGGCCGCCATCGGCGTACCCGACCCGGTGCGCACCGAGATCATCAAGGCCTTCATCATCCCGGCGCCGGGTGTGACACCGAGCGACGCGCTCGCCGAGGAGCTGCGTGAATCGGTGCGCAGCCGCCTCGCGCGTCACGAGGTGCCGAAGCTGATCGAGTTCGTCGACGTGCTGCCGATGACCACCACCGGCAAGATCATGCGCCGCGAGCTGCGTGAGCGCGAGAAGCAGCGCGCCGCGGGGGAAACCGGTTGAACGGCGCGGCGGCGGGGGCCTGAACCATGCGCTACCGCATCGCGCCGGATGGCACACTCCAGGGCGCCTACGGCGCCAGCAACGACGTGGTCACGGCGACCGTGTGGTTCACCCTGCTGGTCGGGCTGGTGTTCCTGGTCGCCGGGCTGCGCGGCAAGCAGCGCTGGCTGCAATTCTGGGGCGCGCTGACCTGCGTGAGCTGTGCCGTCTACTTCATGCGCGGGTGGCTCGGGTTCGACGCCTGGCTGACCTGAGCGCCAACCAGGCCATCGCCACGCGGGCCCGCCCTGGCGACGGACCGCGCCAGCCGGCCGGCAGTTCTCAGACGGCGGTATAGCCGCCGTCGACCGGCATCGCGAGGCCGGTCACGAACGAGGCGAGATCGGACAGCAGCCACACCACCGCTTCGCCGATCTCGCGCGCCTCGCCGAGGCGGCCGACCGGTTCCTGTGCCACCAGGGCATCGTGACCGATGCCGGTCTCGGCCGTCAGGCGGTCGAGCATCGGCGTCTCGATGATGCCGGGGCAGACCGCGTTGACGCGGATGCGCTTGCGCGCGAACTCGAGCGCGACGGCGCGCGTGAGTCCGACCACGCCGTGCTTGGCGGCGCAGTAGGCGGAGCCGCCGCGGGTGCCGACGAGGCCGGCCACCGAGGCAGTGGAGACGATCGCGCCGCCACTCTCCTGGGAGAGGAACTGCTCGACCTGGTATTTCACGCAAAGCCACACGCCCTTGAGGTCGACCGCCAACGTACGGTCGTACTCCTCCTCGCTCATCTTGAGAATGTTGGCGAAGGTGCCCTCGATGCCGGCGTTGTTGAAGGCGCCGTCGAGGCGCCCGTAGCGGTCGACCGCGCTCGCGATCATGGCCCTGACCTCGTCGCCACGGGTGACGTCGGTACGGATGAAATGCGCGCGACCGCCGGCTTCGTTGATGTTCGCGACGACCTCGGCCGCAGCGTCTTCGTTGACGTCAGCCAGGGTGACGGCGGCGCCCTCGGCGGCGATGCGCAACGCGCTGGCGCGGCCGATGCCGGTGCTGCCGCCGGTGACGATGATGGACTTGCCTTCGAGGACTCGGGCCATGACTTGCTGCCTCAGGTGCCGAACACGCGTTCGAGATGGCTCTCGGAGGGGGGCGTGGTGGCCAGCGATACGACCACCATCGCGAGCACCGAGATGCCGGCCCCCATGGTGGCGCAGGCATACGGGTTGACCGCCTGCGCCTGCAGCCAGACGCCGGCCGCTTCGAGCGGCGTGCCGGCGAACCAGGCGGCGTCGATGCCGCCCATGTGCAGTACGGCGAAGACCACCCCGCCAACGACGAAACCGACCATGGAACCGGCGCGGGTGGCACGCCGCCACAGTACGCCGAGGAACATCGGCGCCGCGGTGGCGGCCATCATTCCGCCGACACCGATCCACACCAGCAGCGCGATGTTCTTGTCGCGCGTCGACCAGGCGAGCGCGATCGAGGCGAGCAGCACGAGGACGGTGGCGACGCGCCCGATGAGCAGGCCGATGCGGTCGATGTCGGCCTCGTCGCGCCCGGCCATGAAGCGCGGTGCAAGGGTGCGGCGGAAGATGTCGTTGGCGAAGATCTGTGCGGTCGACACGACCAGGCCGTCGGCGGTCGACATCACCGCGGCCAGCACGCCGGCGCCAATCAGGGCCGCCGCCCAGGCCGGCAGGGTGGTGATGAACAGCGCCGGGATCGCGTTGTTGGGGTTGCTGCCTTCGGCGAGCAGTTCGTCACCGAGGAGCGCACGGGCCAGGATGCCGCCGCAGGTGATGGCCGGCAGCAGGATGCCGAACAGGAACGAGATGGTGATGAACTTGACCTGGTCGCGGTTGTCCTTGAGGGCCCACAGCTTGTTGCCGATGTGCGGCAGCAGGCCGAGCGGCAGGTGGGCGACGAAGATGGCGAAGAGATCCCACCAGGAGTCGAACAACGGGTGGGTCGGATGCAGCGTCTCGGTCAGCGCCGGGTCGAGCGCCTCGAGCCGGCCGATCATGCCATCGAAGCCACCCTCGACCCCGTAGCCCTCGAGGAACATCCACAGCACCAGGCAGGCCAGCAGGAGCATCAGCGCGCCCTGCACACCGTCGGTGAGGATGTCGGCGTGAGCGCCGCCGAGCGCGATGTAGAACATCAGCACCACCGCGGTCACGCACAGGGCGGGGAAGGTATCGAGGCCGAGCATCTGGGTGAACATCACCGCGCCGGCGAGCAGCTGGCCGGCGAGGTAGAACAGCAGCAGCAGCGAAAACAGTGCGGCCATGATGCGCAGGCCGTTGGAATCGAAGCGGTCGCCGAGGTATTCCGGCATCGAGCGGCTGCCGAAACTGGAACCGGCGCGGCGGATGGCGTGCAGGCACACCAGCACGCCGACGTAGACGCCGAGCGGGTAGACGAAGGCGTACCACAGCGCCGACAGGCCCGCCTTGTAGGCGAGACCGGGCAGGCCGAGGAAGGTGGCGCCACTCGCCGTGGTGGCGGTCATCGCGAAGGCCAGGAACAGCGGGCCGTAGCTGCCGCGGGCGGTGGCGAAATCGTCGCTGCCCTTGATGCGCGACATGCCGACGAAGCCGAACAGGACCATCAGGCCCATGTAGAAGCAGAGAAACGTCCAGCCCCAGAAAATCAGGGGTTCGAAACCGAACATGTGATCGAGACCTCCCCCGGGTCGGTGTGCGAGTCGGTGACTTTTCGAGTCGGTGACTTGTTCTTATGAGGGAGCCGTGCGCGATGCTCCCGCGGCGCTTTATATCATCCACGGGGCGCGCTTGTCAGGGCGCGGCCGACGCCTGCCGCGCGCGCAGCGGGCGGGGTTTTCGCGTGACGACGCGAATATTTCCGCGAGCGGCTCTAGAATCCGCGGGCGGTGGCAGCATTGCCGACCGCACCGACCCGCACAGGAGAGTCACGCCGTCATCATGAAAATCGTCGAGCCCGCCCATGCCGTCCACGCTCTCGAGGACGGCATGCACGTCGTCTTCCCCGGCGCCTGCGCCGAGCCGCGCCGTTTCTATGCAGCTTTCACCGAGGAGGTCGAGCGCTTCCGTCGCCTCACCGTGTGCTCGGGTCTTTCGCTCGGTGGCTACGGCTTCCTCGAGCGTGGCCTGGGAGAGCATTTCCACTACCTGACCTGGCAGGCAGCGCCACGCCTGCGGTCGTTGTTCAAGGAGAACGACCGCCGCAAGCTGAGTTTCGTGCCGCTGCGCCTGAGCGACCTGACGCGGGTGGTACGGCGCGACGGTGCCATCCCGGTCGACGCGGTAGTGGTGCAGACCACGCCACCGTTGTCCGACGGCACGGTGAGCCTCGGTATCTCGGTCGGACCCAACCTGCACCTGGTCCAGCAGGCGCGACTGGTGATTGCCGAGTTCAATCGCAACATGCCGGTCACCGGCGGCGATTCGCGCATCCCCCTCGAGCGCATCGACTACGCCATCGAATCCGATCTGCCGCTGGCGGTCTATGACACCGGCACGCCCGAGGCGCGCGACGAGGCCATCATCGAGCACGTGCTGAGCCTGGTGCCCGAGCATGCCAACGTGCAACTCGGTATCGGCGCCGTACCGGACCGGGTGCTCGCCCGGCTGGCCGACATCGCGGGCGTCGACCTGTACTCGGGAATGTTGTCGGAAGGGCTCGTGCGCTTCCTCGACCAGGTGCGACACCGCCCACGCGTGCTCACCGGTGAGCTTGCCGGCAGTGCGGGCCTGTACGCCTATTGCGACGGCAATCCGCTGATTGACATGCAGGGCATGGACGTCACCCACGGGCCGCGCGAACTCGCCCGCCTCGAACGCTTCGTCTCGATCAACTCGGCGGTCGAAATCGATCTGCATGGCCAGAGCAACGGCGAGACCCTCGGTCGCACCCAGATCAGCGGCGTCGGTGGCAGTCTCGATTACATCGAGGCTGCGGCACAGTCGGCGGGCGGCGTCTCCATCATTGCCATGCCGGCGACCACGGCCGACGGCAAGCGTTCGAAGATCGTACCGGCCCTGGCGCCCGGCAGCGTCGTCACCACGCCGCGCTTCTGTGTCGACTGCGTGATCACCGAGTACGGCATCGCGCGTTTGCGCGGCAAGAGCCTGTGGCAACGTGCCGAGGCTCTGATCGGCATCGCGCACCCGGAGTTCCGCGACGAGCTCGCGGCCAGTCTGGGCTGAAATGCCAGCCGACGCCGTCTCCGCGCCGGGCGCCGGTGTCCCAGGCGCGTCAGCGCGCGGCGTCTGCCCGCGTGAACGCGCGCATCAGCTCGACCGGTTCGGTCAGCATGCGTCCGCGCACCTTGACGTGATACTCGATGCGCTCGCCGCCCGCGGCCAGGTGCAGGCGCTCGATATACTTGCCGCCGTCCGGCGGATCGGTCTCCAGCACGAGGTCACCGGCATCCCAGTAGGCGAGGGTATAACCGAGCGTGTCGGCGACGAGTTCATCGCCGCTGGCCGAGAACACGCGGCCGGCCGGGTTGGGCCGCACGAAGCGGGGCAGCTCGCCATCGTAGACGACGGTCAGGCCGCCCTCGGCGGTGCTGATGTCGAGCGCGGTCGACGTAATCAGGGGATACACGGTGCCGAGCCGGCGCAGGTTGCGCATGGCGCGGCGTTCGTCCTTCTCGGCGACGCTGCGCCAATAGTTCTCCTGCGACTTGTCGGCGATGGTGGGGCGCTCACCGGTGGGCGTGCGGCTCAACGGCGTGTCGAGCGAGAGCCCGCGTCGCCGCAGCTTGCCGTCGAACACGTCCTCGGGATCGTCGCTGGCATCTTCATCGAGCGTCCAGTGGCCACTCAGCGCGGTGACGTCGCCCCCGGCGGCGCGCGCGCCCGCCATGACGCCGACGAGCAGGACGAGCCCGAGCAACGGGAGATACAGGCGTGCGCGCGAGCGCGCGGGGCGTGGCAGAGTGGATGGGGACATGCTTGGGCCTGCGTTCGATTTCGCCGCATAATGCGACGCTGCGCCGGCATCGTGCCACGAGGCCGGCGGCCGGCTCAAGCGAGGAGGGCGCGTTGCAGACAGGGCAGGACCACGTCGATACGACGGCGCCGTCATCCGTCGTTCATCACGGCAGCTGCCTGTGTGGCGCCATCCGCGTCAGCGTGCGCGGCCCGCTCGCGCCGCTCGTCTATTGTCATTGTGCGCAGTGCCGGCGCACCGCCGGTGCACCGTTCATCACGGTGCTTCCGGTGCCACGCGAGGCCTTCGCGCTCGAGGATTTGCACGGCCTGCTCGGAACCTACCGTGCCACGCCCGACAAGGCTCGCTGCTTCTGCACGCGCTGCGGCGCGCCGGTGATGAGCGTGCGCGACGGCAGTGCCGATGTGCGCGTACGCGCGGGCTTGTTCGAGGAACTCGCGGGCATCACTTACGGCGGGCACATCTTCGCCGCTGAGCGCGCGCCGTGGGAGACCATCACCGATGATCTGCCGCAGTATGCCGCGCTCGAACCGGGTCGTGCGGTGATTTCCGGCAGCAATCAGCCATAGGGAGAATTCATGCTCAAGCTCGTTTCCGTCCTGCAGCGCCGTGCCGACCTCGAGGTCGAGGCCTTCCAGCGCCACTGGCTCGAGGTACATGCGCCGCTGGTCGCGCGCCTGCCCGGGCTGCGCCGCTACGTGCAATCACACACGTTGCTATCCGGCTATCGCAAGGGTGCGCCAGCCGCCGACGGCATCGCGGAGCTGTGGTTCGACGACACCGCCGCGCTGCGCGCGCTCGAAGATACCGACGAACTCGCTGCCGTGCAGGCCGACGAGACTGCTTTCATCGCCGCCGGCGGTCATCGCCAGGTGTTCGTCGACGAACACGTGATCAAGGACGGCCCGATTCCGCCTGGTGGCGTGAAGAACATCGAACTGGTGCGGCGCAGGGCGGGCATGCCGGTACCCGAATTCCAGCGGTACTGGCGTGAAGTACACGGCCCGCTGGGCGCTTCCATCGGCACCGTGCTGCGCTACGTGCAGAACCATGCCCGCGCGAGTTCCTATCGCGACGGAAACGAGCCGCCGCTCGACGGCTTCGCGCTGACCTGGTTCGAGGATACGGACGCCATGCGCGCGTCGGCCCGCTCGCCGGAATACGCCACCACGCGTGCCGACGAGGACAACTTCCTTACCGTGCCCCTCGACTTCATCATCACCCGCGAGCACGTGATCGTCGGCTGACGCGCGCGGCGCCGCCGCGGAGGCGGCGCCGGGGTCGGCGTCTCAGCAGCGCGGAATGACCTGCTCGGCGAAGTCGCGTGCGACCTCGCGGATATGCGCCAGCGGTGGCAGCAGGCTGACCTCGTCGAGGCCATTGGCCTCCGCCGCGCGGATCTGCTCGGCGAGCTCGCTCGGACCGCCGACCAGCGAGGTGCCTTCGATCATCTTGGGCGTGACGAAGCGGCGTTCACCGGCCGGATGGTAGCTGCAATGACCCGCGTGGATGAGCTGGTGGCGCTTCTCCGCCGGCACCGGGAAATTCTCCACGTGGTCGTTGTACTCCTCCCAGATGTCCTTCATGTAGTCGGGCACCACAGCGTCATCCCGCGTGTAGCGCCAGATCTCGTAGACGAAGTGCAGCGCGGTGACGACCCAGGACCCGGCGCGGTCGATGACGGCGTCGTCGCTCAGCTTTTCACCCGCGCGTAGCACCACCGCGTTGGTCAGCGTGGTGGTGTGAAAGGGGGCGCCCTCGCGGCCGGCCTTGGCCTGGCCCTCGCGTACATGGGCGAGATTGAATTCGAGCACGTCCTTCTGCTCGTTGAAGATCGAGACCAGGCCATCCCCGTACATGCCCGCCGTGCGCAGCGCGCGCGGACCGTTGGCGGCAACGTAGATGGGTACGCGGTCCTCGATGTTGCGGAAGCCATCGCCGTGGTCCTGCCACACGATGTCGGTGGTGCGCCCACGGTAGGTGTAATCGACCTCCTCGCCGTGCAGCATCGCGCGCACCACGCGCAGGTAGTCGCGGAATTCCTTGATCGGAATCGGATCCTGTCCCATTACGCGCATCGCCGTGTGACCGGTGCCGATGCCGAGGAAGATGCGCCCGGGCGCGATAGCGTTGATCGAGGCGATCGCGGCCGCTGTGGTTGGCGCGATGCGGGTGCCGGCGATGGCGACGCCGGTGCCGATGCGGATGCGCGAGGTGGCCTGGGCGGCGAGCGCCATCGTCGCGTAGCAGTCCGACCACATCATCTGGGTATCGGGAACCCAGGCGGCGTCGTAGCCGAGATCCTCGAGCTCCTTGATGAGCTGCCAGTCGGTGATGCGCGTCTGCACGTGCAGGCTGAATTTCATGTCGACCTCCCCAGGACGATGAATGGACCCTGCCGACTATAGCCCGGCTGCAGGGGGCGCGGCGACGTGCGCGCGCCTCAGCGGCGGAAGCCGCGCCCGCCACCACTCTGCATGCGGGTGGTATCGAAGTCGGACGCGCCGACTTCGGCGACGTTGACCAGCGCGAGCAGTTGCACGGTGGTGCATCGGTTGGTGCCGATATCGATGGTCGAGAAGGCGGTCGGAATCGGGGCACCGCTCTCGTGGTTGGCAACGACGTGCGAATTGGGGTGGGCATACGGTGCGATGACGAATTTCCACAGGGCATCGTTCTCGCGGTAGACCTTCCAGAACGGCGCGACATGGGTCTGTGCGTCGATGTAGAACACGCGCTTCTGCACCGGCGCCGCCGGATCGACCGCGGTACCCTCGAGCACGAGGGTCGGACGCAGCTGCCAGGCGACGCGCGGGAAACAACCGGCGCGTCCGTCGAAAGCGACGTGCCAGTAGTCGTGCTTGCGCGCCTTGCGCGCGGCCGGCTCGATGCGGTCATGGCGGTAGAGCGGCAGCAGCATGTAGGTGTGACCGACGAAGCGCCAGCGCATCTCGGTCAGCGGCCCGGAATAGACCAGGAAGTCGCTCGGCAGGATGTCGCTGCCGAACATCGATTCGCCGGTCGCGAATGCGGCCAGCGACTGCGTACGGCCGAGCTGGGGCAGGTAGACCCAGCCGTTCGGCTCGCGCGACTCGTCGCGGTTCATGAACACGAGCGCGGCGGTGTCGTCGTAGCTGCCGGCATCGACCGCGCGCAGGAAGGAGGCGGCAAACGCGTCCTGCGGGTTGTCCTCGACGAACGGCACCGGCGGCAGCACGTGGCGGAACATGAAGCGCATCGCGCGCGCCTCGAACAGCATCTCGAACTGCGGCTCGTCGCGGCGCCAGTCGCGCAGCTGCCAGTGGATCTCCGGTAGCAGGCCATTGTCGCCCGTATAGGCGTAGCGCATGTTCCATGCCGCCTTGAGCCCGGCCTGCGGATCGTCCACGCCGAGCCGTCCGGCGAACGGCAGCCCCTGCACGTAGTTCTCGAGGATGGCCTCGCTGGCCACCGCCTGTCCACGGTAACGGCGGGTCGCCTGCACGTAGGCGCTGTGCGGGGTGAAGGCCAACGGTTCGCCGACCGCGAGCGTGGCGAAGCCGCCGGTGACGAAGCGCTGGAAATCGGCATCGAGCAGGTGAGCGTAGCGGCTCGCACTGGCCTGGTCGACGACGCTGCCGGGCGGCGGACTGAGTTCGACGAGCTGGGCGAGATCGAGCTCGAAGTCGGCCGCGAGCACAGGCGGTGCCAGCGCCGCGAACAGCAGCCCGAGCAGGCGCCGGCGTGCGCCGGCGCTGCGTATGCGCGACGCGCTCACGTGTTGCCGTGGAAGAAATTGAGCTCGATGGTGACGCCGTCCGGATCCTTGACGAACAGCTGGCTGAGCGCGAAGTCGGGGACCTCGCGGCGCTGGAAGTCGACGCCGAGCGACTCGAAGCGTGCGATGAAATCGTCGATGTCACTGCCGCGGAAAGCGATGTGGTCGACCGGCCCGGTGCTGCCGCTGGTGACGCGTTCCTCCCCGTCCCTGACGTAGCCGCCCTCGAACTCGGTGTTGCCGACATGCACCACGGGGCGATCGTCGAGATAGAACCAGTGCCCGGGGAAATCGAATTGCGGGCGGGGGCCCTGGTGCAGGCCCAGCACCTCGCCGTAGAAGTGGCGCGAGCGTTCCAGGTCGGAAGCGTAGACGAAGTAATGATCGAGGCGATCAAGGGGCATCACGGCGTCCTCCGTTGCGGCGATGTGAAACATTGTAAGGGAGGGCGGCGGCGCGCGCCGTGATGCCGCGCAATGCCCCATTGGGTGTCGCCATGCGCTTGGCAGCCCCCGGGGGCTGGCGTATGCTGCGGTGCGAAAGGCCGGCCTCGGGCAGGCTGCCGGAGGCTTCAAGGTCCGGGAGATCGCGCATGCTCTATCACCTCTACGAGCTCACTCACGCCGCGGTGGCGCCGTGGCGCGCCGCCGCCCATTTCGGGCGCCTGAGTCTCAATAACCCGGCCAATCCCTGGTCGTATACCTACCCGGCCAAGGCCACCGCCGCCGCGCTCGAGGTCTTCGAGAGCCTCACGCGCCGCTACGGCAAGCCCGAGTGGGGTATCGAGAGCGTCTCGGTCGAGGGGCGCCAGGTGCGCATCAGCGAGGAGACGGTGGCGGAGAAACCGTTCTGCGATCTCGTGCGCATGTGCCGCGACGATGCCGACCTCACGCCCAAGCAGCGCCAGGCGCCCAAGCTCCTGGTCGTCGCGCCGCTGTCCGGCCATTACGCGACGCTGCTGCGCGGTACGGTGCGCACGATGGCGGAGACCTTCGACGTCTACGTCACGGACTGGCAGGATGCGCGTGACGTGCCAGTTCTGCACGGCGCGTTCACCTTGTCGGATTACATCGACTACGTGATGGACTTCATGCGCCTGCTCGGGCCCGATCTGCACGTGCTGGCGGTCTGCCAGCCGGGGCCGGCGACACTGTCTGCAACGGCCTTGCTCGCGGCCGACGACGACCCCGCCCAGCCCGCCACGGTGACGTTGATGGGGAGCCCCATCGACACGCGCAAGAGTCCCACCCAGCCCAACCTGCTCGCGCAGAGCAAGCCGCTGTCGTGGTTCGAGAACAATGTCATCTCCTACGTGCCGTTCCCGCATACCGGGGTGATGCGCCGCGTCTACCCGGGCTTCCTGCAGCTGACCGGCTTCATGCAGATGAACCTCGACCGCCATCTCGACGCGCACAAGAACCTGTTCCAGCATCTCGTCGCCGGGGACGGTGACTCGGTCGCCGCGCATCGCAAGTTCTATGACGAGTACCTCGCGGTGATGGACCTGCCTGCGGAGTATTACCTCGACACCATCCGCATCGTGTTCCAGGAACACCAGTTGCCCGAGGGCAAGATGACCCACCGTGGCCGCCCGATCGACCCTGCTGCGATTACCAAGACGGCCCTGATGACGGTCGAGGGCGAGAAGGACGACATCTCCGGCATCGGTCAGACCCAGGCCGCGCACGACATCTGCTGCAACATCCCGCCACACAAGCGCGTCGACTACGTGCAGCCCGGCGTCGGCCACTACGGCGTCTTCAACGGCTCGCGCTGGCGCGCCGAGATCGCGCCGCGTATCCGCGATTTCATCTACTCCAACCGAACCCTCGGCAGCCGCTGAAGGGACGCGGCCGGCGCCGGCGCGACCAGCGCCCGCACGCCAGCCGCGGCCTGCCTATCGACGCCCGGCGGAGCGGCGGCTAAAGTGCCGCACGGCCGGCGCACCTGCTGCCGCGGCAGCCCGCCGGTCATCCCACCGAGAACAACCAACTGGAGGTCCCCACCATGGCCTATGACGCCCTGGTCGAACGCAAGCTGTCCATGCCGCGCGCGCAGGTCTTTGCCGCGCTCTACGATTTCGGCGGTGTGAAGAACATCCTGCCCGAGGCCATCGCCGAGTGCGACTGCATCGGCGAAGGTATCGGCGCGCTGCGTAACATCACGCTGGCCGACGGCGGCAAGGTGAGCGAGCGCATGGAAGTCGCCCACGACGACACGGTGTTCGCCTACTCGATCATCGAGAATACCGCGCTGCCGCTCGAGCACTACTGCGCGGTCGTCACGCTGAGCGACGTCGACGGCGGCACGCTGGTCAGCTACGGCAGCAACTGGACGCCCAAGGGCGCCAGCGAGGACGAGGTGCGGGCCGCGCTCGAGGGGCTGTACAACGCCATCCTCGACGGTATTGCCAAGAACGCCTGAGCGCGTCCGCGCCGGGGGCGGGGCGCTCAGGCGCCCCGGAACCTCGGCATAACTTCCTTCGCGAACATCTCCAGTGCACGCGTACCCTTGGCCGGGTCGAGCCCTGGAAACTGCGTGCCCATGATGAAGTCGGTGCAGCGGAATTCGCGCTGGAAACGCTCGAGCTTGGCCGCGACCTGGTCGGGGGTGCCGACCATGAAGACGTCGGCGAGTACCGAGTCACGCATGTCGGAGGGTTTGGTTACCGGCATGGGTGCGTCGTCCCCTTCGGCGTCCTTCGCTTCGGACAGGATGTCCTGGTAGAACTCGAGCAGGTGGAAGAGGTGATCCTGGCTCTCATCCCAGGCCTGGTCCTCGCTTTCCGCGCAATACACCATGCGTAGCTGGGCGATGCGGAAATCATCAGGGTTGCGCCCGTTCTTCGCCAGGGTGTCGAGGTAGAGCGGCGCGGGGTCGGGGCCGATGGTCGCCATCAGGTGGTAGCCCATCTCGGCGGCCCGCGTGATCGCTTTCGGCCCGCGTGCGCCGATCCAGATCGGCGGGTGCGGCTGCTGTACCGGCTTCGGGCTGATGGTGACGTCCTTGACCTTGGTGAAGCGGCCGTCGAGGCTCACTTTCTCTTCCTTGAAGAGGCGCTCGATGAGCTGGATGCTCTCGCGCGTACGCATGCCACGCTCGCTGCGATTCATGCACAGCGCGTCGAATTCGTAATGCGAGTAGCCCTGGCCGACGCCGAAATCGAAGCGGCCGTCGGAGAGTATGTCGACGTTGGCGACTTCCTCTGCCATCAGCACGGGATGCTGGTAGGGCAGGATGACGATGAACGTGCCGATGCGGATGGTCGACGTGCGCATTGCGACCGCTGCCGCGGTGGTCATCAGGGACGGGTTGTAGCCGTCCTCGGTGAAGTGATGCTCGGTCAGCCACACGTGGTCGAAACCGAGCTTCTCGCAGTGCGCGATCTGGTCGAGGATGGCGCGGTAGAACGCCGGCCACGGCCGCCGCCATTTCACCGGGTTGCGGAAATCCTCCATAAAGCCGAATCGCATGTGTATCTCCCCTCGAATTGAGGCGCCCTCGGGCGCGTGGCGGGAGGCGCGGGGCGGCACGGCGGCATGCTGCGCTGGCCGCGGCGTCGTCCGCGACGCTCCCGGTTGGTTGACTTCCCCGGAATCAGAACGAGCGCGGCAGGCCGAGCACCTTCTCGCCGATGAAGTTCAGGATCATCTCGCGGCTTACCGGCGCGATACGTGGAATCATGATCTCGCGAAGGTAGCGCTCGACATGGTACTCGCGCGCGTACCCCATGCCGCCATGGGTCAGCACGGCCTGTTCGCAGGCATTGAAGCCCGCTTCGGCAGCGAGATATTTCGCCGCGTTCGCTTCGGCGCCGCATTCCTCTCCGGCGTCGTAGCGGGCGGCCGCGTTGAACGTCATCAGGTTGGCCGCCTCGAGTTCCATCCAGATGCGCGCGAGCGGGTGCTGGATGGCCTGGTTCATACCGATCGGGCGGCCGAACACGACACGGTCATTGGCATAGTCACAGGCGCGCTTGAGCGCCGCGCGGCCCAGCCCGACGGCTTCCGCCGCAATCAGGATGCGCTCCGGATTGAGGCCGTGCAGGATGTAGTGGAAGCCCTTGCCTTCTTCACCGATGAGATCTTCCTGTGGTACGGGCATCTGGTCGTAGAAGACCGCGTTCGAGTCCACCGCCTTGCGGCCCATCTTGGGGATCTCGCGCACTTCCGCGTAGTCGCGGTTGAGATCGGTGTAGAACAACGACAGGCCTTCGGTCTTGCGTTTGACCTGATCGCGCGGCGTGGTGCGGGCCAGCAGCAGGACCTTGTGGGCGCGCTGGGCCATCGAGGTCCAGTGCTTCTGTCCACTGATGAGGTAACCGTCGCCGTGGCGCTCGGCGCGCACCGAGAGGCTGGTCGTATCGAGCCCGGCGTTGGGCTCGGTGACGCCGAAGCAGGCCGACTCCTCGCCACGGATCAGCGGCGGCAGCATGCGCTGCTTCTGTTCCTCGGTGCCGAACACAACCACCGGGTTGAGGCCGAACAGGTTGAGATGGACCGCCGAGGCCCCGGTGAACCCGGCGCCGGATTCGGCGATCGCCTGCATCATGATGGCAGCCTCCATGATGCCGAGCCCGCTGCCGCCATAGGCTTCCGGCATCGCGATGCCGAACCAGCCACCGGTGCACACCGCATCGACAAAGGCTTGCGGGAACTGCCCCGTGTTGTCGCAATCGAGCCAGTACTCGGCGGGGAAGTCCTGACACAGCTTCGTGATGGCGTCGCGGATGGCGTACTGGTCGTCGGAGAGCTTGAACTGCATGTGCGTTACCTTGAGAGCTATGGGGCGTTTCGAGCTGGTGGCCTTTCATGGCCCGGCGGTTGCCCATAATATCAGCCGTACCGGCGCGTACGGAGCAGTTGCCGTCGCGGCCCCATGCGGCACGGCTGGCCGACCAGCGCGGCATGTCGCCAGACATTCCGCTGGCACGCGCCGTCGCGCCGCCGCCGTTGCACAGAGACCCACACGATGACCAGCTATCAGTTACTTCCCGCCGACGAGCACCCGCACGACCCGGGCGCCGAGCGCCTGTTCAACGAGAGCGTCTATGTCAACGCCTTCGACCACGACCGCCGCTTCGGTGGCTGGCTGCGACTCGGTAACCGTGCCAACGAGGGCTACGCCGAGCTCGCGGTGTGCCTGTTCCTGCCTGACGGTCGTATTGCCTGCCAGTTCCAGCGTCCGGCGATCGGCGACAACGCGACCTTCGATGCCGGCGGCATGCGCTACGCGGTGGAGACGCCCCTGAAAGAGGTCGTCATGAGCTACAGCGGTGAGGTCCTGCTGGTTGGCGACAGGTCGCTGTTCCGCGATCCGCGGCGCCTGTTCAGTGAGCCGCCGCGTGCGCACTGCGAGCTGCGCTGGCGGGTGCGTGGCTGTTCACCCATCCACGGTGGCATGCCGCTCGAAGCGGGCGCCCAGACCATGTTCGGGCGCGACTTCTCGCTCGGCCACTTCAACCAGCACACGGCGATCGAGGCGACCCTGCGCATCGACGGCGAGGACCTCGATTTCCACGGCTACGGCTGGCGCGACCATTCCTGGGGCCCGCGCCTGTGGCAGAACATCCTGTTCGACCGTGGCTTCTACGCGAGCTTCGGGCCCGACCGCGGCGTCACGCTGCTCAAGATTGCCAATAGCGACGGCGCGGTGCGCCGCGCTGGCGTGCTGTTCATCGACGGTGGCTACGAGGACATCACCGACCTCGACGTGTTCACGGACTGGGATGCGGACAAGGATCCGCTTGCCGTCACGCTCACCGCGCGCACGGCGCGCCGCGCCGCCGTCATCCACGGCCGCGTGTTGAACTGTGCGCCGCTCAGCAACCGCCGTGAGATTGCCGGGGAGGTGTTGCGTTCGCGCATCGCCGAAGCATTGACCGAGTTCGAGTGGGATGGTCGGCGCGGCTACGGCATGACCGAGTACGTCGAGCGTCTGCACGACGGCAAACCGGTGGCCTGGCCGCTGTGAGACGGCCGGTGCCCCGCAACCCCTGATCGAGAGAGCAGCAGCATGTCCCAGTTTCGTCTCGAGGCGCGCGACGAGTTCAATCACGCGCCCACCGCCGAGCCCAATTTCAACGAGAGCGTCTACGTCAACGGCTTCGAGCTCGAACGTCGCTTCGGCGGCTGGATGCGGCTCGGTAACCGCGTCAACGAGGGCCATGCGGAGACGCAGGTCTGCCTGTACCTGCCGGACGGACGCATTGCCTGCCAGTTCCAGCGCCCGACGCTCGCCCACAACGATCGCTTCGCCGCCGGTGGCCTGCATTACGAGGTGGTGGAGCCGTTTCGCCGCGTCAACATGGGCTATACGGGCGAACTCATGGTCCTCGAGGATCCGGATCTCCTGCGCGAGCCGAAACGGCTGTTCGATACCGCGCCGCGCGCGCCGGGGCGGGTCGACTTCGAACTCGAGGCGGTCTCCCCCATGCACGGCGGCGAGCCGCTCAGCGATGCGCAGGAGACGATGTACGGGCGCGACTTCTCGCTCGGGCATTTCAACCAGCACATGCGCACGCGCGGGCGCATCGAGGTGGACGGAATCGAATGGACCTTCGACGGCCTCGGCTGGCGCGACCACTCCTGGGGGCCGCGCTATTGGACGAATATCTACTTCTATCGACTGCTGATCGCGAACTTCGGTCCCGACCGCGCGATGATGCTGCTCAAGATCACGGGCCGCGACGGTCGCACGCGGCGCCAGGGCGTGCTGCAGTACGACGGCGAGTACGAGGAGATTACCGATCTCGATCTCTATACCGAGTGGACGCCACGCAAGGATCCGCGGGCAATGAAGCTCGGCGTTCGCACGGCGCGCCGCGCGGTGCTGATGGAGGGCGAGGTGGTCCGCCTCGCACCGCTGCGCAACCGCCGCAAGGTCGGCGACGCATGGCTGCAGTCGCGCATCGCCGAAGGTCTCACCGTCTGGCAATGGGACGGTCGCGAGGGCATGGGCGTAACGGAGTACATCGAGCTGCTCGAAGACGGCGAGCCGGTCGGCTGGCCGCTGTGACGAGACGGGGTACGTGCAGGGTCGCCGGCCATGGCTGAGGCGACCGACTTCGATGTCGACACGCAGGCCGTCATCGAGCGCCTTCGCACGGCCGTGCAACGGCGTTTCGGCGCCCGGGCCGCGATCGGAAATTTCGCCCTGGCGACACTGGGCGGTTCCAATCGCACCCTCCTGTTCGATCTCCTCGACGGCAGTGCGCGTCGCCTCGTATTGCGCCAGGAGACCATTCCGCAGGACTACACGCCGTTCCTGCCGGCGGCGATCCAGTACCGCGTTCTGCGCGTGGTGTACGACCACGACGTGCTGGTGCCGCCGCCGCTGTTCGAACTCGAGCCCGACGACGACCTCGGCGCCGGCTACGTGGTCGGCGCGGTCGCTGGCGAGACGCTGCCCAAGCGCCTGCTGAACGATGCCGTCTTCGCCACCGCGCGGGCGCGCTTCCTCGGCCAGGCGGGCGCCCAGCTCGCGCGCATCCATGCCATCGATCCGGGACTGTTGCCGGAACTGGAGGCGGTGCCGGAGAGCGGCGACCCGCTCGCTGCCTGGCTCGGTTACCTCGACCGCTGGGAGGAACCCCATCCGGCGCTGGAACTCGCATTCCGCTGGCTCGAGCGCCATCGCCCGACGCACACACAGCGCACCCTGCTGCACGGCGATTTTCGCGTCGGCAACGTGCTGGTCGGCGGAGAGGGTATCCGTGCCTTGCTCGACTGGGAGTGCGCGCACTTCGGTGATCCGCTCGAGGATTTCGGCTGGTTGTGCACGCGCTCCTGGCGTTTCGAGCATCCCGAACGCCCCGCTGCAGGCATCGGCCTGCGCGAGAATCTCTACCGCGCCTACGAGGCGGCAGGTGGGCGGGCCGTCGATCGGGAAGCGGCACGCTGGTGGGAGATTTTCGGCCTGGCACGCTGGGCGCTCTACAACGTGATGCAGATCTACGGCCACGTCAGCGGCCGCCGACGCTCGCCCGCATTCGCCGCCTGTGGGCGCAATACCTGTCTCATCGAGTACGATTTGCTGATGACCATTGCCGGCCGCTACGACTGAGGAGAATGCATGGCACACGATGGCCCGGTGCTGCCGGAGATGCTCGCCACGGTGCGCGAGTTCATCGCCGACATCACGCCACGACTCGACGGACTCGATCGCTACCACGCACTGTGCGCGCAATTTCTGCTCGACTGCGCGCAGCGCGAGCTGACCGAGTGGCGGCACGCCACGAGTGCCGACGACGAGCGCCTGCGCGCGCTGGTCGATGCGCCGGCAGCGCGGCCGATGGACGACGTTGTCCGCGAGCTCGCCGCGGCCATTCGGACAGGTCGTTTCGACGACGACCTCGAGAGCCTGCTCGAGACGCTGACCGCGCACGTAGTCGACAAGGTGCGCGTGGCAAAGCCCGCGGTGCTCGCAGACGAGCATCGCCAAACCACAAGCAGCCGTGGAGGAACGGGGAGATGAGCGGCAACAAGATTGATTTTTCGATTGCCGATGGCATCGCGCGCATCGTCTTCGACGATGCCGCCGGTCACAACGTGGTCGGTTCGCAGTTCACCCGCGAGCTGGCCGCCGCCGCCATTGCCTGCGAGGAGCGTGACGACGTCCGCGTCGTCCTGCTGACGGCCAATGGCAACGAGTTCTCGGTCGGCGGCGACCTCAATGAATTCCTGGCCGAGCGCGAGCGCATCCGCGCCCACGTGCGCGAGATGGCAACCTGGTTCCATCTCGCGATCACCGTACTGAACCGCCTCGAAGCGCCGGTAGTGTGCGCGGTCAACGGCATGGCGGCGGGTGGCGGCGTCAGCCTGGTGATGATGAGCGACCTCGCCATCGCGAAGCGTTCCGCCCGCTTCAATCTCGCTTACACGCGCTCGGGCCTGACCCCGGACGGCGGTGCGACGTGGTTCCTGCCACGCCTGGTCGGTGCACAGCGCGCCTTCGATATCATGGCAACCAACCCGACCCTGAGCGCCGAGCAGGCCTGCGCGATGGGTCTCATCGCGCGCGTCGTCGACGACGACGCCTTCGACGAGAGCGTCGCGCAGACGCTGGCGACCCTCGCCGCGGCGCCAGCCGGTGCGACCGGGCGGGCCAAACAGCTGCTGCGCCGCAGCCTCGCCAACTCGCTCGAGCAGCAGCTCGAGCTCGAGTCGCAGTCGATCGCGGCGCAGCTCGCCGATGCGGACACGCTCGCCGCGCTCGAGGCCTTCTTCGCTGCGCGCGCCAGGGGGCGCTGAGCGACCACGATCAACGCGTGTGCCGTGCATCACCACCGGTGCCGGCACCCAGGGGAGATTTCGATGACGCAGACCACGGCCGCCGCCGGCGGCAACGCTTTCATGCTCGATGCCGACCAGCAGACCATGCTGGACGAAGCCGATCGCTACGCGCGCCAGGAACTCTATCCACTCGCCGCGCGCATGGACGAGGACGAGTGGTGGCCGGAGGACGCTTTCGCCGGCTTTGGCGAGGCCGGCTACTTCGGGCTCACCGTACCGGAGGAGTACGGGGGGCAGGGGCTCGATTTGTTCACCAGCGGCCTGGTCGGCCAGGCCTTCGCGCGCTGGAACTATGCGCTCGCACTGTCCTGGGTCGCGCACGAGAACCTGTGCCTCAACAACATCTACCGTAACGCCAACGACGAGCAGCGCGCGCGCTACCTGCCGGGCTTGTGCAACGGCACGAAGATTGGTGCGCTCGGCCTCACCGAACCTGGGGCCGGCTCCGACGCGCTCGGTTCCATGCGCACCACCGCGCGGCGCGAGGGTGACGTCTACGTGCTCAACGGCCGCAAACTCTACATCACCAACGGGCCGGTTGCCGATGTCCTGCTGGTCTACGCCAAGACCGCGCCGGACCAGGGTGCGCACGGTATCTCGGCTTTCATCGTGGAGAAGGGCTTTCCCGGCTTCAGCGTGGCGCAGAAGCTGGTCAAGATGGGCTTTCGCGGCAGCCAGACCGGCGAGCTCGTCTTCGACGACTGCGAGGTGCCGGTAGAGAATCTCGTCGGCGTCGAGAACGGCGGCGTCAGCGTGGTGATGAGCGGGCTCGATCTCGAGCGTGCGGTGATCTCCCCGTTATGTGTCGGCATGGCCGAGCGCGCGCTCGAACTGACCATCGAGTACGCCAAGACGCGTGAGCAGTTCGGCAAGCCGATCGCGAGCTTCCAGATGGTGCAGTCGCGCCTCGCCGACATGTACGTATGGGTCGAAGCGATGAAACTGCTGAATTACAAGGTGCTGGCCGAGGTCAACGAGCTCGAGATCGGCGGCGGCGGGCGCGGGCTGGTGCACGCCAATACCGCCGCCTCGGTGATGTATTGCGCCAACATGCTCAACCGCGTGCTCGACGAGGCCGTGCAGGTGCACGGCGGCATCGGCTACATCTGGGAATCGGAGATCAACCGACTCTTCCGCGGCACCAAGCTGCTCGAGATCGGTGCCGGCACCACCGAGGTGCGCAAACTCATCATTGCCCAGGAACTGTTGAAGTAGCCGCCATGCATGAAGCACCCCGTGTTCCGAAGACCAATGACGATCTCGCGCAGCATCCGACCGTGTTCGCGCCGGGTCTGCTCGACGGCCAGCTCGTATTCGTATCCGGTGGCGGCAGCGGTATCGGCCGCGCCACCGCCTGGCTCGCCGCGCGACTCGGTGCGCGCGTGGTCATCGGCGGGCGCAAGGAAGACAAGCTCACCGGCGTGGTCGATGCCATCAATGCGCATCTCGGCAGCCCGCGCGCGAGCTACCAGGTGCTGGACATCCGCGAGCGGGAGGCGGTCGATGCCGCGTTCGCACGCATCGCGAGCGAGCTCGGGGCGATCGACATCCTCGTCAACAGCGCCGGCGGCCAGTTCCCGCAGCCCGCCATCGACTACAGTGAGAAGGGCTGGCACACGGTCGTCAACACGAACCTGCACGGTACCTGGCACATGATGCAGGCGGCCGCGCTGAGCTGGCGCGAACAGGGACGTGGCGGCAGCATCGTCAACGTGGTGGTGGTCAACCAGGGTCTGTACGGCGTCGCCCACACCTCGGCCGCGCGTGCCGGTGTGATCGCCTTCTCGGAGAAGGCTGCGGTCGAATGGGCGCCGCTCGGCATCCGAGTCAACTGCGTCGGACCCGGGGCCATCGAGACCGAGGGCTGGGCGGTCTATTCCGAGCAGGCGCGCTCGCGCTACCCGCGCACCAACCCGATGATGCGCGCCGGCTCGCCGTGGGAGATTGCCGAGGCCTGCCTGTTTCTGGCCGGCCCCGGCGGGCGCTTCATCAACGGCGAGACGCTCATCGTCGACGGCGGTGGCCAACACTGGGGCGAGGTGTGGACCACCGGCAAGCCGGAGTACTTCGCCGCGGCAACGCGGCTGTGGGACGACGGCGGCACCCGCTGATCCGGGGACGGGCGCACGCTGGCGGCGACCCGCCAGCGCTTCACCGCACTTGCCGTTGCCGAAATCCGGGCGCTTTCCGCCGGGCTGTATCCGGATGCGGCGGACCGTTGTTCGCGGGCGCGCACCGCGCTGCGCTCAACCTGGCTCGGGACCGCCGAGTTCGCTGTTGAGCCGGCCGATGAGGGCCAGCAGTTCCCGATGGGCCGCGGCGTCGTGCGCGGCCAGGGTCTGCATCGCAGCCGCGAAACCGCGCACCGCGG
>JAVJVZ010000071.1:0-78974 GCA_040220855.1 Gammaproteobacteria bacterium | reverse complement strand
CTGCGCGGCGCGCGGTCTACAATGGTCATGCTCGGGGGCCTCTCTGGTCTGGTCATCGGAAAAGGATTCAGCACCCTTCCAGATCAACCAGATGCACCCGAGTTCCCTTCCGTGATCTACATTTCGGAACGGCTATTTAGGTCTACCAGGAGTCCCTCACTCTGTTGGTGCCGGGGACGGAACCGTTGTGAGTGGAAGGACGCCACGGGAAATGCGCATCGCGTGGCACATCGTCTGCCGCAAATCTGTGGGAGCCCGTCCTGAAGAGTCGCCTGGCTGCGGCGCCGCTCAGCGCTTGCCTCGTCACGAGAGTGGTTCGACAATTTCCCGTGCGCATAGCGAGTGTGAGGGATTCAAGATAGTTGCGTGCGACCTGCCGTAACCCTTACGGAGCAGCGCACTTCATTTCTTGATTGATGGACAACCGCCGATGCCCAAGCCGATACGATAGCTTGGCCCAGCATCAAACGTAGGAAGCAGACCCAGTGAGAAGAACCACCAAGTTGAAGGCGTCTTGTTTTCTTGCCGGACTGATGCTCGTTGCTCCGAGCGTCAGCGCAAGAATCGTAACCGCCACGTACAGCGGGACGGTAATGGAGGTCACTGACGATCCCAGCGCAAACTATTTTTTCTCGTCGGACTT
Source organism: Gammaproteobacteria bacterium (assembly GCA_040220855.1). GTDB lineage: Bacteria > Pseudomonadota > Gammaproteobacteria > JACKNG01. The sequence goes on along the minus strand of JAVJVZ010000071.1, from coordinate 78,331 downwards.
GGGAACCGCGTTCTCGGTCACCTTCACCTACGACTGATCAAGTCCCGTATTCGGTGTCCGGCGGCGCACGGGCCACCTATCGCCCAGCGCTGAGTGAGCTTTCAGTGAAGGTCGGCGGGCGCGATTTCTCAATCAACACGGCACTCGAACCTGTCCGTCCAGGCGATATCCCGCAACCGAAGGATGTTCGCATCAGTAATAACGACGGGAGCCCTGCTCCGGGCGAAGAGGGCTTCAGGTCTGATGTCTTCGAGCTTTTTCTCGGCGCGGTCGGTAACGGCACGCGGACGTTCTTCCAGCTCCGATTGGAAGAATCGAACGCTAACGGAGTTGATCCGGACGCAACTTCATCGCTGAGCTTACCTGATACCCCGTACAATCCGCTGTCGTTCTCAACGCGCTACGCCCGGTTCACCATAAACAGCGGCGAGGGACTCCCCATACCAGGCTTCGAAGCCCCTTGGGATTCGCTGCTTGCCAGCGTGGACGGCGTGACCATCTCCGCCGTACCAACCCCGACCGCGTGGTTGTTGATGCTCCTGCCGCTCACTGCGTGCGCTCGGAAAGTGACGTCGAGCAGCAAGCCGGGGCATTGAACGCGCTCGGTACGGTGGTGTGAATATGCCTTGTACCCTTACCGACGGCACCCATCGGAAGCGTCGCGACGTCCTTTACACGACAGCACCGAGGCGTGCCCGTCTGCGTGAGCGGCAGGGTACAAGGCCACGAGGAGTTGCGAGCGCATCGTGGCACGCGCGGCGGCTACCCGTACCCGGGCGCGCCGCCGCGACAATTGCCCTCAGTCCTTCCGACGACGTACGGCGCCCGCGAGTGCCGCCACCGCGGTGCCGAACAGCGCCGCCGGTAACGGCAGCGGCACTGTGGAGACTTCCGCGGTAAAGCCTATGTTCTGGAAGTCGACTTCCCGGTTGCTACCGCTGAGGAAGGCCGTGACGGTGCGCACGTTCAGGGGCGCCGCGAGCGGGATGTCCTGTGCGCGGATACCGGGGCTGGTGCCGAGATCGGGCTGAATGGAGAGCGCGCCGACCTGCTGCGCGGCGGCATTGAAGAACGTGAAGTCGATATTGTCGACGTCATAGCTCTCGCCGGTGTAGTTCCAGAAATGCAGCAGCGAAATATCGTAGGACTGTCCGAAATCGAAAATCAGCTCGAGTCCGCCGCCGACCTCATCGGCGGTGAACCAGATGTGTGTCGTCTGGTTGTGGAACTCTTCGGCGTCCGCCGAGGGCGCATCGATGACCTTGGTGATGGTGTTGCCGTTATCGAAGGTGTTCCGGAATGTTCCTGGCGAGGTGCCGGCACCTACCGCAACGGTGATGTTCGATTCGTTGAGGTAGACGGGCGCCGCGGTGACACTACCGGTGGTGAGAAGGACGACGCAGGCTGCGCCGCAAAGCATCAGGTTGGATTTCATGTCGGCACCTCGTGGTGTGGAGGAAAAGGGGGCGTCGACGAAGTGCTCAGCAGGCACGACGCGCAAGCAAAATCACCGCGCTCAATAGCAGGGGCGCGAGCCCCGATTGGCGACGTGATTCGATTGCATCATCTTGCGGCGCCTCGGGCACGCGCGATGACACTTGTTGACACTTCGACGAGGCGGCGCGCGTGGGGAAGCCGTGAATTGCTCGCTGGGCGACGACGAGTAGTGCGTTGAAGTCGATGCAACACCCCCCGATGTCGCCATGACGCGCCCTACGCAGAACCCGCTGGCTGCGGGTGCCAGGACATCATCAGTCTCCGCGAGACTGCAGGAGTTCGCACTGCAGCATCAGCGCGTGCCAGCCGCCCGGCGAGCGCAGCGGGCTACCAGGTACGGGCTCGTGCCGGGCCTTTGCAGACGAAGCGGTGGTACACACGGGACGAACGGTCTGGTCGGCCGCCGCGAGTTCCGATTGTTCGGACACGTCTCATTGATTCATCCATAATCCCGACGTCCTTGGTGTTGCGAATTCGGGAGGTTCGAAGATGCCCGTGGTCGATCCGCTGTGTTACCGCGACAAGACCGTCGCCTGGTGGGAAGACTTTCTGCGCCGACGTGCCGCCGAGCTGGCGCCGCTCGTCACGCCCGCGGTGCTCGCCGAGCATCTCGCCGATCCGCGCGGCGCGCGCCAGCCGCACAGCCAGGCGCTGCGCGAGCTACTCGATTTCATCCATAACCAGCCGACCGACGGCAAGAGCTTCGCCTATGCGGCCAGGCCGTATGCCGAGTATCGACTCTCTGTGATGCATGGGCGCGGCAGCCCGCCCACCATCGTTGCAGAGGCTGCTTACGCGACCGAGCGCGAAGCCGTGCATGCGGTCTTTCTCGAGCGCCTGCAGCGGCTGGGCCTGTTGTCCGGCAAGAATCCGGGAGAACGCGCATGAAGCCTATCCAGATTCGTGGTTATTGCGACCGTCCGAACGCGCGCCCTGGCGAATCCCTGGATTTCTTCGTCAGCAGTCCCCACGCAGGCAGCTATCGAGCAAGCCTGGTTCGCTTGATTCATGGTGACCGCAACCCCGCCGGGCCCGGTTATCGAGAGGAAACGGTTGCGGCGGCGTTCGCCGGTGACTATCCGGCGCGCGCTCAACGGACGCAACTCGGCGGCTACGTCGAGGTGAATGACCCGGACGCACAGCTCGCTGGCCGCGACGGCTTCACGCTGCACCTCTACCTGTGGCCAACCCTGCCCACCGAGCGGCAGGGGGTAATCAGTCGCTGGAGTGACGCCGACCAGCGTGGCTGGGCATTGATGCTCGAAGACGGCCGTCTCACGCTGCTGCTCGGGGACGGTGCCGGGGTGAGCCGCGTGAGTTGCCCGAAGCCGGTCTTCCCGGAGACCTGGTACTCGGTCGTGGCGCGCTACGATGCTGCGGCGGGCGAGATGGCGATCGAACAGCGCGTGGTGCTGAACAGCGTCAACAGTCGCTTCGGTCCGGTCGTCGATCTCGATGGCGATTGTGAGCACGCGGGCGCCGGATGCGCGCCCGCGGCACGGGCAGTGCCGGTCGTGATTGCCGGGTTAGCCGAAGCGGAGACGCCCGCACGCACCTGGGTCGTCGACAACTACAACGGCAAGATCGACCGCCCGAAGTTCTACCCGCACAAGCTTGGTGATGCGGATGTCGCAAGGCTGCATGGCGGCGAAGCCGTTGCCGGCGCACGCGCGGAATGGGATTTCAGTGCGGGTATCGGTCGCGACGGTATTCCGAGCGACCGTGCGGTCGACGCCAGTGGCAACGGATTCGACGGCGCGCTCGTCAATCAGCCCGATCGCGGCATGACGGGCTGGAACTGGGCGGGTCGTGAAGAGCATTTCGTCCATGCCCCCGAGCAGTACGGCGCGCTGTGGTTCCATGACGACAGTCTCGACGATTGTCGCTGGGAGCGCGATTTCTCGTTCACCTTGCCCGCAGATCTGCCGAGCGGTGCCTATGCCGTGAAGCTTGAACAGGACGGCGCGACCGACCGCGTGCCCTTCTTCGTGGTGCCGCCGCGCGGCAAGCCCGCCGCGCGCATTGCTCTCGTGCTGCCCACCTTCAGCTACCTGGCGTACGCGAACTCGCAGGTCATGCAGGCGGCGCAGACAGCCCAGGCGATCATGGGCGTGTTGACCACGTTGGACAGCCTCGACATCGAGCTTTCAACCCATGCGCATTACGGCCTGTCGACCTATGACTACCATCGTGACGGGCGTGGTGTTCAGTACAGCAGCTGGCGCCGGCCGATTCTCAACCTGCGTCCGGATTATCGCCACGAGTTCGGTTCGGTGTGGCAGTTCCCGGCAGACCTGCACCTGGTCGACTGGTTGACCGCCCGTGGTTTCGATTTCGACGTGCTCACCGATCACGACGTACATGCCGAGGGTGCGGCACTGCTCGAGTCCTACGCGGTCGTCATCTCGCCATCGCACGCCGAGTACAGCAGCTGGGAGCTCCTCGACGCCTACGAACAGTACCTGGCAGGCGGTGGGCGCGGTATGTACCTCGGCGCCAATGGCTTCTACTGGATCGCGAGCCGGCACCCCGACAAGCCCTGGCTGATCGAGGTACGCAAGGGCGAGAGCGGTGACCAGGCCTGGCGCGCGCGTCCCGGTGAACTGTTCCACAGCACCACCGGCGAACGGGGTGGCTTGTGGCGCCACCGGGCGCGCGCACCGCAGAAGATCTGGGGAACCGGTTACACCGCGCACGGACTCGACGTCTCCGCCGGCTATGTGCAGATGCCGGATGCCGCCGATCCCCGGCTCGCGTGGATCATGGACGGCATCGATGGTGATGCGGTGATCGGCGACTTCGGGCTGGTCAACGGCGGCGCCGCCGGCCTCGAGGTCGACCGCGTCGATTATGCGCTGGGCACGCCGCCCAACACGATGCTGCTGGCCTGCTCGTTCGGTCACAACGAGAATGCCCTGCTGGTGCCGGAAGAGCAGTATTTCGTCTATCCCGGCATCAGCGGCCGCGACAATCCGCTGGTCCGGTCGGACATTGTCTACTTCACCACGCGGCAGGGCGGTGCGGTGTTCAGCACGTCCTCGATGGCGTGGTGCGGCAGCCTGTCTCACAATGGCTACGACAACAACGTCTCGCGTATGACGGGGAACGTGCTGAAGCGCTTTGCGAGCGAGGGGGCGCTGGAGGAGGTGGTCGAAGGCTGAAGCCGCGGCGTCTCTGGCGGCTCGCCGAGGACACGTAGCCGTATGCGCACGTGCGGCGAGCGAATGTGTGTATCCGTCGCGAGCGGCCCGACGCCGACCCAGTGCGCTGGGTGGCCTGAGCTCCTTCAGACGATCAGCAGGCTGGTGAAAAACTACTGCGGGCACGGTCTGCGGCGTTGCGCACGCGCCTGCGGTCCTCATTTATCCGCATAAACTCCGGTCCTCGGCTCGCACGCGCCTTGCAGCCCGCACGCCTCGCGACGTTTTTCACCAGCCTGTTAGTCCCCGATCACTGCGCCCGCTTTCCGGTCGCAGCTGGATAGCCGACAGAAACAGGAGGCTGTTACCGGGACATCGGCGAGTGCGCGGGCGAGCGCCAGCCGCTGCGCGACGAGTGCGCGCTCGCGGTCAGCACCGCGGCGTGCCAGACATTCGTCGAGGCCATGCAGGCTCCACAGGTTGTCGGGGTGCTGGCAGGCCCGGCTGAGTGTGGTATCGAGGCCGAGATCAGCCCGGTACACGGCCTCCGCCTCCTGTACCCGCTCTTGTTCCAGCAGCAACGCTCCCAGCGCATGCCGCGCCGGTTGCATCCAGCCCCAGGGCTCGTCGTAAGGCAGGGCGTCATCGAGCGCGACCGAGTGTCGTAGATGCGCGAACGCCGCATCGTGGTTGCCGCGGCGATACTGAAGTTCTCCAGCCAGCATTTCGCGCGCAATCAGCAGCAGGTCGCGACAAGTATTGTTGTGCAGCCGACGCGATTCGGGGACCCGTTCGCAGGCTCGCAGAAAGGCATCTTGCGACCGCTCGGACGCAGCTACGTCGCCCATCGCGGCGTAGGCGACACCCTGTGCATAATGAATCATGGCTGTGGTCACACAGTAGAGCTTCGCGTCCGCCGGCACGGTTTGCGTGACGATCTCCTGCCAGCGTCCAAAGCGTATCAGCACATGCTGCCTGACTGAGAGGTATGCCTCGAGATAATCGGCCATGGGAGGCGACGCGACCCGCAGCAGGCTCTCCGGAATGGCTGCGGCGAGGCCCTCCACCGCGCGCATCGCGGTGCTGAGCTGGCCGAGGAAGGTGGCTCCGTAGGCGGCGAAGTGGTAGTTGTGCACGCGGTAGATGGTGTAGAAATTCTGCGCGCTCGTACGCGAGAAGTACTTCGCATCCGCGGCAATGGCCCGCTCGTTCCAACGCACGACATCCTGGTAGCGCCCGCACAATATGTCGATGTGCGTGGCCATGTGCACCAGGTGCCCCGCGTCGGGTACGAGGGTGCGGAGACGCTCCGCGGCCGGCAGCGCGCGTTCCGGGTGTGGTGACATCTCCATCAGGTGGATGTAGAGGTGCAGCAGCCCGGCATGAACGTGGGCTGCTGGGTCGTGGGCAAAGGCGGCGTCGAACAGCGCCTGCGCTTCGATCGTGTCCGCACCAGGTGCAGGCACGCCGTTGCCCAGGTCCCACATCTGCCATGGAGTGCGGTTCATGAGCGCCTCGATGCAAAGTGACCGTACGTTGAGGTCGGCGCCGAAGCGTTTCTGTATGCCGCGCATTGCCGCTGCATACGCATCATCGAAGGGCGTCATATCCTCGGGCGCCGCCCCGCTCGGATAGCGATCGCGCAGCGCGCCGATGAGCGCCTGCTCGCGCGGTGTTGCAGCGGGCGCGAGTGAGACCGCACGCGCAAGCGCCGAGTTGGCGCGTTCGAGCGAGCGCTGTTTGTCGTCGGCGTCGAACCAGCACCAGGGCTTGTTGTAGTTCGGGCCCACGGCGTACGCGATGCCCCACCAGGCCATGGCGCACTCTGGGTCGTGCGCAATGGCACGCTCGAAGCAGGCCAACGCTTCTTCATGGTGGAAGCCGTAGCACCAGGTCATCGCGCGATCGAACCAGCATTGCGCTTCGCTGGACCCAGTGCTGATTGGCCAGTGGAACTCACCGAGATTGAAATATTCCAATGCGCTAGCCTCCCACTGCTGGTGCCGAGCGTGCGATACGCGTAGTACCACGCCCGATGATACGCTCGCCGTGCCGACTCGGCTGCAGGTCAGGCCGCCCACGAGGCGGTACGCAGCTCTGGTGGTCGCTGCGCAGCCGAGAACGTGCCGAGAGCGCTGGCGATCTTTTCTCCCACTTCGAAGCCCCAGTGGCCGTGTGCCATGCCACCCCAAGGGGACATGTCATAACCGACGAAGTACAGGTTGGGCACAGCGAGCGCACGACACCGCCCGTCCGTCACCGGGAAATTGCTTCCGCGTGGGTCGTCGGCACGCAGCACGTTTGAGCGCGCTACCGACGGATCGCGCAGGAATGGCTCTAGCCCGGCACCGAAGCCGGTGGCCATGATGATGCCATCGAAACGCAGCGAGCCGTGTTCGGCAAGGACCACACGCTCTGCACGAAAATGATCGATCCGATCATTGATCACGCATACGGTACCGTTGCGGATCAGATCCGCGGTGCCATGATCGAAGACGCTGTTGCGGCCCGCGTGCAGCGCTGCATCCCATGGTCCTCGGCTCGGTGTATGAATGCCATGAGGGGAGAGATCAACAGCCAGACTGCGCAAGAGTTCGTCGAATCCTTGCACGTAACCGCGGTATTCCGCGGTCTCGGGCGAACACCGATGTGCGTTTGTGATGGCGTCCACCCCGTAAGCCCCGGTCGCGCGTGCTTGTTCCATCGCGGCACCGAAGGACTCGATCGGGATCACGTAACGGGGGCCGTGTACCAGCATCGTGACCGAGGATGCACCGTGCTCGACGAGATCGAGTGCGATTTCGAAGGCGGAGTTGCCGCTGCCGACGACCAGTATGTTGCGGCCACGCCATGCGTGGCCATTGACATACTCGGCGGAGTGCAGCAAAGGCGGTTCGAAATGTTCGAGACCGCGGATCGACGGCAGGCGTGGCTGGCGGCAGTAGCCCGTTGCTATGACGACGAACCGTGCACGATGGCGGCCACGCGTGGTCTCGACATGCCAGCCGGCACTGGTGCGACCGACAGCGCGTCGGAGCTCGACCAGTGCGTCGCCGAATCGCGCGATTTCGTCGAGCCGATGCAGCGTTGCGTAACGACGGAAGTAGTCCATTAACTCGAGGCGGGACTTGAACATCGGGAAATCGTCGTTAAGTCCGCGGTCGTCGGGTAGACCATGCCATGGTGAGTGCAGCGAGAGGCGTTCGTAGGTATGCGCCCAGAAAGCGCCGTAGCGATTGCCAGCTTCCAGGAGCACGATGTCCTCGACACCATATCGCCTCAATGCCGCCGCGGTCGCGATGCCGCAGAATCCGGCGCCGACTACGACTACGTCGTGGGATTCTTCTTGCACCATGGTGTCATCGCTCCCGTCCTGCCCACAAGTGGACTCAATGTTTTTCGCTCATGGAGGCGCCGAGTGGCTGCAACGGGCAACGGCGTCCGGGTCGCGGCACCAGCATCGGAACGCTTTCCCGGTATTTCGCATAGCTGGCGCCGAAATGGGTCATCAGGTCACGCTCCTCGAGCCGCGCGCCGACAGCGAGATACGCGCTCATGCCGAGAGCGAAAACCAGGTGTCCGAGGCTCATGTCGGGCGTCGCCCAGAAGACCAGCAGGAAACCCAGATAGAGCGGATGTCGTATCCATTTGTAGAGCCAGCTGACTTGGAACGGGGTTGGACGATAGGCTCTGCCGCGCCAGCAGCACCAGATCTGGCGCAGCCCGAAGAGGTCGGCGTGATCGATCATGAAGGTTGCCGCCAGGCACAGCGCGACACCGGCGCCGAATACGGCCCAGACCGAGGCGCGCAGCCATGACAGCTCGAGGTGCCAGACCTGCGTATCTATCGGTATCCAGGCAGCGAAGAGCAAGGCCAGCACCAACGCTGTCGCCAGTACGTATGTGCTGCGTTCGATGGCCGCGGAAACCCACCGCGTCCAGCGTCGCTTGAAAGCGGGGCGCGCCATGATCGAGTGCTGTAAGCCGAACAAGGCGATGAGCGCGATATCCACACCGATGGCAACACCTGGTGATGCGCTTGCGCCGCCATCGATGCTCTTCGGTACGCCGAAATTGGCCAGGAAGCCGAGCAGGTAGAGAAACACCGCCTGAAAGGCGAGATAGCAGGCGATCCCGTAGGCGAGACAGAGCGCTCTTTTCATGACGCTTCCCTCCGATTGAACGTCGTATCAGACCGAGCTTGCGACACACTGGGTGATCGCCGACGATTGGGGTGCAAAGCGTCGTTTGCGTCCAGTGCAGCGGTCACACGGCCTGTCTGGAGGGCACTGTACTGGCGACGGCGCTCGCGCACGCAAGAAAGCCCCAAGAAATGTCCAAGGTTTCGAGCAAGATCGCGCTGGATGACCGCACTAGCGAGTTTTCGTTCGGGAAATTCGTGCTCGGCGATGACCTGCGCTGCACCGGAGAAGTCACGCCGCTGACGCCGAAAGCGCTGGCAGTGCTGCGCTTGCTGGTCGAGAACGCCGGCAGGCTGGTCACCAAGGACACGCTGTGGCAGACGGTATGGCCGCACGTGATCGTCACCGACGCCGCGCTCAGCATGTGCGTCGCGGAAGTCCGTCGCGCGCTCGGGGACGACGCGCGCCACCCGCGCTTCATCGCGACGGTACCGAAGCGCGGCTATCGTTTCGTGCATCCTCTGGATGATTCTTCCCCCGTTGCGGCTCCACGGCAGCGCGCGGTTGCGGCCCAGGCCGTGGCGAGAGGCCCGGATGGGGACGCGCAAGCATCTGCGCCACTGGTTGGCCGCGACGATGAAATCGCCGGTCTAGAGGAGAGCCTCGCCATGGCCGTTGGCAGCCGCCGTCAGCTCGTACTCGTCGTCGGCGAGCCGGGCATTGGCAAGACGTCGCTGCTCGATGCCTTCAAAGCGTCGCTCGCTCGGCGCGACGACGTCCGGGCAATCAGCGGCCAGTGCAGTGAACACTTCGGGCCGGCCGAGGCCTATCTTCCGCTGCTCGATGCCATGGGCCGCGCTTGTCGCGGGCCCGATGGGCACTACGTGGTGGAGCTGCTTGCGCGTCATGCGCCGTTGTGGCTCGCACAAATGCCGGGCCTCATCGACGATGCGCAGGTCGAGACGCTGCGGCATCGCACCGTGCGGGCGACGCCCGAACGCATGCTGCGTGAGCTGGCAGAGGTGCTCGAGGTGCTCGCTACCGACCGCACCTTGGTGTTGTGCCTCGAGGACCTGCACTGGAGCGATTGCGCGACGCTCGACTGGCTCAGCTTCATCGCGCGCCGTGACGTTCCGTGTCGGCTTCTCGTCGTCGCGACATTCCGCAATGCGCCGGCAATTCGCAGTGGGCACCCGCTCCGCGAACTCGCGCCGACCCTGGCCATTCGTGGACTGTGCCGGCTAATAGAGGTGGGGCCGCTTGACACCTGCGCCGTCCGGTGCCTTCTCGACCTGGAGCTGGGTTCAGCCACCAGCGCATCTGCGGCGTGCCGCGACGAGCTGGCGCAGGCCCTACAGGCACGTACCGGCGGTAATCCGCTGTATCTCGTCAATTTGCTCGAGACCTACCGTGCACAAGGGTGGCTTCAAGGAGCCGGCGCGACGCTCGATGCCGCGCTTGCCGCGACGCAAGCACCGTTCCTCCACGAAGGTCTGCGCGAGGCCATAGCTCTCCAGCTCGACCAGCTCGCCTTCGATGAGCTCAGTGCGCTCGGCGCCGCCAGCATCATCGGCGAGAGGTTTTCGAGCGCCGCGCTCGCCGCGGCGCTCGAGATCGATGAGCAGCGCGCGGAGGCGACCTGCGAGGAGCTCGCGCTGGAGACAGGCCTGATCCGGGAAGCAGGTGTCGGCGCATGGCCGGATGGCACACTCGCAACGGTCTACGCCTTCCGTCACGCGCTCTACCGAGAGTCGCTCTACGCGCGGATTCCGCGCGGGCGCGCGGTTCGCCTTCATCGTCTGGTCGGTCAGCGACTCGAGTGTGCCTACGCGGGGCAGCTTGCCGAGATTGCCGCGGAACTCGCGATCCATGCCGGTCGCGGGCACCAGCATGCAGCGGCGGCACGTCATTCGCTGCTTGCCGGTCGCAGCGCGCTGACTCGAGCGGCATATGCCGAGGCCGAGGCACATCTGCGGTACGGTCTCGATCAGCTCGATGCCGCGCCAGCAGGCGTCGCTGCCGAAGAGCGGCAGACCCGGCTCGCATTGCACCTCGCGCTCGGTCAGACACTGCACGCACGGCGCGGTTGGGCGTCACCAGAAGCTGAACGCAGCTTCGGCGAAGCGCGCCAGATCAGCACGCGCGGCGACGACGACCAGGACGCCAGATTCACCGCCTTGTGGGGGCTCGCCGCGGGCGCCGTGGTGCAGGCGGACTTCTCGCGCTATGCGGCGCTCGGGCAACAGCTAGCTGGATTGGCGAGGCAGACGCGACGTGATCTGCATGCCGCCTGCGCGCACTGGGCAATCGGCCAGGCCGCCTTTCACGATGGTCGGTATGCCCGCGCTGTCAATGAGCTCGAACAGGCGATGGCGCACTACGAGCGTATCAGCCTTCCCGAGCAGTTCGACCTCCTCGGCATGGACTTCGGCGTCTGGTCCCTGGCCTATCTCTCGCATGCGCACTGGTGCCTGGGCCGTTTCGATCGCGCGCGTGTGGTTTCGCGTGAAGCGTGTGATCTCGCCCAGAGCATCGAGCACGCCTTCAGCCAGGCAATGGCGCTCGACTACGCCGCGACCCTGCACTTCCTGTTGCAGGAGCCCGCAGCTGCAACGCGGGCGGCCGCTGCGGCGATTGCGCTGTGCGAGACGCAGGGATTCCAGTACTACCTCGGTTGGGCTCGATTCATGCACGGGCTGCTCGATCGAAGCGAGGCATCCAGCGGTGCGGATACCGCGCAGATGCAGCACGGTCTCGATCTCATGCGTGCGAGCGGTGCCCGCTTGCGTCGTGCCTATTACCTGGCGCTGCTGGCCGATGAGCATACACGCAATGTGACCGAGGCAGCAGCGCGCGCCGCTTGCAGCGCGGCGTGCGAAGAGTTTGCGCAGACGGGCGAGCGCTGCTGGTTGCCCGAGTTGCAACGCGTAGAAGGCGAACTGGCATCTGTGTTCGCGGCCGACCCCGCCAACGCCGAGACGCGCTACCGCGCTGCCATAGGGACGGCCCGAGAGCAGGACGCTCTGGCCTGGGAGCTGCGCTCGAGCATCCCGCTAGCACGCTTGCTTGCCGTGCAGAAGCGCAGAATGGAGGCGCGCCGTTTGCTTACGACGCTGCTCAGGAATTTTGCGGACGACGACGTCAATCCGCTGCTCGAAGCGGCAAGAGAACAGCTGGCGCGCCTGCGTTGATGACACATGCGCTGCCGTTTGAAGCAGCCTGTCATTCGTCGGTGGTTGGTAGGGGGCGTCGGGTTGGAATTGATTGCAAGCACTTTTTCGCGCGAATCCGCTCGAACCCGCTGTATGTGCGCCTGCGATATCGATGAAAGTACACACTCACCAGTCAACGCGAGGTGGTTGGTTTCTGCATCTCGCGCCGGCACGCATCACTTCGTTGCAAGGAGAACCGAGTGGCCGCTGTTCTGTTGGTAATCGCCATCGCGATCTCGATGATCGTCGTGCGCATCGGCGCAACCGCGCTCGAGTTGACTGGAATGCCATGGAACCGCGCCAAGTTCCAGGCGCTTTCGGCGTTCAGCAATGCCGGGTTCACGACTCGTGAATCTGAAGAGATCGTACGCCACCCGTTACGGCGGAAGATCGTCACCTACCTCATCGTGCTCGGCAATGCGGGGCTGGTGACCGTGATCGGGTCAGTCGCCGGCTCTGTGATCGAGCCGCAGCCGATACGGGTCATCGGCAAGGTCGCCGTGATGGCCGCCGTCGTGGCATGCCTGTTCTGGCTCGCCCGCCGTCCGGCCATCGCGCGGCGCCTGCGCGAGCGCGTGCGGCGCTGGATTGCGCGACGTTACGCCATCGAGATGTGGAGCGCCGAGGAGCTGCTCCATCTCGATCACGGTTACGAGCTGACGAAGTTCGATCTCGCCGAGGACTCTCCCGCCATCGGGCACACGCTGCGGCACCTCAAGCTACGGCAGAACGCGGTACAGGTCCTGGCTGTCGAACGCGGGCAGCGCTTCGTCGCGGTGCCGGGCGGTGATTTCGCGCTACGCGCGGGCGATGGTCTCGTGGTTTATGGCAATCGCGATTCGGTGGATCGTCTGCTCGCGCCCGGAGACGACCAGGCGCATCTCGTCATCGAGGACGTGGCAGAAGTGGCGCCCAGGGATAGAACGGAACGACAGGCAGACCATGCTCGGGCCGATTGATACGGCGGAGTGCATGTATGGACGGCTGCCTTCTCCACGATGGCTGCAGTCACGCGCCGTATCGGCTCGCCAGCATCGATGCGGCGGGAGCTAAGCACGGTTTTGCGAGGCAGCATCCACCAGGTGCCCGGAGAAATGGTATCGGCGCCGCGTGTCCGCCTTCAGTCGAGTACGTTGTCCAGAATCTCGCGCACGATCAGCGTCCCCACTGTGACCAGCACCAGGTTGCGCCCGACGACGAGCCAGTCGTGGCCCTCGATGCGCGGCAGGGCCGCAGACAACACGCTGCCCGGTCGATGTTTTGCGATCCCGGGAGGTAGCGGCTTGCCGCGTGCGAGGTTGCGACGAATGCCTGGCGGCAGCGGTTCCGCACCAATATGCAGGGCGCTCCGATCTTCACCGAGCAGCTCGCGCAGGGCGACGGCGCCAAAGCCGGCAGCGACGAAGTCACCGATGTCCCACTCGCGCTGCCAGTAATCTGCACCGCGCATGGGCGTCGCACCGTCGCGCACTGTTGGTACGCCTTGCTCAGCCTTGCGGGCCTGTCCCGGGGGCGTGTGGGTCCTGGCTTTCGCAGGTTTGCCGGACTGTCCCTCGTTGCCTGTGTCAGGTGGTTTTGCGGCAACGTCGACGGATGCGAGCCAGGCTGCACTCAAAGTGGCCAGTAACAGGCGCGGTGGACCAATGTTCCGCATCATTACCTTCCGTTGCTGATTATCGAACGCCGAGCATCGCGAAGAGTGTGACGGCCGTCAATCCGGTCCGCGGGGATGGCACGACCGGTCTCGCTGCCAGCGACGAGGGCGCCGCGACGACGCCGAGCCGCAGTCGACAGGGCGCCGGGCAGAACTTACCCGCCAGCGCGAGCCACCCTCATAGCTTCAAAAAGCAGATTTTGCCATGGGCGGGGCGTGAATCGCCGCACATTACGGCGTCAAGCCCGGCGTTGAAGCTGATCCATGAGGCCACTAGGGTGGAGGTGTGCCAACGTGAAATGCACGTCTCGGCGCTGTCAACTCTGCTGCAAACCTGGGGAGGTTTCATGATGACATCCACTCATGTTCAGTGGCGGCTCGTGCTGCCAGTCTTCTTCTTGTGCTGCGCGCTCCTTGCGCCCGGTGCGACATTTGCCGATCGAGACCATGGCCACGAGGGCCGACGGGCTGGTGACCGGCAGGAAATACTCGACCTGATCTCGGCCTATAGCTACAACTACGATCTCAACGATATCCCCGCCTGGTTGTCGCTTTTCACCGAGGACGCGGTATGGGCTTGGTACGCTGGCCCGGACCAGACCCTTGCCGTGCTTCTCGATGGCCGGCAGGAGCTGGAGGATTTCGTTGCGCCGCGTCGTGCGAACCTCGCCCAGCAGGGCGTGCAGATGCGTCACTACCAGACCAACACGACCTTCACATCGTTCGAGCGGAGAAGGGCCACGGCCAAGACCATCGTGCTGGTGACCTGGCAGTATGCCAACGAGACCGCGCCGCGGGCCATCCATACCGGCGTCTACGAAGATACCTTCGTGAAGACGCGGGATGGCTGGAAGTTCGAGGAGCGCGTGCTCTTCGCCGATCACAACTAAGGGGGACTTGAACGATGACAAAGCGAAATTCGTCCCCTTCGCGGGCTTTGTCCGTCTGCGCGATGGTGTTGGCGGTGGCCGTCGTCAGCGGTCCGGCACTGGCCGAGGGAAACGGCAAGTCGCATGGCAGGCCGGATGCCGTACGGCAGGAGCTGAATGACCTGATTGCCGCGTATAGCTATACGTACGATTCAAAGGACATCGTGCGATGGCTCGGCCTGTTCGAGGATGACGCGACCTGGTCCTGGTTCGGTCCGGAAGGTGACTTGGTACTGGAACTCAACGGTACCGACGAGATGCGTGCGTTCTTCGAGCCGCGCCTGGTCGGTTTGACGCAGCAGGGTGTGCAAACGCGTCATTTACAGACCAATACCGTGCTGACCGCGTTCAAAGGCAACGTGGCAAAGACACGGACCATCGTCCTGGTCAGCTGGCAGTACGAATCGGAAGCTGCGCCGCGCCTTGTTCACACGGGGCACTACGACGATACGTTCGTCCGCACCCGGGGTGAGTGGAAGTTCAAGGAGAGGAGCATCTTCGTCGACCATCATTGACCGCGTGACGTTCGACGCGCGCGAGGATCGAACACGGCGACCGGACGGTACGCGGAGCGTACCGTCCGGTCGTGAGTCGTTCCCGTCGCCTTGCTCGTTTCGCCCTCCGACCGTTCTTCTCGCGTCGCGAACGCTGGCGAGTCAGCGCCAGTCCGCCGCCGGCGAGTAGCCACGCCGTCGCTGGCAGGGGTACTGCTGCCGTTGCCCGCCGCGCTGCTCGCAGCTGGTCTCGCCGGATTGGGTATGCGCCGGCGGGCCGTACGCTAAACCAACCGGGCGTCGCGAGGCTGGGTCGAGGCGGGGGACCTCACCTGCCCCGGTCCGCCCGCGCCCGAACTTGCTGCGAATTCGACGACCGTTACCGTGTGGCCGTGCGGCAACGCGGTAACCGGCGCCGAACGACGCGCCCGACGAGAGGCGTCATTGCGCCGTACGGTTCCGCGGTGGTGACCTTCACCCCGCCGACGCCTGCTGCTGTTCACGCCCCGGCCAGCGCTTGAGCTCCGGCAGCACCTCGGCGGCAAAGAGGCGCAGGCTCGCTTCCGCTTCGGCGTACGGGATACCACCAAAGCGGAACGCGGGGGCGGCTTCGAACGGGCCCATCAGTTCGAGGCGGTCCCGATACTTGTCGACGATTTGCTGTGGCGTGCCGACGCAGGTGGCTTCGAGGAAGCCTTCGAGGAAGCCGGTCGCGCCCATGCGCTTGAGCGCGCCGGCGGCGCCCGCGTAGGCCTCGTAGCCGCGCATGCCCTTGAAGTGATCGCCGGTCACTTCGTAGTGCTCGAGCACGCTTTCGAGATAGGTGGCGACGTAGTGGCGGCCACGCTCCGCGGCGATCTCGGCGTCCGCGTGGCAGAAAACGAAATCGCAGATCAGCGGGGGCGGTGGTGCGGCATCGTGATATTCACGGTAGAGCGCGCGCCATTTTTCGATCGAAGGCATGCGCGCCTTCCACGAGCGATCGGCGAACATCACCATCGCCGCCTTGAGCCGCGCGGCGGCATCGATGGAGTCGTCGGAGGTCGCGACGGCATAGATGCGATCCGCGAACGGGCGTTCGGGGCGCGGGCGGATCTCGGTGCGCGGCTGCGGGTAGAAGGGACCGTCACCCTCGATGAAGCCGGTCTCGAGCGCCTTCAGCACCATCGCCGCGCCTTCGTCGAAGCGGTCGCGCGACTCACTCATCTCGATGCCGCGGAAGTGGCTGAACTCGCGCCGGCTCAGGCCGCGTCCCATGCCGAAGCGCACGCGGCCTTCGGCCTGGTGGTCGAGCAGGGCAATCTTCTCCGCCACCCGTAGCGGTTCGTTCCACGGCATGATGACGGCCGCGGTACCGACATCGATGTTCGGCGCGCGCGCGGCGATACCGGCGAGCCATTGCACGTTGTCCGGGCAGAACGAGTAGTCGTAGAAATGATGCTCGGCCGACCACACCACGTCGAAGCCGAGCTCGGCGGCGAGCAGGGCGAGCTGTGTGTCCTCGCGGACCACGTCACCGTCGCTGATGCCGTCCCAGCCGTGGCTGGAAAAAATGGTCTGGATGCCGACGTCCATCGTGTTGTCTCCCCGCGTCACGAAAGACCGAAGCTATTCGATGCGGGCACGGCGTACAAGCGGGTGCCGGCGCGGGTGGTCGTCCGGCGCCGGCTGCACGCGACCTCGCACCGTTTCCCGTTTCCGGGCACGGAGCGGACATGGGCCGTCGACCCGCGCACCGCCCGCCAACGCGTGGGCCGTTCTGCCGCCACGTGTCGCGAGCGCTCCACGAGGGCACCCGCACTGCGGCGTCGTCAACACGACCACCGAGCAAGTCGCCGCAAATGCGATACCATCGATGCGCATTCAACGTGGAGGGGAGGCCTGTCGTTCGATGCGTGCTGCCGTCTTTCATCGTCCGGGCGCACCGCTCACCATCGAGCAGGTGCCGGACCCGCGCGTCTCGCAGGGCGATCTCGTGATCGCCGTGCGGCGCTGCGGGATCTGTGGCTCCGATCTGCACATGGCCGACATGCACGGCCCCGACACCGGCATGGCGCCGCTGCCACCGGGCACGGTGATGGGCCACGAATTCGCCGGCGAGGTGATGGAAGTGGGCCGCGATGCCGGTGACTTCAAAGTCGGCGACCGCGTCACCGCCATGCCCTACATCGCCTGCGGAAAATGTGCGGCCTGTCTCACCGGCTACGGCTATCGCTGCGCCCGCGCCTGCTACTCGGCGCTCGGCCAGGCCCACGGTGCCTACGCCGAGTACATGCGCCTCGGAGCAGCCGAGACCCTGCGCCTGCCGGACGGCGTCGACGATGCCCGCGGCGCCTTCGTCGAACCTTTCGCGGTCGGCCTGCACGGCATCAATGCGGCGCGCCTCGCGCCGGGTGACCGCGTGCTGATCATGGGGGGCGGTCCGGTAGGGCTCGCCTGCACCGCGTGGGCGCGGCACTTCGGTGCGCGTGACGTCATCGTCTCGGATTTCTCCGCCGAGCGTCGCGCGATGGCCGAGAAGCTCGGTGCCACGGCCACCGTCGACCCGGCCAGCGAGAGTGTCCCCGCCGCCTGCAAGCGTTACGCCGGCCAGCGGCCGGACGTGGTCATCGAGTGCGTCGGGATTCCGGGCACGCAGCAGCTCGCGATGGATTACGCGCCGATGGGCGGGCGCATCGTGGTGCTCGGCGTGTGCATGGCGCCGGATCGCATTCATCCGGTCAAGGCGGTGACCAAGGAACTGCAGATCAACTACGCCTACATGTATTCGCGCCAGGAGTTCGAGCTGACGGTCGACGCGCTCGACCGCGGGCGCATCGACCCGACGCCGATGCTGACGCGCACCGTCGGTTTCGCCGCGTTCGCCAATGCCTTCGAAGGTCTCAAGACGGACAAGACCGCCTGCAAGGTGATGCTCGACCCGGCCGCCTGAGTGAGCGCCGACTCCACTCGAGCCCAGGTGGCGGTCGACGTCGGTGGTACCTTCACCGACGTCGTCGCCGTACGCGATGGGCGCATCGAGACGGTCAAGGTGCCGACCGATCTCGCCGACAGTGCGCGCGGTGTGCTCGCCGGGCTGGCCGAGATCGGCATCGCCGATGCCGCGGTGTTCAACCATGCGAGTACCGCGGGTCTCAACGCCGTGCTCACGCGGCGCCTGCCCAAGGTCGCACTGCTGTGCACCGCCGGCCACCGCGACATTCTCGACATCGGGCGCAACTGGCGCCCGGCGGAGGCGGTCTCCGACCCGCGCTGGCAGCGTTCGTTCAGTGACGTCGCGCGTCCGCTGGTACCGCGCTACCTGCGGCGTGGCGTGGACGAGCGCCTGCATCCTGACGGAAACGTGCTGCGCGCGCTCGACGAAGCGCAGGCGCGTGCGCAGATCCGCGTGCTCGGGCGCTGCCGTGTCGAGGGCGTCGCCATCGCACTGCTGCATGGTTACGTCGATGCCGTGCACGAGCGCCGCCTGCGCGAGCTGGTGCGCGAGGAACTCGGTGACATCCCGTGTGCGATCTCGGGCGAGGTCTCGCCGCTCGCCGGCGAGTACCCGCGCACCGTGACCACCGTCATCGACGTCATGATGCGGCTCATCTACGGCGACTACACCGCGCGCCTCGGACGCGGCCTCGCCGAGCTCGGCTTCGGCGGGCGTTGGCATTATGCCGACTGCGCGGCGATGCTGGCGCCGGTGGAGACCGCCATGGCGCGACCGTCGCGCATCATCTTCTCCGGTCCCGCCGCGGGCACCACGGCGTCGGCGCATTTCGGTGCGCTGCTAGGCGAGTCGCGCCTCATCTGCGCCGACGTGGGCGGCACCTCGACCGACGTCAGCGTCGTGCTCGAAGGCCGCCCGGTCGTGGACACGCAGGTCGAGCTCGAGCACGACCTGCCGGTGTCCACGCTGTCGAATGCCATCACCAGCGTCGGTGCCGGCGGCGGCAGTATCGTCAGTGCTGGACGCGCCGGCGAGATCCGCGTCGGTCCGGAGAGTGCCGGCGCCGCGCCCGGCCCGGCCTGCTACGACGCCGGCGGCACCGCGCCGACCATGACCGACGCCTGCCTGCTGATCGGCATCCTCGACGCCACGCGCTTCATGGGCGGGCGCCGCACCTTGTCGTACGCACGGGCGGAGGCCGCTTTCGCCGCGCTCGACACACCGCTCGATCTCTCGCGCCGCGTGCAGGGCGCATTCGATACCGGCCTCGCCAACATCGCCGAAGGCATCCTCGACATCGTCATCGGCAACGGCATCGACCCGCGCGACTTCGTGCTCATGTGCTACGGGGCGGCCGGCCCCATGCTGCTGCCGGCCGTGCTGCCGCTCGTGCAGGCACGCGCTGCCATCGTGCCGCCGCATCCTGGCCTGTTCTCGGCGCTCGGCCTGCTGAGCGCCGACCGCGTCTTCATGGAGAGCCGCAGTCGCTACGTGCAGCTCGAACCCGCTTGCGCGGAGATGATCGACGCCATCTATCGCGAGCTGGAGGCGGCCGTCCGTGCGCAACTCGGCGACGATATCGGCGAGGCAGTCTTGTTGCGCAGCTTCGATGCGCGCATGGTCGGGCAGGCCTACGAGACGCCGTTCATCGATGCGCCGGACGGCCCCATCGACGCCGCCGCCGTCGCCGCGATGGTGGCGCGCTTCCACGACACGTATGAACGCCGCACGGGTAACCGCTTCGACGCGGTGCCGGTGCAGGCGGTGACGTTCCGCGTGCGCGCGGCGGTCGCGGTCGCGCGCGCCACCTTTGCGGGCGTGCCCGTGCGCACCGCAGGCAGCGCCGAGCCACGTCGCAGCGTCACGCTCTCGCATCTCGCCGGTGGTCCGTGGCAGGCCGGCGAGTACGAGCGCGCGGAACTGCTCGCCGGTGACGTGATCCCGGGGCCGGCCATCGTCCGCGAACCCTTGTCCACCACCTACCTGCCGCCCGCGCATCGACTCACCGTCGGCGCCCTCGGTGAGCTCGTCATCACCGCGGAGCCCCGTGCATGAGCATCGTGACTACCGCCTCCCCGGATCTGCGCGCACTCGATGAAGCCGCCTTCGCCGCCCGCTATGGTGCCGATCGTTTCACCTGCGAAGTACTCGCCAACCGCGGGCGCTACGTGGCCGAGCACATCTGTACGGCCCTGCTGCACCGCGCGTTCTCGCCCATCATCACGTTTTCGCAGGACTTCGTCGGTGCCGTCATCGGTGCGCCCGAGGCCGGCTACCCGTTGACCGCGGTCAACAAGGGCAACGTGATCTTCCTGGGCTCCCTCGCCACCGGCGTGCGCACCACCATCGAGGAGTTCGGGCTCGACCGCCTCGCGCCGGGCGACCTCGTGATCTGCAACGACCCCTTCCGCGTCGGCAACCATGTCAACGACATGTGCTTCATCCGCCCGGTCTTTCATGCCGGTAAGGTGGCCGGGTTCGTCGTCATCCGTGCCCACCAGCTCGACATGGGCGGCACGGTGCCGGGCGGCTTCTCGCTGCTCAAGGCGAACGTGTTCGAGAACGGGCTGGTGATGAGCCCGCAGCGGCTCTTCCATCGCGGCGAGCCGGTGCGTGAAGCAATGCGCACGATCATCGACAACACCCGCTTCGGTGACCTCCTGTTACCCGATTTCCACACCATCCATGCCTGCTGTGCGCTCGGTGAGCGTCTGCTGGTCGAGAGCATCGGTCGCTATGGCACCGCGGCCTGGCACGGCGCCATGCGCTACACCGTCGACGCTGCCGCGGCCGCCATGCAGGACGCCATCGCGAGCCTGCCGGACGGTACCTGGACGGGCGAGGACTTCGTCGACAGTGACGGTCGCGATGCCGCGCGCGCCTACCGCCTGCAGGTGACGGTGCGCAAACAGGGCCGTCATCTCGAGGTCGATCTCGGCGGCTGCTCGG
The DNA here is from genome assembly GCA_040220855.1 of Gammaproteobacteria bacterium. Lineage (GTDB taxonomy): Bacteria > Pseudomonadota > Gammaproteobacteria > JACKNG01. The sequence continues at coordinate 57,379 of JAVJVZ010000071.1, read as the reverse complement.
CACAATCGCCGACCGCACTGAACGCGACCGCCCTCGATGCGCAGACGGCGGTGGCGCTCGCGCTCAAGCTCGTGCTCGATCCGCACACGCCGTTCACCTCCGGCCTCTACCGCGACATCGATGTCGTGATTCCCACCGGCAGCATCGCGAGCGCGGTGCCCGACGCCGCAGTGATGTTCTACTTCGAAGTGCAGTCGGCATTGGTCAACGCGATGCTGCGCGCACTCGCCGCTCCACTCGGCAGCCGCGCAATTGGTGGCGCCTACGGCTCGACCAACCTGCACACGGGCGCCGGCACGACGGCCGACGGCACGCCCTGGTTCAGCGCCGCCGAGCTCGAAGCGCAGTACGGCGCCTGGGGTGCGACCGACAGCGGCGACGGCAACAACCACTGCGGGCTCGCCATGCTCAACATGATCATGCCTGCCGTCGAGGACATCGAGCCGCGCGTGCCGGCGCGCATCCTCGACCGCGAGTACGTCGCCGATACCGCGGGTCCCGGGCGCCACCGCGGTGGCGCCGGCCTTGCCAAGCAGTCGGTGTTCCTGGCGCCGGGCGACCATTACCTCGTGCCGTTGCATTTCCGCACCGCGAGCGGGAGCGGCGTCGCCGGCGGTGGCGACGGGCGAACGGGTGGCGCTTGGTGGCTGCACGTGGACACGGGCAGCGCGCGCGTGGAAGGCGCGCTGCCACCGGTGGACGACTTCACTGCGGCCGAGCCGGTGGCAGGGCATCTCGATGGCGACACCCTTGCGCCCGACGCGGCCGGCGAATTCGCCTTCTTCGGCCGCCTCCCCGTATGGCAGCGCGAAGCCGGCGCGGTGCTGCGCTGGCGTACCAACGGCGGTGGCGGCTGGGGCGAAGCCTACACGCGTGATCCGCAGGCGGTGCTGCGCGACGTGCGTGATGGTTACGTCAGCATCGCGGGCGCGGCACGCGACTACGGCGTCTGCGTGGTGGGAGACCCGGACGAAGACCCGGAAGGGATCGCCGTCGACGAGACTGCGACGGCGCGGCTGCGCGAGGTCGGCCCGCCGCGTGAGCACACGCCCGCACCGGCAGCCACCCCCGACTGCGTCGCCGGCGTGCACCTCGAGCGCGAATCCGTCACGGGCGCCTGCCCGGCCTGCGGCGCGCAGGCGCTTGCCCGTTACCCGGTGCTGTCGGAAGGCGGCTGGTACCGCGTGCTCAAGTGCCAGGCGTGCCTCGCCGCGGTGGAACGCGTGGCGGATGACGCCGGGCCGATAGCGCTCAAGTCACGCCTCGTGTAGCCGCGGTGGTTGAATGGGGACGCGGGGTGCCATCGGGCATGTTTCCCCGCGATCATGGCACCGCGGGCAGTTGGTAGGGGCTCGCTGCCTCGAGCGCCATCTGGAACATGAAGCGGTTGGGCATGCTCGCGATGCGTGCGCGTTCATAGACGAAGGCGAACACCGCGTCGGCACGCTCGGCCGCCACGACCACCGTCAGCACGTCCATCTCGTCGGCGAAGGTGCCACTGCGCTGGCTCGCGCCGCGGCCGTGGGTGAGATCGACCGTGCTCAGTGCCATTTCCTCGTGTAGCGATTCAGCGAGCGCGAAGCCCTCGCCGGCCGGCACGATGCAGGTGATCAGCCTGGCCGGCGCAGTCGCGACAGTGAAGGGGTGCTGCATCGCGGCCTCACCGGGCGAGCTTGTCGAGGAGATCCTGCGGCACGAAGGTCGCGGCCTTCTCGAGCGGCGTGACGTACATGAACCCGGCGCCCGGCGTATCGAGATTGCCGGCGAGGTACATGCTTTCGAACACGCGCTCGACCTGCTCCGAGGAGACCACGATATTGACCACCTCCTTCTCCACGTTCACCGCGAAGCCGAGTACGCCGAGGCGTTCGCGTACGCCCATACCGCGCCCGTAATGCACCGTCGCACCCTGCGCGCCGGCCGCGCGCGCGGCGCGGATGACGGCGTCCGCAGCACCACGCTGTACGATGCAGGTGATGAGCTTGACATCGGTCAGCACGACCATCTCGCGGGATTTCATCAGCGCGCTCCGGTTGCCGTCGCCGGCCCGGCGGGCACGCCGGCGCGTGCGCGGGCCCGGTGCTGTACCCACAGGCCGGTGCCGAGCACGGCGACGATGGGCGAGATCGAGGCCATGGACAGGATCCCGAAGCCCTCGGTAGCCGAGACCGCATTGCCGAAACCGAGCCCCATGGCGAGCACCAGCGGTACCGTCACCGGGCCCGTGGTGACGCCGGCGCTGTCCCAGGCAACATTGACGAACTCCTCGCTCGACAGCCAGCTCAGCAGCAGCGCGAACGTGTATCCCGGCACGAGCAGCCACGCGAGCGGAATCTCGAACACGATTTTGAGTACGCCGAGGGTGATGCCGACGCCGACGCCGACCGACACCGCGAGCATCAGGCTGCTCTTCTTGAACGCGCCAGCAGTGAGATCCTCGACCGTCATGCCGAGCGCGTTGAGCGCGGGCTCGGCCATGGTCGCGAAGAAGCCCAGTACCCAGGCGAAGACCATCGCGATGACGATACCCAGCACGAAGCCATAGAGCGGGGAGACGGCAACGTCCGGCACCGCGGCGAATGCCGCGGGGACGATCGCGCCCGACTGCGCGCCGAGCTTGGCCAGCCCGTAGCTGAGCCCGAGGTTGAACACCACCATGCCGAGCACGCACAGGACGAGACCGAAGGCGACGATTCTCGCTTCGCGCAGGCGCTCTTTCAGGATGAGCGAGAAGACGAGGAACAGGAACAATACGAGTGGGACGATCGCACGCACGCCGCCGATAATCTCGGTCGCCGGCGAGCGCGACCACCAGTCGGTGGTGGCGTCCGCGTGCGCGGCAGCCGCGCTCGTGATGATGTCGGCGGTCGCTATCGAGCCAGCCACGTGCAGGGCCAGCAGCATCACGCCGACGATCGGGAAGAGCGAGGCCAGCGTGACGATGCCGAAGCCGGACAGCGACGAGCTGCCCTTGCCGGCTGCTGCGGCGATGCCGATGCCGAGCGACAGCACCAATGGCACCGTGACCGGCCCCGTGGTGACCGCGCCGCAGTCCCAGGCCAGGCCAATCACCACGCGCAGGTCCTCGTCCGCGTGGAGCATTGTCGTCAGCAACAGGGTCGGCACCACGGATAGGAACAGGTAGGGTTTGAGACTCCAGCCCTGCAGGAAACGCAATGTACCGAGCACCGCGGCGAGGCCGACGCCCGCACCCACCGCGAGAACCAGCGCGCCGGCCCACTCGTTGAGCAGCAGCCACAGGTAGGGCGCCTTGTGGACGTCGACGATGGCGCCGACGGCCTGCAGCGCGCCGATGGCGGGTTCGGCGAAGGTCACACCCACGCCGAGCAGCATCGCGATGGTCAGCACCAGCCACAGCGGCGATTTCTTCGGCAGGTTGTTACCGATGACTTCACCAAATGGCATCAGGCCGAGGCGCAGACCTTCCATGAACAGCATCAGTCCGACGATGGCGGCGAACAGGCCGAACGCGATGGTCCAGGAATCGGTCACGGCGGCACGCAGGATGAGCAGCTGGAAGAGTGCGAGGTAAGCGGCGAGCGGTGCCACCGCGCGGGTCTGCTCGAGGAAGCGCCGGCCGCTGTAGGGCCCGAGCAGGCGCGAGATCTCGAACACGTCGAGCCGCAGGCGGGCAGGCTGCCATGGCCGGTAAGTGCCATCGCCGGCGAGCTCCGGCGACGGCGTCAGGCGATTGAAACTGACACGACGGTGATGGAGATTGACCTCGCGGATGAACTCCCCGTAACGGATGCGGTGTTGCCGCAGCGGTGGTGTCGTCTCGCCCTGATCGGCGGTGTCATTCATCCTGCCGGCATTACGCGTATAGCTGACCCGCGAGCAGGCTAGCGCACGATGCGAGCGGCGGTTTGACCTGGATCACCGGTGCCCGGGCAAGGTTCTCGCGAGCCGGGCACCGGCACCGCGTCCCGCAGCCACCGCGTGGCAGCCCCCGGGCGTCGTATTCAGGCGGCGATGGCAGCGATACGCGCGAGCGCGTCGCTGGTCGACCACACGGCGTTTGCGAGCATGCGGAAATTGATCAGCGCAGCGAGGTAGCCATCGCCCTCGGGAACCTTCGCGCCGGCGGTGGCATCACGGATCACGGCCACCTCGAAACCCTGTTCGAGGAACGCGCGCAGGTGCGACTCCACGCAGAGGTTCGCCGACATGCCGGCGAGGATGATCTGGTCGACCTTGAGCTTGCGCAGCTGCAGCGCGGCGTCGTTCTGTTCGGGGCCGTAGACTTTGTGCGGCGAGGCGATGATGGTGCGGCCGTCGAGGATGTAGGGCTTGTAGGCGGCCATGAAGTCGGCGCCGGATCCGTCGAGGCCACGGGTATCGAGCGGCCCCGGGCGATCGAACATGCCGATCGAGTGCATCACCTTTTCGAGAGCGCCTTCGAAGGCCCAGCGGTGGTCGTGCGGGTAGTAATAGTGGGGCGAGATCACGACTGGCAGATCGGCTGCCTTGGCGGCGCGGAACAGGTCGCCGAGATTGTCGACCACGTTGTGCTCGGTCACGCTATCGCCAACCACGTTCCACGCCACACCGTCGGGACTGAGGAAATCGACCTGGGGGTCGACGACGAGCAGCGCGGCGCGACCGCGCTCGAGGGTCATCGTCGAAGGCGGCAGCGCCGGGCTGTCGGGATCGGCATAGGCAGGGTTCCTCGCGGCGGGCCGGCGCTCCGTGCGTGCAGGGGGACTGCCGATCGCGGTCGCGGTGGCAGCATCGGTGGCTGGGCCTCGCGGCTGCCCGGTGGTCACGCCAGGGTGCTCGCAGGTGTGGTGGTGGTGTGTCGTCGTCATGGGATGTCTCCTGAATGAAGGGGCACGCGGCCCCGGTGAAGGTGTGTGCCTGCCCCGCGGGCCGAGAGTGCTGTCACAGGCCGAGCCCGGTGAGGCCCGGGTGATCTGCGGGTCGCGGCCCGAGCGGCCAGTGGAACAGGCGCTCGTGCGGTGCGATGGGAAGGTCGTTGATGGAGGCGTGGCGCTCGGCCATGAGGCCGTCCGGCGCGAACGCCCAGTTCTCGTTGCCGTAGGCACGGAACCAGTTGCCCGCGTCGTCGTGGTACTCGTAGGCGAAGCGAACGGCAATACGGTTGCCGCTGCACGCCCACAGCTCCTTGATCAGCCGGTAGTCGAGTTCGCGCATCCACTTGCGGGCGAGGAAGGCCGCCACCGCCTCGCGCCCGCGCAGGAACTCGCTGCGGTTACGCCAGCTGGTGTCCGGGGTGTAGGCCGCCGCCACCCTGAGCGGGTCGCGAGTGTTCCAGGCGTCCTCGGCGGCGCGCGCCTTGACGGCAGCAGTGAGGGCATCGAAGGGCGGGAGCGGGGGACGGGTCATGACGGCAAGCCTAAATGTACTAATCGGTGCAGTTATTATATGAACCGATCGGTACATAAATGCAAGCCGACAAGCCCTTATCCTGCGGAAGGGCCCGGGGAAGTGAGCTAACCTGCTGTATTGATGGATGAAGAGGTGTGGCCGCAGATCTCAGGGGCTGGTAAATTCACCGACGGGTCGGTGCATGTAAGAACCCCTATGCGTCCCAGCAAGCGCGACGAACTGGTGCGGAAGGCACTCGATATCTTCTATCGGGAGGGCTTTCATGCGACCGGCATGGACCGGCTGTCAGCCGAGACGGGTATCTCGAAGACCACCATGTTCAAGCACTTCCGCAGCAAGGACGAGCTGATCCTCGCGGTGCTTCGGCTGCGCGACCAGGAATTCCGCAACTGGCTGTTCCGTCGCATGGGCGAGGCCGGCGCGCCGCACGCGCAGCTGCTGGCGATGTTCGATGCGCTCGCGGAATGGTTCGCGACGCCCGGCTTCCGCTCCTGCATGTTCATCAAGGCCGCCTCGGAGTATCCCGACCCCGACCACCCCATCCACGCGCAGGCCGCCGAGCACAAACGGCTGCTGTTTCGCCAGGTGCGCGAGCTGGCAGCGGCAGCCGGCGCCGCGGATGCGGATGCCCTGGCCCGGGCGCTGCTGTTGCTCAAGGACGGTGCCATCGTCACTGCGCATCTCGGCCACGAGCGCGCGCCGGCGGCGGACGCCAAGGCTGCCGCGGCCGTGCTGCTGGCGACCCTGCCAGCGTGATGATTGCGCGGATGGCGCCCGCGCGCCGTCTATTCGAGGCCGACGAGAATCTCGATCACATGTGGCCGGCAGGTCGCGATGGCCTCGCTCACGGCATCGTGGATGTCGTCTGCGCGGGTGATGCGCTGTCCGGGCACGCCCATGGACGCCGCGAGGGCGAGGAAGTCGATGGGTGGGGAGGTGATGTCCATGCCGATGAACTCCCCGGTCTGTGCCGAGAGGTAATGCGCCTGCGAGCGCATGAAGTTCTTGAGCACGTTGTACTCGCGGTTGTTGATGACGACAAAGGTGACGGGCAGGTCTTCGTTGGCCGCCGTCCACAGCGCCTGCGGCGAGTACATCGCCGCGCCGTCGCCGACCAGGGAGACCACCGGGCGCCGCCCGAGCCCGAGCGAGAAGCCCACCGCCGCCGGCATGCCCCAGCCGAGCGCGCCGCCGCGCAGGAACGAGTACTGGCGCGTGGAGCTGTTGTTGAGGAAGCTGCGCAGGTGGCTCGCGGTGGCGATCGCCTCGTCGACGATGGGCGTCGCGCCGATGCTCTCGGCGAGCGCGCGCGCCGCGACCATCGGATGGATGTCGGCGGCGTCGGTATAGGCATCCGCCTGCGCCTCGAGCGCACGCTTGCGCTCGGCGTACGCACGCCGCGCAGCGTCGCGCGCAGCCGTGTAGGCGTCTGCGCGTGGCGCGATGCGCTTCTCTATGAGTGCGTTCAGCGCCTTGAGCGAGAGTTCGATGTCGCCGACCACGGAGAGCTTGGAGGGAAAGGTGCGACCGAGGTCGCGGCCGTCGACCGAGAGCTGGAAGAGCTCGCAGCCCTCCGGCAGCGCGGACGCCTCGGTATAGAGAATCGTGATGAACGACTTGCCGCCGAGCGCGAACACGCAGTCGAATCCCTGCATGGCCTCGGCAATGCCGCTCGCTCGCGTCGGCAGGTTGCCCTGCCAAAGGTAGTGCGAGGTCGGGAACGGGATATGTGCCGGCCACGACGAACCGAAGACCGGCGCGGCGAGCAGCTCGGCCAGATGCACCACTTCCTTGTAGGCATCGTTGAACGAGATCTCGTCGCCCGCGATGATGGCAACACGCCCCGGCTCGACCGCGGTCAGCTCGAGCGCAAGCTCCGCCAGCGAACCCGCCACCGGGCGCCGATCGACATGCGAGGTACGCGGAATCCGGATGCTGCTGTGCGCTTCCATCACGTCCATCGGCAGCGACAGGAACACCGGCCCACGTGGCGTTGCCTGGCAGTCCTGGAACGCGCGATGCATGAGTACCGGGATCTGGTCGGGGGAGGTGATTTCGGCAGCCCACTTGCAGGCCGGCCGCGCGATCGAGACGAGGTCGCCCTGCAGGAGCGGATCGGTGATTGCGTGGCGTGAGTCCTGCTGCCCGGCCGTCACCACGAGTGGCGTGCCCGACGTGGCGGCATTGAGCAGGTTGCCGAGGCCATGGCCGAGACCGCCGGCGGTGTGCAGGTTGACGAAGCCCGGCTTGCCGGAGGCCTGCGCGTAGCCGTCGGCCATGGCGACCACGCTGGCCTCCTGCAGGCCGAGCACGTAGTGCAGCCGGGGGCGGTCGACGAGTGCATCGATGAGCGGCAGCTCGGTCGTGCCCGGATTGCCGAAGACGTACTCGCAGCCTTCGCTCTCGAGCACGTCGAGCAGGATGTTGGCGCCTGTTCGTGCGGTGGTCATCGAAACGTCTCCGCGCTAATGAATGTCCGCCACGGTAGTACGGCGGGGCGAAAAAGGAAGCAGGCGTCGAGGATAAGTGTCGTGACGCTTTCCGTATTATCTGGCGGTGACGCTGGTTTCTCCGCTTCCGCCACCCCGGCGGAATCGAACCCCGCCAACGGCCGCGTCACCGGCCCCGTGCGCGTATTCTCGGCCTCTGCCGAGGTGGGGCGCTCGGCCCCAATCCGCGTGAGTGCGATGCAGGGGGTCTTCACCGCGGCGTGGGACATCACGAGCATCGTCAGCTATCAATAACACTCCAGTCTTCCTGCCTGGCGCGCTGCTCTTCCTCGGCACGACGTTGCCCGTGCTGGCATGCCGAAAACGGGAGCCTTCAGCATCGCGTCATTGTCGATGTAACCGCTGTCGCCGACGTCGCCCCAGCGGCTACGGAGCCATCCGGGGCCGAACCCGCCGTGCGCAAAGCGCGCGACCACGACAGTCGCGCAACCCGATGGCGGCAAGCGTTGCCCCGTACGCTGCGAATGGCTGTGCCGGAGGACGCACGCGTGGGCTGGTGCTAGTGATTGGTGACCGCGCAATCCCGCCGGCCTCCGTGTCCGCCCTTTAGCTGCGACGAGCGGCGGCCGATGGTAGGAGGAGGCGGGATACGTGGGCGGAGCTTGGCCACGCGCCGATTCACCGAGGATGTTCCGGAGTACGCGGATGCAGTTGGAATTTTCCGGTCGCGCGGGGGTCGCCGCGCTCGTCGTGGTCTTGATCGTTATCGTCGTTCGCGGTGCTGCGCTGGGGCGAAGCGACGACCCTGCATTGCACGAGGCCATACGGGCACACCTGGTGAACGACCTAGGCGGAAGACTCGGCGTGGCGCTCGACGCCGCCGACCCGGCAGACGAGGCAGACGTGGCCGAGCTGCTCGAGCGTGCGGACGCGAGCCGTATCGCGCTTCACGAGGTGGCAGTCAGCAAGCCCTTGCTGTCATTCGGGAGTACCGCCGAGGCAATAGTCCACTGTGTGTACACGCTACCCGGCGAAGCGAGCGAGGCAGCCTATTGGCGATTCAGTGACCAGGCAATTGGCGGCTGGCGCTACCGCGGACACAGTTCAGCGGTTTCCTACTACCTCAATTTCTTCTGACGCGGCATCAGTGCGGTGACGACGCCGGGCTCCCGGCGCCTGTCACCAATTGTCGCGTTGGGCCGCGCGCTTCCCCCTCAGCTGTTGAGGATCAGCGCGGTGTCGACCACGCCTTCGGCGCCGGCGACGAAGCCCTTCCAGTTCTTCATGTACTCGACGAACGGCGGGCTGAGGCCCTCGGCGGCGAGATGCTCGGGCGGCGCCGGCAGCGCGATCGGGGTGAAGTCTGCGTCGGCCTGCATGCGGTTGGGGAAATCATGGTGAAGGATCGCGGCGCGGCCGAGCATGACCCAGTCGACGCCGGCATCCATCGCGCGCTGCACCTGCTCCGGCGTGCGCAACTTGCCGGCGACGCCCAGGCGCACGCCCTTGCGCGGCAGCTCGGTGAAGTAGGACAGCAGGCTGCGGCCGTCACCGGCATCGTCTTCGGGCTGCTTGAAGACGTCCCACATCGACATGTCGAGGAACTCGATCAGCTCGTCGGCCATGAGGCGCCCGGCGAGGTCGACGATCTCGGGCAGGCGCATGCCGAAGCGCTCGGGTGACAGCCGCACGCCGATCATGAAGTCCTTGCCGCAGCGCGCGCGGATGCCGTCGATGATTTCCATGATCGGGCGCTGGCGGTTCTCGAGCGAGCCGCCGTAGCGGTCATCGCGCCGATTGGTGTCGGGCGAGAGGAACTGCGCGAGCAGGTAGCCGTGCGCGCCATGCAGCTCCACGCCGTGGAAGCCGGCACGCTCGGCCCGTACCGCGGCGGTGATGAAGGCCTCGATCATGCCTTCGACTTCGGCCGTGGTCATGGCGCGCGCGCCCCACTTCTCGTTGTCCGATGCACTCAGCGGTTGCTGGCCGATGACCTCTTTCGGACAGCGCATGCCGCCGTGGTAGAGCTGCACGATGCTGATGCTGCCCTGTTCATTGATGGCCGCGGCGAGCCGCGTGAGGCCGGGCAGCAGTGCATCGGAGAAGATGCCCATCTGGCCGGGAAAGCCACGCCCCTCGACCTGCACGTGCGCGGCGCAGGTCATGGTCAGGCCGAAACCGCCCTCGGCACGCATGGTGAGCCAGCGATGCTCGGCCTCCGAGCACGAGCCATCCTCGTGACTCTGCTGGTTGGTCAGGGGGGCGAGCATGAAACGGTTCTTCATGGCCGGGCCACGGTTGAACGTGAGTGGCGTGAACAATGCACTCATAAAGGCTACCTTGAAATTCGATTGTTGATTGTCGTGCGGCGGTAGCCGCGCCGACGTGTCGGCACCGCTGCTCAGCCGCGGGCGCGACCGGCGACTGCGATCGCAACCGGGCACGGCGGCCGCGCGGCCGCCGCGCGACGCTACCAACTGCGCGCCCGCTTGGCAATTGCGGGCGCCGGCGGCGTGGGTCCTCAGTGCATCGGTCGCTGGGCGCGTTGGCGGCGTATGCCGAGTGCGGCGAGAGCGCTTGCGAGCAGCGCCGCGGGCGCGGGCAGCGGCACGGGTGCGGGTGCGATTCCGTAGCCGCCGTAGGTCTGGCTGTCCGGTACGGTCGCACTGCCGGCCGCGTAGTCGGCGGTAGTCGAGCAGATACCGAAATAGAGACAGCCGTAATCACCGAGCGCACCGAGCTCCTGGAATTCGAAGATGTCGGCGCGCAGCAGCAGCGTCTGTACCGACTCCGGGTTGGTGAAGTTGTTGAACACGAAGTCGAACTCGAGACGGTACTGCTGCGCCGACACCGGCGTGCCGCCCGCCGGCGTAATGGTCACCTGCGGCCCGAAGCCGCGCGACATGTAGAGCTGCAGTTGCTCCGCCGCGGACGCTACGACGGGTGGCAGGATCGCTTCGCGATCGACATTGACCTCGGGCGCACCTTTCCGGAAACGCACGCTGGTGCCGAGCGGGGCAAGGTCGAGATTCAGATCGTAATCGGCCAGTTCATCCGCTTCCCAGTCGATGGTCACGGTACCGTTGACGTAGGAGAAACTGCCTGGGTCGGCGGCGACCGCGTCCGCTCGCTGTGCTTGCCACACGTCGGTCGTGAGCGAGTAGCTGCCGATGGGCTTCGTGCCCCAGAACGCCTGGTCGATGGCGTAGGTGACCGGGGCCGCAATGGCTGGCGCGTTTGCGCCGGCGAGGATGCACAGTGCCGCGATGGCGTGACGCTCGGTTGCTCTGTTCAACGTGTACTCCCTTGCTTGCTTGGTTCGTTGTCGTCGTGGCACGCACGGGACCGCCGGGCACGGCAAGTCGTGGCAGCGGCAGCAGGCGCGTGGCGGGTAGGGGCGCAATGGCAAGCGCGGCCGCAGGGTAAACGACGCGTCGCGATGCGTGGGTATGTCGCGAGCGAATCGCAACATTGTTTAACCCGGCGCGGCAGTGCGTGCGACAGGCGCGCGCGTTGCCGATGCCATGCACCGCGATGCCGATGGCGACCCCGAGTACGGCATCGTCCTCGATGCGCAGCAGGTCGGGCGCCAGGCGCGCGACGACTGCCCCGATGATTGTGGCCAGCACCACGCTTCCGTGCCGGACGTTCTCCCGCACAACCCCGGAAAGCCGCGTTCGGCTGCACGGCGAGCGACGGGGCCAGGCAGTAAAGATGCCCGGTTGCGGCGACCCCGCCGGTCGCTGGCGCCGCACGGCTCGTCGCTCCGGGTGAAGCGGGCCGTGGTGGCCGGCCCGTCTCGTTTGCAGGGTGCGCCGCGGTCGGCACGCGGCAGGTCTGCTGCAAGACCCTGGCGCGGCTGAGTTGTGACGTCGTCGACGCCGCGACAGGCCGTGGCACCCGCGCATGGCTCAATGTTTTATCGCTAAAGTCGATAATATCGATGTATTCGTTGGTATTCCGACCTGTCTGGTAGGGCTCGTTACCGAGCCCGGGTCACGCTGCCCCCGCAGGCGCTGGCCGGCCCGGCCAGCCACGCCAACTTAACTTCCACGCTCCGCACCGCGCGGGGGAGTTCCCATCCGCATGCTCGATCATCTCTTGTCCCACCACGATCTCGCCCTCGTCGGTCTGGCCGGCGCGCTGTGCGTACTCGGCAATTACGTCACCGTGCTCATAGCCGGGCGCGTGCCGGCCGGCGCACGTGCGGGCGGCTGGCCGTTGCTGATCGGCCTGTGCGGGGGCACGACCGCCTGGTCGACGCATTTCATCGCCATGCTGGCCTACCGCCTGTATCCGCCGGGCGGTTACGACCTCGAACTCACCGTCCTTTCGTTCGTCGTCGGTACCGCGCTCGCCGGTCTCGGCTTCGAATTCGCCCGGCGCGCGGCGCACCACGTTCTCGGCCGCGCCAGCGGCGGTGCACTCGTCGGGATGGCCGTGATCGCGCTCCACTACATCGGCATGGCCGCGATGGCGATGCCCGGCACGCTGGTCTACGACGCCTCCCTCGTCGCCGTCTCGGTCGTGCTCGCGATTGCTCTTGGTGCCGGTGCGACGACCGCGCTCGGTGCGACACGACGCCTGCCCGGGATGATCGCGAGCGGTTTGCTGCTGAGTGCCATGACGCTCTCGATGCATTTCGTCGCGATGCATGCGTTCGACATCGAAGCGGCGGTGAGCGGTGCGCTCCCCGCGCACGGTGTGTCCCGCACGCTGCTCGCCGTGGCCATCGGCGGCGCGGTGGCATTTATTCTCACCATTGCCGTGGTCGGCGCAGCGCTCGATGTCCGGCTCGCGCGCCGCCTGCGTGCCGAAGCCGATCGCTTCCGCGTCCTCGCCGAGGGTGCATTCGAAGGCCTGCTGGTGATTGCCGACGGTCGTATCGTCGATTCGAACACCAAGGCGCGCAAACTGCTGGCTCTCGATGACGCCTGCAGCAACCTCTGCCCGCAGCTGCTCGAGCGCCTGATCGGTGACGCGGTCGACACGGCCGAGTGGGGGGAATCCGATCCGGTCGAGCTGACCGTGCGGCGTGCCGACGGGCTCAGCTTCCCGGTCGAGGTCACGCGTCGCCGCCTGCCGCTGCCGGGCTGCGCCAGCGGGCAGCTCATCGCGATTCGCGACGTCACCGCGCGCAAACTCTCGGAGATCCGCATCGCGCATCTGGCGCTCCACGACCCGCTCACCCGCCTACCCAACCGCCGCTTCTTCGCCGAACTCGCGGAGCGCACCATCGCGCGCTGTGAGCGCGCCGGCGAACGCTTCGCGGTGATGGTCATCGACCTCGACAACTTCAAACTGGTCAACGACATTCATGGCCACGCCGCGGGCGACCGCGTCATCGCCGAGGTGGCGCGGCGGCTTGCCGGCGCGCTGCGTACCGGCGACATCGTGGCACGTTTCGGCGGTGACGAGTTCGCGCTCCTGTTGAGCGCGTGTCCGCAACCGGCGCAGGCCACCGCGCTGGCGGCGCGCATCCACCGGGCTCTGGCGGCGCCTATCGTCCTCGAACAAGGGCATGCGCACCCGGGCGCCTCGATCGGCGTCGCATTCTTCCCGCATGACGGTCAGGACATCGAGGCGCTGCTGCGTCGCGCCGACACCGCCATGTACAAGGCCAAGGCCGACGGCAAGGCGACCTGCCGCTTCTTCGAAGCGGCCATGGACGCCGCGCTGCTCGCGCGCAAACGGCTAGAGGAGCGCCTGCGCCGCGCAATCGAGTGCGAGCAGCTCACGGTCGCCTACCAGCCCATCGTCGACTGCGTCACGCGCACGCCGGTTGCCTGCGAAACCCTGTTGCGCTGGCACGACGAAGAACTCGGCAACGTGTCGCCGGCCGAGTTCATCCAGGTCGCCGAAGAATCCGGACTGGTCGCCGCGCTCGGCGAATTCGTGCTGCGGCAGGCCTGCCAGGATGCGGCGGCATGGCCGTTGCCGCTGCAGGTGGCGGTGAACGTCTCTGCATTGCAGTTCCGTCGCGGCGACCTCCTTGCAAGCGTGCGCGCTGCGCTCGCCGCGAGTGGGCTGCCGCCGGCGCGCCTCGAGCTCGAGATTACCGAATCGGTACTGATCGACAACCGCGACGACGTGGTGCGTACGTTACGCGGGCTCAAGGAGCTCGGGCTGCGAGTCGCGATGGACGACTTCGGTACCGGCTTCTCCTCGCTCAGTTACCTGCAGAGCTTCCAGTTCGACAAGCTCAAGATCGACCGCGCGTTCGTCGCCGACATGGCGGTCGATGGCAAGGAGGCAAGCCTCGTGCGGGCGATCGTCTCGATGGGTCGCAGCCTCCACATGAAAGTGGTCGCCGAGGGGGTGGAGACCGAGGAGCAGGCGCAGATGCTGCGCGCCTTCGGCTGCGACCAGCTGCAGGGCTACCTGCTCGCCAGGCCGATGCCGGCAGACGCCATCGCAGCCTACCTCGCGCATCACGCGACGCACCCGCCCGGCCTCGCGGCCGTGGGGTGAGCGGGTAGCGCCGGGCTTCCCCCGCTACTTGCAGTCACGCTCCTCGACACCGCCGTCGAGTTGCGTGCGACAGAGGACCGCTTCGCTGACGGCGATCTCGCCCAGCTTGATGGCCCCGCCGAGGTCGGCGTCGGTAAGGTTCGTGCCGAGCAGCTTCGCGTTGTAGAGCGTGGCGCCACGCAGGTCGGCGCCACGCAGCACGGCGCTGTTCAGGTTCGCCTCGGTGAGATCGGCGCCGCGCAGGTCGACGTCGACCAGGATGGCGCTGTAGAAATCCGCTGCTTTCAACGTCGCATTGCTGAGATTCGCGCCGGTGAGGTCGACGTTCTTGAGCGTCTCGTAGGAGAGATCGACCCCACTGAGGTCACAGCCCTTGCATTCGCGGAAGAGACCGAAGTGTTCGAGCGCGGCAGGGTCGTAGGCGGGCGCTGCACACGGCAGGGCAAGACTCGCGGCGATCAACACGGAGGGGGATGTACGCATCGCGGCACCTTCGCTGTGGTTAGTGGCACGCACCATAGCGGCTCGCGCCCGCCTCGGCCATGTGTGCCCGGGGTGGTCTTCGGAGGCATGGTCGCGGTGATGAGCCCGGGTCTACGGTGGTACGCCGAAGGAGGGTAGTTCAGCCTCGCCACGCCGTGACCAGGGTCGCCCCGCGCGCGTATGCTGTCGCCCTTGGCGAGGAGACACCATGAGCACCATCGACAACGAATCCACCCCGGGTGACGCCTTCGACGTCACGCCACGCAATCGTGTCATGCGCTACCCGACGCGCGCCGCCTACGATCGCGCGACCATCTACCCGATTCTCGACGAGGCGCTGGTCTGCCACGTCGGCTTCGCCATCGACGGTGAGCCCTGCGTGATCCCGACCATTCATGCACGCATGGGCGATCGCCTGCTCCTGCATGGCTTGAAGGGTGGCCGCCTGCTCAAGCACATCGAGGCCGGCAACACGGTCTGCGTGACGGTGACGCTGCTCGATGGCCTGGTGCTCGCGCGGACCGTCTTCAACCATTCGATGAACTACCGCTCGGTGGTGTTGTTCGGTCGTGGCCATGCCCTCGAGGAGCCGGCCGAGAAGCTGGCCGCCCTCGAACGTCTCACCGAACACGTGGTGCGCGGTCGCTGGGCGGATGCCCGGCCGCCCAACGCGAAAGAGCTCAAGGCGACGACCATCGTCGCGCTCGATATCGAATCCGCCTCGGCCAAGGTGCGCAGTGGACCGCCGGGTGACGACGGCGCGGATCTCGATTACCCCGTGTGGGCCGGCGTGGTACCGACGCCGATGGTGCCGCAGGCACCCGAAACCGACCCGAAGCAGGAGGTCGCCCAGCCGCTCCCCGAGTACGCTCGCCGCTATCGCCGTCCCGGCGCCTGAGCAATACGCGGGGCCGCTCGGCGACGCGTGTGCAGGGCGGGCGCCGGCTGGCGTGCTGCCGTCGATTGCCCTGCCTGGGGCAGGGCGGGCGGCGCCTCGCTTGACGCGTGGCCGCCGCCGCGCGCAGGGTGCGTGGAAAGCACGGGAGGGGTATGCCATGTATGTCATCACCAACCGCGAGGTCATCGATTCCGCGCAGGGCCTCGACAAGTTCGGTTCACGGCCGAACGCCAAGGGGCCGCACGAGCTGCGCCTGGCCGACGTGCGCCGCAGCGGGCGCGGCTGGCGCGTCGAGTTCCTCGACGACGAGCTGACGGCGGCCGAGACACGTGGCCTGATCGAGAAGTTCCGCCTCGCGCTGGACCCGGACGCCAAGCACTACGCCAGTCTCAAGGTGGCCTGTGAGCTCGCGCAGATGGCCCGCAGCCGGAAATCGCACATCCTGTTCTTCGTGCACGGCTACAACAACGATCTCGCCGACGTCTTCGAACGCGCCGATGACATCGCCAGGCGTTACAAGGTGCTGGTGGTGCCGTTCTCGTGGCCGGCCAACGGCGGTGGTGTGGTCAGCGGCACACTCAGTTACAAGTCGGACAAGCGCGACGCGCGCGCCTCGACCGGTGCACTGGAACGGGCGCTGAAGATCATCCACAGCTACCTCCGGCTCATCACTGAAGCGCAGCGCGCGCAGCTTTTCCAGCAGGCTACGGCGCAGCACCCGCACAATGCCGAAGCCCGCGATGCACTCTACATGAAGCTGCTCGAAAAGGATTGTCCGTTCACCGTCAACGCACTGTTCCACAGCATGGGCAACTACCTGCTCAAGCAGATGTTGAAGAGTTCGATCAACGAGGGCAACGCGCTGACTTTCGACAACATCGTGCTCGCCGCGGCGGATACCAACAACTTCGACCATGCCTTGTGGGTGGGTCAGCTCCTGTTCCGCCGTCGTTGCTTCATCACCATCAACGAGAACGACTTCGCACTGGCTGCCTCGCGCGCCAAGTCGGGCTCCGCGCAACAGGCCCGGCTCGGTCACTGGATACGCAATCTCGATGCGCCCAACGCGCATTACGTGAACGTCACCGACGCTGCCTGGGTGCGCAACTCGCACGCCTACTTCGGCGAACCGGCGGAGAAGAACGACAAGCTGGCCGAGTTCTTCCGCCGCGCCTTCACCGGCGAGCCGGCCGAGGAAGGCCTGCGCTACCACCCGGAGGGTAACTGGTACGGGCTGTGATCGTGCGTGCGGGGCGCCGTTCGCGGCGCGCTCGCGCGGCGGTGAGTCGGTAATGCTTGCCTTGCGCGTGCGGCGCGCGCAGGATGCGCGCCTCTCAACCCGCGAGCCTTCCGGTTCATGCGTACCGTGTCGCTTCCCGGCATCCTGCTGGCAGCGGCCTTGCTCGGCGCCTGCGTCGCCCCGACGCTGGTTCTGCCGTCCGCATCGCAGCTCATGTTCAACCTCCTCAAGCCGCTGGTCGGCCTCGATCCGAACGCGGTTGGCCTGTATGACCAGCCGCTGGTGAGGAACCGCATGGTGGCGCTGCTCGGCCCGCACTACGACACGGCGCTCGCACTGCTGCGTACCGCCGATACCATCGAGCGCGAAGGCGCACTGTTCTACGTGGTGTCACGCTTCACGCCGATTCCCGAGCTCGCCGAGCGTGCCGGGCTGGTGTGGAACGCGGAGACCAACCAGATGGCGGTCGCGATCCTGCGCGGCGACGGCGTGCAGGTATTTCACGAATTCGTCGCACGCCGTGCGCAGGAGGCCGAAGCCGCGGTGATGGATGCGGTGACGCCGACCTGGCCGCGTGCGATGCAGGGCTGGTTGCCGGCCGCGACGACGCACGGCGAGTAGGTCGCCGCGCGCTCAGGCGTCCGCCGGCGCGAGTGCTGCGACGCGCGCATGCAGAGCATCGACGATGCGCTCGCCGTCGTCACTGCCGCGGCCGGCCTCGCGCAGTTCGTCGGTGCTGACAGGCACGCCGAAGTGCACGGTCACCGGGCAGCGGCGTGGCCAGCGTCGTCCCGGTGGCAAGACGTGCTGGGTTCCCTCGATCCATACCGGCACCACCATCACCGGCTGGTGCGCGAGGATGCGACCGAGCCCGGGGCGGAAGGCCTGCAGTGTGCCTGTCGGCGAGCGCCGGCCCTCCGGAAACCACGCCAACGCGCGGCCGCGCGCGAGCACCGCGGCGCCGAGAGCGAGACTCGAGCGCGGGTGGCGGGCGGGGTCGATCGGCACTGCCTGGGCCAGCCGGCTGCCCTGGCGCGTCAGCGGGTTGCCGAAAGCGGCGCCGGTCCAGCCGGCGAAGTGAGTCACCTCGATCACGTGTGCGGGCAGCACGGCAAGCAGCACGAAGGCGTCGAGATAGCTGCGATGGTTGGGTGCGAGCACGTACGGCGCCTGTGTCGGCAGGTGTTCGAGACCCTCGGCGCGGCAGCGCGTGAGCAGGCGCATCAGCAGGCGGTCGACGGGCAGCAGCAGGCGCGCGAGGCGCCGTTCGCGCGGCGACAACGGTTCGAGCCAGCGGCGCTGCGATGCGTTCAGCACGGTCTCCGGGTCGGCGAGCGGATCCGCCACCGCGCTGCCGCGCGTCGCGCCGGCGACTTCGTGCAGCAGGTCGCGCACGGTCTCGACACGCGTGATGGTGGCCTCGTCGAGCTCGACACCCGTGCGCCGCTCGATGGCGAGGCCGAGATCGAGCCAGGCGCGCGAGGCGATGCCGAGATCGCCGGCGAGCCAAGCGCCGGGTGCCAGTCCGCGATCGGGAAAGCGCTCGGCGAGTTCGTCCCAGGCCGCGCGCGCGGCCGGATCCTCGAGCAGCTCGCGATCCTCGTCCTGCATCTCGTCGATGGCGAGCGGCGCGGCGAGCGCGGCACGGTCGCCCGCGGTGCCGTCGCGCGGCTCCTCGAGCGCCTGCTCGAAGCGTTCCTCGAGCAGGTGACGGCGCAGCTTGCCAAGGCGCGTGCGCGGCAGCGGCTCGCGCGTCACCGCTACCTGCGTGACGCGCTGGTGCGAGGGTAGCGTGCGGCCCTGCTCGCGAACGGCCGCGCGGACCGCCGCGGCCGGATCCTCGGCATGCTCTTCGTCGCGCAAGGCCGCCGCAGCCGGTACCGCGATCATCACCAGCCGATCGTCGCGCGGCAGCACCGCCGCTTCCTGCAGCATGGGGTGCCGCTCGTAAGCCTGCTCGACCAGGTCCGGCTGCAGCGTCTCGCCGCTGCTGGTGACGATACGTGTCGAGCGCCGGCCTTCGAGGTGGAGGTAGCCATCCTCGTCGACCCAGCCGAGATCGCCCGTGCGGAACCACGCGCCGTCGAAGGCTTCGGCGGTCTTCTCGGGCAGGTTGCGGTAGCCGTCGAAGACGGCCGGACCACGTGCCTGGATTTCACCGTCGATGCGGCGGAGTTCGACCCCGGGCAACGCGCACCCGGCGGTATCGAAGCGCGCTGCGCCGGGTGCATTGATTGTCAGCAGCGGGGCGGTCTCGGTGAGGCCGTAGCCGGTCGCGACGTCGAGACCGAGCGCTTCGAGCCGCCATGCCAGTGCCGGGTCGAGCGCGGCGCCACCGCTCGCGAGCAGGCGCAGTTCGCCGCCGAGACGACGCAGCACCGGCGCGAGCAGCGCGCGGGGCAGGCGCAGGCCGGTACGCCGGCGCAGTGCAGTCAGGGTGGCGAGCACGGCCTTGCCGGCGGCGCCGGCGAGGCGGCCGTGCGCGGCGAGTGCCTGCTCGACGGCCGTGACCAGCGCCGCGTAGAGGCGTGGTACGCCGACCACGACGGTGACGCCGCCGGCGGCGAGCGCGCGCCGCACCTGCGGGCCGGTCAGCGCATACGGCAGTACGATCGGCACACCTCTTGCGAGCGGTACCAGCAGGCCAACGACCACCGGGTAGACATGATGCAGCGGCAGCGGCAACAGCACGCGGTCGTCCGGACCGACGATTCCGAGCGCGCCGATGCGCTCGATCTGCCAGCAGAGCTTCGCGTGGCTGAGCGGCACGCCCTTGGGCGGGCCGGTGGTGCCCGAGGTGTAGAACAGCACGGCGTCGGCATCGCCCGCGGGTGGCGCGGCGTCGGGCGGGGTCGCGTCGTCCGGCGCCTCGTCGAGCCGGGCCAGCGGTGGCGCCTGCGCGAGCGCGAGGGCCACGATGCGCTCGACGCGCGTCGCATCGCACAACACCACGGCCGGCGCGGCATCGCCGAGCACGTGCGCGAGCTGCTCGCCGGCGAGCTGCGCGTCGAGCGGCGTGAGCACGGCGCCGGCCTCGAGCGTCCCGAGTGCCGCCGCGATCCAGGCGCTGTCGGCGGGCGCGAAGAGCGCCACGCGATCGCCAGCGCGGATGCCGCGCGCCACGAGCGCGGCGTGCCAGTTGCGCGCCTGCCAGGCCAGCGTCGTGCCGCTGACGCGCTCGGCATCGTCGCGCGCGAAGACGGTCAGCACGGTCGTCTCGCCGGCGGCGTCGACGCGTGCGGTGAGCTCGGCAAGGGTTTCGATCGGGTCCATGTCAAGAAGGGTAGTGCAAACGGCATGCCTGTCAGGCGCCCCGGAGCGGGCACGTGAGCGGCGCGCGCCGCGCGCGTATCGCCTGGGCGTTCTACGACTGGGCGAACAACGGGTACATGACGGTCATCCAGACCTTCGTCTTCGCCACCTATTTCACGCGCCAGGTCGCCGCGGATGCCGCCACCGGTACCACGCAGTGGGGCCACACGATCGCCGCCGCGGGCCTGTTGGTCGCGCTCGTCGGGCCGCTGGCCGGTGCCATCGCCGACCAGGGCGGACGGCGCAAGCCATGGCTCGCCGCGTTCACGCTGTTCTCCGTGCTGGCGACGGCCGGCCTGTGGTCGGTGCGCCCGGACGGCGCGGACGTGCCCCGCGCGCTCACGCTCGTGCTGCTCGCGACCATCGGCGCCGAACTCGCGGCCATCTTCTACAACGCCATGTTGACGGCCATTGCGCCAGCCGCCCAGGTGGGACGCTGGAGCGGCCTCGGCTGGGGACTCGGCTACCTCGGTGGTCTGCTCTGCCTGCTGCTCGCGCTGTTTGCTTTCGTCGGCGACGACGCCTGGTTCGCGCTCGATCGCGCGACGGCCGGCCACGTGCGCGCTGCCTGCCTGCTCGCGGCCGCATGGTATGGGTTCTTCGCGTTACCGCTGTTCCTGTTCACCCCGGACAGCAGCGGCGCGCGCGTGCCGCTCGCACGCGCCGCCGGGCGGGGCGCGCGCCAGCTCGCTGCCACTTTGCGCAACGCGCGCCGCTACGCGGGCATTGGACGTTTTCTATTGGCGCGCATGTTCTACATCGACGGCCTCGCCACCGTGTTCGCCTTCGGCGGTGTCTATGCCGCCGGCACCTTCGCCATGGACGAGGGCGACGTGTTGCGCTTCGGCATCGCGCTCTCGGCGACCGCCGGTGCCGGCGCGTGGCTCTTTGCCGGCATCGATGATCGCATCGGTGCCAAGCGCACCATCGTGATCACGCTCAGCGGCCTGCTCGCGACCGCCGTGCTCGCGGTCACGGCGCAGGCGGCCTGGCAATTCTGGGCGGCCGGCATGGCGCTCGGTGTCTTCGTCGGCCCGGTGCAGGCGGCGAGCCGTTCCTATCTCGCCCGGGTCGCGCCGCCGTCGCTCGTCAACGAGATGTTCGGACTGTACGCGCTCGCCGGCAAGGCGACCGCCTTCCTCGGTCCGTTCCTGGTCGCCAGCGTGACCGCCGCTACCGGCAGCCAGCGCGCTGGCATGAGTGTCGTGCTGGCGTTTCTCGTCACCGGGCTCGTGCTGCTGGCCGGGGTGCCGTCGGATCGCGGCGAAGCCCCGCGCGCGCGCTGAGGAGGGCGCACCGGTTCGGTGGGACGCACGGCAGCATCAACAGCACGACATGGCCAGCGCGGCCATTTGCGCGTAACGTCTTAGACATTCAGGGGAGGAAGCATTGTGCACGATCTCGTCATCCGCGCCGCGCGCATCGTCGACGGCACCGGGGTACCGGCCGCCACCGGCGACGTTGCCATCGATGGCACCACCATTACCGCCGTTGGCGGCCGCCAGGGCCGTGCGCGCCGCGAGATCGATGCGACCGGCCTCGTACTCGCGCCGGGCTGGGTCGACGTCCACACCCACTATGACGGCCAGGCGACCTGGGATCCTTTGCTCACGCCCTCGTGCTGGCATGGCGTGACGACCGCGGTGATGGGCAACTGTGGCGTCGGCTTTGCGCCCGCCGCACCGGCGCGGCGCGACTGGCTGATCGGGCTCATGGAGGGCGTCGAGGACATTCCCGGCAGTGCGCTCGCCGAGGGTATCGCGTGGGACTGGGAGACTTTTCCCGAGTATCTCGATGCCCTCGAACGCACCCCGCGTGCACTCGATCTCGCCGCCCAGGTGCCGCACGGCGCGGTGCGCGCCTACGTGATGGGTGAGCGCGCCGTCACCGAGGTTGCCGCGAGCGACGACGAGCGCGGCGCCATGGCGCGCATCGTGGGCGAAGCGATCGGTGCGGGCGCGGTCGGCTTCTCGACCTCGCGCACCGTGCTGCATCGGGCCATCGACGGCGAGCTCGTACCGGGCACCGAGGCCGACGCGCGCGAGCTGCTCGCGATTGCGCGCGCAATGGGTGAAGCAGGCGGCGGCGTGTTCGAAGTGGCCTCGGACCTCGCACCCGAGAGCGCCGAACTCGGCTGGATGGAGCGCATCATCGACGAGACCGGCTGCCCGGTCACATTCGCCTGCGTGCAGAACGACGAGGACCCGCTGCAATGGCGGCGCCTGCTCGAACACGCGGCGCGCCGCCCGCGTGGCCTCTACCCGCAGGTGGCGATCAGGCCGCCTGGCGTGCTGATGTGCCTTGAGGGCACGCATCCCTTCTCCGGCCGGCCGTCCTACCTCGCGCTCGCGCACCTGCCGCTCGCCGAGCGCGTGGCGCACCTGCGCGAGCCGGCGGTGCGCGCGCGCATTCTCGCCGAGGCCGGTCCGCAGCCGGCGCGCCTGCTGCGCCTGCTGTTCATGGAAGGCAAGGCGATGCGCTCGACCATCCGCGATTACGATCGTCTCTTCGTGCTCGGCAATCCGCCCGAGTACGAGCCGGCCGCGGAACGCAGCGTCAGCGCGATCGCCGCCCGGCGCGGCATTGCCGCCGAGGCGGCGGCCTACGATCTGCTGCTCGAGGACGATGGCAAGGCGTTTCTCTATTCGCCCCTGTTCAACTACAACGCCGGCAATTACGACGCCGCGCGCGAGATGATGCTGCATCCGCGCTCCGTGCTCGGTATCAGCGATGGGGGCGCACATTGCGGCATCATCTGCGACGCCGGCGCCCCGACCTACCTGCTCCAGCACTTCGTGCGCGATCGCACGCAAGGGCCGCGCATCGCGCTCGAGACGGCCGTGCGCATGCAGACCCGCGACACCGCGTTGCTGTACGGCTTCGACGATCGCGGCGTAATCGCGCCCGGCAGGCGCGCCGATCTGAACCTCATCGATCTCGATGCCCTGGCGATGCCATTGCCGCAGATGGTCTACGACCTGCCAGCGGCCGGGCAGCGGCTGGTGCAACGGGCGCAGGGTTACCGCATGACCTTCCTCGCCGGTACGCCGACCTTCGAGCAAGGCGAAAGCACCGGCGCGCTGCCTGGGAGGCTGGTGCGCGGCGCGCGCCGCTGAGCGTTCCTGCTGCCGTCGATCGAGTCCGTGGAGCCGGCCTCAGGCGCAGGTGGCGCGGCGCCGCTAACGCGAGTGGCGGCGGCGGTCACGGTCGCTTCGCGCTAGACTATGCTGCAACGCACAACGGATTTCACGATGAAAAACTCCATCCACATGTCGCGCCCGCACCCCTGGCATGGCCTGTCGGCCGGGCGCGAGCCGCCCCGCCTGGTGCACGCCTACATCGAGATCACGCCGTTCGACCTCGTGAAGTACGAGATCGACAAGTCGACCGGCTATCTGATGGTCGACCGTCCGCAGCGCACCTCCTCGCTGCCGCCGACGCTCTATGGCTTCGTCCCGCGTACCTATTGCGCCGCGCGCGTGGCGGCGCTGATGCCCGGCGCCGCCCGCGGCGACAGCGACCCGCTCGACATCTGCGTGATCAGCGAGCGCCCCATCAACCAGCCGGAAGTGATTCTGAACGCGCGCGTGGTCGGCGGCTTGCCGATGCTCGACCATGGTGAAGCCGACGACAAGATCATCGGCGTGCTCCACAACGACCCGATGTGGGAAGGCGTCGACGACGTCAGCGCGCTGCCACCGTCGATCCTCAGCCGCCTGCGGCATTACTTCATGACCTACAAGGCGCTGCCGGGGGAGGAGAGCGAGGTCGTCATCGGTGAAGCCTATGGCCGCGAGCACGCCCTCGAAGTGGTGCGCGCGGCGGTCGAGGATTACGTCGACGAGTACGTGCGCTGAGCGCGTCATCGCCTGCCTGGCGCGTGGTCGGCAGCGGGCGCGCCTGGCCGGCGATGATGGTGTCTGCCGCGCGGCCGGCGCCCCATGATGAGGCGGCAAGGGCTTGAATTCGGCGATTTCGTACCCAAGAAATCGGGTTCGTAATAGCTACTGCTGATAACGAAAATCTATCTTCAACTTTCTCCGTCTTGCTCGCACTCGAGCGGCTTTCGGGCGTCTAATGGGACATCTGCCGAGCACGGGACGCAGAGCCCGGCACCAACGGCAGCGGCGGCTGAAGCAACAGCCGTTCATTTGTCGGAACAGGAGAAGAGAGCAATGAAGAAGCTGACCCTTTCGATCGCCGCGCTCGGTGCGGCCCTGGTCGCGCCCCATGTCGTCGCTGGCGACGACGCCGAGTACGTGACCATCCGCTCCACCGATTTCCGTGGCCGTCCGCCCTTCACGCGCAACGTGGAGCGTCTGCCGGCCGCCGAGGTCGCCCGCCTCGAGGCGGAGCGCAGGGCGCCGGTGGTGGAGAGCGACGAGGTCGTTACCATCACGACGGTCGACTACAGCGGTCGCCCGCCGTTCACGCGGCGCGTCGAGACGCTGCCGGTGAGCGAGGTTGCCCGCCTCGAGCTCGAGCCGGCGCCGGCCAGCGAGCCGCGTGACATCACGCGTCGCAACTACTCGCGCGTCCCGGCCCGTCATCACTGAGGGCTGACGGGGTAACCCCCCGACCCGAAGCCCGCGGCATTGCCGCGGGCTTCGCATTCCTGCCTCTCGCGGTCGTTTGAGCTGACCGCACCGGGCCATGGCTCAGGTTTACCGCCGCGACCAGGTCTCTCTTGCAGCACCGCAGCCAGCACCGTCAGGCCTTCCACACGGCCAGTCGGCGCATGGGATTATGCTGCATTGCCGCTCATTTCTGCGATTGTTATTCCGTCGCGTTCTAAAAACATAACGTCAATTCATTTCACAGCGCGGCCCCTGCTGCGTACGGTGCACGCCATCGTCCGATCAGGTGCCGTGCGCCATGCAGCAGTCCGCCGCGCTTCTCAGCGAGCCCGCCGCGCTCACTCCCGAGCAATCCTCCCGCGTGCACGCTGCGCTGGCCGGCCTGTCGGCCCCCCAGTTGCAGTGGGTGAGCGGGTATGCGCAGGGGCTCGCAGCCGGACGCACGGCTCTGGCCGAGGATGGCGCGCAGGCCGTCACCGGGCCGGCTGCGGTGGTCGCACCCCTCGCTGCGGCACCGCGCGAGCAGGCCGTGCTGCACATCCTGTTCGGCTCGCAGACCGGCAACGGGCGCGCACTCGCGACGGGCCTCGAGGCGGAGGCGCGTGCAGCGGGGCTTGCGGTCAAGCTGCAGAGCCTCGGCGAACTGCGTACGGCCGAACTCAAGCGCCTGCGCCACGCGGTGTTCGTCGTGAGCACCCACGGCGACGGCGAGCCGCCGGACGACGCGCTCGAGTTCCATGAACACGTGATGGGGGCGCGCGCGCCGCGTCTGCCCGCGCTGAAGTATGCCGTGCTCGCCCTCGGCGACAGCAGCTACGCGCAGTTCTGCCAGACCGGTCGCGAACTCGACGAGCGTCTCGCCGCCCTCGGCGCCACACGTCTCGTCGCGCGCGTCGAGTGCGACGTCGACTACGAGACTCCGGCAGCCGCCTGGCGCGCCGCGGTGCTCGATATCGCGCGCCGCGAACTCGGCAGCGAAGTGCCGGCCGGCAACCCGCCGCAGCTGCGCGCGCTGCCGGTGACGCCACGCTACTCGCGCGCGCACCCCGGCAGGGCCGAGCTCGTCGCCAATCAGCGCATCACTGGTCGTGGTTCCAGCAAGGACGTACGCCACATCGAGCTCGCGCTTGGCGACGGCGCATTGCGCTATGAGCCGGG
Source organism: Gammaproteobacteria bacterium (assembly GCA_040220855.1). Lineage (GTDB taxonomy): Bacteria > Pseudomonadota > Gammaproteobacteria > JACKNG01. The sequence continues at coordinate 31,420 of JAVJVZ010000071.1, read as the reverse complement.
TGACGCACTCGGCGTCGTCGTGCGCAACGATCCCGCACTGGTGGAGGAAATCCTCGCGCTGCTCGCGCTGGACGGCGAACAGCCGGTCGCGACTCCCGCCGGCGAGCGTGCACTGCGCGATGCGCTCGTGTGCGACTACGAAATCACCACGGCGAGCCGCGGCTTCGTCGAAGCGTGGGCGGCGCTCGGTGATCACGCCGAACTCGGCGCCCGCCTTGCGCCGGCGGAGCGCGACACCTGCGCGCGCTGGCTCGCCGGGCGCCAGCTCGCCGACATCCTGCACGCCTCCCCGGCGCGTGTCGACGCCGCCGGGTTCCTCGCCACGCTGCGCGGGCTCAAGCCGCGACTCTACTCGATAGCCTCGAGCCTCGCGGCCAACCCGGACGAAGTGCATCTCACCGTCGGCGTGGTGGATTTCACCGTCGACGGTCACCGCCGCCAGGGAGTCGCTTCGTCCTACCTCGCCGAGCGCGCCGGCGACACGCTCGAGGTCTACGTCGAGACCAATCCGCGCTTTCGCCTGCCGGTCGACGACGACGTTCCCATCGTCATGGTCGGTCCGGGCACCGGCGTAGCGCCGTTCCGCGCCTTCCTGCAGGAGCGCGCGGCGCGCGGCGCGCGCGGGCGCAACTGGCTGGTCTTCGGCGACCGTACCTTCCGCGACGATTTCCTCTACCAGCTCGAGTGGCTGCGTTACCGCGAGTCAGGCCTGCTGACCCGGCTCGACGTCGCCTTTTCGCGCGACCAGGCGAACAAGGTCTACGTGCAGGATCGCCTGCGCGAAGCGGGCGCGGAACTCTACGCCTGGCTCGAGGAAGGCGCGCATTTCTACGTCTGCGGCGATGCCAGCCGCATGGCCGGCGATGTCGACACGACGCTCGGCGAGGTGATCGCCACGCACGGCGGACTGAGCGCCGAACGCGCCGGCGAGTACGTCGCCCGGCTGCGCCGTGACGGCCGTTACCTTCGCGATGTCTATTGAACAACCATGAACGATTCCGTCACGCTCGATCCCTTCGAGGACACCAAGCGCCGCAGCCGCTTCCTGCGCGGTACGCTCGTTGCCGGACTCGCCGATCACGCGACCGGTGCGCTCGCCGAGGACGACACCAAGCTCGGCAAGTTCCACGGCTTCTACCAGCAGGACGATCGCGACATCCGTGCCGAACGTCGCCGGCAGAAGCTCGAGCCGGCCTACAGCTTCATGGTGCGCGTGCGCATGGCGGGTGGCGTGTGCACGCCGGCGCAGTGGCTCGTGCTCGACGATCTCGCCGTGCGCTACGGCGGCGCGAGCCTGCGTCTCACCACGCGGCAGACCTTCCAGTTCCACGGCGTCGTCAAGCGCGATCTCAAGGCCACCATACGTGGCATCAACGAGGCCCTGCTCGACACCATCGCCGCCTGCGGCGACGTCAATCGCAACGTCATGTCGAGCGCCAACCCCCATGAATCGGCACTGCAGCGCGCGGTGTGGGAACAGGCCGCCGCACTCAGCGAACATCTCCTGCCGCGCACGCACGCGTACCACGAGATCTGGTTGGACAGCGAACGCATCGCCGGCGGCGAGGCGGAGGCTGAGCCCCTGTATGGCGCGACCTACCTGCCGCGCAAGTTCAAGGTCGCCTTTGCCATCCCGCCGGTCAACGATGTCGACGTCTACGCCAACGACCTCGGTTTCGTCGCGCTGGTCGAGGATGGCCGCTTGAGCGGCTACAACGTCGCCATCGGCGGCGGCATGGGTCGCAGTCACGGCGAGCCGGCCACGTACGCGCGGCTGGCGAGCGTCATTGGTGCCTGCCGGCCCGAGCAGGTACTGGCCGTCGCCGAGCACGTGGTTGGCGTGCAGCGCGATTTCGGCGATCGCACGAACCGTAAGCACGCGCGCCTCAAGTACACGCTCGACGATCGCGGTGTCGACTGGTTCCGCGGCGAGCTGGAGCGCCGTCTGGGCTTTGCCCTCGCGCCGGCGGTGCCGGTGACTTTCACCCACCGCGGCGACCGCCATGGCTGGCGCGAAGGCGATGACGGCCGCTGGCACCTGACGCTCTTCATCGAGAACGGTCGCCTGCGCGACAGCGACGATCGCGCGCCACTCAGCGCGCTGCGCGAGATTGCTCGCGTGCACGACGGCGAATTCCGCTGCACGCCGAATCAGAACGTCACCATCGCAAACGTCGCACCGGCGGCACGCGCCGTCATCGATGCCATCCTTGGCCGCCATGGGTTGAGCGACGGCACCGGTGTCAGCGCGGTGCGCACCAACGCGATGGCCTGCGTGGCGTTGCCGACCTGCGGTCTCGCCATGGCCGAGAGCGAGCGCTACCTGCCGGCGCTGATCACGAAGATCGAAGCCCTGCTCGATAAGCACGGGCTGGGCGGTGAAGCGCTCGCCATCCGCATGACCGGTTGCCCCAACGGGTGCGCGCGCCCGTACAACGCCGAGGTGGCGCTGGTCGGCAAGGCGCCGGGCTACTACGCGGTGCACCTCGGCGGCGACGTCGCCGGAGAACGGCTCAACGTCCTGGTCGAGGAGAATGCCGACGAGGCGGCCATCCTGGCTCTGCTCGACGGCCACTTCGCAGCCTGGGCCGCCGGCCGCGCCGCAGGTGAGCCCTTCGGTGATTTCCTGGTGCGCAGCGGACGCCTCGCGGCGGCGGCAGGAGGCGCGGCATGAGCGGCGGCGCGGAGAACACCCTGCGCCGCGACGACGAGCTTGACGGCTACAACGCAGAACTCGCCGGACGCGACGCCGAAGCGCGCGTAGCCTGGGCGCTCGAGCACCTTCCCGGCAACCACCTGCTGTCGTCGAGCTTCGGCGCGCAGGCGGCAGTGATGCTGCACCTGGTCACGCGCCTGCGACCGGACATCCCGGTGTTGCTCATCGATACCGGCTACCTGTTTCCCGAGACCTACCGCTTCGTCGACGCGCTGACCGCGCGGCTCGACCTCAACCTCACCGTCTACCGCGGCGAACTCAGCCCGGCCTGGCTCGAGGCGCGTCATGGCCGCCTGTGGGAGCAGGGTCGCCACGGTATCGAGCAGTACAACGAGCTGATGAAAGTGGCACCGATGCGCCGCGCGCTGCGCGAGCTCGGGGTGGGTACCTGGTTCTCCGGCCTGCGCCGCCAGCAAGCGGACACGCGCGGTCACCTCGATGTGCTGAGCCGGCAGGGCGAGCGCTGGAAGGTGCTGCCGATCGTCGATTTCGATGATCGCGACGTCTACAGTTACCTCCGGCGCCACGACCTGCCCTACCATCCCTTGTGGGAGCGCGGTTACGTGTCCATTGGCGACGTGCACACGACGCGCTCGCTGGCCGAGGTCGACGACGCCGATGCGGTGCGCTTCTTCGGTCTCAAGCGCGAGTGCGGTATCCACGAGATCGATCTCGGGCGGGTCTGACGCGCCTGTCCGTGCGCGCGCGGCACGCGGGCGCGCGGCCCACCACGGACTGCGCACGGCTGCCCTCTCACGGCCCGCGCTTGCATCGGCAAGGGCGTTCCCGCGCACAATAGGCGACCGCCAGACTGCGCCAAGGAGGCGCCAATGTTGCACGCCGGTTTGCGCCTGATCCTGTGGGGTGTCGCATTGCTGGCCGCACAGGAAGCGGCCGCTTCGTCCGAGTACGTCGCGCTCGAGCTGCCGGCGACGTTCCGCGGCGAGCTGCCGTGTGCCGATTGCGTTGCCATCCGCCATCACCTCGACCTGTGGCCGGACGGCGTCTTTCACCTGCGCCGTACCTGGCTCGGGCGGCCGCAAGTCGACGCGGGCGCGGGCATGTCCGCGCCTGTCGACCGCGAGGCCGCTCCGGCCGCCAGCGACGGACGACGCGAGGAAGGCGATTTCCACCACGACCAGCTCGGCCGGTGGCGGATCGACGCAGGGCGCGGTGCGCTCGTGCTCGCGCTCGACGGCGGCTCGCCCCTGCAGTTCTCGATCGAAGGTCCGCGACGGCTGCGCCTGCTCGATATCCACGGCCAGCCGATCGTCTCGGCGCTGCCGTACACGCTGGTGAGCGATGGTACGCTCGAGCCGACGCCGCTCGCGCGCCTGTTCGGCGGCGAGCTGCGCTACCTCGCCGATGCCGCACGCTTCGAGGAGTGTCGTACCGGGCGTGGCTACCCGGTGGCGTTCGAGGCGGCGTGGAGCGAAGCCGAACGGGCTTATCTCGCGAGCGCCGAACCGCCCGGCGCGGCAGTCTACGTAACGCTCGCAGGACGGCTCGAACCGCGCCCGCGCATCGATGGCAGCGGCAGCGAGCCGACGCTCATCGTCACGCGCTTCGTCGCCGCCTGGCCGGGGATGCGCTGCGAACGCGCACGGGCCGACGTTGCCCTGACCAACACCTACTGGCGCATCGTGCGCCTGGGCGGCAGCACCGTGACTGTTGCCGACGCGCGACGCGAGCCGCACCTCATCCTGCGCGCGGACGACAGCGGACGGCGTTTCTCCGCGACCGTCGGCTGCAATCGCGTGAACGGCAGTTACACGCTCGAACCCGGTGACAGCGTGCGTTTCGATGCCGCGATGAGCACGCGCATGGCGTGTCCGCCGTCGCTCGACGCGACCGAAAGCGCGCTGCTCGATGCGCTCGGCAGGAGCGCGCGCTGGCAGGTCGAGGGCGCTACGCTCGAGCTTCGCGATGCTGCCGGCACACCGCTTGCGCTGCTGGAGGCGGTGCATTTCTGAGCACGCGCGCGGGGCCGATCACCCGGTAACGGACACGCGGCGCGCCTGCGGACCCGGCCCGTCCGTCGTGGCCGTCGATGGCCGACGACGGGACACGCGCCGTCGCCGCTATCTGCTATCGTTGGCGAGCGTCGAACGTGAAGCCGTCATCATGCGTCTGCCCACTCTCCTGCTGCTCGTCACCTGGGTGAGCGTGCCCGCTGCGGCGGCGGAGTATGTCGTGACCGGTTACGAGCAGATCCAGATCCCGCTCGGTGCCCAGGGCGGTGTGCGCGCGGAACTGCCGCGGCCGGTCCGCGGCATGTCGGAAGAGGCCGTGCTGGCGCAGTTCGGCGAGCCGTTGTCGATGACGCCGCCGGTCGGTACACCGCCGATCAGCCGCTGGCACTATCCGGACTTCACCGTCTATTTCGAACACCACACCGTCATCCATAGCGTGGTGCGGCCGGCACCGGGGCAGACGCCTGCCGCGCGCTGAGACGGCGGCCTGGCGGCGCCGGCTGAGGGGCGCGCGGCCGGCTCAGCGCGCGTTGCGCGCGCCGAAGAACGCGAGCACGGTGAGGTCCTCCTCGATGTCGAAGAAGGAATGCGCTGTGGTGGCGCGAACGAACAGGACGTGCCCGGGACCGATGGTGTGTTCGCGCTCGCCGACCTTGAGCCGTGCGCGGCCCTCGAGCACCACGTAGACCTCGTCCTCTGCATGCGGCGCCTGCAGGTCACGACAACCGGCCGGGAGATGGTAGACGATGCCGCTCATCGACGGCCGATTGAGAAACTCGTGGATACGCGGCTGGGTGCCGGCGACCTTCTCGATGAGATCGGGCACGCGGAAGACTTCCCAGTCGGCTTGATCGGCGCTCATGGCGTTGGTGCGGCTCCTTGTGACGGTGACTGATGGGCGGGCGCTGGCGTTTCGTCCGGGCAATGCCCGTGCGCTGCCGCGCCGGGCTGCAAAGCTAGCGCAAGAGCAACTCGTCGTCATGCCGGCGCGGGCGACGTGCAGCCCGGGCTGGCGCGTTCCGGCTCAAGCAGCTGCGTACTGCTTGAGATAGGCGCTCTTGTGCTTGAGCAGGCCGTGCTCGAAAGTGAATACGTCCACGCCCCGCGTGACACGCCGTTCACCGCTCCGCGTGGTCCAGGCAAAGTCCCACTCGCAGTGGGCCTGGTCGCCGGCCACCGCGAGCGCGCCGACCGGTGTCAGTACACCGTCCGGGAAGGTCGCAAAGACGCGTTCGAGTGCCGCCCGGATGGCGGCGTGACCGACGTGCGTGCGCCCGCAGCGGTCCGGGCCCGCCGGTTCGTGGTAGGCGCCGTCGGCCGCGAACACGGCCACGATGGCGTCGACGTCCTGGTCGTTCCAGGCCTCGACGAGGTGCGCGATGGTCTTCTCGATCGGCATGTCGATTCTCCGCGATGGGTGCCGCGCGGCTGCGCGGCCGGCTCACAGCGTAACCGGCCACGTGGCCCGGCGCACGTCGGCGTGGTCGCCGGGACGGCAGATCGGGCACGCGGTGCGCCCCTTCCACTGTGCGCCCGGTCACAGTGCCTGGTGCGTGGGCTGCGTGGCGTCTGCGGTGTTGCGACGGAGCACGCAAATACCGCGTGCGTGGGGTGGCCGCGCGAGCGCCACCGCGCTTTACTTGCTCTTGGCGCGCGTGCACGGCATCCCTCCCCGCTGAGCCCTTCCGCGCGCCGGGAGATGCTCATGAAGGACCGCCACGAGCCGTTGCCGGACCACCGTCGGCACCCCTTGCCGGAGGGACGTACGACCGGGTTCCGCGAGGAGCGCTTTGCCGCTGCCGAGCGCATTCGCATGCTGTTCGCGCAGGCCGGCCCCGGGCTCGCCGTCAATGCCGTGGTCGGGGTCGCTCTGGTCGCCTTTCTCTGGCACGACGTGCCGCCGGCCAATGCACTGGCCTGGCTGGTCGCGCTGCTGGTGACGGTGCTCGGCCGGGCGCTGGTGGTGCGCGCCTACCTGCGCGCGCAGCCATCGCCGCGTGCGCTGCGGCGCTGGCGCGCCGCGCAGACCTCTGGCGCGCTCGCCGCCGGCGCGGTCTGGGGCAGCGTGCCGTGGGCCTTCGGTGCCGCGACCGGCTTCGAGCAGCACGTGTTGATGATGCTGGTGCTCGGCGGGATGGCCTGTGGGGGTATCCCGGTGCTCGCCTCGGAGTTGCGCACCTACCTGGCCTTCGCCGGCGCAATGGGTGTCGGTGTGATGGCGTGGCTGCTGCTGCAACAGGCGCCTCCCTACCCGTTGCTGGCGGGCTTCACTGCGTTGTTCTTCGTCGCCATGATCGCCACCGCGCGCAACTATGCGCGCAGCCTCGGCCACGCGCTGGTGTTCCGTGAAGCCAACCGGCGGTTGTCTTCCACGCTGGTGCGCGCGCGCGATCGAGAGGCGCTGCTGCGCGACGACCACGAGCGGCTGCGCGACTTCGCCGAACTCGGCGCCGACGTCTACTGGGAGACGGATGCGGACCTCCGCCTCAGCTTCGTATCGAGCCGCTGCGAGGAGCTGCTCGGGCTGCCGCCGGAGGCGCTGCTCGAGCGTGCTGCCGATGACGATAGTCAGCTGTTCGGCGACTGGTGGGCCGAAGCGCTTGCAGCGATGCTGCGACGCGCCCGCTTCGACGGCGTGCGGCTGCAGGTCGAGCACGGCGATGGCCGCACCGTATATCTGCTCGCCAGCGGTAAGCCGGTGAGTGGTCCCGACGGTGGCTTTCGGGGTTATCGCGGCATGCTGCGCGACGTCAGTGCGCAACACGCCTTGACCGAGCGCCTCGCCTACCAGGCGGCGCACGATCAACTCACCGGGCTGATCAATCGCCGCGAGTTCGAGCGTCGCCTGGCGCGCGCGGTGGCCAGCGCACAGCCGGCGCGGACGCACGTGCTGCTCTACCTGGATCTCGACCGCTTCAAGCTCGTCAACGACAGCTGCGGGCACGCAGCGGGCGATACGGTGCTGCGCGATCTCGCCGCCCTCATCCGCGCCCGGCTGCGTGGGCGCGACAGTCTCGGACGTCTCGGCGGCGACGAGTTCGCGGTGTTGATGGAGCAATGCCCGCTGGAAGCGGCACTCGTCGTCGCCGAGGCGCTACGCGTCGCCGTCGCCGCTTACCGCTTCGAGCGCGACGGCGGCGTGTTCACGTTCGGCGTGAGTATCGGGGTGCTGGTGCTGAGCGATCCGGAGGCTGGTGCCGATGGTGTGCTCGCGCGCGCCGACGCTGCTTGCTACGCAGCCAAGGCTGCTGGCCGCGACCGCATCGAGATCGCCTCCGGTGCGCCGGCCGGCGTCGTGGTGGCGGGGCGGCCGGTGCGCGCTTGACACGGCGTGCGCGTGCTGGCGCGGTCACTGCCGTTCACCAGCCTGCTAACGCACCCGTCACAGCGTCTCGTTGATCACGATCAGGCCGCGCGCATGGCGGTCGAATTTTGCAATTCGTGACATGCCCTTGCCCCATGCGGCGCCCGACCTCGTCGAGAATTCCTATAAGCGTGCACGGTGTGCGCCGGAAACCAGAACAGAGGATGACTCGATGAAGCCGAGCTACCTGATCGATCTCTCCCGTCGTGGTCGCTGTTGCCCGGGCCTGCTCGGCGCGACCTTCCTGCTCCTCACGATGCTCGTGTCCCCGGCGACGATGGCCGCTGCGATCTATGCCGACGATCTCACCGGCGACGAGCACGTCACCACGTTCGAGGGTTTCGTCGGCTACGACCGTTTCCTCATCGTCGCCAATACCGGCCAGACCTGGCAGCACGATGGCGCGCTGTTCAGTCACACCGGAACCATCGGCGGAGTCGGCCTGAGTTCGCGCATCCCGCTGACGGGCGGTACCAATACCGTCATGCTGACGCAGCAGGCCGGTGCCGGCCTGCTGGTCGAGTTCGAGGTGCCGGTCGGCCTGGCTGGCGCCACCATCTTCGGCGACAAGACGACCGCGACGTTCTACAACCAGGCCGGCAGCGTGCTCGGCGCGGTGACCAGCAGCAGCTCGATCCCGCGCCAGTTCATCGGCTGGTCGATCGAGCCGGGTACGGGTTACATCAAGCGCGTCCTGTTCGACGACTACTACCCGCTCAACAGCTACGGGCTCGCGATCGACAATCTCGTGCGTGGCAACCCGGTGCCGTTGCCTGCTCCGCTGGCCCTGCTTGCTACGGGCCTGCTCGCGCTGCGCCTGCGCGCGCGCCGTTGAGTCGCGCCCCTGGGGGCCTGCCGGCGCCGGCACGAGCACGGTAGCGCCATGCTAGGCTGCCGGCCCGTGCATCGTGCACGCGTCCCTACCGGAGGTTCCCCATGGCGCTGAAACTGTCCTGCGCGTTCGCGACGTCGCTCGACACGCCCGAGCACACCCGCATCGCCGAGTCGCTCGGCTACGAGCGGGCCTGGTTCTACGATTCCCCGGCGCTCTACCCCGATGTCTGGGTGCAGCTGTGCCGCGCCGCCGAGCGTACCGTGCGTATCGGCCTCGGCACCGGGGTACTGGTGCCGCACCTGCGCCACCCGATGACCAACGCTGCGGCCATCGCCACCCTGGTCGACGCCGCGGGGGCCGAACGCGTCGCGGTCGGCATCGGCACCGGCTTCACGGCCTGCGTCAGCATGGGCCGGCGACCGCTCACCTGGCGCTACGTGAACGCGTACGTCGATGCCCTGCGCGCGCTGCTGCGTGGCGAAGAGATCGAGTGGGACGGCGGCCGCGCGCGCATGATGCACTGGCCCGGTTACGGCGCGGCGCGGCCGATCAACGTGCCCTTCGTGTTCGCCGCTGGCGGCCCCAAGGGGATCGCCGCGGCACGCGACAAGGCCGAGGGTGTATTCGGCGTGTTCCAACCGGTCGAGGACTTCGACTGGAGCGTGGTACTGATCCTCGGCACCGTGCTCGATGACGGCGAGTCGCCGGGATCGTCACGCGCCATCGAGGCCGCCGGCCACGCCGGCTCGGTGATGTTCCACTACGCCGTCGAGCACGACATGCTCGAACTCGTCCAGGGCGGCGAGGCCTGGCTGAAGTCCTACCAGGCGCTGCCCGACGCGACCCGCCACCTGACCATGCACGACGGTCACCTGGTCGGTGTGAACGACCACGATCGCCCCTATGTCACCGGCGAACTGCTCGCCACGCATGGCCTTGCCATGGACCGCGCTGCCTGGCGCGAGCGCCTCGCCGCGCTCGCCGAAGGGGGTGCCACGGAGGTCGCCTACCAGCCGGCCGGGCCGGACATCCCGCGTGAACTCGAAGCCTTCGCGGCTGCGGCGCAGGGTTGATCAGTCGAGCGCGGCGACGTAATCGAAATCTTCGCGCATGGTGCGGCTCGATTGCCAATAGCAGAACGAGGCGAGCGCGTAGAACACCACGTTCACGCCGAGCAGGGCATAGCGCAGCGATTCCTGGCCGTAGGTCGGGCGCAGCAGGTCGCTGATCCAACCGGTCGTCGCCGGGCCGCACATCAGCCCGATGATGTTGATGACGAAGAACAGCACCGCCGCCGCGGTGACGCGCATCGCCGGCGGCGCGAGACTCTGCGAGGCGGCGAATGCGGGCGCCTGGTATATCTGCCCGCACAGCCCCGGGATCATCAGCAGACCGATGGCGAGCGGGGTGTGCTCACAGAGGAACGCCGCCACCGAGCCCGGCACCGCGAGCGCCATGGATATCATTGGCAGCAAAGCGTACGCGCGGCGATCGCGCTTCGCCCAGGCATCGGCGATGAAGCCGCCGGCAAAGGTGCCGACGCCGACGCCCCCGGCCATGATGAAGGCCGCCGCCTGGCCCTGTGCGACCGCGCCGAGGCCGTGCGAGCGCTCGAGGAAGAGCGCGAGCATGAAGGAGGTCGAATAGGTCGCGAAGGCGTAGAGCCCGGAGGCCAGCGCGAGGTAGCGGAACGAGCGTCGCGCCCACAGGAAGCTGAACACCGCGCGGACCGGCGGCAGCACTGCCTGGGTGCTGCGCGGTGGCTCGCGCACCGTGAGCAGCAGTAACGCACCAACCAGGATCCCCGGCAGGCCGACGATGACGAAAGCCATGCGCCAGCCGACGATCTCGCGCAGGTAGCCGCCGGCGAGAAAACCGATCACGATGCCGACCGGCACGCCCATCGAGTAGAGCGACAGCGCGCCGCCGCGCTTCTCCGCGGGAACGTAGTCGCTGATGAGGGAGATCGCCGGCGGACTGCAGCCGGCCTCGCCGATGCCGACGCCGACGCGGCAGGCAAGCAATGTGGCGAAGCCGCGCGCCGCGCCCGACAGCGCTGTCATGCCACTCCACAAGGCGACGCACACCGCCATCACGGTGCGTCGCGGGTAGCGGTCGGCGAGACGCCCGATGGGGATGCCCATGGTGGCGTAGAAGATGCCGAAGGCGGTGCCGGAGAGGAGTCCCAGGTGGACGTCCTCGAGCGCGAGCTCCGCGCGGATCGGCGACAGCAGGATGGCGAGGATCTGGCGGTCGATGAAGTTGAATGTGTAGGCGAGGAAGCACACCGCCACCACGTACCACGTGTAGATGTTGCTGGCCGGCGTTGCCGCCGCCGGCACGTTCGTCGGCACGCTCATCGATGCTCCCCCCGCGTGATCGCCGCAGCGCGGCGTGGCCATCATAGCGCCACTGTTGCGCGCACACTGCTCAAGTTCGATCTCGCCCCGCTCGGAACCGGCGCGAAGATTACCGCGGCGCGGCTCGAACTGAGTGCGGCCGGTTATACCTCCAACCCCCTCGTGGTCGAGTTGCATCACCTCGCCGATGATGCATGGTACGAAGACACCGTGACCTGGAACGAGCCGCCATCCCTGGTCGGGGCGAGCATGCTGGCGGCCCGCGACTGGTCGCCCGCTGAAGCCGTCAACTGGACGAGCCGGACCCTGCCGCTGCGCTCCAGGGGGTCAGACACCTGTGGGTAAGTTCGGGGGCGATTCGGGCGACAATGCGCGGCGTGTCATTGCTGGAGTCGTCCGTGGAGTTCGCCTGGATCCCGCTCAGTGTGTTCGCCGCATTCATGCAGGCCATCCGCACCGCTGCGCAGAAGACGCTCAACCAGCGCCTGTCGACGATGGCGACGACCTACGTGCGTTCGCTCGCCGGGTTGCCGTTCCTGCTGCTGTTCCTTGCCGCGGTACTCGTGTTCGAGGGCGGCGGCATGCCGCCATGGCACATCGCCTTCCTCGCCTTCGCCGCGGCCGGCGCGCTGACGCAGGTCATCGCGACAGCCCTGCTGATTCGCCTGTTCACGCTGAAGACCTTCGCCGTCGGCAGCATGCTGATCAAGAGCGACATCCTGATGACCGCGGTGATCGGCAGCGTGTGGTTCTCCGAGCGGCTGAGCGCGTCGGGCTGGACAGCGCTGCTGGTGGTCATGGTGGGCGTCCTGTTGCTGCTCGGCGCGCGCTTCGGCCCGCGTGCGCTGGCGCCCGGCGACGAGACGCTCGGCAGCTTGCTGCGCGGGCCGGCGACGCGTGTCGCCCTCGGCTGCGCGATGATGTTCTCGTTCTCCTACCTCTGCATACGCGAGGCGACGCTCGCCATCGGGCCGGGTAGTTTTCTGTGGCGCGGTGGCTGGACGGTAGTGGCCGTTACCGCGATGCAGGTCGTCTGCCTGGGCGCGTGGCTGCTCTTCACCGAGCCGAGGATGTTCACGCAACTGTGGCCGAATCGCCGCCTGGTTTCTTTCATCGGCCTTACCAGCGCGCTCGGCTCGATTGGATGGTTCACGGCTTTCGCACTCGAGAATGCGTCCTACGTCCGCGCCGTCGCACAGGTCGAGGCGGTCTTCACCATTCTCATCTCGTGGTTCTACTTTCGCGAGTCGATCAGGCGGGAGGAACTCGCCGGCATCGTCGTGATGATCGCGGGCGTGCTCATGTTCCGCCTGCTCGATCCGTGACCGCCATCTTGCGGACCGTTCGGATTTCGACGCTGCACCGGCGCCGGTCCGCCTGCCAGTCGGGCTTGCGGGACCGCCGCGGAGTCGGTGCAGCAGGCGGGCCCTATCGCGCGTGGTCCGAACAGCGGGCGAGACCCGGCCTCGTTGGCGCAACGCGCGGGGCACGCTGGCGTCACTGACCGCCAGGTTTGTCCCCGAGGGTGCCGTCGTCGCTCGACACGCCCCGCAGGCGCCCGATTCCCACGCGTACGCTTACACGCGCAGGCGTGGCAGGTCACGCAAGGACTCGAGCGACAGCTCCTGCCACAGGCCGATGTGCACGCGTTCGAGGCAGCTCGCGTTGGTCAGCAGGGTGCGCCGGGCGTTGCGGTCGAGTGCCGCGGCGGAATCGTCGAGCAGCGTGAACATGAGACCTTCCGCACGGTGATGTTCACGGCGCGTGGGTGCGCGGTGCGCGAGCAGGCCCCGGTGCAGCAGGTAGGTGGCGGGATGCACCAGCGCGGCGAGCCACCACGACGATACCGGTGCACCGGTGGCGAGCTGCGATGCGCTGCGGCGGAGCGTGCGGTAGCGCGCGACCACGGCAGGTGGGGTGCTCTCCGCGGGGATGACGAACAGGCCGCGGCGCCTGCTCGCTGCGCCGAGTGAATCGTAGCTCGTCAGTACCGAGATCGGTACGGCGAGCAGGAGACCGGCGAGCACTGGCGTGAACCACCAGAAGAAGGTCGGCACGTAGAGCCAGGTGGCAATCCCGGCGGCGGTACCGACGAGCGTCTGCCCGCCGTGCGCGCGCAGCGCGTCACCGAGGCTGGTCGCGTGATCCTCGCGCTGCTGGGATGGCCAGCCGACGTCGCGTCGCAGCAGGATGGCGGCCACGAACTTGCTCTGAAACAGCATCAATACCGGCGCGACGATGGCCGAGAACAGCGTTTCCAGCACCACGCTCGCGGCTGCTGCACACGGTCCATGATGTTCCCGCCAGCGTTCGGGCTCACACACGTACAGGCACCAGGCCAGCACCTTCGGCACGAACAGGATGGCGAGCGTCACCGCCAGCACGGTGGTCAGTGCGAACGCGTGGGAATCCGGCCAGACCGGAAACAGGGAATGCGCGAAGAAGTAGTTCGGCGTCTCGCGAGCTTCGAACCAGGCATCGACAGCGGCCAGCAGCAGGAACAAGAGCCACAAGGGCGAGGCGAGGTAGGACATCGCGCCCATCGCGAGATGCAAGCGCCCAAGGCCACGCCAACCGCGCGCGAGCGTCAGCCGCGCATGCTGCAGGTTGCCCTGGCACCAGCGGCGATCGCGCTTGGCGTAGTCGATCAGGGTTGGCGGGATCTCCTCGTAGCTGCCGTCGAGCGCCGGCGCGAGCCAGGTCTCCCAGCCGGCGCGGCGCAGCAGCGCCGCCTCGACGAAGTCATGGCTCAGGATGGGGCCACCCAGCGGTTCGCGTCCCGGCAGGTGCGGCAGTCCGCAGCAGGCGGCAAACGCGGCGACGCGAATGATCGCATTGTGCCCGTAGTAGTTGGCGTCGCCGGCCTGCCAGAAGTTGCTGCCGGTGACATGCAGCGGTCCGTAGAACGCGGCGGCGAACTGTTGCATGCGCGCAAACAGCGTGCCGCGCAGGACGGGCTGCGCGGGCACCTGGATGATGCCGACCTGGGGATGCGCGACCATCAGTTCCACCATGTGGGCGATCGTCTCGCCACACATCAGGCTGTCCGCGTCGAGCACGACCATATGGTCATAGCGGTTGCCCCAGCGGCGCACGAAGTCACCCAGGTTGCCGGCCTTGCGCTCGACGTTGTCGCTGCGATTGCGATAGAAGATGCGCCCGCTGGCGTCGAGTTCACGGCACAGTGCCGTCCAGCGCAGCTCTTCCTCGACCCACAGGTCGGGATCGCGCGTATCGCTGAGGACGAACATCTCGCAGGTGAACGCGTGCGGCGTCGCGGCCAGTGATTCCCAGGTCGCACGCAGACGCGCGAACACCTGCTCGGGTGTTTCCTCGTAGATCGGCATCACGATCGCGACGCGGCACGCGGCGGACGGTCGCGTCGCATCGGCGGGCACCTCGAGGTTCCAACGCCGTGAGCGCGTGATGCGTACGACGAAACCCAGCACGGCGGTCCAGAAGGCGCTGCAGATCCACGCGAAGAGCACCGCGTAGAGCGCGATGAGGACGAGCTCGAGCGGCCGCAGTCCGTGCTCCTGCAACGAGCTGACGAGCAGGCCCGTGGCGCCGAGCGTGGTAGCGAGCACGAGCAGCCCGTAGAGGAGGCGGCGTGCGAGGAGGTCACGTGCTGCGCCCGTGCCCACTCGCGTCGGACCGCTCCATCGCGCTGGCGGCGACGCGGCGCCGCCGGTAGCGCGAGGGTTGCGCCCGAGCTCGATGTGCTGTGTCGGCATGTAACGGCCGTCAGGATGCGGTGTCGCCTGCTGCTCGAACTCATGGCGCTTTGCCCGTGTCGCCGCGGCTGGCCGCGGCGCGTGGGCGGCTGCCTCTTGCGCCGCCATGCGCAGGGCCTGCTCGACGAGGTCGTCGCCACGTGTCAGCGGAACCGTCGCGTGCAGGCGCGCGAGGATCGCGCCCGCGATGTCGTCGTCGATGCCGGCCGCACGGAGGTACGTGGTGACGCGCGCCGTGGCCTCGTGCCAGTCGGCATCGTCGACGTTCGCGGGCACGTCGTCGCCCGGCGACGGTTCTAGCCGGGCGTCCACGTGTAGGCCCAGGTCTCGCTCAGCACGTCGCCCGCGCCACGACGCAGGAAGCAGCGCAGGTTGCTCGGGGTGTCCTCGTCGGGGTGCAGATCGAACTCGAGGCGCCAGCCCGCCAGGTGGCGGTGCGGACGAACCGTGACGGCCTCCAGCGCGCCGCTCGAACTCGTGCAGACGGCTTGCGGGGGATTGTCGAGCGCGCCGGCGCCGTCGTCGGCGGCGGCGAAATCGATGACGAAGTGGCGGCGTCCGTCAGCCTCGTCCTGCGCTACCCCGGGTGTCGTGCCGAGGCGCGTCGCCACCACGCGCGCGCCGCCGAGGCTCGCTTCCGGATCGGGCGCGAAGTGAATGCGGTAGCGCACCGTGTGCGCACTGCCGGCCTGCCACGCAGTGGCCGGCTTCCAGAATGCGACGATGTTGTCGTTCGTTTCGTTCGGCGTTGGGATTTCGACCAGCTCGATACGGCCTTTGCCCCACGTGTCGAGCAGCTCGACCCAGGCACTCGGACGCCGCTCGTAATCGAGTTCGAGATCCTGGTAGTTCTCGAAGCGGCGATCGCGCTGCAGCAGGCCGAAGCCATGCGCGTCGTTGACCCCGAACTCGCTGATCATCAGGCGCTGCGGATTGCGTAGTGGATGCCAGATGCGTTCGCCGTTGCCGTTCTCGATGACGAGTCCGTCGGAGTCATGTGCCTCCGGGCGGTAGTCGTCGACGTGGCGTGACGTGTTCTCGCCATGATGGAACATGCTGGTCAGCGGTGCGATGCCGAGCTTGCCCACTTGCTCGCGCAGGATGATGCGCGCTTCGACGTCGATCACGGTGGTTGCGCCGGGTCGCAATACGAAGCGATAGGCGCCGGCCACGCGCGGCCCGTCGAGCAGCGCGAGCACCGTGATGGTGGTGTCGTCCGGCGTCGGGCGGCGGATCCAGAAGGCACGGTAACGGGGAAACTCCTCCGGCGTTTCGAGCGCGGTGTCGATGGCCAGGCCGCGCGCGGAAAGCCCGTAGTGCTGGCCGCGCGCAACGGCACGGAAGTAGCTTGCGCCGAGGAACACTGCGAACTCGTCGAAACGGTCGGCATCGGCGAGCGGGTAGAACAGTTTGAAACCGGCGAAGCCGGTGCCCGCTGGTAGCGGTTCGGCCATCTCGAGCGCGCCGTAGTCGAACAGCTCGTGCGAGAACGGCACCGCGTGCACCCCTTCGTCGTCAATCAGGTACACGTCGACACGCTCGGTGAAGAGGAAACCGCGCGGGAACAGCTGTATGCGAAACGGCAGCCGCCCATCCCGCCACAGCGTATGCTCCGGCCGGAAGCGGATCTGCTGATACGCCGCGTACTCGAGGTCGGCGAGCGCGTCGGGGAGTGGGGTGTCGTCGGGCCGCCACGCGTCGGCGGCGAGCTCCTCGGCCCGGCGCACGACGTCGGCGAAGCCGAAACCCGCGCGCGCGAGGCTCTCGGCCTCGCCACCGAGCAGGTCGGTGGCGCTCAGCGGCGGCGGCGCGCACAGCAGGGCGAGGATGGCGAGCGGCGCGCACCACTGCGAGCGCGCCCGCAGGCGTCGTGATTCACGCATCGAGACCGAGGCTCCCCGGCAAATATTGGTACAGCCACGTCTCGCTGAGCGTGCGATCACCGAGCCGCAGGTGGCAGCGGAGGTCGACGGGTGCTTCGCCGCTGACGTCGAGATCGAACGAGGCCCGCCAGCGTGGCGTGCCGAGCACTTTGAGCACGTGCGCATTGTCGATGACACCGCGCGAGGCGCTCGCTGCCGCGGTGAGGTCATAGCGCTGCTCGAGTGAGTCGAGCGGTCCGCCGGTAAAGTCGACCACGAACTTGCGTTGCGACGGCTTGCGCGCGGCCTGTTGACCGGGCAGGCCGCCGCGACCGGCGCGCGTCGCCACGGCGCGCGCGAGGCTGGGCGGATAGGGCTCTTCGGCGGCCCAGTGCAAGCGGTAATCGAGGGCCAGTGATTGCGCGCGCTGCGGCTGCTCGGCGGGTGACCAGAAGGCGACGACGTTGTCGTGGATCTCGTCATCGGTCGGCAACTCGACCAGGTGCACGGCACCGTCGCCCCAGCGCCCGAGCGGTTCCACCCATACGCTCGGACGGCGATTGTAGAAGACGCCGTCGTCCTGGTAATGGTCGAATGCGCGGTCACGCTGGAGCAGGCCGAAGCCGCGCGGGTCGCGATCGAGAAAAGCGTTCGACTGTACCCGCGGCGGGGCATTGAGGGGACGCCAGATGCGTTCACCGGCACCGGTTGCCAGGGCGAGGCCGTCGCTGTCGTGGATCTCGGGACGCCAGTCGCCCGACACGCGATGATTGGTTTCGCTGTACCAGTACATGCTGGTCAGCGGCGCAATACCGAGGCGCGCCACTGCGCGGCGCATGAACAAGGTCGCATGCACATCGGTGGTCACTGCGTCGCCGCGGCGACAGTCGATGCGGTAGGCGCCGGTGAGGCTGGGGCCCTCGAGCAATGCGTGGACCGATAGCGCGGCGCCGTCCCGACCGGGCTGCTCGAGCCAGAAGGCGCTGAAACGCGGAAACTCCTCGCCGCCTGGCATCGCGGTGTCGATGGCGATGCCGCGCGCCGAGAGTCCGTACTGATCGAGCACCCCGGCGCTGCGAAAGTAGCTCGCGCCCATGAAGGCGAGCCAGTCCCCGGCGCCGCCGGTATTCATCACGCGGAAGCCGGCGAAGCCGAGGTCGTCAGGCAGCGGCCCGTCGAGCCCGCTGGCGGAGTAATCGAACAGGTCGGGGCGGTATTCGATGCGACGGGTGGAGCCGTTCTCGACGCGATACAGCGCGACCGGCAAGCGCGCGTAGCGTCCGAGGTGGAATGGCTCGACCGGCAAGCGCGCCGGGTCGTTCGGCCACAGCGCATGACGCGAATCGAAGCGGATCGCCTGGTAGGTGTCGTAGTCGATCCGCGCGAGGAGTGCAGGATGCGGTGGCGTGGGTGCGACGTAGGGATGCCTGGCGAGCGCCTCGGCATGTTCTCGCAGCCACTGCGGGTTGAACGGGCGGCCCTCATCGGTGTCCGGCGCGGCCGACCATGCCGGTAGCGTTCGTGCCGCGAGCAGGGTGGCCGACAGTCGACGCAGTGCGTGGCGACGATTGATCCGACGCGGTGACGCATGGCGGTAATCGTCACGGGTCCGCGCCATGCGTGCTCTCAGCCGCGACGCCACGTGTGGCAAGCGCCCCGGACGCATGCGCGGCGGGGCGTCGCCGCTATGGTGGCGGTCAGTCCCAGTCCCACACCGGTTCGCCGAGGTCGATGTCGTCGCTCTCGGTGAAGATGCCGGCGGCACCGCCGGTGAGCGCGCCGACTGCTGGCGCGCCCACGGCGGCGCCGCCCAGCGCGCCGATCCCGGCGCCGCTGATGCCGCGTTCACCGGGCGTGGTGCCACACGCCGTCACGCCGGCGAGCGCGACGGCAAACAGGGTGCTGCGAAAAAGGATGCTTGAAGTCACGGTACCCTCCTTC
Source organism: Gammaproteobacteria bacterium (assembly GCA_040220855.1). Classification (GTDB taxonomy): domain Bacteria; phylum Pseudomonadota; class Gammaproteobacteria; genus JACKNG01. The sequence continues at coordinate 12,635 of JAVJVZ010000071.1, read as the reverse complement.
ATTCGATGGCTTGCGTGCGAAGCTCGTTCCACGGCACGACGATGGTCTCGTCGTCGCCGAGGCTGGCGAGTTCTTCGAGCGGACCTTGGGTGGTGTCGATCACGGCATAGAGATAACCGCCGCGGGCGACGACGAAGTCCTCGACTTCGCCGATGTAGCCACCCGCACTGCCGTGCACGTCGGTGCCCACGAGTTCGCTCGCGCGGAAGCCTTCATCGACACTGCGGAGCTTCTGCACGTCGGCACGGTCGAGCACGATCACGGCGTCGTCCGCATGGACTGCGCCGCTACCGAGCAGGGCGGCGAGCGCCGTGCAGGCGGCTGCCGCGCGGAGCTGGGATGTGATGGCATTCATGGCGGTAAGGTTCCTCCTTGCCGGGCTCGAGTACCGGCTCGACTGTATGTGCTGCCACACGGATGCATGCGTTATGCCAGTCCGGACGGTAGGCTGGATATGCCGCGGAAACAGGCGGCCCCCTCGTGCGTGCCGGCCGTGCGATAGCGCCCTCATCGGGGTTGCGTGCTGTAAAGCTTGCAAGCGCGCATGTGAACCGTGCCACGTCGATCGCTTGCGCTACGCCGCCGCACGCGGATACCACGCGAGGGTTCTAAACATTCGTGCGCCAAACGAGTAGGGTACGCGGGGTGTTACGCGCGCCGGCCGGCGCGCTGGCGGTGCCGCCGCCGCGCGGAAGCGAGCGACGGCGTGGTCGAAGCAGCAAGCAGAGGAACGAACTTGGAGCGCGACGAGCAGCCTTCGCCGGGTCCTGTCGAAGCCACCACGGCGCGCGAGGTCGGCGCGCGGCGCGGCATCGTCGCCGACCTCCACGAGGACATCGCGGCCGGTCACGGCTTGATCTGCATCTGCGATGGCGATGGCACGCGCGCCCAGGCGCTCGCCGCACTGGCGACCCACGAGGAGCTCGGCCACGTGGTGCATCTGCCGGCGCCCCACCCGGGCGCGCTACTGGACGATCTCGTTGCTGCGGTGGTGCCCGCCGCCAGCGGTCTCGATGCCCGCATGGCGCGTCGCGAGCTCGCCGTGCAGCTGACGCGCATCGCCCAGAACGCGCGACCCGTCGCATTGGTCGACGAGGCGCACACCTTGCTGCCGGAGGACATCGACCTGCTGCTGCATTTCTTTCCGGCGCGGCATGCCACGCTGCTGCTCGCTGGCAGCGGCAACCCGGCCATCTGGTTCACCGGCAGCGGCCCGGGCGTGGCCGCGTTCGAGGCGGCGGTGGTCTACGAGCTCGGCGCCGACCGCGAGGCGTCCGCGGGCAGTGCGCAGGCCGCGAGCTCCGATGGCAATGAAGCAGCGGCACCCTGGAGCCCGACGCCGGGCGAGGACACGCTGCCGCCCCAGGCGATAGAGCTTTTTGCCGAGGAGGACGCCGGCCCGCCGGACCCGCCTGCCGACGCGACCGCCGGGCGGGTCGAGGGCAACATCGACCTCCCTCTCGACGACGATGACGCGATACGCGATGACGATGACGGCGAGCGCGCTGGGTCGGGCGTCCCCGGCGCCGCGCGCGGTGACGGGGGCGGCAACGCCGGGGAACGCGATCCGGGCGAAGTGGCGGATGTGGCGATGACGATGACCGGAGAACCGTCTCGCGGAGCCGTGCCAGCGGCCTCGATTGAGCCCGTGGCGGACAGGGCGCCGCCGTCGCTCACGGCGTCGGAGGAAAGTGATCAAGCCCCGGGCCATGAAGTCAGAGATGACAGTAAATACTCACACTCAGCAGCCCCCGAGACGTTCGTCCCTGGTGCCGAGGTGTCTCCATCCAAGGCGCCACCGCAGGCTCCGCCGCCGCCCGGTGCTCGCGTAACGCCGACAACGTCGCCGCCGCCCGGTGCTCGCGTAACGCCGGCAACGTCGCCGGCGGCCGGTGCCGCGCCGTATGTCGGTGACCACTCACAAGCGGGACGGGCCGATGACTTCACCAGGCCGGCCGTGGGGACCGGGATGGCGGCGGCGCGGCTCGGTGGTGTGCAGTTTGCGCGCCGCAACCGTCGTCTCGCGCTTGCCGCGGTCGCCGTGATCGTGGTCGTCACGCTGTGGTCACGCCTGCCGGACGATGACCACGACGCGGTGGCGCCGGCCAGCGTGCCCGTCGCGCCGCCAGCCGCGACCGTCGAAGTGCCGCCGCGCGCGGTCACGCCGGCCCCGCGCGAGCGTGCCGCCGCCGGGGCTGCGAACGAGACGACGGCGTCTTCGAGCGGCGCCGAGGTGCGTGCGGACGAGGCGCTTGCAGAGCGGTCGGAAGCCACCAGGGCGAGCGAACCCCGTGCGACCGTGCCGGCCTCCGATTCCGGCAGGCCGGCGTCCGCCACGGCGGGCGCGGACGACGCGGCAGGCACGACACCACCGGATGCCGCGACCGTGGACGAAGAACCGCCCGCGCCGCCGGCTGCAAGGGTGGCGCCGGCCCCTCGAATCGCCGCGCGCGCGCCGCCCGCCGCGCCGGCTTCGGCAGCGCCGCGTGAGGAGGCGCGCGCGGCGACCTCCCCCGCACCCCGGACCCGGCCGCCGACCCCGACGGCGGACGGCGACGACGGCAGCGCTGTCGACGCCGCCGAGGTCGCACGGCTGTACGCCGAGCGCGCCGCCTACGAATGGCGCCAGGGCCGCCTCGACGCCGCCGCCGTCAGCATCGCGCGCGGCCTCGAGAGCGATCCCCACAACCGGCGCTTGCGTGACCTCCAGGTCATGCTGCGATCGGCCCAGGACGCAGCCGGCGCGCCGTGAGCGCGCCGCCGCGCGGACATCGGCGCTGGTCGTCCCGCGCCGATGTCGTGACTAGAGCAAGGGCAGCCGCTCAGGCGGTGCGGCGGCGTCGCCACCCGCCCAGCGCGGCGCAGGCGCCGAGCGCCAGCGGCAGGCTGGCCGGCAGCGGTACCGGCTGCGCCTGTGCCACGGTGACGGTCGCGAGCGACTCGTAGCCCGAGAAATCGAGCGCCGCGACGTCGGCGCCGCCGAGATTGAGAAAGGCGAGATAGTCGCTGCCGAGCGCGATACCGACGACCCCGTTCTCATCGGCGCCCTCGTTGGGGCCGCCCTGGCCTCCGGGGATGCCGAACAGGCCGTTGGCGGCCGAGGTCGCGAAGTCGTTCACCTCGGTGCCGGCGTCCCACACGCGAACGATGTCGACGCTGACCCGCGACAGCGTACCGTCGACGAGGCCGCCGAGGGCGAGTGCGTGCGGGTCGTCGTTGCCGATGAAGAAGTCCGCGCTCGGTAGCACCATCGCGGCGAACGACAGGAAGTTCGCCGAGCCGTCGTCCGCGATGACGAATTGGGCGCTGGCGCTGGCACCGGGTGCGAGCGGCCCGCTGCCGACGATACCGCCGGTGCCGCCGAAGGATGCGCCGAGCGGAGCGGCATTGCCGTCCTCGGCAATCGCCTCGATGCCTGCGCTTGCTGCCGCGCCGGCGTCGAAGGCGTCGAAGCCGCCGTCGTGGAAGCCGACCCACAACGGCGTCAGCCAGGTGCCGCCGCTGGGTGCATTGTTGGTGAAGGTGACTTCGACGTTCGCGGCTGCGGCCGCCACGCTCAGCGTGGCGAGGCCGAACAGCGCGCCGACGCGCGAGATGCCGTTGGCGAGATTCATGTGCTGGTCTCCTGCGGATGTTGATGACGATCGCGGGCCGGCCGTCGTCGCTGCCGTCATGCCCACGTACGCCATTACGCAGGCAACAGGGAAATCGATGCGCGCGGGGCCGGGCCGGCCGTGCGGACGCGGCCACGCGGCGAGCAGCCGGCGTGGCTATCGGCGGTGTCCGGGACCCACGGGGGGTTGTGCGCCGTGAACGGCCCGGGTACGCGGCGATCCCGCTCCCGCCGCCGCTATCGGCTGCGCAGGAAGAGCCAGCCGGCGAGCGCGCCGAGGCCGCCGAGCGCAAGCCCGGGCAGCACGTGGAACAGCAGGTTGTGCGCGGGCACGTACATGCAGGCGAGCTGCATGAGCACGGCGGCGAGCAGTCCCGCGCCCAAGCCGCAGGCGACCCCGATGCTCGTGCCGTGGAGTGGCCAGCGACGCCGCGCCATGACGAGTCCGGCGGCGAGCGGCGGTAGCCCGACCACGAGCGTTTCCCACACACAGCCGCCGCGCTTGCCGATCATCGACGGTTCCAGCGCCGGATCGAGCAGCGCCCACAGCTGCAGCACGAGCCATCCGCCCGCCAGTGCCAGTGCGGGAGCGAGTCGGCGGCGCGGCGCCCCGGTCGCCGGTACCGCGAGGGCCAGGGCCGCCGCGGTGAGCGCACCTGCGGCAGCCAGCCCGAGCGCGATCTCGGCGGCGAAGCGCGGCGCGCCCACGACCTCGGCCAGCACGCCCGGCCGGAAAGGCTGGATCAGTGCATAGCAGCTGGCGACGAAGATGCCGCCGAGCACGCACCACGCGAGGGTCGGTAGCGCGATCCGCGTGCGGCGCGCCACCGGCGCGAGGTCGTCGACGAGATCACGGATGAGCCGGTCGCGCGGGGTGTCGTCGTGTCGCATGTTCATGTCGGCACTCCCTCGGCATCGAGCAGCTTGTGGATGGCGAGCAGGCCGCGGCGCAGGCGCGCCTTGAGTGCCGCTTCGGAGATGCCGAGCCAGGCGGCGGCCTCGGCGGTGGTGCAACCGGCGTACTGGGTGAGCGTGATGGCCTCGCGGTGATCGGGGGCGAGGCGTTCGAGCACGCGCACGCCATCGAGGCGTCGCGCCAGCGCGTCGATCGCATCCGGCGGCGGCGCGAGATGGGCCGGATCGGCGTCGCGTGAGCGCTGCGACCGGCGCAGGACGTCGATGGTGCGATGACGCACGAGAGTGAACAACCATGGCCGGAATGGCCGTGCCGGATCCCAGGTATGGCGTGCCTGGTGCAAGGCGAGCAGGCACTCCTGCACGCAGTCCTCGACGCCGCCGAACGGCCCGAAGCGCACACGGATGTAGGTTTCGATGGCGCGGGCGACTTCCGCGAGCAGGGCCGCGTAGGCGTGCTGGTCGCCGCCCTGCGCCGCGGCCATCCAGCGTGACCAGCGCTGTTCGTCCGCGCTCCAAGCCCCGGGCCGTATCGCCATGTGCTCCCCGACAAAAGTGATCGCAGCCACGTGGCCTGCCCGGCCGCGCGACCCTCCAGGCAAGTCAATACGCAGGCGGGCTGCGAAACGATACATCGCGCCGGAACGGAGGCTGGCGATACGCGAGCCGCCTCCGTCCGCCCCCGAGCCAGGGAGATGGCCAGGCCTCCCGGTCCGCGTCCTGCGGCCCCGGTGGGCGGCCGCAAGCGCCGGTCGCCGCCGACGCTGCGCGGCGCGCGGCGCGTAATGCGTGCCTCGCTGCGTCAGGTCGTGCGGCGGCGCCGCGCCACGAGGCCTGCCAGCGCACTCAGCAGCAGCCAGGCGCCGGCCGGCAGCGGCACTGCCGAGACCGTGGTGAGGCGCACGATGTCGCCGCCGAGCCCTTCGAGATAGAGAATCTCGAACACGGCGCGGCCGGCGTCGACGAACTGGCCGTTGCTAAACACGCCGTTGACGTCGTTGGCGAGCAGGATGTCGAAGCTCTGGCCGACCTGTGGGAGATAGTTGCCGAGCAGGTCGACGGCGAGGTCACCGCCGAGCAGCGCGCTGCCGCTGACGGAGAGCACGTCGAAGTCGCCGAGCCCGGCGATCTCGATCAGCAGCGTGGCGGTGGCACCCTGCGTGTAGTCTCCCTCGATGCTCAGCATGCCCGGGGAGTTGCCGGGGCCGACCACGCCCGCGTTGTTGGCGACGTCGCCGATGATGGTGCCGCCGCCGGTCAACGTGCCGCCGTCGACGATGAGGGTGCGATTGGTGATGTCGAACACGCTCAGGACCTCGGTGCTACCTGCGGTCTGGCGATAGTCGTCGCTGCTCGCGATGCCGCCGGCGCCCTGCGCGCGCACCACGCCGCGGTTCTCGAAGCCGAGGCCATTGGGGTTGAGGACGAGGGCGTTGGTGCCGTCGGCGATGACGGTACCTTCGTTGATCATGCCGCCCGAGTTGTCGAGCAGGCGGCCGGCGCCACGCACGGTGAGATCCGCGCCGATGGTGGTGACGGTGTTGTTGTTGAGGACGCGATTGAGCGGCGCGTCGCTGAGCAGGAGCGTTCCGCTGCCACCGAGGGTCTGCGCACCGCTCACGGTGAGGTCGGTGAACCCGCCGCCGGAAGCGAGCGTCCAGGTACCGTTCAGGGTGAGGCCATTGGTGATCGTGTTGCTGATGCCGTTGGCCTGCAGCACGTCGCCGTTGATGGTCATGCCGTTCAGGGTGGAACTGCGGATGTCGGCGGTGACGCCGTTGGCGATGTTCACCGTGCCATTGTCGAGCGTCGACGAGACGACGCTGAGCGCGGAACCGGCCTCGACGTCGAGCGCGCTGTCGAGATGGAAGGTGCCGCCGACGAGGCGCAGGCCGCCGGCGCCGACCGCGCGCAGGCTGCCCTGGTTGACGAAGCCGAGCCCGTTGGGATCGATGGTCAGCGCGGTATCGCCCTCGGCAATGATGCTGCCGAGGTTGACCAGGCCGCCCGAGTTGTCGAGCAGGCGGCCGGCGCCACGCACGGTCATGTTCGCGCCGATGGTGGTGACGGTGTTGTTGTTGACGACGCGGTTGAGCGCGGCGTCGCCGAGCACCAGCGTGCCGTTCCCGCCGAGGGTCTGGGCGCCGCTGACGAAAAGATCGGTAAACGCGCCGTTCGAGCCGAGCGTCCAGGTGCCGTTCAGGGTGAGCCCGTTGGTGATCGTGTTGTTGATGCCGTTGGCCTGGAGCACGTCGCCGTTGACGGTCATGCCGTTCAGGGTGGAACTGCGGATGTCGGCGACGACGCCGTTGGCGATGTTCACCGTGCCGGTGTTCAGGATGGACGAGACGACGCTGAGCGCCGAGCCGGCCTCGACGTCGAGTGCGCTGTCGAGGTGGAAGGTGCCCGCGACGAGGCGCAGTCCACCGGCGCCGACCGCGCGCAGGCTGCCCTGGTTGAGAAAGTCGAGCCCATTGGGATCGATGGTCAGCGCGGTGTTGCCTTCGGCGAGGATGGTGCCGAGGTTGACCAGGCCGCCCGAGTTGTCGAGCAGGCGGCCGGCGCCGCGCACGGTGACATCACTGCCGATGGTGGTGACGGTGTTGTTGTTGACCAGGCGGTTGAGTTCGGCGTCGCCGAGCACCAGCGTGCCCGTGCCGCCGAGCGTCTGTGTGCCGTTGAAGAACAAGTCGGTGAAGGCGCCCGTCGAGTCCAGCGTCCAGGTGCCGTTCAGCATCAATCCGCCGGTGATCGTGTTGTTGATGCCGTTGGCCTGCAGCACGTCGCCGTTGACGGTCATGCCGTTCAGGGTGGAACTGCGGATGTCGGCGACGACGCCGTTGGCGACATTCACGACGCCGTCGTTGAGCGTCGAGGAAACGACGGTTAGCGCGGAGCCCGCGTCGACGTCGAGTGCGCTGTCGAGGTCGAAGATTCCGTTGACGAGGCGCAGGCCACCCGCGCCGACCGCGCGCAGGCTGCCCTGGTTGAGGAAGTCGAGCCCGTTGGGATCGATGGTCAGCGCGGTGTTGCCTTCGGCGAGGATGGTGCCGAGGTTGACCAGGCCACCGGAGTTGTCGAGCAGGCGGCCGGCGCCACGCACGGTGACATCACTGCCGATGGTGGTGACGGTGTTGTTGTTGACCAGGCGGTTGAGCTCGGCGTCGCCGAGCACCAGCGTGCCCGCGCCGCCCAGCGTCTGCGTGCCGTTGAAGAGCAAGTCGGTGAAGGCGCCGCTCGACGCGAGCGTCCAGGTGCCGTTCAGGGTCAACCCGTTGATGACGGTGTTGTTGATGCCGTTGGCCTGCAGCACGTCGCCGTTGATGGTCACGCCGTTGAGGGTCGTGCTGCGGACGTCGGCGGCGACGCCGGCAGCGATATCGAGCGCGCCGCCATTCAGCGTTGCGGCGTTGACGAGTAGTGCCGAGCCGGCCTGCACCTCGACCGGGCTTGCCAGGTCGAAGATACCGGACGTGAGCACGAGGCCACCGGCGCCGGCTGCACGCAGCAGGCCCTCGTTGACGAAACCGTTGCCGTTGGGATCGATGGTCAGCGCGTTGGTGCCCTCGGCGATGATGCTGCCCTGGTTGACGAGGCCACCCGTGTTGTCGAGCACGCGCCCGGCGCCGCGCAGGGTGATGCCGTTGCCGAGCGTGGTCACGGTGTTGTTGTTGACGAGGCGATTGAACTCGGTGTCGGAGAACACGATGGTGCCGGTGCCGGTCACGCTCTGCTCGCCCACGAAGGACATCTGCGTGAACGCGCCCGTGCTACCCAGCGACCACGTGCCGAGCAGCAACAGGCCGTTCCGTATGCTCGCCGTGGAGCCGTTGGTCTGCATCATGGCGCCAGTCACGGTGACGCCGTCGAAGGTCGAGTTGCCGGTTTCGAGTACGCCGCTGCCGCCGCTGCTGAGCACGCCGCCGTTGACCGTCGCACCGATGAAGCGCGCCACGCTCGCGTTCGCCGCGCGAATCTCACCGCCGGCGTTGTCGAAGGTGCCCGCGGTCAGCGTGAGGCCACCGCTGCCCTCGGCGACGAGCAGGCCGTCGTTGTCGACGCCGAGGCCGTTCGGATCGATGACCAGCGCATTGGCACCTTGCTGACGGATGGTGGAGAGGTTCCACAGGCCGCCGGTGTTGGCGAGCAGGCTGCCAGCGCCACGTAGTTCGTGCCCGAAGTTGTTGCCGTGTTGCAGGACGGTATTGTTGGTCGTGATGCGGTTGAGGCTGTCGTCCGACAGCACGATTGCGCCGCGGCCGGCGATGGTCTGCGCGCCAGAGAAAGTGAGGGTCGTGAAGCCGCCGTTGCCTTGCAGCAGAATCTGGCCGTCGTTGAGGATACCGCCGCCGTTCAGCGTCATGGTGCGGCCGTTGGTCAGGGTGATGCTGTCGGCGATCGGCGTCAGGCCGAAGTCGGACAGGGTCAGCGCGTTGATGCTCGCGTTGATGTCGACGACGACCTCCTCGAGGCGCGTCGTGTTGGTCACGAAGGCGTTGTCGGCCGCGCCCGGCACGCCGCCAATCCAGTTGCCGGCGACCGACCACAGGCCGCCGTGTACGTCCCAGGTGCTGTCAGCGACCGCGGGGGCGGCGCAAGCGGCCAGGAAAAAGGTAACGAGCGGTCGGTGACGGGTGCGCATGGCGGCGGGACCTCCTGGATGTCGTCGGGCCGTGCGGCACGGGCGCCGCAGAGTACTAGGGGGAGGCTGCCGCGAGGCGCGCTGCAATTATGAGAGCCAGTTCTCACTCGGCCCGATTGCAACAATTCGCAAACTTTGAGCGTCGCCAGACCCGACGGCGGGCACGCCCCGGGGCCGTGCCGGAATCGTCCGCTGTCGCAGGGGATTCAAGGACTTCGCCGCCCAGGCACGCCCGCAGGCTCAGCCCACTCGCTCACCGAGGTGGCGCCACTGGCCGTCCCAGTCGCGGTGGTTGAACACCTGGCCGTTGGCGCGCACGTGGGCGAGGTGCGCGAGGTCGAGCTCGACGACGACCCACTGCGGCTGGTTCAGCGGGCCCTGCGCCAGCACGCCGTCGCTGGGAAAGCCACGGTCGACCGGGGTGTAGACGGCGGCGAATCCCACATTGGTGTCGATGGCCTCGGACCAGGCGCAATCGCCGATGGTGGGCGACTGCACCACGAAACACTGGTTCTCGAGCGCACGCGCCTGGCAGCCGATGCGCACGCGGTTGAAACCGGCGAGGGAGTCGGTGCAGCTCGGCACGAGGATGAGGTCGGCGCCCTGCTCGACCTGGCGGCGTGCGAGCAGCGGAAACTCGCTGTCGTAGCACACGTTCACCGCGACCTTGCCGAAGGCGCAGTCGAACACCGCCAGCCCGGTGCCGCTGGCGACCCGCCACAGTTCGTTCTCGAAGCGCGTCATCTGCAGCTTCTCCTGCCAGGCGTGGCGCCCGTCCGGCCAGAAGAAGTACGCGCGATTGTGGTAAGCGTCGCCGACCCGGACCGGGTAGCTGCCGGCGAGCACGTGCACCCCGTAGCGGCGCGCGAGACCGGCGAACAGGGCGAGGAAGTCCGGCAGGGTGTCCTGCAGCGCGTCGAGCTGGCGTGGCAGCGAACCGTAGACATCGGCACCGAAGATGGCCGTGATCTCGATGCTGAAGTACTCCGGAAAGACCAGCAGCGTGGCGCCGGCGCTGGCCGCTTCGTCGATCCACGCAGTGACCTTGGCCTGGAAGTGCTCCCAGCTCTCGATGAACTCGACCGGGTATTGCGCGGCGGCGACCGTCACCGCGCCGGCACTCAAAGGACCTTCTCCCAGAACACCATCTGCTTGTGGCTCGGTGCGTCTTCATCGAGATCCTGCCACTCGAAGCGGGTCACGAGGTCATCGCGGCGGGTGTACCCGAAGCGCGTCCACACCGCGTCGAGCGGCACGTAGCCGGGCGGTCGCCGCGGATGGTCGGGCGCGCGCACCACCGCGCAGAACGCCATGCGCTCGAAACGGCCGAGCACTCGCGCGTGGTTCTCGCGGGCAGCGAAAAACTCGCGGTAGATGCCGCGGCCACGCCAGGCTGGCAGCAGCACCGATTCGCCGCCGTAGAAGACCGTCGCCGGATCGATGCCGGCGGCGCGGAAGGGCTGCTGGAACTCGTCCGTCTCGGCGTCGAGCGGCAGCCCGGTGGAAGCGCCGATCACGTTCTCGCCGTCGAGCGCCAGCACCACCACGCTATCGGGGCATTCGAGGTAGGTGCGCAGGTAGTTGCGCTCGTAGTCGAGCGAGCCGTCGTAGAGATAGGGAAAGTCGCGGAACACCGTGATGCGCAGGCGGGCGAGGTCGTCGACGACATTCCCGAGCGCGTCGTCGCGGCCGGTGAGGACGCGAATCGCGGGCGCTTCGCTCATGGGCTGCTCAGCCGCCGACCTGCTCGACCCAGTTGGGCAGGTTGTAGTAGTTCGTGACGCGCGCCACGCGGCCATCGCGTACCTCGAAGAAGGCCCCGGCCGGCAGGCGGTAGCGCTGGCCGCGCGCTTCCGGCAGACCCTCGTCGGTGGCCAGGTACTCGCCGTTGACGACGAACTCGGCGGCCGCACGCGTGCCGTCCTCGTTGGCCATCACCACGATGTCTTCGAGGTGCTCGCGGTAGCAGCGGTTCATGTGCTGCATGAAGGCGCCGAAGGCCGCCTTGCCGCGCTCGCTCTCGCCCTGGTTGATGTCGTGCCGCACGTCCTCGGCGAGGAGGCCGAGGAAGGTGTCCATGTCGGCGGCATTGAACGCCGCGTAGTAACGCTCGATGAGCGCGATGGTCTGCTCGCGCATGTGGCCTCCGATTGGCGGGTTGCCGGCACGGGGTGGCCGGCGGGGCGACATGATAGCGCGGTGGCGCAACCCGGATGCGGTGGCCCGGGCGACGCGGCAGCGAGAGCCGGGCTGCGGCGGCCACGCCCACGGCGGGCCGCCGCGCAGGGGGGTCAGCCGCGGCGGCGGCGCGTCCAGAGACCGGCCAGCGCCGGTGCCAGCAGCCAGGCGGCGGCCGGCAGCGGAACCGGTGTCGGTGCCAGCACGAACAGGCGCGGCAGGCTGCCGTTCTCGTCGACCACGTAGATGTTGCCGTCGAAGTCGATGGTGACGCCTTCGGCCTGGTCGGCAAGCAGGAAGAAATCGAACTCGCTGAGTACATTGCCGTTGCGGTCTGTTTCGACCAGGCGGCGCGACTCCTGGCTGTAGATGAGCAGGTTGTCGGCCTCTGCGGTGCCGGCGAGACCGGGGACGGTGGCGAGCACCTGCACGTCAGAGACGTCGACGAAGTTGAGCAGCGCGGGGTCGAACAGGCTCGTGGTGGTCGCGCTGCCCGGGGTACCGAAGGTGATTGTGTTGACGTTCACCTCCTGCGGCACGTTCTCCTTCACGGTGACGAAGGAGCCGTCGCGTGGATCGTAGGAGATGCCCTCGATGCCGACGTTACCGACGTCCGAGCCGAGGTCCGCGCTCGCCAGCGTGCCGCGCGCGACGCTGCCCCCGGCCACGTAGCTCAGCTTGAAGGCGTCGCGCATGCGTTCTTCGGTAATCACGAACTCGCCGTTGCCGATGTAGGTGACACCCTCGGTGTCGTTGAAGCCGCTCAGCGTCATCACGCTGAGCTGGTTACCGGTGAAATCGACCTCGACCAGCGCTTCGCCTTCGTCGCCGAGCACGAACAGGCTGTTGCGGTCCCAGTCGTAGGTCACGGCAGAGGCTTCGGAAGCCGTGACCGCCGGCAGGAAGAATGTGCCGGCGAGGGTATAGCTGGACAGGTCGACGCTGCTGACAGCAGCGTGGCTGAGCGGTGCCGCGAGTGCGATGCAGGCACCGGTGGCGAGTGCGCGCAGCGACCTGCGCGAAGTGGCAAGGATCATGTCGGGTTCCTTGTCATGGGCAGGTCGCTGCGGGGAGGCGCAGCGCAGCCCGGGCCGCGGCGGCCGCGACCCGGGCACGGCGGATGCCGGCAGGTGTCAGCCGCGGCGACGCGCGCCGACGAGGCCGGCGAGCGCGGGCGCGAGCAGCCACGCGGCGGCCGGCAGCGGAACCGGTGTCGGTGCCAGCACGAACAGGCGCGGCAGGCTGCCGTTCTCGTCGACCACGTAGATGTTGCCGTCGAAGTCGATG
>JAVJVZ010000070.1:0-45496 GCA_040220855.1 Gammaproteobacteria bacterium | reverse complement strand
GACACCTGTGGATAACCAGCCGCCAGGCGCTCTGCCCGGACCGGACAGCCGGCGGCAACCATGGTGACGGCCATCGACCCGGCAACGTGCCGCGACAAGCCATCGCTCTCGCTGTAAGCGAATTGAAAGGTAGCTACTCATGTACGAATCCCATCTCGCCCTGCACGGCGTCGCCGTGAAGAAGCATGCGGCCGCTGCGGCGGTCGCCGACCTCGTCGGCCTGCAGGTCGAACGCGTGGCGACGTTGCTCGAACGCGCGGTGGCCGGTGGCCGCGCCGCCTGTGCCAGTGACAAGTACCTGCTCACGCCGGCGGGGCGCATGATCGTAGAAGCGCAATATTCGCGTTATTATTCCGCGCCGCGCGCCGATGCCGCGTTCATCGCGGCGCACGAGCGCTTCGAGCTGGTCAACAACGAGCTCAAGCAGGTCATCACCGACTGGCAGACGATGAGCGTGGGCGGCCGCCAGGTCGCCAACGATCATTCCGACGCCGCTTACGACGAGAAGGTGCTCGACCGTCTCGCCGGCGTGCACGACAGGGTCGAACCGATACTCCGCGCATTCGCGGCCGCCGTGCCGCGCTTCGCCTACTACCTCGAGAAGCTCGAGCGGGCGCTGGAAAAGGCCGAGGATGGCGCGCACGCATGGGTGTCGGACGCGACTATCGACAGCTATCACACGGTCTGGTTCGAGCTGCACGAGGACATCCTGCGCGTGCTCGGCCGCGAACGCGAAGAATAGGAGCGACATGGCAATCTCTCTCGGCCAGTTCGTGCTGGCGCTGGACGGCAGTGCCCTGCCCGATCGCGCACAGATCGGCGGCAAGGCGTGGTCGGTCGCGCGCATGCAGAGCCTCGGCCTGCCGGTACCGCCGGCGGTCGTCGTCACCACCGACGCCTGCCGCGCCTATCTCGAGGCCGGGCATTTCCCCGACGGTCTCGACGCCGAACTCGATGCCGCCGTCGCCTGGCTCGAGCAGGCGACCGGCCGTACGCTCGGTGGCAGCGACAAGCCGCTGCTGGTGTCGGTACGCTCGGGCGCGGCAATCTCCATGCCGGGCATGATGGACACGGTGCTCAATCTCGGCATCGATGCCACCACCGAGGCGGCGCTTGCCGCGGAATCGGGCGATGCCCGCTTCGCGCGCGATACGCACCGGCGCTTTCTGGAGCTGTACGCGGCCATTGTGCTCAAGGCGACGCTCGATGCCAGCGACGATCCGCAAGCCATCCTCGGTGCCATCGAAGCGCAGGGGCTCAGCGTGCCGGCGACGCCGCGCGAGCAGCTGCGTGCCGCGGTCGAGGCGGTGTTCGCCTCGTGGAATTCTCGCCGCGCCAAGCGTTACCGCAAGCACCACGACATCCCCGATACCCTCGGCACCGCGGTCACGGTGCAGGCGATGGTGTTCGGCAACCTCGACGATGCCTCCGGCACCGGCGTGCTGTTCAGCCGCAACCCCTTGACGGGCGACCCGGCACCCTACGGCGAGTACCTGCACCGGGCGCAGGGCGAGGACGTCGTCTCCGGCAGGTTCACGCCCGAGCCGTTGTCCGCGCTCGAGCAGGCGCACCCCGAGCTGCATGCCGAACTGATGGCGGCGGCGGCGAAGCTCGAAGCCGAGAACGGTGACGTCCAGGACATCGAGTTCACCGTGCAGCAGGGCAAGCTGTTTCTCCTGCAATCGCGCTCGGCCAAGCGTGCGCCGCAGGCGGCGGTGCGCTTCGCCGTCGACATGGTCGAGGAAGGTCGCATCGACGCCGATACCGCCATCGCGCGCGTCAGTGCCGAGCAGGTGCGAAGCCTCTTGAAGCCGCGCCTGGTCGACGGCGCCACCGACGACGCGCCGGTGCTCGCGCGCGGCGAGGTGGCCTGCCAGGGTGTCGGCGTCGGCGTCGTCGTCACCGATTCCGACGAGGCAGAGCGCCGGCACGCCGCCGGCGAAGCCGTGGTGCTCGCACGCGCCACCACCAGCCCGGAGGACGTGCACGGCATGATCGCGGCGGTCGCGGTGGTCACCGAGCAGGGTGGCTCGACCTCGCACGCGGCGGTGGTCGGGCGCGCGCTCGGCGTACCGTGCCTGGTCGGCTGTGGCGACGCCAGCGTCACCACGCTCGCGGGGCAGACCGTCACCGTCGATGCCAATGCCGGCGTGGTCTATGCCGGCGCACTCGCCGTCGAGACGCCGCGCGAGGAAGACGATCCGCGCCTCGCGCGCTTGACCGCCTGGGCGACGGAACGCGCACCGCTCGCCGTGCTCGACGAGAACGCCGCCGAAGCCGCCGGCGCGCACGACCTCGACCACGTCGACGGTGCCGAGGATCCGGAGCGCCTGCCGGCGCTCCTCACCGGCCACGCCTGTGTGCGTGGCGGCGCCATCGAGTCCGATGCCGGCGTCGCCGCGGCGCTTGCCGCGGGGGTCGGGACCATCGTCGCCCGGCATCCGCTGCCGGTGCTGCTCGCCGCCATCCAGGCGCGCGCCGGGACCGCCTGAGCGCCCCGGCCGACAACCAGAACAAACCGAGGAAACGCGTCCATGAGCCAACCGACTCCGGCCGATATCGAGAGCCTGGTGGAGCTGTTCAACCGCTCCGACTGGGAAGAGATGCACCTCAAGACCGAGGGGCTCGAGATTTTCCTGTCCCACGATCCCAAGGCGCAGCCGCCCGGCCAGGCACCCGCCGCGGCGCCGGCGGCAACGGCTGCCCCCGCGCCGACCGAAGGCGCAGCGGCAGCAACCGCGGCGGCGCCCCACATGGCGCCGGCGGTGACCGCGCACGACATCGTCATCCCGGCCGGCATGGTGGCGGTGCGCGCGCCGAATCTCGGCACCTTCTACCGCGCGCCCAAGCCCGGCGCGCCGCCCTACGTGGAAGTCGGCCAGAAGGTCGCGGCGGACACCGAGGTGTGCCTGATCGAAGTCATGAAGCTGTTCACTCCGGTCAAGGCCGGCGTCAGCGGCACGGTGCGCGAGATCTGCGCGAGCGACGGCCAGATGGTCGAGTACGAGCAGGTGCTCGTGATCGTCGAGCCGGACGCCTGAGCGCGGGGGCCCGTTCCTCATGAGCATCAAACGCGTGCTCGTCGCCAATCGCGGCGAGATCGCGGTGCGCATCATCCGCGCCGCGCATGCGCTCGGCATCGAGGCCGTGCAGGCGGTCTCCGTGGCCGATCGCGACAGCCTTGCCGCGCGTCTCGCCGACCAGGTCGTCGTGCTCGGCCCGGCGCCGTCCAAGCAGAGCTACCTCGACGCGAAGCTCGTCGTGCACGCCGCCCGTGCCACCGGCTGCGACGCGCTGCACCCGGGCTACGGTTTCCTGTCCGAACGCGCCCAGCTCGCGCGCCTGTGCGCTGAGCACGAAATCGTCTTCGTCGGTCCGGAAGCGGACATCATCGACGCCCTCGGCGACAAGCTGCGCGCGCGCGCCATCGCCGAGGAAGCCGGTGTGCCACTGGTGCCGGGCACCGACCAGATCGCGTCCGCGGCCGACGCCCGCAAGGCTGCCGCGACGCTCGGTTACCCGGTGGTGATGAAGGCCTCCGCCGGCGGCGGTGGGCGCGGCATGTTCGTCGCGCGCGACGACCAGGGTATCGACGCCTCCTTCGATCGTGCCAGCTCCGAGGCGCTCGAAGCCTTCGGCGACGGCACGCTTTACATGGAGCGCTACGTCGAGAACGCACGCCATGTCGAGGTGCAGGCGGTCGGCGACGGCAACGGCCGCGTGGTGCACTTCGGCGAGCGCGACTGCTCGGTGCAGCGGCGCTACCAGAAGGTCGTCGAGGAGGCTCCCTGCGCGCTGATGCCGGCCACCTTGCGCAGCGAGCTGCACGCCTCGGCGGTGACGCTGCTGTCGAAGCTGAAGTACAAGAACGCCGGCACCGTCGAGTTCCTCTACGACGTCGATCGCCAGGCCTTCTACTTCATCGAGGTCAACACGCGCATCCAGGTCGAGCACCCGGTCAGCGAGCAGGTCACCGGCTTCGACCTCGTGCAGGCACAGTTCCGCATCGCCGGCGGTGAGAAAGGGGCGCTGCCGCGGCAGGACCAGGTACACCTCGCGCGCCATGCCATCGAGTGCCGCCTGAACGCCGAGGATGCTGCGAACAACTTCCTGCCGAGCCCCGGCCGCATTGCGCGCTGGGCGCCGCCGAGCGGGGCGGGCATCCGCGTCGACAGCCACTGCACCGACGGTTACCTCGTGCCGCCCTACTACGATTCCATGATCGGCAAGCTGATCGTCACCGCCCACGACCGTCCGAGCTGCGTCGCGCGCCTCGCCGACGCGCTCGACGACTTCGCCATCGAGGGCCTGACCACCAACCTGCCGTTGCTGCGCTACATCGCGCGCCACGAAGACTTCATCGCGAACGATTTCCATACCCGCTGGCTGGAGCAGACTCTGCTGCCGGCCTTCGAGCAGAGCATCAAGGAGTAGCCACCCATGGCGCACATCGAATTCCTCGACGAAACCATGCGCGACGGTCAGCAGAGCCTGTGGGGCATGCGCATGCAGGCCGGCATGGCGCTGCCGGTCTCGCCCATCGTCGACCGTACCGGTTACCGGGTCATCGATCTCACCGGCTCGTCCATGTTCGAGTGCCTGATCAAGTACTGCCACGAGAATCCGTGGGAAGGCCTCGACCTGCTCGTCAACTCGATGCCGCGCACCAGGATTCGCGGCGGCATGCGCTCCAACGCATCGGTGACCTTCGGCGTCACGCCAGACGCGCTGATGGATGCCTGGATGCGCCAGCTCAACGTGCACGGCTGCCGCAGCTTCTGGATCTATGACGTCCTGTTCAACAACGACAAGACCAAGCGCCTCGCCAGGCTCGCCAAGGAGTTCGGCTCGGAGATCGCGGGGGCGATCATGTTCACGCTGAGCCCGGTGCACACCGACGAGTACTACGCGAAGCAGGCCGACGAGCTGTCCGCCTCCGACGACATCGACACCATCCTCCTCTACGACACCGCCGGCGTACTCGAGAAGGAACGCCTGTCGACGCTGGTGCCGGCGATCAAGGCGAAGTCGCGCGGCAAGCCGATCGAATTCCACTCGAACAACCTGCTCGGGCAGTCGGCCAAGGCCTACCTCGACGCCATCGAGCTCGGCGTGACCATCCTGCACACGGCGGTACGCCCGATGGCCAACGGGCCGTCGGTGCCATCGGTCGAGATCATGACGCGTAACGTCGAACTGCTCGGCCACACGCACAACCTCGACACCGCGCTCTTCAAGCCGGTTGCGGATCACTTCGAGAAGGTCGGCAAGGCGGCCGGTTTCCTCGTCAACCAGCACGCCGAGTATGACGTCATGTCCATCCAGCACCAGGTGCCGGGCGGCATGGTCGGTACGCTCAAGGCACAGCTCGTGCAGCACGGCATGAGCGAGCGCCTCGACGAGGTGCTGGCGGAGACGGCGGTCGTGCGTCGCGAGCTCGGCTATCCCGGCATGGCGACGCCGTTCAGCCAGCTGGTCGGTACGCAGGCGGTGCTCAACATCATTACCGGTAAACGTTATTCCTCGATTCCGGACGAGGTCATCCAGTACTGCGCCGGCTTCTACGGCCAGCCGGCGGGCCCGGTCGACCAGGACATCATGGATCGCATCATGTCCTCGCCGCGCGCCAAGCAGGTCGTCGCCAACCCGCCGCCGCAGCCGACCATCGAAGAACTGCGCAAGGAGTACGGCACCGACGACGACGACGAGCTCATCCTGCGCGCGCTCGTGCCGGGCGAAGGCCTCGAGAAGATGAAGCAGGCCGGACCGGTCAGGACCACCTATCCGTACCTGTCGTCGCCGGAGCTCGACCAGGTCGCGCGGCTGATGAAGATCGCGACCTCGCCCGTGGTGCAGATCAAGTCGGCCGAGTTCGAGGTCTCGCTGAGGAAGTCCTCGTGAGCCAGCGCCGCGCGGTCATCGTCGACATCGTGCGCTCGCCGTTCGGGCGCGCGCGCGAATCGGGCGCACTGGCTCCGCTGCACCCGGTCAACCTCTACGCGCACGTCATCGAGCAGCTGGTTGCGCGCACGGGCATCGACCCGGCGCTGGTCGAGGACGTCATCACCGGCTGCGTGATCCAGGTCGCCGAGCAATCCGGCAACATCGGCCGCCAGGCGGTACTCGCCGCCGGATTACCGGAGTCGGTGCCGGCGGTCACGCTCGATCGCAAGTGCGGCTCGGCGCAGCAGGCGATGGATTTCGCCGCACAGGGCGTCATCGCCGGGGCTTACGACGTCGACATCGCCGGCGGCGTCGAGATGATGTCGCTGGTGCCGATGCGCGTGAACCGCATGGGCAAGGACAACGAGGGCAGCCGTTTCCACGCGCGCTATCCCGAGGGCCTGGTGCGCCAGGGCATCTCCGCCGAACTCATCGCCGCGCGCTGGGGACTCGATCGCGACACGCAGGATCGCTTCGCGCTGCGCTCGCACCAGCGCGCCGCGGCCGATCGCGACGGTGTCGCGCGCGACATCGCGCCGATCGAAGTGACCGACGCGGAGGGCAACGTGCGCACGGTCGCCCAAGACGAAGGCGTACGCCCGGATTCGAGCCTGGAGAAACTGGCCGGTCTCAAGGCGGCGTTCGAGAACGACGACATGGCCGCGCGCTTTCCCGACATCCGCTGGAGCGTCACCGCCGGCAATGCGAGCCAGGTCACCGACGGCGCCAGCGCCATGCTGATCATGGAAGAAGGCACGGCCGCGCGCCTCGGTCTCACGCCGCGCGCCGCCCTCACGCATTTCGCCCTGGCCGGCGACGATCCGATCATGATGCTGACGGCGATCATCCCGGCGACGCGCAAGCTGCTCGCCCGCGCGGGGCTCGACCTCGACGCCATCGGCGCCTACGAGGTCAACGAGGCCTTCGCGTCGGTGCCGCTCGCGTGGCAGAAGGAGCTCGGCGCCGATCCCGAGCGTCTCAACGTCTTCGGCGGTGCCATTGCGCTCGGCCACCCGGTGGGGGCGTCGGGCGGGCGGCTGGTCGCCAACCTGTTGCGCGCGCTGGAGGCGCGTAACGAGCGCCACGGCCTCGTCACCATGTGCGAGTCGGGCGGCATGGCCAACGCGACGCTCATCGAGCGCCTGGGATGAACACGGCGGGCCGCTTGGCGGCAGGCGCCGCCGCGGCCGCCACCACCGGACAAGCCGGCAGCACGCGTTATCCCCAAAAGGGTCAGACCCCTGTGGATAACGCAGTGGGAGAGGCGCGACGTCGGCCGGTATGCAACGAGCAGAGGATCGAGAAATGGCAGGCAGAGTAGCGGACAAGGTCACCATCATCACCGGTGCCGGCAGCGGCATCGGCGCGGCGTGCTTCGAGCTGTTCGCGCGCGAGGGCGCGACGGTGGTCGGCTGCGGGCGGCGCCTTGCGCCGCTCGAAGAGAACCTGCAGCGGGTCGAGGCCGCCGGTGGCAAGGGGCGCGTGATCTCGGTGGATCTCGCCAAGGTCGAAGAGGCCGACCGCGTCGTGGCCGAGACGCTCGAGGCCTATGGGCGGGTCGACATCCTGGTCCACGCGGCGAGCGTCGGCTGGAGCTGGAGCCACGTCAGCAAGGATTCGATGAACGACCTCGCGACGACCCCGCCGGACAAGTGGCTCGAGGTCATCGGCATCAATCTCAACTCGGCCTATTACATTTCGCACGGGGTGCTGCAGCCGATGCTGGCTGCCGGCAAAGGTTCGATCGTCAACGTCGCCAGCATCTCCGGCATGGTCGGCATGCCGACCGCGCACACCTACTGTTCGGCCAAGGGTGGCGTGATCAACATGACGCGCGCGATGGCCGCGACCTATGCCCGCCAGGGCGTGCGCGCCAACTGCGTGTGCCCGGGCTATACCGACACGCCGATGATCGCCGACGTCATGAATCTCTTCGACGACGAGACCACCGCAAACTACCTCACGCCGATGGCACGCGCCGGCCAGCCGATGGAGATGGCCAATGCCTGCCTGTTCCTCGCTTCCGACGAGGCGAGCTACTGCAACGGTGTGATCCTGCCGGTCGACGGCGGTACCACGGCCCGCCAGTAGGGCCGCGCGTGGCGGACGGCGTCAGCCCCCTGCCGCGGACTCACGCGCTGAACGCGAGGCGGGTAGCGTGGTTCGGCCAGTGGACAGGCGGCAATGATTCGAACGCGGGCCGCGCGAACAGGTAGCCCTGGAACAGGCTCGTGCCCTGTTCTTCGAACCAGCGCAGCTCGTCCACGCTTTCGACCCCCTCGGCGATGAAGTCGATGCCGAGATCGAAGCAGACCTGGATAATCGCGCGCACGATGGCCTGGCGCGGCCCGCTGCGCGAGACGTCGCGCACCAGTTCCATGTCGAGCTTGACCATGTCGGGCTGGAAATTCGCGAGCAGGTTGAGTCCCGAATGGCCGGCGCCGAAGTCGTCGATGGCGACCTGCACGCCGCGCGCGCGCAGCGGGTCGACCATGTCTATGAAGCGTGCGTAGTCGCTGATCGCCTGTGTCTCGGTAATCTCGAGCACGATGCGCTCGGAGGGGAAGCCGAAGCGCGCGGCGGCGGCGAAGGTGGAATCGATCGCGGCGTTCGAATCGGTCAGGCTGCGTGGCATGAAGTTGAGGTTGAGTCGGGTGCCCATCCCGAGACGGCAGGCGAGTTCCACGGCGCGCTGGCGCCCGCTCTCGTCGAGGTCGTGGATCTCCGCCTCGCTCATGCGCCCGAGGATGGCGCCGGCCGACGCGCCGTCGGCGCCGCGCAGCAGTGCCTCGTAGGAGAACACTTCGCGCGTCGTGACATCGACGATGGGCTGGAACGCGTAGCTGTGGCGCAGCAGGGCGCCCGGCTGAACGGGCGGCCTGGTCATGCGCGCTGCCTCGCGTGTGCGCCGTGTGCTGCCGGCTGGCGCCAGCGTCCGCTGGCGAAGGCGTGCAGGATCTTCTTTGCGCGCCCACCATCGATGTTGTCCAGGCAGCTCGCACCGGCGAAGAAATCGTTGCAACCGGCGGTGGCGAGGAGTTCTGCACGGGTCACCGCGGCGTAGCCCATCGACCAGTCCGGAAAGGCGCGCTGCGCGATGCGCTCGCGAATGATCTCGGTGACGTTGGCATGGCGCGGATCGCCCGCAATGCGCAGGAACAGTTCGTCGACGACGTCGGCCTCGCCCTCGAGGACCTGGAAGAAGCTGCCATCGACGTAGAGCAGGATCCCGGTGACGCCGAGCCGCCGGTTGTTGGCGCGGGCCACGCGCAGCAGCTCGCGCCGCTGGGCGGCATCGAGCGGGGCCGTCGCCGCGCTGGCATAAATACAATGGATCAGAGACATAGCGCGTCAATCCTGGTTTCGCCCACGACCTGCGGCCGGACCGTGCGAAGAAACCGCGAGTTGTTCGAAGTCCGTCGAGTGAACCGGCGCGGTGGTCGCGCCGGCGCTCGCCACCGGCGGGAGCCCGGCGGTGATGAGGATAGCGGCGGGGACCGCGGCGACCTTAATCGATTCGAGCGAAAAATCGCGCCGCTCCGCGGGGGCAGGTCCGGGCCGTGCCGGGCCTGACGGTACGGCGTCGGACGGGCTAGGATAAGCGGGCGCCGCGGGGGTCGTCTGCGCGTGCGTCAGCGCATGGAACTACCGGAAGGGGGAGAGCTTGATGACGAGCGAGGTTCGATTCAAGAGTGGCGGTACGGACTGTGCCGCCGACCTGTACCGGCCGCAGGGTCTGCGCGGCGGACGCCGCCCGGCCATCGTCATGGGCCATGGCTTCTCGCTGGTCAAGTCGACGCTGGTCGAGCAGGCCAGTGCGCTCGCCGAGGCCGGCTTCATCGTGCTCGCCATCGACTATCGCACCTTCGGTCACTCCGGTGGCCGCCCGCGCGGGCAGCTCTTCCCGCTCAACGAAGCCGAGGACTACCGCAACGCGATCAGCTACCTGCAGGGCCGGCGTGACGTCGACCCGGCGCGTATCGGCATCTGGGGCGCGAGTTTCGCCGGCGCGCTCGTCAGTTACGTCGCCGCCGTCGACGAGCGCGTCAAGGCGGCCTGCGCGGTGGTGCCGGTGACCGACGGCTACACCTGGATGCGCCTGCTGCGCAGCGAGAGCGATTTCGAGGCCCTGTTGCGCGCGGTCGAGGCCGATCGCCTGCGCCGCTTTCGCGGCGAGAAGGGCGCCCGTATCCCGGTCACCGGGCCCCCCGGTACGCTCTGCGCGCTGCCCGGCGACGACGAGATCGCCGCCTTCTTCGCCCAGTTGCCGGCGCTGCACACGACCTGGCGCGACACCATCACGCTGGAGTCGGTGGAAAAGATCCTCGAGTTCAGCCCGCTGTCCTTCGTCCAGCGCATCGCACCGCGACCCTATCTCATCATTTCGACCGCCGGGCGCGATATCGTGCACCCGGCATGGACGGTCACCGAGCTCTACGAGCGTGCGCGCGCGCCGAAGCGGCTCGAGTTCCTGCCCTATGACCAGGTCGGCCTCTACGTCGAGCCCGGCTTGAGCGTCTCGAACACGCTCGCGCGCGAATTCTTCGTCGAACACCTCGGCCCCACGGCCTGAGGGCGCGCCATGAATGGCTTTGCAGAACTCGAGGTACGCGGTGACGCGCGCAGCCGGGGGCGTGCTCACGGCGAGGCATTCCGCGCGCGCATTCACGCCGCGCTCGCCTTCTACCTCGACGAACTCTTCGCCGGCGGCCCGCTCGATCGCGAGCAGGTCGCGGCCCGCGCGCAGGCGGTGGCGGCACTGTGCGCACGCGACGCGCCGGCGCAGGCGGCCGAGATCGCCGGCATCGCGGAGGGCAGCAGCCTGCCCGCGTGGCAGGTGTACGCATTGAATGCGCGCACCGAGATCATCAATGCGCGGGTCGGCGAGTGTTCGACGCTCTACTTCGGCGCCTCCCACGTGCTCGCGCAGAACTGGGACTGGCTGGAGCCGCTCGAAGCCGAGTGCGTCGTGATCACCCACGAACGCCCCGATGGCCACCGCTACGTGGCCTTCGGCGAGCCCGGCATGGTCGGCAAGATCGGTTTGTCGAGCGCCGGCGTCGGCGTCTGCCTGAACATCCTCTTCGCGCCACACGACCTGACCGGGCTGCCGGTGCACGTGCTCATCGGCGCCCTGCTCAATGCGGCCGATTTCGCACAGGCGCGCAGCCTGCTCGAGACCGCCGGGCGCGGCAAGGCGAGCCACCTGCTGGTCGCCGACGGCGCCGGCCACGCGGTCTCGACGGAGTATTTCGGCGACGCACGTTACGACCTGACCCCGGTCGACGGCGTGCTGCTGCACACCAACCACTGCCTCGGTCTCGGTAACGACGGGCGCACACCGCTGCTCGCCAACTCGTGCGCCCGCCATGACCTGCTGCGCGCCGCGCTCGCCGCCGATGCGCGCCGTGACCTCGCCCGGGCGCGCGAGATCCTCTCGAGCGACGCCGGCGGCGAGGATGCCCTGCTGCGGCCCTACCGCGCGCAGAGCGTGCTCGGCAATCGCCGCGTCGGCACCTGCGCAACGGTGCTGATGGAGCTTGACGCCCGACGTCTGCACCTGCGCCGCGGACCCGACGCCACGGCGCCGTTCGCAATCTACGCGGCGGGCAGCGAGGCCGGCGCGGCGGTCGCCGGCGGCTGAACCGCGCGCACCACGCAGCGGCAACCGCCCCACCCGCCAGGACATCCCAAGATGACCCGCATGCTCAGTCTCGGCGCCTTCATGCGCCCGGTCAGTATCCATACCGCGGCCTGGCGTTATCCCGGCGCGTGGCCCGACGCCAATTTCAATTTCGCGCACTACGTGCACATGATCAAGACGCTGGAGCACGGCTGCTTCGACGCCTTCTTCATGGCCGATCATCTCGCGGTGATGAACATGCCGATGGCTGCGCTGAAGCGCAGCGCAACCGTCACCTCTTTCGACCCGCTGACGCTGCTGCCTGCGCTCGCCGTCGTCACCGAGCACATCGGGCTCGTCGCCACCGCCTCGACCACCTATAACGACCCCTACCACATCGCGCGCAAGTTCGCCTCGCTCGACCACATCAGCGGCGGGCGCGCCGGCTGGAACGTCGTCACTTCAGCCAATCCGCACGAGGCGATGAACTTCGGCCATGACGAACACATGGCGCACGCCGATCGCTATCGCCGCGCGCGCGAGTTCTACGAGGTCGTGACCGGCCTGTGGGACTCGTGGGCCGACGATGCCTTCGTGCGCGACCAGGCGAGCGGCATCTATTTCGAGCCGGACAAGCTGCACGTGCTCGACCACCGCGGCGAGTCCCTCGCGGTGCGCGGACCGCTGAACGTTGCCCGGCCGCCGCAGGGCTGGCCGGTGATCGTGCAGGCCGGTGCCTCCGAGGCCGGCCGCCAGCTCGCCGCGGAGACCGCGGAGATGGTCTTTGCCGGGGTCAACGAACTCGCCGACGCCCGCACCTACTATGCCGACGTCAAGGCGCGCGCGGCTCGGGCCGGCCGCGACCCCGCGCACCTGCGCATCCTGCCGGGCGCCTTCGTCGTGGTCGGCGCGAGTGACGCCGAGGCACGCGAGAAGAAGGCCCTGCTCGATTCGCTGGTCCACCCGGATAGCGGTATCGCGACGCTCTCGGTGCTGCTCGGTCACGACGTCTCCGGCTGCGACTTCGACGCGCCGCTGCCGCCGTTGCCGCCGACCAATGCGAGCCAGTCCTCGCGCGACAAGCTGCTCGCGATGGCCACGCGCGACGGGCTCACGGTCGGCCAGCTGGCGAGCTACGTGGGAGGCAGCTTCTCGACGCTCGAGATCGTCGGCAGCGTGCAAACCATCGCCGATACCATGCAGGCGTGGCTCGAAGCCGATGCCTGCGACGGCTTCAACGTGATGTTCCCGTTCCTGCCCGCAGGGCTCGATGACTTCGTCGCGCAGGTGGTGCCGGAGCTGCAGCGGCGTGGCCTGTTGCGTACCCGCTACACGGGTACGACCTTGCGCGAGCATCTCGGCCTGCCGCGGCCGCGCAACCGCTACTTCGCCAGCTGAGCGGCGGCGCCGCCGGTCGCTGCGCCGCGTCTGACGCGGACCGACGGTTGGGTGGCGCTGCCGGCGCGGCTACACTTCCTTGAAGCCCGGCACGGAAGCTGTGCGTCGCCGGGGCAGGTGGCCGGCTGACACGCGTGTGGCCGCGGCCGCACCGCCGCGCGGAAGTGCCTGCGCGGGCCCGCGCGACAGTTCGCCGCGGTCCTGCCGCTAACCGCAGCGTGTGGTGCCGCACGCCGCGGCTGACGAAGCGGAGATGGACGAGACGATGGAACAGACCCTGGGCGATACGCGCGTCGTCGGCGGAGCCCGTGATGCCGCGGCCGGGGCGGGGAGATCCGGCACGGAAGCCGATCCACGACTCGCGTTCGAGCACCTGCGCATGCTTGCCGCCGGCACCGGCGCCGCGGTGGCCGGCAGTCTCGCTGTCACCTTGATGATTGCCGGTCTCCTGTGGCACCAGGTACCGGATGCCGTGCTTGCCGCCTGGCTCGGCTACCAGCTTGTCGTGGCAGCCGGCCGCCTGCTGCACCTGCGACATTTCCGCCGCCAGCCGCCCACCACGCCGAGCGCACTCGGGTTCTACGTCGGCGTGGTGGCCGCCGCGCTCGGCTGGGGTGCGATGGCGGCGTTCGTGCCCATGCTCGATGCGCCCGAGCTGCGTACGCTGATCGTGGTTGCGACGGCGGGCGTCACCGCCGGCGGCGCCTCGACCTATGCCGTGCTGCTGCCGGCCGCGCGGCTGTTCCTCGTGATTGCCGTGCTGCCTGTTGCCATGCCTTTCCTGCTCGCGCCAGGACGTGTCGATCTCATCCTCGGCATGATGCTGGTCTGCTACCTGCTCGTGATGTGGCGCAACGCCGGCGCCATGCACGCCGGCTTCGCGCAGAACGTGCGCCTGCGCTTCGAGCATGCCGATGTCGCCGAAGCGTTGCGTCGGGCGCAGGGCGAGGGCGCGGCGCTCAACCAGAACCTGCGCAGCAAGCTTGCCCAGCTCGAAGCGACCCAGGAAGAGCTGGTGCGCGCGAAGAACGCCGCCGAGAGCGCGGCCGCGGCCAAGGCCGAGTTCCTGGCCAACATGAGCCATGAAATCCGCACGCCGATGAACGGCGTGCTCGGCATGACCGAGCTGATCCTCGGTACCCCGCTCAGCAAGCGGCAGACCCAGCTCGCCGAGACCATCCATCGCTCCGGTCGCCAGCTGCTCAGCGTGATCAACGACATCCTGGATTTCTCCAAGATCGAGGCCGGCAAGCTCGAGATCAGCCAGCAGGCCTTCGACCTGCGCGAGCTGATCGAGGACGTCGGCGCGATCTTCGCCGAGAACGCCCACCGTGCCGGTATCGAGGTGGTGTGCCACGTACCGCCCGGCATCGATCCGTACCGGCTCGGGGATGTCGATCGCCTGCGCCAGGTGCTCACCAACCTGGTCAGCAACGCGGTCAAGTTCACCGAGCACGGTGAGGTGGTGGTGAGCGTCGACGAGGTAACGGACGCGGGCGGCGCGCCGCTGCTGCGCTTCGCGGTGCAGGACAGTGGCATCGGTATCGCTGCCGAGCACCAGGGGCGAATCTTCGATTCCTTCACCCAGGCGGATGGCTCGACGACGCGGCGCTTCGGCGGTACCGGTCTCGGGCTCGCCATCTGCCGCCAGCTCGCCGAGCTGATGGGCGGTGCCATCGGGCTCGAGAGCACCCCGGATGTCGGTTCGACCTTCTGGTTCACCTGTCCGCTGGAGACGGTGGAGCCGTCACGCGTGCCCGGCCACCGCCGCCAGGCTGCGCTCGAGCGTGTCAGCGTCGCCGGCGTTCCGGTGCTCGTGATCGGCAAGGACGACACGGCGCGCGAGCTGCTCATCGGCACCTTGCGCGGCTGGGGTGCGGCAGTGGCGACGGCGCAGTCCGGACAGGCGGCACTTGCCACGCTGCGCGCAGCGGCCGAACGCCGTGAGCCCTTCGCGGTGGTGGTGTTCCCGCGCGAGCTGTCCGACATGCCGCCTGCGCAGTTCACCGGTGCAGTGCGCGGCGACGCGCGTCTTGCCGAGCCGCGCCTGATCATGCTGACCACGGTGGCCAACCTCGAGTCGACCGGCGATCTGCTGGCCAGCGGTGTCAGCGCGTATCTCACCCGGCCGGTCCGCCAGCGCGAGCTTTATGCAGCGGTATCGGCCGGTGCCCGCGGTCTTGCCGAACTGGAGCGCACCCAGGGCAAGGCAGCCCCGGGCAGCTACCAGGCGCGCGTGCTGGTGGTCGAGGACAACGCGGTCAACCAGGAGCTCGCACGCTCCATGCTGGAGTCGCTGGGTTGCCAGGTGCGCATCGTCGGTAACGGCCAGGAGGCGGTCGAGGCGATCACCGAGAGCCCGCTGGATGCGCTGCGCGAGCCTTACGACCTGGTCCTGATGGATTGCCAGATGCCGGTGCTCGATGGCTATGGCGCCACCGAACGTATCCGCAGATGGGAGCACGTCGAAGGCACCACCGCCCTGCCGATCGTGGCCTTGACCGCGAACGCGCTCGAAGGCGATCGCGAGCGCTGCCTCGCCGCCGGCATGGACGATTACCTCGCCAAGCCGTTCACGCGTGACGAGCTCAACCAGCTGCTCGGCAACTGGCTGGCGGCCGCGCCGGAAACGGCGCCGAAGAAGACGGACGCCGAGCCGCCGGCACGGCAGCCGCGTCCACAGGTCGTCAGCAGCGGCCCGAGCCCGCTCGACGCCCAGGCGTTGGCGCGTATCGCCGCCCTGCAGCGCGACGGCAGCCCGGATCTGCTCGGGCGGCTGGTCGGGTTGTTCATGAGCAGCGCCGGCCAGCTCATTACCGATGTCGAGCAGGGCATCGCCACGAGTGATGCCGAGCGCGTCCGTCGAGCCGTGCACACGTTGAAATCGAGCAGCGCGAACCTTGGTGCGAGCGCCCTCGCGCGACTCGCGGGCGAGCTCGAGACGCAGGCCCGCGACGGCCGTCTCGAGGCAGTCGGCAAGCATCTCGACGTGCTGCATTTCGAGCTCGACGGCGTGATCGCCGCGCTGCGCGAGCTGAGACCCCAGGCGGCACAATAGGCCGGCACAGCAGGGTGGCAAAGTAGAATGAACGCGATGATGGAAGCGCAGCCGCATGACCACGACGAAGTCGCCCGCGTGCTGCTGGTCGACGACGACGACATGCAACGACTGCTGGCGCGTACCGCGCTCGAGAACGCGGGGTTCGCCGTGATCGAAGCAGCCGACGGCAGCGAGTTGCCGGCGGCTTTCGAGCAGCACCGGCCGGACCTCGTGGTGCTCGATGTGCTGATGCCGAAGGTCGATGGCTTCGCGGCCTGCTCGGCGCTGCGCGCGGACGCACGCGGCGCGCACGTGCCGGTGCTCATGATGACCGGCCTCGACGACGTCGAGTCCATCAACCGCGCCTACGAGGCCGGTGCGACCGACTTCGTCACCAAGCCGTTCAACTTCGAGATTCTCGGCCACCGCCTGCGCTACATGCTGCGCGCGACGCGCACCGCGGACGCCTTGCGTGCCAGCGAGCAGCGCCTGCAGCTCGCCCAGCGCATCGCGCGCCTCGGCCACTGGGAGTGCGATGCGGCCGGTAACTTCGCGCGCTGGAACATGGAAACCCACGATGCCCTCGGGCTGTGCGACGACGTCGAGGTCGGCAGCTTCGCGGTGCTCGCCAACCACGTGCTCGAGGCCGACCGCGAGCGTTTCTCCGAGGCCGTGCGCAGCGCCTTGCGGCGCAAGGAATCGTTCAGTCTCGAGTTCCGCCTCGGGCTGCGCGAGGCCGATGCGCGCAACGTGCACATCGTCGGCGTCGCCGAGCAGCGCGAAGCCGATAGCGGGTACTACTTCATTGGCACCGTGCAGGATGTCAGCGAGCGCCACCGCGCAGAGCAGCAGATCCATCGACTTGCCCATTACGACGATGTCACCGGCCTGCCCAATCGAGCCGCGATACGCGCGTCGATCGCCGAGGCGCTGGCCCAGGCCGCGCGTCACGAGCGCGTACTCGCAGTGCTGTCGATCGACATCGATCACTTCCAGCGCATCAACGACACGCTCGGCTTCGCCTGCGGTGACGAGCTGTTGCGCGCAGTCAGCGCGCGCTTCCGTCACACGCTGCGCATCAGCGACACGCTCGGCCAGGTTCCGGTGGGGATGGCGGCGGATGCGCTCGGGCGTGCCGCGGGCGACGAGTTCATCGTGCTGTTGCCGGAGATCACCGCGGCCGAGGATGCAGCGGTGGTCGCGCAGCGGCTGCGCAATGCGCTCGGCAAGCCATTCGAGATCGGCGGCAACGAAATCCATGCACGCGTTTCGATCGGCATCAGCGTCTACCCCGGCGACGGTACCAGTGCCGACGACCTGCTGCGCAATGCCGACGCCGCGCTGGCCCAGGCCAAGCGCGAGGGGCGCGACTGCTACCAGTTCTTCACCACCCAGCTCAATGCCAGTGCGTTCAAGCGTCTCACCGTCGAGATGCAGCTGCGCGGCGCGCTCGAGCGGCGCGAGTTCATGGTCTACTTCCAGCCCAAGCTCGCCGCCGCTTCGTACGAGCCACTCGGCTTCGAGGCGCTCATCCGCTGGGTGCACCCGGAGCTCGGTCGCGTTTCGCCGGCCGAGTTCATCCCCGTTGCCGAGGAGACCGGACTCATCGTGCCGATCGGCGAATGGGTACTCGGCGAAGCATGCCGCCAGCTCGCTGCGTGGGACGCCGCCGGCCTCGGCCCCTACAAGTGCGCGGTCAACGTCTCCGGCAGCCAGTTCCGGGTTGCCGCCCTGCCCGAGCGGCTGGCGCGCGTGGTCGAGGCGGCCGGCATCGCACCGTCACGCATCGAGCTCGAGCTTACCGAGAGCATGCTGATGGAGGACGCCGCACTCGCCATCGAGACACTCGATGCGCTCAAGGCGCTTGGCTTCGGCATCGCGGTGGACGACTTCGGTACCGGTTATTCCTCGCTGAGCTACCTCAAGCGCCTGCCCATCGACGTGCTCAAGATCGACCAGTCCTTCGTGCGCGATCTGCCCGGAGACGACGGTGATGTCGCCATCGTCAATACCGTCATCTCGATGGCGCGCGGGCTCGGTCTGCGCACGGTCGCGGAAGGGGTGGAAACCGCCGCGCAACGGGACTTCCTGCGCGACGCCGGTTGCGACGAACTGCAAGGCTATTACTTCAGCGAGCCGCGCGCGGCCGACGATCTCGTCGCCTGGCTGCGCGAGCACGGCGAGACTGCGCGCGGTTGAGCGAGGCGCCCGCCCCGGCTACAGCCGGGACGGGCAAATGCACGCTTAGTGCCCGGCGCCGCCGAGTTGCTGCGGCTGTGTCGCCTGGTGGCGGATGTAATGTCGCAGCACGGCGAGCTGGTGATCGTTGAAGTCGTTGAAGTCCGGCATGCCGTTCTGGCGCTTGGCGCCGTCGACGACGACCGCCTTGAACGCCTCCGCCGAGAGCACGATGGGCGATGCGCGCAGGTCGGGGGCATAGCCGCCGGAAACCGCGCCGCCGCCGTGGCACATCGAGCACGATTCCTTGTACAGCCAGCTGCCCTCGTCGAGCAGGCTCGCATCGACCACGAAGTCGGGTGCGGCGAGCGGCTCGGGAAAGGTCGGCGGGTTGGTCTGCGGCGGGATCGGCTGCGTGCCGTCGAGGGCGAAGGTGTAGAGCCGGCGCACCTGTGCCTGGTAGGCCCAGCCATGCTGCGCCGCGATCGAGCCGACCATGGAGGCGCCGGTGCCGCCCCAGCCGACCAGCAGTGAGAGGTACTGCTTGCCGTCGACGGTGTAGGTCACCGGCGGCGCCGAGATGCCGTGGCCGAGTTCGACCGACCACAGTATTTCGCCGTCGGTCGCGCGGTAGGCGACGAAGCGGCCGTCGGCGCGGCCCTGGAACACCAGGTTGCCGTGGGTGGTCAGTGTGCCCGGGTTCCAGATGCCGGGTAGCGGGTGTTCCCACACGGTCTTCGCCTGCAGGGGATCCCAGGCGCGCAGGGCGCCGGTACCGGCATCGGCGGGCACGTCGCCACGCAGCGTGTCGATGCCCGGGTCGAAACCGAAGTAGGGTGACTTCCACTGTTCGAGCTTCATGCCCTTGTCGGTGTAGAAGCCGGGCATCTCGACGATCGGCACGTAGGCGAGGCCGGTGTCGGGGTTGTAGGACATGGCGTGCCACGAATGGGTACCGACGGCGCTCGGCCACACCAGCTCCTCGCCATCCTCGTAGCGCACGCCGGCGTTCTCGACCGGGCGCCCGCTCTTCAGATCGACGTGGCTGGCCCAGGTCGCCTTGCCGATCTTTTTGGCCGAGAGCAGTTCGCCGTTCTCGCGGTTGATGACGTAGAAGAAGCCGTTCTTGGGCGCGTGCAGGATGGCCTTGATGGTCTGTTCGCCGTACTTGAGGTCGGCCAGCACGATGTCCATGTTGGAGTTGTAGTCCCAGGTCTCGCCGGGCACGGTCTGGTAGTGCCACTTGTACTCGCCGGTGTCGGCATCGAGCGCCACGATCGAGCACAGGAAGAGGTTGTCGCCCCCCTCTGGCGAGCGGATCTTCTGGTTCCACGGGCTGCCGTTGCCGGTGCCGATGTAGACGGTGTTGAATTCCGGGTCGTAGGTCATGCCGTGCCACACCGTGCCACCGCCGCCATACTTCCACCATTCGCCAGTCCAGGTCTTGGCGGCCATCTCCATCGCCGCGTTCTCGAAGCCGTCGGCGGGATTGCCGGGCACTACCCAGAAGCGCCACGCCTGTTCGCCGGTGTCGGCATCGTAGGCGGTGATGTAGCCGCGCGTCGGGCCCCACTCGGTGCCGCCGTTGCCGATCAGCACCTTGCCGCGGAAGACCTTCGGCGCGCCGGTGATGAAGAGCGCCTTGCGCGGATCGACCGTCATCGTCTCCCACACGCGTTCGCCGTTGGCGGCGTCGAGCGCGATGAGACGGCCGTCGACCGTCGCCACGTAGACCTTGCCTGCCCAGTAGGCGAGCCCGCGCGAGACGTCCCACATGACGCGCATGCGCTCGCCGGCGGCTTCGATGACCTTCGGGTCGTAGGTCCACAGCGTCTCGCCGCTCTTCGCATCGACGGCGTAGACGAAGTTGTAGCTGCCCTCGAAATACATCACGCCATCGACGACCAGCGGCGTGCCGTTCAGCGAGCGGTCGTTGGGCAGGTCCTTGTACCAGGCCAGGCCGAGCCCGGCGACGTTGTCGGCGTTGATGGCATCGAGCGGGCTGAAGCGCTGCTCGGAGTAGGTGCGCCCGTAGGCGGCCCAGTTGCGCCCGTCGGCCTCGTTGGCGAGCGCGACGTCGTCGATGGTGGTGGCCGCCTCGGCGTGAACGACGAATGCCGCCAGGGCGGCACAGGCGACGGCGATGTTCCTGATCATGCAATTCTCCCCTGTAATCGCGCGCCCGGCGGCGGGCGCCGCGGGCCGGGCGACATGGTAATGGAATTGCCGCCGGTGTCGTTCATCGTCGTCGCACCAGCCGCGCGTACGGGGCAGCCGCACGGTGGTGAGAAGGGCCGCGCCGATGCGTGATCGGCGGGTGTTGTCGTGCAGTTCAAAACCACACCCCGACCCTTGTTGACAATTTCCTCAGCAGTAATAAGCTTGCCGCGGCGTGGGCAGGCGGCGCGTGAGCGCAGCACGCCGCGGGCGCAAGTGCACCGGCAGCTGCCGTCGGACCGTGGGGGAGAATGTTGGACGAGTATGTCTTGCCGGGCCCCTGCCCGGAGGATGCCGGTGCGGTCGAGATCTTCGCCTCGATCGAACCGCGCGATGCCACCATCGAGGTGCGGCGTGCGCCGCAGCAACGCGTCGCCCTGGTGATGCATGACGGCATGCGCAGCATCGTCGTGCGCCCGCGCGAGGACCGCCTGTGGATCACCCCGCGCGCCGACGTCGAGCGTTATCGCCTGGTGGTATTGCGCTGGCTCGATTGAGTCCGACGGCACATCCCGTGACGCGGGGCTGACGGCACGCTTCCTTGCGCCGCTTGCGCCCGCGCGCAGGGCGCGGCAGGGTGACAGGCATGAGTGGCCGCCATGCCGCCGCGCAAGCGCCTGTCGCGCGCCGCGAGCTGACCTTACGTGCGCTCCTGACCGGGCTCGTCATCGGCGCCGTGCTGACGCCGACCAACGTCTATTCGGGCCTCAAGATCGGCTGGAGCTTCAATCTCTCGATCACCGCCCTGCTGGTGGCCTACGCGGTATGGCGCCCGCTCGCGCGCTGGTGCGGCCTGGCCCCCTGGCAGCTCCACGAGAGCAATATCAACCAGACTGCGGCCTCCTCGGCGGCCTCGATCGTCTCCGGCGGACTGGTCGCCCCGATCCCGGCCTGGCTGCTGGTGTCGGGGGCACGCATCGACCTCCTGCCGTTGACCGCCTGGGTCTTCAGCGTGAGCTTCCTCGGCGTGTGGGTGGCGTGGTTCCTGCGCGCGCCGATGCTGGGCGCACCGCGCCTGCGCTTCCCGGTCGGTGTCGCCACCGCCGAGACCCTGCGCGACACCTTCGAGCAGGGCCGCGTGGCACTGCTGCGCTTCCGCGCCATGCTCGCGAGCCTGGTGGTGGCGGCGCTAGCGCGCCTGGTCGATGCCTGGTGGTGGACGTTGCCGCGTTTCGCGCCGACGCCGCGCCTCGGCGAACTCACCTTCGGTCTCGATCCGTCGCTGATGATGCTCGGCTTCGGCGCCATCATCGGCCCGCGCGCGGGGCTCTCGCTCGCGTTCGGCGCGCTCCTCGCCTGGGGTGGGCTGGCGCCGTGGCTGCTGGCGAGCGGGCGCGTGGCCTTGCCTGCCGCTGCGCCGGACGGCTACCAGGCGCTGGTCGGCTGGCTGGTGTGGCCCGGTGTGGCGCTGATGGTGAGCGCGAGTCTCGCCGCGATCGTGCCGGCGCCGTGGCGCTGGCGCATAGCCGGCTGGCGTCGCGGTCCGCGCGCAGCTGGCGGCAGTTTGCCGGCCTGGATGGGCCTGCTGCTCGCGGCCGTGCTCACGGTGACGCTCGAGATCGCGCTGTTCGACATCGACTGGCTGCCTGCGTTACTCGCCATACCGTTCGCGTTCGTGCTCGCAGCAGTCGCCGCGCGCGTCGTCGGCGAGACCGGCATCGCGCCGATCGGCGCGATTGGCAAGGTGTCGCAGCTCTCCTTCGCCGTGATCGCACCAGCGCAGGTCGCCACCAACCTGATGACGGCCAACGTGGCGGGTGGAGCCGCCGGGCAGTGCGCCGATCTGTTGAACGATCTCAAGGCGGGACAGCTGGTCGGCGCCACGCCGTGGCGCCAGGTCGTCGCCCAATGCTGCGGCATTGCCGTCGGCAGCGTGACCGGCAGCATGGTCTTTCTCGCCATGATTCCGGCCCCTGCCGAGCAATTGCTGACCCCGGAGTGGCCGGCACCCGCGGTGGCTGTGTGGAAGAGCGTCGCCGAGGCGCTCGCCGGCGGGCTCGCCAGCGTACCGGCGGCGGCACGCCAGGCGGCGTTGTTTGCGGCGCTTGCCGGCCTTCTGCTCGGTCTCGCCGAGCGTCACCCCGCGTGGGCGCGGTGGCTGCCGAGCGGTGCCACCTGCGGGCTCGCCTTCGTCATCCCGGCGAGCACGTCACTGACCCTGTGTGCCGGTGCGCTGCTCGCCTGGGCCCTGTTCGCACGTGCGCCGCAGCTCGCCGAGCGTTACGTGGTCGCCTGTGCGGCCGGCCTCATCGCCGGCGAGAGCCTGTTCGGCGTGTTCTTCGCCATCGCCGACTGACGGCAGCGCCGGCAGGTCGCCTCACATCGAGGCTACCTCGAGGTCGTTGCGGACTTCGGCCACGTCTTCGGTGTTTGCCGCGATCTCGCCCGCCAGTTCACGTTCGGCGGTCGAATCGACACGACCCGACAGGATCACCACGTCGGCCAGCGTGTCGACCTCGATGGCAAGGCCGCTGGTGTGTTCGTTGGCAAGCAGCTTGGACTTCACCACCGCCGTGGTGGTGGCGTCGGCAACCCACTGCGCGAAGCCGGGCTCGTCGTCGCGTGGCGCATCGGGCTTGATGTCGAGTTCGTTGACGACATCCTGTACGCCTTCCACGCCGCGCGCGAGTTCGCCGGCGAGATCGCGCTCGACGCGGTTGGCGACGGTGCCGCTCAGCATGACGACGCCACGCTTCACTTCGGTGTCGATGTCGAGCGCCTCGAGCTGGCGATTGAGCGCGTAGATGCCTTCGAGCTTGCCGTCGATCCAGGCATCCTGCACCGCCTGGCCGGCAGTGGCCGACGTACTGGCGAGCTCTTTCTTGCCTTTCTCGGCGGCCTGCCCGGTAGCGGCGGCGGCCCGCTTGGCCATGTCGCCGGTCTTCTCGGCCGCCTGCTCGATGGCCGCGCCGGTTTCGTCGGCGGCATGTTGCATGGCCTTGCCTGCTTCGTCGGAGGCGTCACCGGCGAGCACCGGTGCGGCGCCGAGGGCGGCGAGCAGGGGAAGGGACTGACGGAGCGGTCGGTGAATCATCGTGAGTTCTCTCCGGTACGGGTTCGTCCCGGACTCCAAGCAAGGGGGGTGCCAGGTTTCTCGGTGGCCTGCGCACGGGCGGTCTGCGATGCTGGCGGGGCGGATGCCGGGTGCGACGAGAGGCGGGTTTCACGCGGTTGCGTGCGCCGTTGCGGATGCTGGCCGGGGGCGCCCGGGCATCCCGGCCGGAGCGTGTCCGCGCGCCGTTCGGCACACCCTTGCAGCGCAGGATTTGCAAATCCTGCAGGACCGGCCTGCAAGCCGCACGCCGGACTCCCCGGCAGGCCGGCCCGGGCAGGTCGCCCGGACGCGGCCGGGAAAGCTTCCTGCACAGGGCACCGCGGGCCCGTGACGCTGTTGCGCAGCGGCGTCGAGCGGGCAGGATGGGCAGCCAATCCCGGTGCCGGACAAGGACGTCATGGCAGGGCACATCGAAGCACACACCCGCGACAGCGCGCTCGCGAGTCTCGTCACGGTCGCCGCGGTGCACGGCATCGCCGCCGACCCGCGTCAGCTCGCACAAGCCTGTGCCACGCCCGGCACGGGTGCGGATGAGCACGAGCTCGTGCGCGCGGCCGGTCTGCTCGGCCTGCGCGCGCGCCGCCTGCGGCCGTCGCCAAGGCGACTCGCGACGCTGCCGCTGCCGCTGATCGTGCGCCTCGTCGATGGTGCCTTCGCGGTGCTTGCCGGGATCGACGACGAGCGCGTGCTGCTCAAGCACCCGGGACGCCCGCCGGCGATGGTCACCCGTGCTGCGTTCGCCGGTGCCTGGGCCGGCAGCGCGGTGCTGGTAGCGCGGCAGAACGATGACAGCGGGGCGCCGCGGCGATTCGGTTTCGCCTGGTTCTGGCCTCACCTCGTGCGCCACCGGCGTCATCTCGGCGAGGTGCTGGTAGCGGCGTTCGCCCTGCAGCTGCTGGCGCTCGCCACGCCGCTGGTGTTCCAGGTCGTCATCGACAAGGTGCTGGTTCATCACGGCCTCACCACGCTCGATATCCTCGCCGTGGCGCTGCTCGCGGTGGCCCTGTTCGAGGTCGCGCTCGGTGCGCTGCGCACCTACGTGCTCGCGCACACCGCGCAGCGCATCGACGTCGCGCTCGGT
Source organism: Gammaproteobacteria bacterium (assembly GCA_040220855.1). GTDB lineage: Bacteria > Pseudomonadota > Gammaproteobacteria > JACKNG01. The sequence continues at coordinate 20,961 of JAVJVZ010000070.1, read as the reverse complement.
GGCGAGCTGTTCGCGCACCTGCTGCGACTGCCGTTGGCCTGGTTCGGCGCCCGCCGCGTAGGTGACAGCGTCGCGCGCGTGCGCGAGCTCGAGACCATCCGCGCCTTTCTCACCGGCAGTGCACTCGGATGCGCCATCGACGTCCCGTTCACCGGGGTGTTCCTCGGCGCGCTGCTGCTCTACAGCCCGGTGCTGACGCTCGTGGTCGTAGCGACGCTGCCCGTCTACGCGCTGCTCGCGTTGCTTGCCACGCCGCTGCTGCGCGCGCGCCTGGAAGCACGTTTCGGGCGTGGCGCCGACAACCAGGCCTACCTGGTCGAGACCGTCAGTGGCATCGAGACGCTCAAGGCGCTGGCGGTCGAACCGGCCATCGAGCGTGGTTTCGGCGAACGGCTCGCCGCCTACGTGCGTGCCGACCTGGCCGCGACCAATCTGGCCAGCATCGCCAACCAGGCCGCTGCGCTGGTCAACAAGCTGATGGGGCTCGGCATCCTCTGGCTCGGTGCGCAGCGCGTGCTCGACGGCAGCCTCAGCATCGGTCAGCTGGTTGCCTTCAACATGATAGCGGCACGCGTGGCGGGCCCGCTGCTGCGCCTGGTGCAGCTCTGGCAGGACTACCAGCAGACTGCCCTCGCCGTGGCCAGGGTCGGTGACATTCTCGATGCGCGCGCGGAGCCGGCGCATCGCGCCGGCCGTGCCACGCCGGCCGAGCTGCGAGGCGAAGTGCGCTTCGAGACGGTCGACTTCCGCTACGGGCTCGATGGCCCGTTGGTGCTGGACCGGTTCTCGGTGGCCATCGGCGCGGGCGAGGTGGTCGGTATCGTCGGCCGTTCCGGCTGCGGCAAGAGTACCCTCGCCCGCCTGCTGCAGCGTCTCCACGTGCCCCAGCGTGGCCGCGTGCTGCTCGATGGTCTCGATCTCGCACTGCTCGATCCGTCATGGCTGCGCCGCCGGGTCGCCGTGGTGCCGCAGGAAGCGGTGCTGTTCAATCGCACGGTGCGCGAGAACATCGCGCTGGCCGATCCGGCGCTGCCGCTCGATCGCGTAGTTGCCGCCGCGCGCGCCGCGGGTGCACACGAGTTCGTGCTCGACCTGCCGGACGGTTACGACACCGTGCTCGGTGAGCACGCCTCGCGTCTGTCGGGTGGCCAGCGGCAACGGCTGGCGCTGGCGCGCGCGCTTGCTACCGAACCGGCCGTGCTGATTCTCGACGAGGCGACGAGCGCGCTCGATTTCGAAGCAGAACAGGTCGTGCTCGATAGCCTGCGTCGGCTCGCCGGCCGCTGCACGGTGATCGTCATCGCGCATCGGTTGTCGGCGCTCGCTATCGTCGATCGCATCGTCGTGCTCGAGAACGGGCGCGTCAGCGCCGACGGTCCCGATGCCGAACTGCGCGTCGCCGGGGGCTACTACGCGGGCCTGTGTCGACACCAGGGCAGTGCCGGTCGGGCGGTGCGGGCCCGAGGCCGCTGACATGAGCAAGCGTGATTGCGAGCACGAGTTCCTGCCACCACTCGACGCGATCGCGGCGCAGCCGCCGCGTGCGCAGGCGCGCGCACTCATGTGGACGCTGCTCGCCGCGTGTGCCTGTGCGCTCGCCTGGGCCAGTATCGGCGAGGTCGACGTCACCGCCGTCGCCAGCGGCCGCATCGTGCCCTCGGCACACGTCAAGCGGGTGCAGGCCCGGGTCGCCGGCAGTGTCGCGGCACTCCACGTGCGCGAAGGCGACGAGGTGGCGGCGGGCACGTTGGTCGTTGCTCTCGACGCCGCGCGTGCGCGCGCGGACCACCTGCGCACGAGCAGCGAGGTCCTGCGGCTTGCGGCCGAGCGGGCGCGTCTCGCCGCGCTGCTTGCGCCGTTCGTGGATGCGCCGGCGGTATCGCCCGCCTTGTCGCCAGTGCTCGATCGCCGCGTCGCGCGCGAGCGCGCCGCGCATGTCGCCGAGCAGGCGGCACTCGAGCACGAACTCGCGCGCTTGCGTGCCGAGCTCGCCGCGGACGGTGCGGAGCTTGCGCGGCACGCGGCCACGCTGCCCTTGCTCAGCGAGCGCAGCAGCGCGCTCGCCACCCTCGCCGAGCGTGCGCTCGCGCCGCGCGTCGGCTGGCTCGAGCTCGAGGAAGCGCGCCTCGATCGCGTGCACCAGCGCCACGTGCTGGAGGCGCGCCGCCTGGCCCGCGCGGCTGCCATCGCCGTTGCCGGGGCGCGCCTCGGTGCCCTCGAAGCGCGTGCCGAGACGGACTGGCGCGCCGCCTTCGACGAGGTGGACGCGGCACTGGTGCAGGCGCGGCAGCGCCAGCGCGCGAGTGCCGCCGAGCTCGCCGCACACTTCCTGCGTGCGCCTTTGGACGGCGTCATCCAGCAGCTCGCCGTGCACACCGTCGGCGGCGTGGTCAGTGCGGGCGAAGAGCTCATGCTGGTAGTGCCGCAGCAGGGAGGGCTCGAGATCGAGGCCTGGGTCGCCAACAAGGACATCGGCTTCGTGCACGTCGGACAGGCCGCGACGGTCAAGATCGAGACGTTTCCGTTCACCACCTACGGGACCCTCGCCGGCACGCTCGCCGCACTCGCACCCGATGCGGTCGCGGACGATGTGCGTGGTCTCGTGTTCCGTGCCCGCGTGACGCTGTCGCGCAGCGCGATGACGCTGGGAACGCGCAGCGTGCCGCTCGCGCCCGGCATGGCGGTGACGGTGGAGTACGCGCTGGGCCGCCGGCGCATCATCGAGTTCCTCGCCGCGCCGCTGTTGCGTTACCGCGCCGAGGCACTGCGCGAACGCTGAGCGGGGCAGGGTGGCGGGGGGCGCAGTCGGCGTCGTCCCTTGGCGTGGTGACCGCAGGGAAATCTTCCCGCGATTCGGCGCTACCGGCCCCGGTGGCTGGTGGCTCTCGCGTGCCAGGGCGAAGCTTGGCAACGTAGGCCAGGGACGGACGACGCATGAGGGGTAGTGCATTTCGCGACGGCAGGCACGCCATCGTTGCCAGCGACGGCCACGCTCGGCGACGCCGTCGCGTCCGGCGGTTGCAGATCCTGTCGACGTTGCTGTCCCTGGTGCCGCTCGCGACCTTTGCTGCGCCGCCGGCCCGGACCCTGTTCGGCCTGCCCTACTACAGCCACGGCGCGATCGAGAATTTCGCGCAGCTGCTCGCCCTCCCCTTCCTGTGCATCGCGTTGCTGCGCCATCGCCGCCTCGAGGGTTGGCCCTACCTCGGGCGCGTGGCGCGCACCACGCTGTTGCTGCTGCTCGTATGGGAGCTGGCCTGGAACGCGGACGTTCTCTTCACCAGCCTGCGTGTCGCCTACTTGTGCAAGGTGCATGGCGGCCCGCACGTGTATCGGACGGTGGAGGTGGAGGGGTTTAAAGGGCGTTTCGATATCGAGTCGATCGCGCGAAAGGGCTTCCAGTATGTCGAGACCTATGGGGCCTATCCAGGCGCAAAGGATGTCCGTCTCTCGATGCACGATGGCCAAGCCATTTCCGAACCCATTGAAGGGCTGACGAGCCGCTATGAGTACGTCCGAAGTTACCGAACGAGCGCCGGCTATGCGATTGAGAAAAGCGGCCAAAAGGTCATTGACCGCAAGGATGGCAGCATCCTCGGCGAACTCGTGGTCTGGATGATTCGCCCAGGGCTTTTCGATCGCCTCTGGTTGTCCCTCGTGCCGGGACGCGCGTCGCCGTGGACATGCGGCGACGTGGCGCCGATCCGGGAGGGACGGTACGACTCGTTGCTCGGTTACCGCGTGTACCCGAGCGATTATCTCGCCGGGCTCGTGCTCAAGCCCAAGAGCAATGCCAAGTTCTCATCGTCGACGAACATTGAATCACAACCGTGAGTACAAGGATGACTCATGAATATTCGAGACTACTATCAGCATGCGTGGTTCGCTGACCTTGCATATGTTGAATGGAGCGAGGAAGCGTTGTCCGGTCTGGAGACAATCGAATCCTCAATCGATGAAGCCAACCGCGCACGCCTGGCACCTGAGGTCGTCAATGACCAGGGCGATGCAGTAGCACCTGCACTCGCATCCAAGATCTTCTTGCCGACGCAAGAAGCCTGGACCATCGCCGACTACCATCCGAACGATCCCGAGAGCGGGTTCGCGGCGACGCTGTTCACGCGCGTGGCGGCTGGAGGTACCGAGGCGGTGCTCGCGCTGCGCGGCAGCGAACCGGGCGCGCAGTTCGGCAAGGACCTATTCGAGGCCAGCCTGCAGCAGATCGGTGGCATCGGGCTCGCGTTGGCGCAGGGCGTGTCGCTGCTCAATTATGTCGAGCGCCTGCAGGCACCGGCCGGGCAGGCAGTGGCGCAATTCTCGCTCGTGCAGGGCATCCACGCGCCGCCGCCCGGTGCGCCGGTGGTCGTCGGCGCCGAGCGCAGTTACTGGCTCGAGCCGGCGGCGCCGCGTCCCGGGCTCGGCCTGCTCGGCGCGGATACCGCGGTCACCGTCACCGGTCACAGCCTCGGCGGGCATCTCGCCGCGCTCGCTCTCCGCCTGTTTCCGCAGCGATTCGACCACGCGGTGACGTTCAACGCGCCGGGCTTCGACCCGGTGCTCGGCGTCAACGACATCGAGGGCGTGGTGGCCGGCGTGGCCGGCGCCATCGGCTCGAGTGGCGTCTTCGCCGCGGCGCAGATTCTCGCCGCGATCGTCGAGAACGGGCAGCAGCTGAGCGACGAGCTCGTCGACGGGCTGTTCGCGCCGGTGCTTCCCACTCCTCCGGCCGCGCAGTTCGCCCCGCTCGCCGCTGCCGGTCGTCTGCACAGCCTGGTCGCGGAGCAATCCGATGCCTACGACGACGTGTCCGTTGTCGCCGCGCCCCTGATCACCGGCAACCCGGCCAGCCCGCACCTGCCGGTCGCGACGGAGTCCAACAGCCATGCGATGGGGCAGCTGGTCGACGCGCTCGGTGTGCAGGCACTGCTCGAGCGCATCGATCCGACAATCGACCTCGAGCGCGCCGGCACGCTCCTCGCGCTCGCCGCGCCCCGCGCGGCGGTCGGCGAGGAGAACCTGGTCATGGCGCTGAGCCGCCTGTTCCTCGGGACCGCGCTACCCGGGCTGCCGCACGCGGTGGCCCGCGGCATCGATGCCTGGTTCGCGTCACCGGAGCCGTACCCGGCACGCGGCCTGCTGCACGAGCGTCTGATCGCATTGGAGAACGCCATCGGTGTGGGCGGCCTCGGCACCCTGCTGGCGCCCGATGCGCTGACGCCGGCGGCAATGGCCGCTGCGGCCATGTCCGATCCGGCCTGGCGCTACGCGCTGCTGGCACAGAATCCCTTCGTCTTGACCGGGCCGGCAGCGCTCTACGAGGCGACCACGGCTGGCGCCGCGCCGGCGCCGGACAGCCTGCCACTATGGACGGCCCGCGCCGAGCTGCTCGAGCGCCTGCTCCTCGCGCACCGCCACGATACCGCGAGCGTGGCCGGGATACCGTTCCGCATCGCCGGCGCCAATGTCGACTGGATCGATGAGCTGAGCGGCGCGCGCTTCGCCGCGGTCGCGCTCGACGGCCTCGCCGTCGGCTTGCGCGGCACCGCCATCGACACCCTGCGCAGCGGCGCCGGCGCAGTCGCGACGGTGCGCTTCGGTGCCGCCGTCGACGTCGCCGGCGGCGCTGCCGACGATCGCCTGTTCGGCAATGCGCTCGACAATCGGCTGCTCGGTTTCGCTGGCGCCGATGCCCTCTTCGGGGGTGACGGCGACGACAGTCTGTATCACCACGACCTCGGGGGGGCCGACGACGGGATGCGCGACTACCTCGCGGGCGGCGCCGGCTATGACCGCTACTTCGTCGGCGATGGTGACATCGTCGCCGACAGTGACGGCGCCGGTGAGCTGCGGGTGGGGCCTGCGCACACTGTGCTCGCCGGCAGCTATCGCGAGGTTGCCGCCGGCGTCTTCCGGCATGCCATCCTGGACGCCACGCTGTATCGCCGCGACGACGGTATCACGTTGGTGGCACGGGTGGATGGGCAAACCGTGCGCATCACGCTGGCACCGGCAGCGGGCGCGGCGCGCGGTTTCGCGAGCGGGGATCTCGGCATCGTGCTCGAGGCGGCGACCGCGCCGCCACCTGTTGTCATCGACGGTACGCCAGGTGACGATCGCGATGCCTTCGACGCCGCGTTGTTCGGTAGCGACGCCAATGAGCGTATCGACGGCGGCGACGGCGACGACGACCTCTACGGCGGCACGCGTGGCACGGCATGGGGCAGTGACTGGCTGTTCGGCGGTGCCGGTGACGACTACCTCAACAGCGCCACCTGGTTCGATGCCGACCTGCCCACCCAGTTCGACGACCCGGGTGATTTCCTGCTCGGCGGTGACGGTCGCGACGTCGCCGTCGGCAATGGCGGTGCCGACGTGCTGCTCGGCGGCGACGGCGCCGACTTCCTCAGCGGCCGCGGCAACCACGACGTCATCGATGGTGGTGCCGGCGACGATCTCGTCAGCGGCGGCGGTGGCGACGATCGCCTGTTCGGCGGTGATGGCGACGACATTCTCCTCGGGCAGACAGACCTGTGGGGCAGCACGGCGCGCAACTGGTCGACCACCTGGGTCCGCGATGCCGCGGGACGCATCGTCGATTTCGCCGCGACCGGCGTGTTCGGCGCGCCGCGCGGGGCGGACGATGCCGACCTGCTGCGTGGCGGCGGCGGCAACGACCTGCTCGACGGCGGTGACGGCGACGACGCGCTGCATGGCGACGCGGGCGCCGACGTGCTGTTCGGCGGTCGTGGCGCCGATCGGCTCGACGGCGGCCCCGGTGACGATCACCTCTACGGCGACGGCCTCGAAGCCGTCGCGGTGCCCGGCGATGGTGACGACGTCCTCGATGGCGGCGACGGTGACGATGCCTTGCACGGGGGCGGCGGCGCCGATCGCCTCGCCGGTGGCGCGGGGGATGATCGCCTCTTTGGCGGCGACGGGGCCGATCGTCTCGCCGGGAATGTCGGCGACGACCTGCTCGAGGGGGGCGGCGGCAGCGACCACCTGCAGGGCGACGATGGTGATGATGCCTTGCGTGGCGATGCCGGGGACGATGTGCTCGAGGGCGGGGCCGGCAACGACGGCCTGGAGGGCGGCGGTGGCGCCGATGTTCTCGCCGGCGGCACGGGTGACGACCAGCTCGCCGGCGGCGACGGTCACGACACCTACCTCTATTACCCTGGCGACGGCCACGACCGGATTGTCGACACCGCCGGCTGGGACACCGTGATCCTCGCCGACCCGGGCGCGCTCGCGAACGCGGTGCAGCGACGCGAGGGCGCCGACCTCGTGTTGCATTTCTCGGCGACCGACAGCCTGCACCTGGTCGATTGGGCCGCCGGCGCAATCGAGCGCGTGGTGGCCGGCGAGCGTGTGCTCTACGCAGATGCCGTCACCACCGAACCGCTCGACCCCGCGCAGCCGCGCGACGGTACGTGGGTGTTTGCCAGCGCCAGCGGCGGGCTCACGATTCCGGCCGGCGACAGCGCCCACACGCTGGTACTCGGGCGCGGCATCGAACCCACCGATCTCGCCGGCGTGGTCGGCGCGGACGGCACCTGGCGCGCGACCATCGACGGGACGTCGCTGGCCATCGGCGGCTGGGAGTCGAGCGCGTTGAGCCACTTCCGGTTCGCCGACGGCAGCACCCTCGATCGTTATCCCATCGAACTCGCCGTGCGCTATGCCCCGCATCTTGCCGAACCGCTCGTCGACCGTGTTGCGGTACCCGGCTATGCACTCGATTTCGCGATCCCGCCGTTCGCTTTCGCGCGCGGTGATTTCGGTCCCCTGCAGTTCAGTGCCAGCCGCGCCGACGGCACGCCGTTACCGTCCTGGCTCGACTTCGCGGCCGATGGCGCGCGCTTCACCGCTACCCCGGCGCCCTCCAGTGCACCGGGTGCGCTGGAGATTGCCGTCACTGCCCGCAACATGCGGGGCGACGTCGTACGTGACGTCTTCACGCTCGATGTGCGCGGCTGGCCGTTCAGCGCGCCATCGGTGCTGCACCCGCTGCTCGTCGACGGTCGCCGTGCGGCATGGCTGGGGCCGCCTCCGGCGGACACAGAGCATTCCATGCCATCAGCGCGCGGCAGCGGCGTCGGGTTCGCACCGGCAGCGCCGTCGCCCGTTCCACGTGCGCCGAGTGACGCGCGCGGCGTCGGCGACGTCGACGGCGATGGCTACGGCGATTTCCATCTGCGCGAGCGTTTCGTCGTCGATGGCCGGGCCGAGGTGCGCGATCACATCGTGCTCGGGCGCGCCGGTGGCCTGCCGGTGGTGCTCGACACGCTGGCCGAGGCAGCCGCCGGGCGCGCCTTCGAGATCGTCGGCGCGGCGCCGTTCACCGCCGTCGACAGCGGCGATGTCGACGGCGACGGACGCAGCGACCTGCTCGTGCGCAGCGCCGCCGGAATCTACAACATCGTCTATGGCAGTGCCGCCCGGCCCGCGCCTGTCGCGCTCGATACGCTCACGCCGGCACAGGGTTACGCGTTCACTGCCAGCGGCATGGTGCGCGTACTCGATCTCGACGGCGACGGCCTCGCCGACATCTTCACGCCGCGCGCGGTGCTGCGCGGTGAAGCGCCGCGACGTCGCGCCGGCGTCATCGACCTGCAGGGCTCAGGCTTCGATGGTGAGCCCTTGATCACTGCCGGCGCGGGGCCCGGTTTCGAGCTGGCGCCCGATGCGGGCTTCGACTTCAATCGACTCACCGACATCCACGCGATCGGTGATTTCGACGGCGACGGTTACGATGACTTCTTCGTCGTCGCCGCGCCCGAGTACGGTATCGACCCGGCCTACCACGTCGTGCGCGGCGCGGGCGGCGGCGTCCGCGCCGGATTCGATCTCGACACCGCGCCGCTCATCACGCTGGGTGGCGACCTCTCCCGTGGTGGCACTGTCACCCACGGCGATTTCAACGGCGACGGGCTCAGCGACCTCGTCTTGGTCGCCGCGGCACAGGCCGACGCGCGCAACGAACAACGTGTGGTATTCGGCACCCGCGACACTGCCATCACTCACCTCGATACCGGCGCGCTGGACGGCAGCAACGGCTTTATCGTCGACGGCGGCTGGGACGTCGCCGGCATCGGCAGTGCGCGGGAAGGCATGCTCGCGGTTGCGCTCGGTGACATCAACGGCGACGGCATCGACGATCTCGCCTTTTCCAGCCGCACCACGCTCGATGTGCCGACGCACGCTTACCTCCCGGTCGTGTACGGACGCGATACGCCGTTTCCCGCGCGCTTCGATCTCACCGCGCTCGACATCGACGATGGCTTTCACGCCATGCTGCCGTTCGGCGCTCACGGGACGTTGCATGTGCAGCCCCGCGCGCTCGGCGACGTCGACGGCGACGGTCACGCGGATTTCCTCGTGTTCGGCGACAGTGGCAGCGGCTATCTCGTGCGCGGCCAGCCCGCGCTCGCCGCGGTACTGGTCAACGGCACGCCCGGCGCCGATCACCTCGAGGTGGTCACGGCCGGCAGTTTCGTGCAGGCGGGTGCCGGCGACGACGTCATCGAGGTGCGCAACCCGCTCGGCGTCACCATCGATGCCGGCAGCGGTGACGACATCATCCGCTTCGACGGCGATGTCGCCCGCTACGAGGTACCGCTGGGTACGACGCCGGCGGCATGGGCACGCCAACAGCCGACCTTCGTCCATACCGGCGACGGTGCCAAGCTCATCCACCTCGGCGCAGCACCGCTCGCGTTGCACATCGTCGCTACGGAGGACGGCCGCGGCAACGATCTCAGCCTCGGGCAGGGCTACCGGCCAGCCCTGCTGCGCCTGCGCCCGGGATCGATCAAGCTCGATTTCGGTGCGCAGCTCGGCGAGGTACACCTCGAGAACTTCGATCCGCTCGACATCCTCGGCGGGCCGCGTTCGATTGACCGCGTGCTGTTCGACGATGGTACCGTCCTGAGCTACGAAGCGCTCGTCGCGCGTGGTTTCGATATCGGCGGCAGCAACGGCGCGGACACGCTCTACGGTACCAATCTCGTCGACCGCATCTCGGGCCACGGTGGCGCCGACGTGCTCGATGCGCGTGCCGGCGACGATATCCTGCGCGGTGGCCGCGGGAACGACACCTATCTCGTGCGTCGCGGCGAGGGATCAGACCTCGTCTACGACGTCGGCGGGACCGACACCGTACAGTTCCTCGACGGCATCACGCTTGCCGACCTGTCGGTACAGCGACTCGCCAAGGATCTGCACATCGCGATCGCCGGGGGCGGCGAATTGCGCGTACGCGGGCAGTTCAGCACGCCGAGCCTGGCCGTCGAGCGGCTTGCTTTCGATGATGGCAGCCGCTGGGACGTACGCACGCTGACCAATTCACCACCCTTCGTATTCCGGCCGCCGGCACCGCTGCCGGTCGACCCGGGATTGCCTTTCGAACATCGACTGCCACCGCTTACCTTTCTCGATCGCGAGGCCGATCGGCTCACCTACACGCTGACGGACGCCGGCGGCGGCGCACCGCCGGGCTGGCTGACATTCGATCCGGTACTGCGCATCCTGCGGGGAACCTTGCCACACGAGCAAAGCCACGATGTCGAACTCGTACTCGGCGCTGACGACGGTCTCGCACGCACCGACACGCGCCTGGTCCTCGACGTCGGCGTGCCGCCTGCCGACCTGGCGCCGCCCATCGTGATGGCGCCACCGCTCATCGGCACCCCGCTTGCGGATACGCCATTGGCGTCGGCATCGGCTGGCGACGACGCCCGCCTGCTGGTCGATGCCATGGCGGCCTTCGCGCCTGTCGCCCCACTCGATGCGGCGTTCGCCGCGGCGCCGCCCGAGGCGTCGTTGCCGCCGCTCGCGGTGGATTGGTCGCACGCGGCCTGAATCGCCCACCGCTGCTGCCGTTGCCGGTGCGACCAGGCATCCATGATGGACGGCGAGCGCATCCGGGAGCACGCAACATGAGCAGGCTCTACAATGCGCGCTCGTATCGCCGGCGCGGCGGGGGTGTGCCCGTCGTGCGCCTGCCGGAGCCGCGCCGATGTCCCCGTTTGCCGAACCGCCTGCTTCCCTCGTGCCGCTCGCGGCCAGCGGCTGCCGCGTGGCGCGCTGCGGCCAATCTCGCCTCGGTGCGCGCTAATGCGCGATCGGAACGCACACGAGCGGGACGATGCCACGGCGCCCGCGCCGGTCGAAGTGCCCTGGCAGGCCTTGTCGTCACAGGCCCTGCGTGGCGTGGTGGAGGCGTTCGTGCTCCGCGAGGGGACCGACTACGGCGTGGTCGAGGCGAGTTTCGCGGACAAGGTCGAGGCGGTCATGCGCCAGCTCGAGCGCGGCGAGGCGCGGATCTATTTCGAACCGGTCTCGCAGAGCGTCGAGCTGGTGCCGGCGCGCGTGCCAGGACCGGACGGCGACGACAGTCGCGCCTGAACGTACGCCGCGCCCGCGCCGGCAACGGGACCGGTGCGGGCGCAGCAGCGGACGTGCCGTCGGCGTCACCGCGGCCCTCTCGCCGGGGTGACGCGGCGCTGGCCGTCAGGCCGGGTTATTGCTGTTGAAGATGTCGTAATGGAGCTTCCACGCGCGCCCCTCGCGCTTCCACACGACGAGATACTTGGCCTTGTCGAGTACCTTGCCGCGCTCGCCCTTGAGCGTGGCCACGCCAATCTCGATGGCAGTCGAGCCATGCTGCTCGACACTGGTGGTCTTGAGCGTCGCCCCCTTGATGCCCGCGGCCAGCGCGCCGGCCCAGAACTTCGCAATGGCTCGCTGCCCCTTGCACGCCTTCGCGTTCGGTGCCATCAGGATCGCATCCTGCGTGTAGCAGGCCGCCGCGCCCTTGGTGTCGCCGGCCGCGAGCAGCTTGGTGAGTTGCTGGTTGGCCGCCGTGATGTCCGCGCTGATGTCCTTCTTCTTCGTCGCCATGGTCGTCGTCTCCCCCGGCTGCGCCGGTCGTTGGTGGAAACCATCGGCGGGCCTCCGTACCCGTGCGGCGGGAGGTGCGGCAGTCGTGCCGGCGCTGAGGCCGGGAACCGCGCGTTCCCTCGCGCCGCGGGGCCGCCCGCGTTCAATCGTCGAGCAGGCTGCGCAGCTCGGCGAGGTTGTGGATGACGTGATCGGGCGCGGCGGTCTCGCGCCCGGTCTGCAAAGGGGGTTCCATGCCGCCGTCGACGATCAGCGCGGTGCGCATGCCGACCAGGTTGGCGCCGGCGATGTCGTGCTCGGGCGAGTCGCCGACGAACAGCACCTGCTCGGGCGCGAGCCCGGAGAGCTCAAGCGCATACTCGAAGAAGCGTCGATCGGGCTTGCACGAGCGCGCCGCTTCGGAGCTCGTCCAGTGGTGGAAGTAATCGGCGAGCCCTTCGCGCTCGATCAAGGGGTCGAGCATGTCGTCGTCGATGTTGGAGACCACCGACAGGTAGCGCCCTGCAGCACGCAAGTGGGCGAGGGTGTCGCGGCAGTCGTCCTTCAGCACGAGGCAGTCGACGATGGCGGCTCGGTGTGCCTCACGGTACCAGTCGTGCACCGCCTCGTCGTGCGCCGCGCCGATCAGGTCGGCGAAGCGCATGAAGGTATCGTGGAAGAAATCGCGATGGAGGTAATACGGACGCGTGGCATAGGCGTGCGTGACGTCGCGCTGCGCCTGCGTGTAGGCCGCCTTGACGCGGGCGGTCTCGACCGTGGCCCCCAGCCGCTCGACCGCTTCGAGCAGCAGCGGCAGCGTGACGCGTGGCACGTTGCGATAGCTGAACAGGGTGCCGCCGAGATCGAAGAAGACGCCGCTCGTCACGACAGCACCGCGGCGAGCCGGTTGCCCCAGGCGTGGTCGGTGAAATCCATCTTGATCGGTGTCACCGACACGAGATTGGCGGCGACCGCGGCGAGATCGGTACCGGTCGCATGGTCCGCCTCGGGATACTTGATACGGACCCAGAAGTAGGGCTGGTTGCGTGGATCCTGGCGCGCATCGATGCTGAAGGCGCCGGGCGGGCGCTGACCCTGGGTGGTCATGCGTACGCCGCGCACCTCGTCGGCCGCGCACTGCGGGAAATTGATGTTGACGAAGGAGCCCTCGGGCCATTCGTCGAGCTCGACGAGCTGGCGGATCAGCGCCGGCGCGTGGCGCGCTGCCGGCGCGAAGTCGGCGACACCGCCGGGCGGCCGGACCTGCGACAGCGCGATCGAGCGAATCCCCATCAGCGTGCCCTCCATGGCGGCCGCGCAGGTGCCCGAGTAGGTGACGTCCTCGGCCAGGTTGGCACCGGCGTTGATGCCCGAGAGCACCACCGTCGGTGGCGCATCGGTCATCAGCTCCCACAGTGCCATCAGCACGCAGTCGGTCGGCGTGCCACCGATCTGGTAGCGCTTCTCGCCGAGCTGGCGCATGCGGATGGGGATGGTCAGGGAAACCGAGTGACCGGCGCCGCTGCGCTCGCTGTCCGGGGCGACCACCCAGACGTCGTCACTCAGCTCGCGTGCGATCGATTCGAGCAGTTCGAGGCCGGGCGCGTGGATGCCGTCGTCGTTGGTGATGAGAATGCGGTGGGATGCGGCTCTGTTCATGGGCCGGGAGTATAGCCCGAAGCATCGGCCGCCATGCCAGGGCCCGCAGCGGCCCGCTCAATCGCCGCCGATCCGCCACAGTTCGATCTGCACCTCGGTGATGACGCCGCTGAGTGCGTCGACCTCGATCTTGAAGGCGACGCCGTCGACGTCCTCGATGTGGAATTCGTAGGCAGGCGTGCCGTCAACCTGGATTTCGTAATCGACAGCCGTCACGTTACCGGGATAGATGCGCGTCGCGGTTTGCCGTGCCGTGGCCTCGTCGACCGTTGCCACGGCAAACAGCGGGTCGTCGGCGCTGTCCACCTCCTGCTCGATCTCGAGAATCGTGCCGTTGCGCGCGCTGCATTCGAATTCCCAGCGCCGCCCGCTCGCGGGCACCACGGTGATCTCGTACGCCGCCTCGCGTTCGTCGGTGAAGCCGAGGAACTCGACCTGTGCGAAGGCACCGGCACGGATCGCGCGCGCGGCGCGCAGGCAGTCGTGCAGGGCCGGCTCACCGGCCGTACGCGTGGCAGCGCTCGCGGCGGGCAGTGCGATGAAGCTGCCCAGCCCGGCGGCAAGCAGGAGGAAGCGGATGGCAGGAGAGGACATGGCGACGAATCCGGCGTGGAGATGTCCGGCGATTCTCGTCACGCCAACCGGCGCGCGACAAGGGAAAGCTTCCCGAAAGCGCGCGCCCGCTACCCGCCTGTCCGCTCAGCCGGTCGGTTCGCTGGCGGTGACGCCGGCGTGATACTCCGTGTAGACGTAGATCGGCAGCGACAGGTTGCCGAGGCGATCTTCGACGATCGGCCACACCTCGCTCCACTGCAGGCCACCGACGCCGGTGGCGAGGCGCGGCAGGGCGAGCGACTTGAAGCCCTCTTCGGTGATCATGTGCGCGAGTGCCCGCAGTGCCTCGCGTACGTTCTTCACAGTGGCCTTGCCCGGCTTGCTGCCATGGTCGTAACCGCCTTCCTGGGTGATCAGGTTGACGATGCGGATGCCGCCCGCGCCACCCCACAGCCAGGCGCTGCCGGGTTGCGGGTGATGCTGGTTGCACCAGTGGTGGAAATCCTTGTGCATGGCCGGGTAGCGCTCATGGAGCGCGCGTGCGAGACCCTGGTTCATGGGGTCGTTGGCGGCCACACCGTGCGCGATCACCTGGGCACGCGTCAGCAGGATGTCGCCGGAAACGGGGTGCAGCATGAGATCCTCTCTCCATTCGCTTGGTGGCGGGATGCACATGCTGAACGTTCGCGCCCGTGTGGCCTTGATCTGCGGCAAGCACCGGCGTCATCGCGCGCCGCTCCGTTCAGGCGGTAATCGCGAGGTAGGCGATGTATGCGGCGTAAGCGGTCAGCAGCAGGGCGCCCTCGCCACGCACGAGGTGGCGCTGGCTCATCGCGAGCGGCCAGAGCAGCACGGCGAAGCCGAGCATCGCGCTGAGCGTCACCCAGTCGACCTCGCCGCGCGGCAACGGCGTGACCATCGCGGTGATGCCGAGAATGCCGAGCGTGTTGAAGATGTTGCTGCCGACGACGTTGCCGAGTGCGATGTCGCCCTGGCCACGCAGGGACGCGACGATGGACGCGGCAAGCTCTGGCAGGCTGGTGCCGACGGCGACGATGGTGAGCCCGATCACGGCCTGGCTCACACCGAGCGCGGTGGCGGTGGTCACCGCGGCGATGACCAGCACCTTGCCGCCACCGACGAGCGCGGCGAGACCGCCGGCGACGAGCAGCAACTGGTGCCACAGGGGGCCGTGGTCGAGCGGGGTACCGGCGGCGAACTCCGCCTGGGTCGCGGCGGTTTCGCGACGCGACTGCCATAACGTGAAACCGATGTAGGCGAGCAGGCCCAGCGCCAGACCGATGCCCTCGGTCCGGTCGACACCGCCGTCGGCGAGCAGCACCAGCAGCAGGACCGATACCGCCACCATCAGCGGCGTGTCGATGCGCAGGATGTTGGCATGCACCTCGAGCTTGCGGATCAGCGCGGCGATGCCGAGGATCAGCCCGATATTGGCGATGTTGGAGCCGACCACGTTGCCCACCGCGATGTCGCTGGCGCCGTCGAGGGCGGCGGCGAGTGAGACCACGAGCTCCGGCGCACTGGTGCCGAAGGCAACCACTGTGAGGCCGATGGCGAGGGGTGATACGCCGAGCCGCGCGGCGAGCGCACCGGCGCCGCGCACCAGCCATTCGCCACCGAAGTAGAGCAGCACGAGCCCGAGGGCGGCCTGGCCGACGGTGAGCAATGTGCCGCTCATGCGTGTCCCCCGGTGGCGCCTGGCATGCTGGCGGACGAACGTTGGGGAGGGTGCGGAACAATCACTGATGGCATGGTAGGACTCAGGCGCCTAGCAGGCGCTCGCGAAACATGAAGAACACCGCGCCGAGGAGGCACAGCGCTGCCCACAGGTAGTCGAGTTTGAGCGGCTCGCGCAGGTAGAGGAGCGCGAACGGGACGAACACCGTCAATGAAATGACCTCCTGCAGGATCTTGAGCTCACCGACCGACATCACCGCGTGGCCGACCCGGTTCGCTGGCACCTGCAGCAGGTACTCGAACAAGGCGATGCCCCAGCTTACCAGCGCCGCCACCAGCCACGGCTTGTGGTTGAGCGTCTTCAGGTGCGCGTACCAGGCGAAGGTCATGAACACGTTGCTCATGACGAGGCCGGCAATCGTGAACAGGATAGGCGATGTGAGCAGTGACATGTGGCCGGCACGCGCGTATTGGCGTGCCGCGCAGCGCCGTGGTACGGCGGCCCGCTAGCTGGTCTGACCGGCGCTGTCGCGCAGGCGGCGCTCGAGCAGCTCGGCCTTCTCGCTGCTGCCGCCGAGGAAGGCCGGCGCAGCGCGGTAGTAGCGGATCAGATCCTCGATCACCTCGCGGTCATGGGGTGCGAGTGCGGCGGCCTGCTCGAACGCGCGCCAGGTCTTGCGCGCGAGCCCGATCGCTTCCAGCCAGCCGGCCCGCTCGGCGAGACGCCCGTAGCTCTTGCCGAGCAGGTGTGCGCAGCGCGCGCATTCGGGCGCAGCGGCGAGCGTCTGCTCGAGCAGCGCCGCGGCGGTATCGTACCGGCCGGACTCGTAGGCCTGCACGGCGCGCGTGAGATCGGCCACCGCGGCGGCGGGTGACGGCGCGGTGTCGGTCGGCGCGGCGGCGAGCCGGGTGCTCAGGGCGAGCAGCAGGATGACGAGCGGGATACGGCGCATGGCAGGCGTATAGCGGCGGAATCGCCGCGGATCGTAAGAAAAACCGGCGCCAGATGCGAGACCTTCAGTCGCACAGCTCGGCAACGACGGCAAGCAGGCGTTCCTCGTCGATGGGTTTGGACAGGAACGCGCGTACTCCCGCCGCCAGCGCTTCCGCCTCGCGCACGGTGGCGCTGTAGCCCGAGACGAGCACGATCGGCAGCGCGGGGCGCGCAGCGAGCAGTTCCCGCGCCATGCCCAGTCCGGTGAGGCCGGGCATGGTCTGATCGGTGATGACGAGTTCGACCGCATCCGGGTCGGCCCTGAATGCGGCGAGCGCGTCTTGCGGCGCCGTGAACACGGAAACGCGGTAGCCCTGCAGTTCCATCAATTCGCCGAGAAAGGCGGCGACCGAGGGCTCGTCGTCGACCACGAAGACCCACGGTGCACGGGGCTGCGGCGCTGGCAGTGTCGCGTCCGCCCGCGGCGCGGGAGCCGCGGCAGCGGCGGTCCCGTTGGCGGGCGGCAGCAGGATGTCGAAGCAGGCGCCGCCGCCGGGTTGATGGTCGAGCAGGATGTGGCCGTGATGGGCGTGCACGATGCCGTGCACCATCGCCAGCCCCATGCCGGTGCCACGGCCGGTCGCCTTGGTGGTATAGAACGGTTCGAACACGCGCGCGCGCTCGGCTTCCGGGATGCCCGGGCCGTCGTCGGCCACGCTCAGCACGAGGAAATCGCCCGCCACTTCGCCGTGACAGGAATCGCACTGCGCATCCAGTTGTGAGCGGTGTGCGAGGCGGATGGTGACCACGCCGCGGTCGGCGACAGCGTCGCGCGCGTTGATGCATAGATTGACGATCACCTGCTGCAGCTGGCCGGCGTCGGCCAGTGCGGCAGGCAGCCCGGGCGCGATCTCGGTGCGAAAGGCAATGCTCGACGGCATCATCGGGCGCAACAGGCGCAGCGCCTCGATGAGTACGCTCTCGAGATCCACCGCGGTGGTATCGGCAGCCTGGGTGCGCGAGAAGGTCAAGAGCTGGCGGGTCATGTCCCGCGCGCGCTCGCCGGCAGTCTGGATCTCGTGCAGGTAGTCGGTGAGCTTGGGCGGCAGCTCGGTGCCATAGCGGCGCAGGGCGAGACTCGAATAGCCGAGTATGCTCGACACGATGTTGTTGAAATCGTGCGCGATGCCGCCGGTGAGCAGACCGATGGATTCCATCTTCTGCGCCTGCTGCAGCTGGTTGCGCAGCTGCTCCTGCTCCATCTCCGCGGCACGCCGCTCGGTGATGTCGGCCGTGATGCCGTAGAAACCGGTGACCTCGCCGGCGTCGTCGAACCACGCGCGGGCCTTGGTCTGGTGCCAGTGCTCGCGACCGTCGGGCGCGAGCGCGCGGAATTCGATGTCGAGCAGGTTGCCGTCGCGCTGGCGTACCTTGTCGGTGAAGGCCTGCAGCACCATGGTGCGATCGTCGACGTGCACTGCTTCGATGAACTGCCGCATCGTCATGCGCCCGGCGCTGGTGCGAAAATGCGGGCCGATGGTCTGCGGTGTGGTGAACGTGTCGTTGCGCACGTTCCAGAACCACGACACCAGGTTGGCGGCCGACAGCGCGAGCTTGAGATGCTCCTCGTTCTCGCGCAGCGCGAGTTCGGCGGCCTTGCGCGCGGTGACGTCCATGAGATGTCCGTACCAGTGCGTGGCGCCGTCGGCTTCGCGCACCGGTGCCGATTGCCCGAAGATCCAGCGCACGCCGCCGTCGCGATCGACCACGCGGAACTCGTCGCGCCAGAGTTCGAGCGTGCCGGCCGAGTGCTCGATCGACTCGCGCACCCGCGCGATGTCTTCGCCGTGAACCCGCGCGAATACGGCAGCGGCATCGGCTTCCACTTCGCGCGGCGTCATCTTCAGCACGTTCAGCGCGCCTTCGCTCGCGTAGGGGAAGGACCATTCGCCGTGGGTGCCGAGACGGAACTGGTAGACGAATCCCGGCACCATGCGCGCGAGCATACGTAAGCGCTGCTCGACCGCGCGGCGACTCTCCTCGAGCGCGACGCGCTCGGTGACGTCGATGACGACGCCGTCGAAGAGGGTGTCACCCGTCGCGGTGGTGTGCGCGAGTACCTGGCGGCTCTCGATGTAACGTACCGTGCCGTCCGCCAGGACCACGCGGTACTCGAGCGTGAAGCGCCCGTGCTCGCGCGGCGGCGACTGCACGACCGCTGCCACGGCATCGCGGTCGTCCGGGTGGATGGCCGCGATGAAGTCGCGTGCCGGCCACGGTCCGGGTGCGCCCGGCAGGCCGAACAGCCGCGGCAGCTCGGGCGGGCCGTCGAGCTGGCCGGCGTCTGCATTCCATTCGAACGGTGCGAGCTGGGCCTGGCGCATGGCGCGGCGCAGGCGCTGTTCCGACTGGCGCAACTCCTCGGCCGAACGCACCGCCTCGCTGATATCGATGGTGACGCCGGTACAGCGCGTGCTGCCATCGGCTTCGCGGCGCACCTGAGCGCGCGATTCGACCCAGATTGCACTGCCATCGGCGCGCTCGATGCGGTGTTGCAGGCGCAGCGGCCGATGCCGCTCGCGCAGCGCCGTCATCGCGGCCTGTACGTGCTCGCGCTCGTTGACGGGCACACGTGCGAGCAACTCCTCCGGCGTCCACAGCGTGCGTCGCCCCGGCAGGCCGTAGAAGTGACTGGCATTGGCCGAGCTGCGCGCGTTGCCGGTTGCGAGGTCGACCTCCCACAGCACCATGTGGGTCGAGCGCACGGCGAGATCGAGCCAGTCGATGCTCTCGCGCAGGCGTGCCTCGGTTTCGCGGATGTCGGTGACGTCGAAAGCGACGCCGAGCGCGCGTGGCCGGCCGTCGTCGAAGATGTTGCGGTAGCGCACTTCGAAGTGGCGGATGCCCTTGGTGGGATGCTGCACCCGGTAGCGCAGCACACGCGCCTCGAGGTCGGTGCGCTGTTCGATGAGGACGTCGCTGCAATGCTGTACGTGGTGCGGGCGGTCCTCGGGCACGATGAGCGCGAGCAGCTCCTCGTAGGTGAAGCGGCCATCGCGGCGCTGCAGACCATACAGCTCGGCGAGCGACGGCGAGCAGATTGCCTCGTTGGTGACGAGGTCGCGCTCGAACCAGGCGATGTGGGCATGGGCGAGCGCGTGTTCGAAATCGTGCGTGCCGAAGCGGCCGAGGGTGGGGCCGCCGGTCTGTCGCCGGCTCAGGCGGCACAAGGCCCGGCGCGTGTCGGTGCCGAGCGTGAGTGGTTGCACGGTGACCTCGAAGGTGTCGCCGGCGAAGCGGGCGTCGGGGCCGATCACGAGGCTGCGCGTATGGCCCCGCGCGCAGGCCGAAGCGCTCGCATCGGTGAGCAAGGTGGCAGCGTCGGCGGGTAGCAGCTCGGCGAGACGGAGGCCGACCAGTTCGCCCGCCGCGGCCTGCGCCGCGACACTGCTGCCGGCGACGCTCGCGCCGCACACGGCGCCGTCGTCGTCGACCACCAGGGTCAGTTCGCCGATGTTCTCGAACAGCGTGCCCGCGGCCTGCGCCGCGGGCGAGGTCGGGTCCTGGAGCCGGGTGGAGTGCATGCCGCGGTTAGCGGCCGGGCACGCGCCGACTTGGGGCGCGTGGCGCCGGTGGCGCAATGCTCAGAAGCGCGCCGCGTGCTCGCGTGCAGCGGCCGCGGCGCTCGCGCGCGCGCCCTCCACGTCGGCTGGTGCCGCCAGCGTCGGCGCCACCACGATGCGGGTCACGTCGGTGAGACCGACGAAGGCGAGCCAACCCTCGAGCGCCGGCTTCTGCAGGTCGAAGGCCTCTGCGCCGCTGCCCGCGTGGTAGGCGCCGCCGCTCGCGTAGACCACCGCCACCGGGCCGCTGACCAGGCCGGCATAGCCACTCTCGGGCGAGAAGCTGAAGGTCAGGCCGGGCTGGGTGACGATATCGATGTAGTGTTTCATGACGTACGGCAGGCCGAAATTCCACATCGGCATCGAGATGAGGTACTTGTCGGCGCTGGCGAAGCGTTCGACCACGCGTTCGACCGTACGCCAGGCGGCCTGTTCGGCACCCGAGGGGGCGCCGCCGTGCAGAATCGCGTACTTGGCGTCGAGCATGGCGCCGTCGAACGCGGGCAGCGTCTCCGCCCACAGGTCGAGCTTGTCGATGGTGTCGTTCGGATTGGCTTCCCGATAGGCTTCGACAAAGGCATTGGCGACCGCGATGGAGTGCGAGCGGTC
>JAVJVZ010000069.1:0-42631 GCA_040220855.1 Gammaproteobacteria bacterium | reverse complement strand
GATTCCGGGCGACGCCGCCATCGCCGGCGCGGAGGACTACGAGACGCTGCTCGCAGGCCACGCGCCCGCCGCACGGGTCGCGCCGCAGGGTGACGAGATCTACATGCTCTACACCGGCGGCACCACCGGCATGCCCAAGGGCGTGATGTACCCCTTCGACGAGTTCACCAGCTTCTTCCTGCAGGGTTACCCGCCGATGATCGGCCTCGAGCCGCCGGCCGACGCCGAGGCGCTGCTCGCCGCGGTCGCTGCGCGCCGCGAGGCGCCACCGCTGGTCGCGATGTCGGCGCCGCCGCTGATGCACGGCACCGGCTGCTGGCTCGGCATGATGGCGCCCCACATGATGGGGGGTGCGACGGTGCTGCTCGAACACCGCGGGCTCGACGCGGAAGAACTGTGGGAGACGGTCGCGCGCGAGCGGGTGGTACACCTCGTGATTGTCGGCGACGCCTTCGCGCGCCCGCTGCTCGCGGCGCTCGAGGCCAACCCCGGCCGCTGGAATCTCGACTGCCTGCGCCTGATGATTTCCTCCGGTGCGATGTTCTCCACCGAGGTCAAGCGCGCGCTGATCGCGCACCTGCCCGAGCTCACCATCGCCGACCTGCTCGGCTCCACCGAGGGGGGTATGGGCCAGTCGCTGATGAACCGCCACACGCCGGCCGCGGAGACGGCGCGTTTCGCGTTGTCACCGACCAGCAAGGTGTTCAGCGAGGACGGCCGCGAGATCGCGCCCGGCTCGGACGAGGTCGGCATGGTTGCCAACGGCGGCCTGGTGCCGATCGGTTATTACAAGGACCCGGAGAAATCGGCGCGCACCTTCCGCGAAGTCAACGGCCAGCGTTACTCCTTTCCCGGCGACATGGCACGGGTCGCCGCCGATGGCACGCTCGAGCTGCTGGGGCGCGGCTCGAACTGTATCAACACCGGCGGTGAGAAGGTCTTCCCCGAGGAGGTCGAAGAGGCGCTCAAGCGACACCCGGCGGTCACCGACGCGCTGGTGTTCGGCGTGCCCGACGAACGCTTCGGCAACCGCGTGGTCGCCGTCGCATCGCTCGCCGACGGCGCCACGGTGAACGAGGCGACGCTGATTGCCACCGTGCACGAGCACCTCGCCGGCTACAAGGCGCCGCGCGCGGTACACGTGGTCGCGCGCGTACCGCGGGCGCCGAATGGCAAGGCCGACTACCCCACTGCACGCGCACTGTTCAACGCGCACGTGTGACGGGAACGCCATGTCCGGGCGGCGCCCGGGCACGTGCATGCGTGCTTCGCTTACAATCCCGCGTCGCACGACCACGTCCCACACGCCCCACATGAACGCACCCGCCCTGCCCGACTGGACGGCGCCCGAACTCGCCGTCACGCGCCCTGCGCCCGACTGGTTCCATGCCGCCCTCGCCTGGCCGTTCGAGTCGCGCTACGTGGACGTCGGCGGATGCCCCATCCACTACCTGACCTGGACGCCGGCTCGCACCCCGCGTCACGGCGTGCTGCTGGTGCACGGCGGCGGCGCGCATGCCAACTGGTGGCGCTTCATCGCACCCTTCCTCGCGGAGGATTACGCGGTGGCCGCACTCGATCTCTCCGGCATGGGCGACAGCGGCCACCGCGAGCACTACGATGCCGCCCAGCGCAGCGCCGAGATGCTCGCCGTGATCGAAGACGCCCGCCTCGGCGCACAGGCGGTGGTGGTCGGTCACTCGTTCGGCGGCTACCAGCTCATGCGTCTCGCCGCGCAGCACGGCGAGACGCTGGGCGGCGCGGTCATCGTCGATTCGCCGATCCGCCGGCCGGACGACCCGGAAAGCCGCACGCCGCGCCGCGTGCTGAGCTTCGAACGTCACTACCCGGATTTCGAGATCGCCGTCGAGCGCTTCCGCCTGATGCCTCCGCAGGACTGTGCCAACGACTACATCGTCGAGTTCATCGCGCGCCACTCGTTGCGCCGTTCGGAGGCCGGCTACACCTGGAAGTTCGACGTCGGCGCGATGGGTGCGCGACGCTGGGACGAACCGTTCGCCGAGCACTTCGCCAACATGCGCTGCCGCCAGGCGCTGATCTACGGCGACCGCAGCGCACTGGTCAGTCGCGAGACCGCCAGCTACATGGCCGGGCTGATGCGCAACGATGCGCCGTTGTTCGCCATCCCGCAGGCCCACCACCACCTCATCCTCGACCAGCCGCTCGCCTTCGTCGCCGCGCTGCGCGGCCTGCTCGCCGCCTGGCTGTGCTGACCCCGCTAGGGGGCGTGGACGCTGAGGACCCTGCCATGGCAGGGTGTCGGCGCCGGCGGTGACGGGCCGCCGCGTCTCACCACCACCCGGGAGCACACCGATGAGCCTCTACGAGAAGCGCACCTATTCCGTTACCGTCGGTCGCATGGCCGAAGCACAACGGCTGTATGCCGAGGAAGGCTGGCCGGTGCTGGAAGCCGAAGGCTTCTCCGCCAACTGCGTCGGCTACTTCGTCAGCGATACCGGGCCACTGCACCAGCTGGTGCACCTGTGGCGATTCGATGACGACGCCGCGCGCCGCGCGTTCTGGGCGCGACTGTACGCGAGCGAGGCGTTCATGGCCTTCGCCGCCAAGCTGCGCCCGCTGCTGCAGGCACAGGAAGTGCAATTGCTCAACCCGGCACCCTGGGGATCGCACCCGTGACCGGCGGGCGCGCTACGGCCCGCACGACAGCCACCGCACGCGGCGTCTGCGCGTTCTCCTGAACGGCCCGGCGTGCTCCCCCGCGCGGCCGCGTAGAATGGCGCCGGTCGCGCGGCGCGCGCGTCACGAACCACAAGCAGCATGGACCTCATCCCGCACACCGGCATCGATACCCTGCGCCTGGGCAGCAGCCGCGATGCCGTGCGCGAACAGCTCGGCGCGCCCGATCGCACCAGCCGCGACCATCACGAGGACGGTGAGATCTCCGAGATCTGGGTCTATCGCCTGATGCGTCTCGAACTGTCGTTCGATTCCGAGCACGATTACCGCCTGTCGCACATCACGTCCTACCACCCGTACACGCTGCTGCGCGGCTTCAACCCCATCGGGATGGCACCGAAGTTCCTGCTGCAGAAGTATCCGCACCTCGATCTCGATGTCGAGCTCGCGGCCGGCGAGAGCTACTACACCGACCACGTGCTCGATCTCACGTTCGGCGTCGCGCGCGGCAAGGTCGTCAGCGTCACCGTGTTCCCCGAGTACGAAGAGAACGGCGAAGTCGTGGTGTGGCCAGTGGCCACCCATTGAGCGCGCCCGGCGCGCACGCGCCAGCATCACCCGCGCGTCGCCCTCACTCCCCGCCCTGGCGCAGCGCTTCGATCGCCCCGCGCGAGTAGGTCGCGGCGAACGGTGGGTGCCACGGCACGCCCCAGCCCCGCGCGATGCGCTCGAGTTCGCCGTCCGCGGCCAGCGCCGCCAGGGCGTCGTCGATCAGCTCGCGCAGCCGCGTCTGCCCCGCGGGCACGGCCACGTGCAGATTCCAGCTGAGCGCCGCCGGCGGCACGTAGTCGGCTGCCACGGTGCATGCGGCGTAACTGGGATCGCGCACGGTGAGCCCGCTCACCGCGGCCATGCGCAGCCGCCAGCCGATCGCCGGCCCCCACAGCAGCGCCGCCTGGCTCGCGCCAGTGCGCACGGCATCGAAGGCCGCGTTGATGGAAAAATGGTTCTGCGGCTCGGCACCGGCCGCGAGGAGCGCGAAATGGGCTACGGTCTGCGACTGGATGGCGACCACGTGGCCGGCGAGGCCGGCCAGCGTTGACGGCAGCTCGGCAGCGCAACCGACCAGCTCGAAGGTCGCGCCGTAATAGGGTGCGCCGAGCACGACGTCTTCACGGCCGGCGAGCGTCTCGGCCGCCGGCCCGGGCACGCTGAACAACGCATCGCAGTCGCCGCGGGCGAGGCGTGCCAGCGGCAGATCGCCCTCGATCTCCTGGATGCTCTCCGCGCGGCCGGTCCACACCAGCACGACGCGCTGCCCGGTCCGTGCGGCGACCGCACGCGCGACGTCGATATCGAAACCGCTCGTGCTGCCCGCGCTGGTCGCGTAGGGCAGGTTGTCGTCGAGCACGCACACGCGCAGCGGCGCCGCGCGGAAGGCGCCGGCCTCCTCCTCCGCTGCCGCGGCGCCGGCGCCGAGCAGGGCGACAAGACCGAGCGTGCCGAGCAGCCGCGTCATGCGGCCGCTCACTCGGGCAGCGCGAACACGACCAGCGTGCTGCCGAGCGTCGTGATCGGCGGCTCGCCGACGATGGTCACGGCGAGACCACCGCCGCCGCTTGCGTAGGCGACGTACTGGCGCCCATCCATCTTCCACGTCACCGGCTGCCCGCGGATCGCCGAGCCGGTCTGGAATTTCCACAGGAGCTCACCGGAAGTGTCGTCGAAGGCGAGCGCGTAGCCACGCTGGTTGCCGGTGAAGACCAGCCCACCGCCGGTCGCCATGGCGCCGCCGACCATCGGGTAGTCGTCGCGGCTCTTCCACTTGATTTCGCCGCTCGCGGGGTCGATGGCGAGGAACACACCGTAAGCTTCGCCGCTCTCGGCCTCGGTGACGCCGGGGCCGCCGCCCCAGAACGGCGCACCGGCCACGAACTCGACTTCCTCCTTGACCATCTTCGCGCACGACTCGATCGACGGCACGTACATCAGCCGCGTGCGCCCGCTGAAGGCCCAGGTATAAGAGCCGTTGTTGCCACCGACGTTGCCGGGGCAGACGAATTCGTCGTGGCCACCGGCGACCGGGTAGTAGTTCTCGTCGACGATCGGGCGGCCGTTCTCGTCGAGGCCACGCGCCCAGTTGATGCGGTCGACGTACTGCGAGCCGGTGAGGAACTTCCCACTGGCGGCGTCGAGCACGTAGACATAGCCGTTACGGTTGGGCTGCAGCAGTGCGCGCACGGTCTTGCCGTCGATTTCGATGTCGGCGACGACGAGGTTGTTGGTGGCGTCGAAATCCCACACGTCGTGCGGCGTGTACTGGAAGTACCATTTCATCTCGCCGCTCTTGGGGTCGAGTGCGAGCACCGAGTTGCTGTACAGGTTGTCGCCCTTGCGCGCGTCACCGTTCCAGTCCGGCGAGGGGTTGCCGGTCGGCCAGTAGAGCAGCCCGGTCTGCTCGTCGTAAGTGCCGGTGACCCAGGTCGGTGCACCGCCCGTCTTCCACGAATCACCGGCCCATGTCTCGACGCCCGGCTCGCCGGCCGCCGGCACTGTCCAGCGCCGCCAGCGGCGCTCGCCGGTCCGGGTGTCGTAGGCATCGATGAAGCCGCGCGCGCCGTACTCACCGCCGGCAATGCCGGAAATGACGAGATCGCCAATCACCAGCGGCGCACTGGTCGCGCTGTAGCCGACCTTGTGGTCGTCCATGGCGACGTTCCACACCACCTCGCCGGTGGCGCGGTCGAGCGCGATCAGGCGAGCGTCGAGCGTCGCCATGAACACGTGGCCGCCGGCGATGGCGACGCCGCGGTTGACCGGGCCGCAGCAGATGCGCAGGTCGCCCGGCATCTGGTGCTCGTAATGCCACAGCGGTTCACCGCTGCGCGCGTCGAGGGCGTAGACGTTGTTGTAGGCCGCGGTCAGGTAGACCACGCCGTCGGCAACGATGGGTGCGGCGGCGAGCTGGCCTGGAATACCGGTCTGGAACAGCCAGGCCGGCGCCAGGCGGGCGACGTTGTCGCGGTTGACGTCGGCGAGCGGGCTGTAGCGCCAGTTCTCGTAGTTGCCGCCGTACATGACCCAGCCGGAGGTGTCGTCGGTGCCGGCGGCAAGGCGCTCCGGCGTGACGGCGACGAGCTGCGGGATTTGAGGACGGTCGGCGGCGGCGCCGGCAACGGCACCGAGCAGGGCGGCGCAGAGGGCGCCGCGCAGAAATACGTGCATGATGATGCTCCCCTCGAAAGACTTGCTGGTAGACGGACCCGCGGCGATCACACGGGTGAGTCGGGGTCGAAGCGCGGCGGGCGCTTTTCACGGTGAGAGCGCACACCCTCCACGGCCTCCGCCGAGGCAAAGCCGAGCATCTCGAGCGCGGTGGAGGCATCGAAGGCCGGGCCGGCCATGCGGTACCAGTTGTTGAGCGCGTACTTGGTCCAGCGAATCGCGGCCGGTGCCCCGTCGCGCAGACGCTCGGCGATGGCCAGCGCGCGCGCCTGCAGTTCGTCGTCCTCGACACACAGCGACACCATGCCGAGACGCTCGGCCTCCTCGCCGTTCATCGGTTCGCACAGCAGCAGGTGGTACTTGGCTTTCGCCATGCCGCACAGGAGCGGCCAGTTGATCACCGCCGAATCACCGGCGGCAACGCCGAGGCGCGTGTGGCCGTCGACGATGCGCGCCGACTTCGCGGCGATGGAGATGTCGGCAAGCAGGCCCGCCACCAGCCCCGCGCCGACCGCGGCGCCGTTGATGGCCGAGACGATGGGCTTGGAGCAGTTGATGATGTTGTAGACGAGGTCGCGCGCCTCTTTCCAGGAGCGCGCCCGCGCATTGGCGTCCTCGATCATCTCCTCGATCATGCCGAAATCGCCGCCCGCGGAGAACGCGCGGCCCTTGCCGGTCAGGATGACGGCGCTGACGTTCTCGTCCTCGTCGATGTCACGCCAGATGTAGGTCAGCTCGCGGTGGCCGTCCTTGTCGAGCGAGTTCAGTGTCTCCGGCTTGTTGAACGTGATGCGCAGGATGCGCTCGGCCGGGCTGTCGATGTCGAGCACCCGGTACTTCGCGTAGCGTTGCAGCATGAAATCTCCCCTTGAAAGTGACGCCGGCGTGCCTCGCGCCCGGCGGACGGCCAATGATGCCACCGCGCCCCCACTACGCGGTAGTGCAGCAACAGGCGCACGGCACGCACGGCGCCGTGTATCGGCACTCACAGCAGCTTTTCCCCCTGGGGGTCTGGGCAGGCGCCGCGAACGAGTCCATACTCGAACCCTGTTCCAGGGAAATGAAAAGGAGGTGATCCAATGTCTAGTGAGATCCTGTCGATGTCGCACCAGCATTCGGATCCCGTCCGCGCCGTGGAGACCGCGGCCTGAGCGCACGGGAAACTCGAGGTTGGACGACATCCAATCTCACGGGGGCCGCGCACGCGGCCCTTTTTATTTGGCGGCCCCCTCCGGCGCGCCGCGCGCCGACAGGTGAGGAGTTGACCCAGGTCAGGCCGTCGTCCGCGTTGCGGGTGCTAGCCTGTCCGCCATGAACGCACTCACACCTCTGCACGCCGCTCTCCTGCTCGGTCTGGGCGCCATCGCGCTTCCCGCGCATGCCGCCGACGCGCCCGCCGCGCCCGCCAGCCACCTGCTGCCCAAGGCCGACGGCGCCGGCCTCTACGTCAGCTACTGCGCGGTCTGCCATGGGCCCGAAGCGCGCGGCGACGGCCCGCTCGCGAGTGGCCTGACGATCAAGCCGAGCAACCTGCGCCGCCTGGCAATCGCCAACGGTGGCGAATTTCCGGCCGATCGCGTGCGCGCCTACATCGACGGGCGCGACCTGCCACTCGCCCACGGCACACGCGAAATGCCGATCTGGGGCGAGGGCTTCAAGGTCTCGCGCGGCGCGTTCGGCGAACGCCGCGTGCAGGAGCGTATCGACGCGCTGGTCGACTGGCTGCGCGCCCGCCAGGAGCGCTGACCGGCAGCGCGGCTGGACGGCACCGCGGGGGCTGGCGACAATGCCGGCCCGATCGCGGAGGAGTCCCCATGCCCGACCTGCTCGTCGACGTGCGCGACCACGTCGCTACGCTCACCTTCAACCGCCCCGAGGCACGTAACGCGTTGAGCCTCGAGATGCGCCAGCTCCTGCGCGAGACGCTGCACGAGGTGGAGACCAATGACGACGTGCGTTGTGTCGTCATGCGCGGCGCCGGCGATCACTTCATGGCCGGCGGTGACGTCAAGTCGATGGCCGGCATGCTCGACGCATCGCCGGCGGAGATCCGCAACACCTTCGTCAATCGCATCCATGACCTGCATCCGATCATGTTCGCGATGCGGCGCATGCCCAAGCCCGTCGTCGCCAGCGTCGCCGGCGCTGCCGCCGGTGCCGGCGTCAGCATGGCGCTCGCCGCCGATCTCGTCATCGCCGACGAGAATGCCTTTTTCACGCTCGCCTACGTGCATATCGGCACCAGCCCGGACGGCTCCGCGTCGTTCCACCTGCCGCGCGCGGTCGGTATCAAGAAGGCGATGGAGATCGCGCTGCTCGGCGACCGTTTCGACGCGCGCGCCGCGCAGGCCATCGGCATGATCAACTTCGTCGCCGCCGCCGGCCAGCTCGAAAGCGACACGGCCACGCTCGCCGCGCGCCTCGCCAACGGCCCCACCCACGTCTACGGCAACACCAAGCGCCTGCTCTACCGCTCGCTCGAGAACGAGTTCGAGTCGCAGCTCCAGCTCGAGGCCGAAACCTTCGCCGACTGCGCCTCGCGCGCGGACTTCCGCGAGGGCGTGAGCGCCTTCGTCGAGAAGCGCAAGGCGCGCTTCAGCGGCAAGTAAGGCTGGGGCGGCGCGCCGGCGCGCTGCCGCCCGCCGCCGGTCACAGCTTGCGCAGCTCCGGCGCCTCGCCGGTCGAGCCCTTGGTCACACCGACCACGCCCGCGCCGCGCGCAGAGATCTGCGCGAAACGCTTGGACAGTTCGGGCCCGGCGGCGGTCAGGCCGCCGTCGACCACGAGCGACTCGCCGGTGACGAAGCGCGCATCGTCGGTGGCGAGGAACAGCGCCGCCCCCGCGATGTGCTCACCCTGCCCGGCTTCGGGCCAGGGCTGGGACCTGGCGAACATCGGCTCGACCTTGTCGGCCTTGCCGCCGTGCGCGAGCGGTGTCGAGATGAAGCCCGGCAGGATGGCGTTGACGCGGATGTAGTGAGGTGCGAGCTCGACCGCGGCCGACTTGGTCAGGCTGATCACGGCGGCCTTGGCCGCCGAGTAGATCATCGGCCCGCCGTCGCCCGACAGCCCCGCGATCGAGGCGGTGTTGATGATGGCCCCGCCCCCGCCCTGCGCGATGAAGATGCGCGCGGCATGCTTCATGCCGAGAAAGACGCCCTTGCCGAGCACGTCGAAGGTGTAGTCCCAGGCCTCGGTGGTGGTTTCCATGAGTGGGCCGATGGCGCCGCCGACGCCGGCATTGTTGAACACGATGTCGAGGCGGCCGAAGTCGTCGACGGCGAGCTGCAGCATGGCGACAACGTCCGCCTCACTGGCGACGTCGGTACGTACGAAGCGTGCGCGCTCGGCTTGTCCACGCGTCGCGGCGAGTTCGAGCGTCTCGGCACCGGTGGTGGCGTTGAAATCGGCGATGACGACGTTGGCGCCCTCGTCGAGAAACCGCAGTACGGTGGCGCGGCCCATGCCGCTGGCGCCGCCGGTGACGACGGCGGTCTTGCCTTCGAGTCTCACGATGGTTCTCTCCTGTTGATGTCTGTCACGCGCGCAGTCGCCGTCCACGCGCTTCAGCCGGCCGCAGCGGGACACGCGCCCGCGCCGAACGCACGCTCCATCTCGCGGCGCAGGACGAGGGTCGGGTCGTGCACGTCGAGCACCACGTCGTCCCAGCCGAGCGTCGCGCCGCACGCGACGTCGCGACGCAGGCGACAGCCGTGTGCGAGACCGAGCGGCAGGCATCCCGCGCCGAGCGACCGCGCCGCCGGCACGAGCTTGCCCCACACCGTGAAGCCACCCTCGCCGTCGAGCGTCTCGCCGGCGGCGAGGTCGCGCTTGGCGGTAGCGACGACGTCGGCGCGCCAGGCCTGCGGCGCGCCACTCGGCTCGCCACGCAGCGCGACCGCGGCAACGGAGATGCCGAGTTCGAGCCCGATCAGGTGGTAGGGCTTGTACATGGCGGCGTACCAGCCGCTGGCGTCAGTGCGCAGGCCGTACTCGGCAAAACAGCGGCGCACGTACTCGTCGCCCGCGCGAAAGGTACAGTAGACGCCCCAGCGCAGGTCGCGTGACAGCGCGCTGCCATCCCGCGCGAGGCTCGACACCACTTCCACCGTGCCGCTCGCCGCCAGCACGCCGCCGTCGGCCGCGGGCTTCAAGCGTTCGGCGAGGTCGTCGACGTCGCAGGGCGGGAAGCCGAGACCGTCGGCGGGCGGGGCGAGTCCGGTGGCGTTGGCGACCGCGCCCATCTCGATGGCGGACTTGGTGCCATCGAGAAAACTGTTGAACATCTGCGCATTCATGCCGCCGGCAGCGGCATCGGCGGCGCTCAGGCCGTAGTGCCCCCATACCGTGTCCGGCGTCGATGCGTGGTAGGCGGGCAGGTACTTGGTGCCTTTGCCGGCGGCGACGACCTCGAGGCCGGCCGCGCGTGCCCAGTCGACCATCTCGCAGACGAGTGCCGGCTGGTCACCCCAGGCGAGCGAGTAGACGAGCCCGGCAGCGCGCGCGCGTGCCGCGAGCAGTGGCCCCACCAGTACGTCGGCCTCGACGTTGACCATGACGACGTGCCGGCCATGGTGAATCGCGGCGAGCACGTGGCGGCAGCCCGCGGCCGGGCTGCCGGTCGCCTCGACCACCACGTCGACGCCGTCGGCGGCGATGAGTGCCGCAGCGTCGTCGGTCAGCCAGGTGGCGCCACTCGCGCGCGCCGCCGCGGCGTCGCGCGCCGCGTATGCCTCGGCCGGCCAGCCGACGCGTGCGAGGGTCGCCCGCGTGCGCGCGAGGTCCAGGTCTGCGATACCGAACACGTGCAGGCCGGGCGTGCGGCGCGCCTGGGCGAGGAACATGGCGCCGAACTTGCCGGCACCGATCAGTGCCACGCGGACTGGCCGTGCGGCGGCCGCGCGCGCGCTGAGCAGCGCGTGCAGGTTCATCGCCGGCTCACGCGGGGACCGCCGCGAGCTCGCGCAGGCAGTCGTCGGCGAGCGGTTCGATGGCGGTGAAATCGCGGTGCGCGATCCACTCCGGGCGCTTGAAGCGGCGGATGTGGTTGTCGACGTGGCACAACGAGAGGTAGACGATGGTGCGATCGAAAGGCGACATGTTCGACGGACTGCCGTGCACGAGGTTGCCGTGGAACAGGATCACCGAGCCGGCCGGCCCCTTCGGCGCCACCAGTCCACCTTCGGCGACCAGCCGCGTGATGGTGTCGTTGTCGATGGTCCACAGCGGGTAGCTGGTGGTCTGCAGGTCGTGCCCGGCTTGCAGCGTGCCCGCCTTGTGGCTGCGCGGGATGAACATCAACGCGCCGTTGAACTCGGTGACATCCTCGAGGAACAGGGCGATGTTCATCGCGCGCGGCTCGGGCATCAGGTCGTCGCGCGCCCAGGTGCCATAGTCCTGGTGCCATTGCCACACGTCACCGTTGAACGCGGCCTTGGCGTTGATCTTGAACTGATGCATGTAGACCGGCCCGCCGAGCAGCTGCATGACCGGCTCGAGCAGGCGCGGATGACGGCCGAGGCGGCGATAGGCCTCGTCGTAGGTGTGCGCGGCGAACGCGGTGCGCGCGGTGGTCTGGTCCTTCTCGCGCACCACTTCCTCGCGCTGCATGGCGAAGATGGCGTGGGCGTGCTCGCGCAGCACCGCGACCTCGTCGGCACCGAAACGCTCGGGCAGAAACAGGTATCCGAGCTCGTCGAAGCGAGCGAGCTCTTCGTCGTTCAAACGCATCGGCCTCCCCTCCTGTGCGCTTGCGCGTCGCAAGCGGCGCGCTCGACAATCGAAGCCCCGAGCATAGCGCGGATCGGAGGGCATGCGCATGGCAGACAACGATATCGGCTTCATCGGCCTCGGCGCCATGGGCAGCGTGATGGCGCGGCACCTCGTCGACGCCGGGCATCGCGTCGCGGTGTGGGCGCGCCGTGCGGACGCCCTCGAGCCGTTGCTGGCGGCAGGCGCGCAGCGCGCGGACTCGCCGGCCGCGCTGGCGCGCGCGTGCCGCCACGTGTTCCTGTGCGTGACCGACACCACCGCGGTCGAGGATGTCGTGTTCGGTGACGACGGCGTCGCCGCGACCGCGGCGCATGGCGGCGTGCTCGTCGACCACTCGACCATTCACCCGGTCGCGACGCGCGAGTTCGCCGCGCGCCTCGGCGCGGCCAACGGCATGGCGTGGGTCGATGCCCCGGTCAGCGGCGGCGTACCCGGGGCACGCGCCGGCGAACTCGTCGTCATGGCAGGCGGCGCGGCCGACGACCTCGCGCGGGTCGCCCCCTTCATCGACCATTACGCACGACGCATCACCCATCTCGGCGCGGTCGGCAGCGGCCAGGCAGCCAAGGTCGTGAACCAGATGCTGATCGGCGGCGCGGTGGCGGTGGTCGCCGAAGCGCTCAACTACGCGGCCGCTTTCGGCGTCGACGCGGCGCGCCTGCCGGATGCGCTGGCCGGCGGCTGGGCCGATTCGGCGGTGCTGCAGAACCACGCGCGGCGCATGGCGGCGGCCGACTATGCCGGCGACGTCGACGCCCGCATCATGGCCAAGGACATGGACATCGCGCTGGACATGGGCCGCGCCACCGGCGCACCGATGCCGGTCAGCGCACTGGTCCAACAGCTCTACCGGCGCCTGATCGCCGAGGGCGACGCTGACAAGGGCCAGATTGGCCTGATGTGGCTGTATCGCCGCACGCCGCTCTAGGCGGGCTGGCGAGGTACTCGCAGGCGCTTCGGGAATTACTCACGAAATACCCGATATAACCGATATAGGTTCACGAAATATCTCGGGTTTCTGGTCTCGCCGGAAGCGCTGTGCCAGAATTCCGCCGGTCTTTCCACAGGGTCGTGGGCGCGCCACGCGCGGCGTTCACGGGGAACCAGAACCATGCTGCGATTACTACTCCTGTTCGCCACGCTCGCGTGCACGCCGCTCAGCGGCGCCGACGAGGACCCGCTCGCCCGCGCGCAAGCGCTGCTCGATGCCGGGCGGGCTGCCGAGGCCTATGCCCTGCTCGAACCGCTCGAGGCCGACTACGCCGGCGAACCCGCCTTCGACTACCTCTACGGGCTCGCTGCGCTCGACTCGGGCCAACCGCTGCGCGCGGTATTCGCACTCGAACGCGTGGTCGACACCACGCCCGGGCACGGCCCGGCCCGCGCCGAACTCGCCCGCGCCTACCTCGCGCTCGGCGAGACCGACGACGCCCGCGCCGAGTTCGAGAAGGTGCAGGGCATGGACCTGCCGCCGGAGGCGCGCCAGACCATCGATCGCTACATGACCGGCATCGAACTGTTCCACGATCGTACCCGCACGCGCTTCCGGCCGTGGGTGCTGGTGGGCCTCGGCTACGACACCAACGTCAACGGCGCCACCGACGCCAAGAGCGTCATCGTGCCGAACATCTCGGCGACCCAGCCCGCGCTGCTCGGCGGCACCGCGAACAGCCCCTTGTGGACGCTCGGTGCCGGCACCCGCTTCACCACCCCGCTCGATGTCGAGCGCGGTCTCAGCCTGTTCGGCCGCATCGGCTTCGATCACCGCCTGACCGTCGACGAGGCCGACTTCTCGACCTCCACCGCGGCCGGCGCGCTGGGCGTCAACCTGCGCCGTGACCGCCACCAGTTCCGCCTCGCGGCGGAAGCCGACATCGTCAAGATCGACGGCATCGGACGCATCAGCGGCGATCGCGAGACGGCCGGCGTGTCGAGCCAGTACCAGTACTCGCCGAGCGACACCGACCAGCTCACCGCCTTCGCCCAGTTCGCGCTGGTGCGCTACCCCGACCAGCGCGTGCGTGACGTCAACCGCTTCACCGCCGGCCTCGGCTGGGGACATGCCTTCGCCGACGTCGCCGGCACGCCCATCGTCTTCGGCTCGCTGTTCGGCGGCTTCGAGGACGAACAGAGCGAGGCCAGCGGCGGCCATTTCGGGCGCGACTTCTACGGCGCGCGTGTCGGCGCCAGCTATCAGCCGCGCGAACGCCACCAGCTGTTCACCACGCTGACCTGGCAGCAGAGCGATTACAGCGAGCGCGACCCGTTCTTCGCACGACGCCGCGACGACGACTTCGTCGACGTCGAGGCCGGCTACCGCTTCCAGTACGACGCCAACTGGAGCCTGACACCGACGCTCCGCTACACCGACAACAGCTCGAACATCGTCATCAACGAGTACGATCGCTTCGAATTCCTGCTGACGCTGCGCAACGATTTCTAACCGCCTGCCGGACCCGTGAACAATCGCCCCGTATGCTCGTGACGATTGCCCGAGTCCGGCACACTGCCAGCGCCCGAGAGGTGACCTGCATGCCCATCTTCCGCCCGCTCCTCCTCACGCTTGCCCTCGTACTGCCCGGCTTCGCCCAACCGGGCGTCGCCGCCACCCAGGCCGGCAAGGTCGTCTACGCCTACGGCGACGTCCGCGCCGTCGCCGACGGCGGCGCCACCCGCGCCCTCGGCCGCGGCGATGCTTTCGGCGCCGGCGATACCATCGTCACCCGGGAGGGACGCGCCCAGCTGCGCTTCAGCGACGGCGGCTTCGCCGCCCTGCAGCCGGACACCGAGTACCGCATCGAGGATTACCACTTCGAGGGCAAGGCCGACGGCGGCGAGCGCAGCTTCCTCAATCTCCTGCGCGGCAGCGTGCGCCTCGTCACCGGCCTCATCGGCCGCGCCAACAAGCAGAACTTCCGCCTGCGTACGCCGGTCGCGACCATCGGCATCCGCGGCACCTCGGGCAAGATCAGTCACTGCGAGGCGAACTGCGGCGAGCGCGGGCCGGGCACCAGCCTGGCCGGCTATGGTGGCGAATGGGATCTCAACTCGGGCGCCTTCAGCGGGCCGGTCAAGCCCGGCCAGGCCAAGTTCTGCAACGGCGCGAGCTGTTTCGACATTCCCGGTTTCGGCCAGCGCAGCGAAGTCGAGAACGACGGCGGCACGCTCGCCGAGGGCGACAGCGGTGAGGATGGCGACGACAGCGGCGGCGCGGGCACCACCGAGCCGGTCTTCCAGGCCGGCGTGCAGACCGGTGACGACGGCTTGTGCGTACTCGGCAACTGCGCGCAGGCCGAGATCCTCGTCGCCACCGGGCTGAACGCGGCTGCGGTGATGAACGACAGGCCAACCGACGGCGACACCGGCAGCGGCGAGGACCTCGCCGTGGTGCTGCGCAACGGTGAGCCGATCGCGGTCGTCGACCTCGACACCGACAGCACCGGCACGCCGGAGGTGTTCCTGCTCACCACCGATCTGAATGCCGTGCGGACGGCCGTCGAGGGCATCGCCTCGCCAGCGCTGCGCAACGGCCTGCTCGCCGTGCTCGACGCGCTGCCGGACAGCGCCATCAGCGCGCTCAATGAGAATCCCGCCAGCGTGGCGCCCGGCGACTTCGGGCGCACCAGCGACAACCAGCTGGTATTCGGCCGCTGGCAGAACGGTTCGATCCTGGAAGTCGAGGCCGACCCCATTGGTGGTATCACCGATCTCGAACTGCGCCGGCTGGAGGGCTTCGCCAGCGAGCATTTCATTTTCGGGCCCGACCCGGTGTTCGTCCCGGTGAGCGGCCGCGCGACGTATGCACTCACCGGCGCCACGCGCTCGACCAGTACCGATGGCAAGACCATCGGCGACGGCGTCGTCAGCGGCAAGCTGAGCTTCGATTTCACCACGCGCAGCGGCCTCATCGACTTCACGGTGCGCCACGCCTCGCGCCTGTTCTTGTCCTCCGGCACCCTCGAGCTGGATGGATTGAAGAGCTTCCGCGACGACGACGTGACCGGCTTCTCCCAGGCCTCCCCTGGGGGACCAACCTTCCTGCACGGGGTTCTCATCGAGGGTTTCTTCGCCGGTCGAAACGGCAATCAGGCGCCGCTCGCCGCGGGCCTCTCCTACGTCATCCAACGCACCGAAGCCGACATCATCGGCGTCGCCGGCTTCGGCCTCACCGATTTCGTGCCGGTCTCGATCGCCCCGGTACCGAACGGCAGCTTCGTCGGCTTCGCGCATGGTTTCGAGGACAACGGGACCCTCGCCGCGCTGGCCCTCGGCTTCGTCGTCGACGGGGCCAGCAACCTCGCCTTCCAGCAGAACGGCGTGGTCGTCGACTTCTTCACCGGTGGCGACCCGGCATGCCTCGCGGGCTGTGCCCTGGATGCCCTCGATGCGGTCGCCATTCGCGACGCCACCGGCCCCGGTGGCGCCACCTCGCTGCCGACGCTCGGGGTCAGCTGGGCACGCTTCGCCGACAACTTCGACGCCGAGCACGCGGCGCTCGACGCCGAGGTCGGCTCGGCGCACGTCATCGCCGCCACCATGCCGACGCCGGTCGCGGCCATCCCGAACCTCGGCAGTGGCCAGCAGGGTGTCTACAACCTGCTGCGCGGCGGCACCCGGCCGACCGTGGTCTACGAGACCAACGGATCGCCCGCCGGCGAGCGCGTCGGCCAGCTGACCAGCGCCTCGGTCGCGATCAACTTCGACAACGGTGACGTCAATGCGAGCTTCGCCGGCAGCTTCCCGGACGGCGCCGGCACGGCACTGTGGAACCTGAGCGGCGCGCCGGTCAGCACCTGTCCCGGCAGCGCCGGCTGCTTCGTGCGCAGCCAGCCGGTCCATACGCTCGATCTCACCGGCCAGGTGTTGAGCTCGCGCATCAGCAATCCACAGGCATCCAACTTCGACTGCAGCGACGGCTGCTTCCTCAGCGGCCGCACGCGCTTCGATCTCATCGGCAGCAACGCGCCGGGCGGCATCGCCGGCGCGTACCAGGCCGAGACCGACCAGTCGATTGAGCCCGCCTTCTCGCTCTCCGGCACCTACGTACTGCAAGGCAGCGTCGGCCCGGTGCCCTGAGCGGCGTCCGCGACGCGCCCTGCTCAGATACCCGGGCGCCGCGCCCTCGCCTGGCGGCGTCACGCCCCGCCAGTCGCGCTCAGCGCCAGGCGAAGCGCGGCTGGTCGTAGTGCGCCACGCGGGTGTCGCGCCCGAGCATGCAGACCTCGCGAAACTGGTAGAGGATGGCCGCCGTGGGCGCGGCTATCCAGTCCTCGCCGATCGGCATGCGCAGCACCGGCGGCGCATCGTCGGCAACGTGATCGAGTAGCGGCGCGTCCTCGCGCAGCAGTTCGGCAACCGGAATGCGATGCACCGAGTCGACCTCGTCGGGATTCGGCTGGAAGGTCGGCTGCGGACCGCCCCAGATGACCACCGGGGTCATCACGTAGCCCGACCGCGTGACGAAGTCGTCGAGGCGGCCGAGGATGCGCGTGGGCCCGAGCGCGAGACCGATCTCCTCGTGCATCTCGCGCAGCGCAGTCTGCTCCGGCGTCTCGCCCGGGTCGACGCGGCCCCCCGGAAACGCCCACTGGCCGGCATGGCGGCGCAGGCGTGACGAGCGCCGCGTGAGCACCAGCGCCGCGTCGGTGCGCCAGTCGCGATGGACCGGCAAACCATTGCAGCCGGCGCCGAGGCCGGCGTCGACGACCGTCACCGCGACCGCGGCCGCACGCGCCTCGCCGAGTTCGGTCTCGAGCAGGGTAAAGCCCGCGAGACGTTCCACGAGCCGACGACGAAAGACGTCATCGCAGTTCATGCCACCTCCTCCGCGGCACCACTGTCGGCCGGCTCGACCACGAGATCGGCGACGCTGCGGCCGTCCGCGTTGACCGCGCGCGTGGCGACGAGCGCGCCGGCGCTGTCGCGCCGGCCGCGCACGGTGAGCGCCTCGTCCCAGAACACCGGGCGCAGAAAGCGCACGCGGAAGGCCAGCGCCTGCGGACGCCGCGCCCGGTAGAGCGGCGAGAGCAGGAAGTTGATGGTCTGCACGCCGGCGATGATCGGCGCGCGCAGGCCGAAACCGCGCGCGTAGTCGGGGTCGAGGTGAATCAGGTTCGAGCTGCCCGCGCAGTAGCCGAGGGTGGTCTCCGGTGTGCACTGGTGCTCGGCCAGGATCTCGTCATCCGGCGCGTCGTGCGCCGCCGCGCCGCCCACCCGACGTGCGGCCGGCGCCTGCGGTTCGAGCATCAGGACCTCCGGCACCACGACGAACACCTCGCGCCCGGTGGCATCCCGGTACGACCAGCGACTGACCACGAGCGAGCCGCGCGCGTGTGGCGCCAGCGCCGTCACCTCGCCGGTCACCCGGAGCGTCTCGTCGAGTGCAATCGGGCGCCGCTGCAGCACCCGCTGCACCAGGTGCACCGGTCCCCAGCCCGGCCGCGTCGCGCGGATGGCGGCCGTGTTGGCGAGGATCGGCGGGCGCGCGACGAGGCCGGGATCGGCGACGTCACCGAAGACCTCGGCGTCGATGTCGCACCAGCCGTGCAGGCGCCGTTGCTCGGCCGCCGTGACCGTCACGGTGGCGGGCGGCCAGCGATAGCCGGCCTCGGCGCGGCCGGGCGTGCCGTCCGCGGCGTCGTCGTCGTTCATGCTGCTCCCCTCGCGGGCGTCATCGCGTCCCGCACATCGTACGATTGACCGCGGCACGGCGCCGGCGCGAGACTGCGTGCGAAGCCATACCGGAGCGCTGCCGATGTCCGCCACGCATTCCGAACTCGTGCGTGAATTCTGCCAGAGCCTCGCCCAGGGTGACATGTCGTACGCCCGGCGTTACCTGCACGACGACGTCCACTACCACAACCAGCCATGGGCACCGATGACCGGCAGCGCGTCGGTGTGCGAGTTCCTGCAACCATTCGTCGATGGCACCCACTGCCGGCTGGTCGAGATGCGCATCCGCGAGCAGGTGTGCGAAGGGCAGGTGGTGATGAATGCGCGCGAAGAGCTGTGGGTGCGCGGCGAGACGCGCGTCATGCTGCCGGTGGCGGGGTTATTCGTGGTCGTCGACGATCTCATCACGCGCTGGGTCGATTACTGGGATCTCGCCACCTTCCGCCCCATCCTCGACGCCATCGACGCCTGATTTCGCGGCACAATCACCGTGTCGTCACGCGCGGTGGTCTTTCGGCCGGGGCTGCGGCAGGATCGGCGGCTGCGAACGAGAAGCCGAGCCCGACCCGCATGAACTTTGCCCCGTCCGAAGAACAACTCCTCATCCAGCAGAGCGCGCGACGCTTCGCCGAGACCGAACTCGCGCCGATCGCCGGCGCGCTGGAGGCTCCCGAGGCGCGCCCGCGCTACCTCGCCATCCTCAAGCAGCTCGCCGAGCTCGGCTTCATGGGGCTCAACGTGTCACCCGAGTACGGCGGCACGGGCGCCGGCGTGGTCGCCTTCAGCCTCGCCATGACCGAGATCTCGCGCGCCTGTGCCGCGACCGGCGTGTCGATGTCGGTCAACAACCTCGTCGCCGAGGTGGTGCAGTCGATCGGTAGCGCGGCGCAGAAGGAGCGTTACATCCCACCGCTCTGCGCGGGAGACTTCGCCTGCGGCTCGTTCTGCCTATCCGAAGCCGGCGCCGGCTCCGACCCCTCGCGCATGAAGACACGCGCCGTACGCAGCGGCGACGGCTGGGTGCTGAATGGCACCAAGATGTGGATCTCGAGCGCGGAGTACGCCGGTTTCTTCGTCGTGTGGGCGGTCACCGATGCCGCGGCGCCGCCCGGCAAGGGCATTTCCTGCTTTCTCGTCGATGCCGACAATCCGGGCGTCACGGTGGGCCGCGCCGAGCACAAGATGGGCCAGCGCGCGTCGAGCACCAACCCGGTCAGCTTCGACGACTGCCACGTTGGTGGCGACGCCATGCTCGGTGATGAGAACGCGGGCTTCCGCATCGCCGTCGGCGAACTCACCGGCGGGCGCATCGGCATTGCCTCGCTCGCGCTCGGCGTCGGCTCCGCCGCGCTCGACGTCGCCACCCGCTACATCACCGAGCGCGAACAGTTCGGACAGAAGATTGCCGATTTCCAGGGCATCCAGTTCCAGCTCGCCGACGCCGCCACCGAGCTCGAAGCCGGACGCCTGCTGGTGCTCCACGCCGCCTGGCTGAAGGAGACCGGTCAGCCCTACATGAAAGCCGCCTCGATGGCCAAGCTGCACTGCACCGAGGCCGCCAACCGCGCCTGCTACACCGCGCTGCAGTTCATGGGCGGCGCCGGCTACACCGCCGAGTACCCGCTCGAACGCTACGCGCGAGACGCCCGCGTGACCACCATCTACGAGGGCACCAGCGAGATCCAGCGCGTGATCATCGCGCGCGAGATCCTCAAGGCCCTGTAACCGCGGCGCACGCTGCCGCCCGCGACGCGCGGCGCGCACGTCCGCGCACCACCGCCCCCCAGGAGGTCCCGTGAATTTCGACTTGCCCCCCGCCCTCGCCGCCTACCTCGACGAGCTCGATGCCTTCATCGAGCGCGAGATCAAGCCGCTCGAACAGCAGGACGACAACATCCGCTTCTTCGATCACCGCCGCGAGCACGCTCGCACCGACTGGGACAACGGCGGGCGCCCACGCGAAGACTGGGAGGTACTGCTCGCCGAGACGCGCCGGCGCGCCGATGCGGCCGGTCACTACCGCTACGCGTTTCCCAGGGAATACGGCGGCCGCGACGGCACCAACCTCGGCATGGCCGTCATCCGCGAGCATCTCGCCGCACGCGGCCTCGGCCTGCACTGCGACCTGCAGAACGAGCACGCCATCGTCGCCAACAACATCGGGCTGCTGCTGATGCTCGAGTATGGCAGCGACGCGCAGAAGGCCGAGTGGGTGGAGCCGCTCGCGACCGGTGACGGCTTCATTGCCTTCGGTATCACCGAGCCGAACCACGGCTCCGACGCGACCCACATGGAGACCACCGCCGTGCGCGATGGCCAGGGCTGGCGCATCAACGGCGAGAAGACCTGGAATACCGGCATCCACACCGCACCGGCCGACCTCATCTTCGCGCGTACCTCGGGCCAGGCCGGCGACGGCGACGGCATCACCGCCTTCATCGTGCCGACGGATGCCGACGGCTTCCGCCTCGAGGAACTCCTGTGGACGTTCAACATGCCGACCGATCACGGTCACGTCACGCTGAAGGACGTGTGGGTACCCGACAGCGCCATCTTCGGCGGTGAAGGGCGCGGCCTGCAGGTCGTGCAGCACTTCTTCAACGAGAACCGCATCCGCCAGGCGGCGTCCAGCCTCGGCGCCGCACAGTACTGCATCAACGAAGCGGTCGCCTACGCCAAGGAACGCAAGCCGTTCGGCAAGCCGCTGGCGACCAACCAGGGCATCCAGTTCCCATTGGTGGAATTGCAGACACAGTGCGAAATGCTGCGCGCGCTCGTGCACAAGACGGCCTGGATGATGGACACCTACGGCGCCTTCTCGGTCTCCGACAAGGTCTCGATGTGCAACTACTGGGGCAACCGCCTGTGCTGCGAGGCCGCCGACCGTGCCATGCAGGTCCATGGCGGCATGGGCTACTCGCGGCACAAGCCGTTCGAGCACATCTACCGGCACCATCGCCGTTACCGCATCACCGAGGGCGCCGAAGAGATCCAGATGCGCCGCGTGGCCGGCTACCTGTTCGGCTTCATGAAGCAGCGCGCGCCGAAGGGCGTCAAGGAATGATGCCGAAAGCACGGAGGCAGCACGCGTGAAACTCGAACACCTCATGGACTATCACCTCGACCTCGGCGATGCGCTCGACGTCGGCGCCGGGCCGCACGGCAAGCGGCTGATCGTCGAGACCACCGGCGGCAGCTTCCGCGGCGCACGCCTGGCCGGGCGCATTCGCGCCGCCGGCGGCGCCGACTGGCTGACGATGTGCGACGACTTTGCCCACATGGACGTACGCGCAACGCTCGAGACCGACGACGGCGCTCTGATCTATGCCCAGTACACCGGCCGCTCGGAGCTCGCCCCCTCCACCCTCGCCGCGCTCGCCGGCGAAGGCGAGACCGAGTACGGCCAGAACGAGATGTTCACCAGCTGGTCGTTCCAGACCGGCGCTGCGCCTTATCGCTGGTTGAACAATCTCATCTGCGTGGGCGAAGGGCGGCTCAAGCCGGGGCGTGTCGAGTACCGCGTGTACGCGCTGCGCAACGGCTGAAGCGCAAGCGCTCAGGTCGAGGGCGGCAGATACGTCGCATTCCCGTCGAGCGCGGCGCAGAGCCCGCGATACACCGCGCGCAACTGCGCGCGATCGGGCGCCGCCCCACCCGCGGCGAGCAGGCGACGGGCCAGGGTGCCGTGCCGCAGCGCCGGCGGTGGCTCGCCGTGATCCGCGAGCAGGGCCGACCAGGCTGCAGCGGCACTGTCCGGCGCGGGCGCGAGACCGAGCGCGCGGCGGTAATCCGAGTCGGTGACGATCGCTGCCTCGGCATCGCGTACGCAGGCTTCGAAGCAATCGGCGAGAACGTCGGTGGCGACGGTCGCCTGGGCGGCGAAGCTCGAGTACCGCTCCTCGTAGAGGTCGCGCACCAGGGCAACGACCGCGCGGGCGACGGCGAGATCGGCCGCAGGCGACTCCTGTGCGTCGAGTACGCGGATCTCGATGGCGTCACGGTCGAAGCGCGCGATGGCGCCGCGCGAGTTGAGCCACTCTTCGCCGAGCACGTCGTCGGTGTCGAGCGGCGCGATGGCGCGGTACATCGGCGCGAGGATGCGGGCGTGGTATTCGTCGACGCTGGCGACGTAATCGGGGATCACGCGCCCCGCAATGGCCGGCACGCGCGCCTGGTTGTGGCGATAGACCTCGAGCCGCGTGTCGAGCAGGCCGCTGGCGCGGCCGTCGACGTAGGGTGAGGCGGCAGCCAGCGCCGGCAGCAGTGGCAGCGCGATGCGGATGGCCGTGTGCAGGCGCACGAACTCGTCATTGTTCGCGAAAGGCAGATTGATGTGCATGCTCTGCAGGTTGGCCCAGCCATGCCCGCGGCAGCCGAAGATGCGATCGTAGGCGCGGTAGATCTCGTTCTGCTCGTGCGGCCACAGGCGCTGTTCGGTATGCGGGTCCATCCACGGGTGCATGGCACCCGGCAGGATGCGCGCGTCGAGCGGCGCGAGCAGGGTATCGATGTGCGCGAGCTCCGCGGCAAACAGCGCCTCGAGACCGTCGAGCGTCGCCGCGGGGCCATTGGTCTTCAATTCGACGACGTGCAGGCTGAGCTCGTTCGACCAGCCGATGGCGCCACGCTCGAGCGCATTGACCGGCGCACCGGCGGCCGCCTCGAGCAGGCGATCGGCGCAGGCACGCACGTCGAGCGATTCGCGATCGACGATGGCGTACTCGATCTCGATGCCGTAGCCGCCGAATGCCGACAGCACGGCCATCTCAACCGTTCTCCACGTCGAGCCGCTTGCGCGCCACGATGCGGCGCAGCAGCGAACCCATGATCTCGCGGTAGAGCGCGTCTTTCATGACGCGGTCCTCGTAGCCGGCGTCGATGCTCGGGTTGTCGTTGACCTCGATGATCACGGCACGCCGCCCGATGCGCTTGAGATCGACTCCGTAGAGGCCGTCACCGATGAGATTCGCCGCGCGCACCGCGGTGCGCACGATGTCGG
Source organism: Gammaproteobacteria bacterium (assembly GCA_040220855.1). GTDB lineage: Bacteria > Pseudomonadota > Gammaproteobacteria > JACKNG01. Next base: position 19,305 of record JAVJVZ010000069.1, on the reverse strand, counting down.
CCGGTGCCTCGCTGACCGCCAGGGTGTCGACGCCGCCCTCGGCAGCGGTATGGCCGCTGTCGTCACGGCGAATCACCTGCCAGTGGCGTTTTGCCATGTGGTAGCGGCACACGTACAGCGGACGGCCGTCGATGATGCCGACGCGCCAGTCGAAGTCGGTGGGCGTGAAGGCCTGCGCGACGACGAGGTCCGAGCCGGCGAAGAAGCGCTCGAGCGCGCCTTTCAGCGCACCCTCGTCATCGACCTTGACGACGCCGGCGGAGAAGGCCGAATCGGGCGCCTTGAGCACGCAGGGAAAGCCGCACACCTCGCCGACCTGCTCTGCGTTGCCGCGATGCACGATGAGGGTCTTGGGCGTCGCGATCTCGTGGCGCTCGAGCAGTTCGGCGAGATACACCTTGTTGGTGCAGCGAATGATCGAACGCGGATCGTCGATCACCACCAGGCCCTCGGCTTCGGCGCGCGAGGCGATGCGGAAGGTGTGGTGGTTGACCGCGGTGGTCTCGCGGATGAACAGCGCGTCGAACTCGGCGAGCCGACCGGCGTCCTCGCGGGTGATGAACTCGACCGCTAGGCCGACCGCGTCGGCGGCGCGCTCGAAGCGCTTCAACGCACGTTCGTTCGATGGCGGTTCGGCCTCCTCGGGATCTACCAGCACGGCGAGATCGAAACGCGCCTTGGCGCGCCGCCGGCGCAGGCCGCGCGCTTTCTCGAAATGCCGCGCAGCGGCCTCGGCGATGAAGGCACGGTGCCCGTCGGGCACTTCGTTGGCGCCGATCAGGGCGACCTGGCGCAATTCCCAGCGTTTGCCCACGCGCTCGAACTCGGCGCGGAGGAACGGCGCCGGGAACAGGCTGAACAGGGCCTGCGCGAGCGTGTCGTAGCGCCGCGCGAGGTTCTGCCCGAAATAGATGCTGAGCTCGAACTGCGTAGAGCGCAGCGGCCGCAGCAGGCGCTGGATGCGTTCGTCGAGTTCGGCCGAAAGCGTCTTCACCACGCGCCGCGAGCGCAGATCCTGCAGCGTCGAAATGCTCGGCAGTGGACGATGGCCGCGCGCCTCGGCGAGCAGCGACACGTAGTAGCCGGTGGTCTGGTAGCGATAGGAGCGGCACAGGTTGAACACCTTGGCGCCGCGCCGATCGCTGTAGCGGCGATCGGTGAGGTAATCGCCGGCGGCGATGGTCTCGACGCCGGGGATGTCGAGCGACCAGCGCCTGGGGTTGTCGACCACGAGCAGGGCATTCATCGGGCAGGCTCCACGAGCAGCAGGCTCGCATCGTACGTCATCACGCCGAGCAGGATGGCACCGATCACGCGGTCGATGTGTACCGCGTAGCGCTGGCCCTCGGCAACCGGGTTGCGCAGGTACGGATCGGCGATCGAGATGGTGCGATCGGTTCGGTTGTAACCGGCCAGCAGCACGAAGTGTCCGCCCGCCTCGCCATGCACGTCGTCGGGGTCGTCGTTGGGGCCGCTGACACGCGCACAGCGGTAGAGGTAGGTCACGTTGAGGCCGGCGATGACCGGCACGCCGTGACCGAGCAGCCCGCGCAGCAGCGCGCGAGTCAGGTCGACGAAGCACAGCTTGCCACCGAGGGCGAGAAAACTCGCGTAGCACGCCGCGGCACAGCGGAACTTGTCGTCGCGGCGCTCCGCGCGCGCCGCCAGCAGCGCCGCGATGTCGACGTCGTCGCGTACGAACCAGGTCGGGTCGAACAGGTTGAGGTTGTAGGTGTAGATGGTCGCGCGGTAGCCCCGGGCGAGCGCATCGCAGGCGAGCTGGACTTCCAGCGTGCCGCCGTCCGGCAGGCTCGGCACGGCGCCGATCACGCCCGGCAGGTCGAGCGTACCGCCGAGGTAGCGGTACACCGCGTGCAGGCAGGTCGGCCCGCAGGTGGTGTCGTCCGGTTGCGGCTCGATCGCGACCGGCAGTTGGAGCAGGTCCGTCGTCATCAGGCCTACCTCCACGAGAAAAGGTGCGCGATTGGACTCCCAATCGACGCCGTCGTCAATCGCCGCGCACGGCACGGCGGACTTGACCCCGCAGCGGCCGGCTCAGTAACTTCGTGACAACGCACCGCCCGATTTCCAGCGAGGGGAACCCATGAAATTCGGCCTCTTCTACGAGCTTTCCACGCCGCGCCCGTTCACGACCGAGAACCAGCGCGCGGTCATCGAGAACGCCATCGAACAGACCGTGCTCGCCGACGAACTCGGCTTCTCCAGCGTATGGTGCGTAGAGCATCACTTTCTCGAAGAGTACAGCCACTCGAGCTGCCCCGACATGTTCCTGGCCGCGGTCGCCCGCGCGACGAAGAACATCCGCGTCGGCTTCGGCATCGGCACCTGCGTGCCGGCCATGCATTCGCCGATCCGCTGGGCCGAGAAAGCCGCCTTCCTCGACCTGTTGTCGAACGGTCGTGTCGAGTTCGGCACCGGGCGCTCCTCGACGTGGAACGAACTCGGCGGCTTCAACGCCGTCGTCGACGACACCAAGCGCACCTGGGACGAGTACTGCCGCGTGATCCCGAAGATGTGGACCGAGGAGCGCTTCAGCTACGAGGGCACCTACTTCAGCATGCCGGAACGCTGCGTGCTGCCCAAGCCGATGCAGGATCCGCACCCGCCGCTATGGGTCGCGGTGACCGCGCCCGGTACCGAGTTCGACGCCGCCGACCGCGGCATGGGGGCGCTGATCCTCTCGATCGCCGATGTCGAGCGGAACGTGCCGCGCATCCAGGAATACCGCGAGCGCATCAAGCGCTGCGAGCCGGTCGGCGCTTTCGTCAACGACCAGGTGGCGATCGCCAACTGGTTGTACTGCCACCCGGACGACGCGCACGCCAAACAGCGCGGCGAGGAACTCATCGCGACCTTCGGCTACATGGCCGGCCAGACGGTCGAGGTCTCCGAGGCCTACCCGGCCAACAACTATTCCGCACTCGGCCTGCTCGGCTCGCTGCGTCCCGATCCCAACGCGCCGGGGGATGCCAAGAAGCCGCCGGCGAGCGGCCTGTGCTTCGGCGATCCGGCAAGCCTCGTCGATACCATCTCGCGCTGGCAGGCGGCCGGCGCCGATCACCTGATTTTCATGGTGCAGGCGCGCGAGCACCTGCCCCAGGCCGACGTGCTCGAGAGCATGCGGCTGTTCGCGCGCGAGGTCATGCCGCATTTCTCCGGCAGCAGCCGCAAAGTGGCGGTGGGCGCATGAGCGGCCAGGCGGAGCTCCTCTACGGCAGCCGCGCCGCGGCCGAGGTCGCGCTCGCGGCGACCCCGTTCGATGCGACAGCGAACGACACGGTCGTCGTCGCCGACGCCGAAATCCTCTACGTGCTCTACGAGATGCCGATGGCGCGCGCGCTCGAGCGGTTGCCGGTCAGCCTGCACCCGAGCGTGCCGGCATTGCTCGGCTTCACCTTCGTGCGCGCCGCGGGCGGCCCGCTCGGGCCGTTCACGGCCGCCTGGCACGGTATCGCCTGCCGCACCGGCATCAAGCCGCGCCACCTGGTCCAGGGCGCCTTCTGCGATAGCGAACGCGTCAGCGAGTTCCTGGCCGCACGCTACGGTTTCGCCTGCCGCGCGGCGGCGGTCACGCTGCGCGAAACCTTCGACCGCGTGCGCGGTGCGGTGACCCTGGACGGTGATACCCTCATCGACCTCGCCATTACCGACAGCCTGCCGCTGGTCGGTGCCGGCGCGCTGATCAAGTACTCGCCGCCGCTCAACGCGACCACCCTCGGCGACGCGCCGACGCTGGTCCAGTTCGAGGCCGGCTACGACTTCAAGCGCGTGCTGCGCGGTCGACCGCGCCTGGCCTGCTTCGATGCCAGCGCGCTCGGCGATGCCGGGCTCGCCCCGACCACGCCGATCGCGGGCAGCCACGCGGTGGTCGACCTCCATCTCATGCCGGCGCGCTTCCAGGTCGACCTGGTGACCCCGGCCGAAGCCGGCGGCGCGCGCAAGATCGCGCGCTGAGCGCGTCGCGCCGGACGCGCGCCGCTAGTGCGCGTCCGGTGCGGCACGGCTGGCCGCCGGCGCCGCGCCGCTTGCCCCGGCCAGCGCATCGTCGGCCGAGGCGCGCACGGCCGCCGCGTCGTTGCGCTCGTGCGCGTCAGCGTCCGTGTCGGCTGTCTCGCCGCGCACCGCGGCAGCCGCCGCTTCGCCGGCACCGGCATCGATCGCCAAGCCCGCCACGGTGCCGGTCGCTGCGGGGACATCGTCGTCCGTATCCATGGTGGCTGCGGCATCGTCAGGCACGGTGTCACCGTCTTCCTCCTCGTCCGAGCGCGGATCGATGACGAGTGCTTCCGGCACGGTGCGCGGTACGAGTTCGAAGTGGCTCGTCTCCGCCGTTTCGCCGGCTGCCGTCGGGCGCGGCCGGGCGAGGGTCGCGAAAATCCCCAGCGCCGCGAACGCACCGGTCCAGAACCACGGCAGGATGACCGGCGAACGCCCGCTCAGCAGCGCGCCGGCGATGATCGGCCCGAGCACCATGCCGAAGGCGTTGGCCATGATCATCATGCTGCCGATCTCGACGAAATCGCGCCCGCTCGCGTTGTCGTTGGCAAGCGCGACGCACAGCGCGTAGAGCGGCATGGTGAGCGCACCGAAAGCGAGACCGTAGATCATCACCGGCGCTTCACCGCGACCGGCCAGGATGAGGTAGCCGAGGGTCACGATGACACCGGCGAAACCGAGCGCGGAGAGCACCTGCGCGCGGCCCAGGCGATCGCTCAGCCAGCCGAGCGGGTAGACCGCGAGCATGCCGCCGCCAACCACCGCGGCCATGAAGCGCGCGGCTTCCTGGCCATCGAAACCGAGCCGCGCGGTGTACACCGGCGCGAGTGCCCAGAAGGTGCCCGCGAGCACGCCCGCGGCGACCGCCGGCAGGTGCGCGGCGTTGAGCAGGGTGGCGAGGCGGAAATGCGGACTCGCCACCACGCGCGGCGCCTGCCGGCGGGTCAGGCCGATGGGCAGCGCGGCCAGCGACAGGCAGATCGCGGCGAGTACCAGCAGCTGGCTCGCCGCGATGCTCACCCCTTGCAGCAGGAGCTGCGCGCCGAACATTGCAATCAGCGTCACGAACGCGTAGACCGCGAGCACCGTGCCGCGGAAGCGTGGCTGCGTCTCGGCATTCATCCAGCTCTCGACCGTCAGGTAGATGCCGGAGATGGCGATGCCGTAACAGAAACGCAGTACCAGCCATTGCCACGCGAGCGGTGCCAGCGTCAGCGCGAGCAGGGCCGCGGTGGCAACGGCGACGAGTACGCCGAACACGCGGATGTGGCCAATCCGCAGCAGCCAGCGCGGCACGATCAGGCAGCCGGCGCCGAAGCCGAGAAAGTACGCCGAGGTCGTCATCGCGTTGGTCCCGGCCGTCCAGCCGCGCGCCTCCGCCACCAGCGGCAACAGCGTGAGATGGATGCCGTGCCCGAACAACAGCAGGCCGACCGACAGCAGCAGGCTGCCGATCGCCCAGACGGAATGAATCACTGTGAGCCCTTCTCCGGCCTGACCGGGCGCCGCTGGCGGCGCCGCGCGTGGGAAGCCGCCTGCCGGCTGCGGCGACGGTCGTCGCGCCCAGCCTTGCACATCGTCGTGCGCGCGGCAAATCTCCGCGTCGTCGGCGCGATCCGGGTACGCTCGCGCGGCGTGGTTAGAATGGCTCATTGGTCGCCCACGGAGGCCCGCTCATGGCGCGCACACTGGTTCAGGTTCTCGTCGATGCGCTCGGCGCGCGTGGCGTGGACCACGTCTTCGGCATCCCCGGCGACTATGCGCTGGGCCTGTTCCACGCCCTCGAGGAATCGCCGCTCATGCTGGTCAACACCTGCGACGAGCAGGCTGCCGGCTTCGCCGCCGATGCCTACGCGCGCATTCGCGGCCTCGGCTGCGCCTGCGTCACCTACGGTGTGGGGGGGCTCAAGCTGGTCAATTCGACCGCACAGGCCTACGCCGAACGCTCGCCGGTGGTGATCGTCAGCGGCGCGCCGGGCGTGCGCGAGATCGCCGGCGACGCCTTGCTGCACCACCGCGTGCGCGACTTCGGCACGCAGATGCGCGTGTTCCGCGAGGTCACCGCGGCGCAGGCGTTGCTCGATGACCCGGACACCGCACCGCGCGAGATCGCGCGCGTGCTCGACGTCGCCGCGCGTACGCGGCGCCCGGTCTACATCGAGCTGCCGCGCGACTGTGCCGGCCTGCCGGTGAGCGAGGCGGTGCCGGTACCGGTCACCACGCCAGCGCCCGCGATCGATGCCGCCACCCTCGCCGAGGCAGTCGAGGAAGCGGTCGCGATGCTGAACGCGGCGGACAACCCCATCGTGCTGGCCGGCGTCGAAGTCCACCGCTTCGACCTGCAGGACGCGCTGATCCGCTTCATCGGCAGGTCGGGCATCCGCTTCGCCACCACCATCATGGGCAAGTCGGTCGTGAACGAGGAGTTGCCGGGCTTCGTCGGCGTGTACGCCGGCAGCCTGTCCAACGAACTCGCGCGCAGCGAGGTGGAGGCAGCCGATCTCGTGCTCAATCTCGGCGCCATGCTGACCGATCTCGATACCGGCATCTTTACCGCCAACCTCGACCCCGCGCGCATGATCGCGGCCTCGGCCGATTCGCTCAGCATTCGTCGTCATCACTACCCCGGCGTAGACCTGGCGACCTTTCTCGCCGCGTTGTGCCGCGCCGAACTGCGCCCGCGCGAGCCGCTGCCGCCGAGCTGCCACGCGGCGCCGACCCGCTTCGAAGCCGTCGCGGACTTTCCGGTCAGCGTCGCACGCGTGTTCGAATGCCTCGATGCCTGTCTCAGCGAGGACATCGCGGTCATTGCCGACCCCGGCGACGCACTGTTCGGTGCCATCGATCTGACCATCCATTCGCGCAGCGAGTTCATCGCCTGCGCCTACTACGCGTCGCTCGGCTTCGCGGTACCCGCGGCGCTCGCCGTGGCGCTGGCCGAGCCGCAGTGGCGCCCGCTGGTACTGGTCGGCGACGGCGCCTTCCAGATGACCGGCATGGAGATATCGACCGCCGTGCGCTACGGGCTCGCACCGATCGTGGTGGTGCTCGACAACGCCGGTTACGGCACCGAGCGACCGATGGTCGACGGGGCCTTCAACGACGTGCAACCGTGGGCTTTCGCCGAGCTGCCGCGTGTCATCGGCAGCGGGCGTGGCTACGAGGTGCGTACCGAGAACGCCTTCGCCGCAGCCATCGAGCAGGCGCTGGCGCGACGCGACGAACTCGCCGTCATCCACGTCCGGCTCGCCGGCGACGACATCTCGCCGGCGCTCGAGCGCCTCACCAGTCACCTGCGCGAGCGCGTCTGAGCACGCCGCGCGCAGGTTCAAGCCGCGGCTGCCCGGCGCGCGCCGCTGTCGAGCGCCGTCACACCGACCTCCAGCGCCTCGAACCAGTCGAGGAAACGCTTGACGTCATCACCGCGGAACAGCCGCCCGTGCTGGGGCGCCATGATCTCGATATCGAGCTCGCGGACCCGCGCGATCCACGCGTTCTTGGCCCGGTTGGACGGCATCCAGCGGCGATGGAAGAGCTCCATCTTGCGCACGTGGGCGGTAAAGTCCTCGACGAACATGGGTGCGCCGGCCGGCTCCAACGCGGCACCGACGTCACCGCTCATGAGTACTTTTGCGATTGGATCGTAGACGTGGAAATTGCCCGATGAATGCAGGTAGTGCGCGGGCACGAACTGCAGACGCACCGACGGCAGATCGAGTGTCATGCCCTCGTCGGGAATGCCGACATACTCGATGTTGTGGCAGCCGAAGTGCTTGAGGAAGCCCTCCCACAGCCACGGCGCGTAGAGCTTGGCGTGCGGCACCGTGCGATCCCACAGGCCGAGCGAGGAGATGATGTCGGGATCCTGGTGCGAGGCGAACAGGTAGGCGATTTCACTGATCTCGCAGCAGCTCGCGACCGCCGGCAGCATCGCCGAGAAGGTCTCGATACCACCCGGGTCGAGCAGGAAGGCGACGCCCTGGTCGCGTACCAGGTACTGGTTGGTGTCGATGATATGGCCGAGCTTGTCCGGATCGCGGCCGAAAGCGAACCAGTGATGACGGCCGGCGAAAATCTCGGTACGTAGCATGGCAGGGCTCCTGGCGTGCGCTTCAGTTGATGTCGCGCAGCAGCGCGCGGCATTTCATGACCACCTCGCGGATGCGCTCGGCGGCCTCGTCCACGGTGTCGGCGACACTCTCGAGGCTGGCCTGGTAATCGCCGGCAATGGTCGCCTCGACCCGCGCGCGGGTCGACATCATGCGCGCGGCGCGCGCGTGGTCATTGATGGTCTGCAGCAGTTCGCCGAGGCCGGCGAGCTGGCGCGCCGTGGTTTCGCGTGCGCGCGCGTGGTCGGCAACGAGTTCGCGCGCGACGCTGTCGAGATGCGCGGAACGCGTCTCGAGCCGCGTGATGCCGCGCTGCATGCGCGCGAGGCTGTCGGCGAGGCGCTTCTCGGCGAGCACATCGCGCACCATGCGCTGGGCGTCCTGGTTCACACGCGCGACGAGCTGTCGGGTCTCACGTCCCATCTCGTCGATGAAATCGGTGATCGGCAGGAAGCCCGCGGCACGACTGCCGGCGCGTGCGGCGACCGCCTTGGCGTTGGCGGCGGCGAGCGTGATGCGATTGGCGATCTGCCGTACGCCCTCGAGCTGGCCGACGACGGTGGCCGTGCGGGCGAAGAAGTCCTGCTCCCCCGTGGCGCTCGTGATGCTCATAGCGAGTTAATCGTTTTACAACCGGAAACGTTAGCGGCCGCCCCGCGCCAGGGTTTACCCGCCCTGGCGTGGCGTCGCCCGCGCCCGGTGTCCGCCGCCGGAATCGCTCAGTTCACGCCACGTTCGTGCTCGCCCCAGTAGCGTGCGCGGATGACCTTCTTGTCGGTCTTGCCGACCGCCGTCTTGGGCAGGGCCTCCCAGACTTCGACCGACTTCGGTGTCTTCACCCCACCGAGCTTGTCGCGCACCGCGTCGATGACGCTGGCGGGATCGAGCGTGGTGCCCGGACTCGCCACCACCACCGCCTTGATCGCCTCGCCCCAGCGCTCGTCCGGTACGCCGATGACCGCGCATTCGAGCACCCCCGGCAAGGCCAGGATCGGCGCCTCGACCTCGGCGGCGAACACGTTGAAGCCGCCGGTGATGATCATGTCCTTCTTGCGATCGACGATGTAGAGATAGTCGTCGTCGTCGAGGTAGCCGACGTCGCCGGTATGGTGCCAGCCGAAGCGGCGCGCCTCGGCGGTGGCTTCCGGGCGCTCGAAGTAGCCGCGCGTGACGAGCGGGCCGCGGCAGCAGATCTCGCCGCGCTCGCCGCGCGCGAGCGGCCGGCCGTCGTCGTCGAGGATGGCGACCTGCGTGCAGGAGGTCACCTTTCCGCAACTACGCAGGCGCTCGGGATGCTCTCCCGCGGCGGCCGCGGCGACCACCTCCGGTGCGAGCATCGAGATCAGCATCGGCACCTCGGCCTGGCCGTAACACTGGCACACGACCGGCCCGAACACCTCGACGCCGCGACGGAACTTGTCCGGCGAGACCGGCGCCGCCGCGATCAGGACCTGCCGCAGGCTCGAGGTATCGGCGCTCGCTGCGCGCGGATGTTCCAGGAGTGCGTAGTAGGCCGTGGGCGGCAGGAACACGTGGGTCACGCGATGGCGCTCGATGGCGTCGAGCACCGCGCCGGCATCGAAGCCCGGATGCACCACCGTGGTCCCGCCGACGGCCGCGAAGATGCCGATGATGACACCGGCGGCATGTGTGATCGGGGCCACCGCGAGATGAACCACGTCCTCCGTGCGCGCGCCGACGTAATGGGTCAGGCCGAGCTCGAACATGGTGACGATATTGGCGTTGGTCATCTCGACGCCCTTGGACGGCCCGGTCGTGCCGCCGGTCGGCCAGCGCGAGAAGACCGCCTCGGGAGCACCGAAGGGATCGGAGCAGTCCGGCAGCGCCACGCCGCGGCCGCGCGCGCAGAACTGCTCCAGGGTCGGTACGCCAGGGACCGTGCCACCGAAGCAGGCGGCACCTTTGAGCGCCGGCAACGCCGCCATCACGGTGGCGGCCTCGGCCGCCAGGTCGGCGTGGAAGAACAGCCAGCGCGTGCGCACGTAGGCCATGTACTCGGCATTGCTCGAGGCCGCGTTGCGCACGTTGACCGGCACCCAGGCACCGCCCGCGCGCATGCAGGCGAAAACGCAGATGACGGCGGTGGGATGGTTGGGCGAATAGACCGCGATCGAGTCACCCGGCGCGAAACCGGCGGCATTGAGACCGCGCGCGATGTCGTCGATCAGCGCGTCGGCCTGCGCGAAGTCGTAACTGGCGTCTGCGCCGACCAGGAACGGGCGCGTCGGCGCATGCCGCGCACCGCGGTCGAAATAGTCGATTGGTCGCATGACGGTCTCCCCTCGCTCGACACTGCGCGCCGCGTGCCGGCGGCGCTGCACAGCCGGCATCCTCGCCGCTCGTGTCGATGCCCGCAAGCCCGCGCATGACGCGGCCGCGCGCCATGCAGTAGGCTGGTCGCGATATCGCTCGCATTGCGGACCAACGGGGAGACGACACCAATGGGCATCGCCGAGAACAAGGCAGTAGTCACGCGCTTCTGGGAGGCTTTTTCCGCTGCTCGCTACGACGACGCGGTCGCCATGCTGAGCGACGACGCCACGTGGTGGGTGGCGGGCGATACCGACCTGTCCGGGACCTACTCCAAGAGCGAGTTCGCTGCCCTGCTCGCGCAGGTCACCGCCCTCGCGCCGAACGGCATCACGGTCACGCCGAAACTGCTCACGGCCGAGGACGACCGCGTGTCGGTCGAAGCCGAGTCCCTCGGTGCGATCAGTAACGGCAAGACCTACCGCAACATCTACCACTTCATGATGGTCGTGCGTGACGGTCGCATCTGTGCCGTGCGCGAGTACCTCGACACCGAACACGTGACCGAGGTGTTCGGGCCCTGAACCGGAACGCCGGCGCGCTGGCCACGCCTGACAGGTCACGCGCGGCCACCGGTGCGTGATGCTTGATCGGCGTCAGGCTGCGACGACGTGCGTGCGGTTACGCTGACGCGCATGTTGCGGCTGCATCACTGGCGCGCGCCCCGCGCATTCGCCGCCCTCGCCCTCGGCGCCGTCGCGGCCTGCCAGGCACCGCCGGCAGGCCCGGTGACGCCTGCACCGACCGCACAGCAGATGCCCGCGCAGACGGTGCATCACAGTGCCCGGCTGCGCGAGCTGATGCAGCGCATGAATGCAATGCTCTACGAGCGCAACCAGACCGAGCTCGAGATCGACAAGCAACGCCTCGATCGCGCACGCGAGCTCGCCGCAGCCGCCGCCACGCTGGCGCACGAAGCGAGCGTGATCGGGCCGCCAGGCGCCGCCGATGCGAGCGCGCGCGAAGACTTCACGCATCATGCGCACGCGCTCGCCAACGCCGCTGCCGAACTCGATGCGCTTGCCGCCGCGCGCCGCTACAGCGAGCTGTCGCCGCAGATGGAGCGCGTGGCGCACGTCTGCGCGGATTGTCACCTGCGTTTCCGCGTGCGCGCGCCGTGAACGCGCCGCGCGCTGCGCGCCGGGGCGTCCTCGTCGCGCTGACCGCCCTGGCCGCAACGGTGAGCCCGGCCCACGCACAGGAAGACGGCGACGAACTCGCCACGCTGCGTGCCGAGGTAGCGCGGCTCGCCGCGCGCGTCGCCGAGCTCGAAGCGCGGCTGGCGGCAACCTCGTCGCGACCCGACGCCGCCGCGCCGACCGTGGCAGCTGCGGAGCCGGCCCCATCTCCTGACACGCCGGCCGCGAGTACTACCGCGACCGCTCAAACCCGCGCGCTCGCAGCCACCGCGCCAGCCAGCCCTGCCCCCACCGCGCTACCCGCCGGGCGCACGCCCGACGGCTCGCCGCCGCCGGGCCCGCGCGTCAGTGTCGGCGGCCGCGTCAAGCTCGACGTCGTGTTCAACGACCGCTCCCGTGGCAGCGGCAGCGTCGGTGACACCCTGCTGTCGCCGGGCGCGATCGCGCTCGACGGTGCCGGCGAGGACGATCAGCTCGACTTTTCCGCGCGCGCCTCGCGCTTGTGGGTGAAAGCCTGGCAGGCGACCCCATACGGCGATGCCGGCGCCTACCTCGAACTCGACCTGCTCGGCGACGGCGGCGACGCCCGCATCAGCAACGGTTACGGGGTGCGCCTGCGCCATGCCTACGGCGAGCTCGGCGGCCTGTTGTTCGGCCAGACCTACAGCACCTTCGTCAATGTCGGCGCACTGCCGGAACTCAACGACGACGGCATCACGGCCGGCGGCCTCAACGTGCGCCAGCCCTTGCTGCGCTACACGCAGCCGCTCGGCGGTGGCGCGCTGCAGTTCGCACTCGAGTCACCCGAATCCACCATCACGGCCCGCGACGGCCGGCGTCTCACCCCGGACGACGATCGGCTGCCCGACATCGTGCTGCGCTACCAGCGCGAGGGCCGGTTCGGTCAATGGTCACTGGCGACCATGGCACGCGAGCTGCGCATCGACCAGGGCGCCGGTGGCGCGCGAGACGCCGTGCTGGGTGCCGCGGCGAGCCTCGCCGGTGAATGGCGCCTCGGTCTCGCCGACGGCCTGCGCTTCACCGCCGTCGGCGGCAACGCGGTCGGGCGTTATCTCAGCTTCAATGCCTTCGACGGCGCCCGCCTGACCGCACGCGGCACGCTCCGCGCGACCCCGATGGCCGGCGGCAGTGTGTCGTGGCAACACCTCTGGAGCAGCCACTGGCGCAGCAACCTCACCGCCGGCTACGCCTGGGCCGATGACCACGAGGCGCCGGCAAACGTCAACGTCGAACTCTATACCGTGCACGCCAACCTGTTGTGGAGCCCGCTGGCGAGCACGACCCTCGGCGTGGAGTGGATCCATGCGTGGCGTCGCCAGGTCGACGGCCATGGCGCCCGCCTGAACCGCTTGCAGTTCAGCGCCGTGCACAAGTTCTGACGACCGATTCGGCGTCGCGGCGCGCTCAGGCGCTGAGCTGGATGTAGCCGCGCTGCAGCGCGTGCTCGAGAGCGGCGAAACCTTCCATCGCCTCGCTGTAGGCTTCGCGCAGACGCTTGAGTTCGAGGGCCACTTCAGTCTCGATACAGGTCTCCGGGCAGTTCGCGCCGAGTTCGAGCACGCGGTGCAGGTAGCGTGCCCGCAGGCATGCCACCATGCGCGCGACCTCGATGAAACGCTTCCTGGTCAGCTGGCCGGTAGCACCGCTGATCTGCTCGCAGTTGATCTTCTTGATGGCGTGCTCGAGCTCGTAGTGGAGCCGCCGGTTCTCTTGCTCGTCGCCTGGGGCGGACATGCGCTACTCCCGGGATGCCTCCCGTGCTGGGTTCGTACAGCATGGGTAGCGACCGCGGACAGCCGTACTTGAGGGCGCCCGCCGCGGCACGACGAGTCGAGCCCGGCGCGCTGCTCAGTCGCCGTCGCGCACCGCGCCGGCGTGCTCGAGCCGCAGTTCGTCGAGCACGAAGCCCTGCGCACGGGCGACATCGACCAGGCGATCCCAGGTCGTACGTGGCAGGCTGGTCTCGCGCGCCAGAATCCACAGGTATTCGCGGTTCGGCGCACCCACCAGTACCGCGCTGTAATCGGGCTCGAGGGCAAGAATCCAGTAATCACCCCACACGAACGGCAGGAAGCCGAGCCAGGCCGGCGCGAAGCGCACCTCGAGCCGCGCCGGGTCATCGTAGTGCGGATTCAGGCGGGCGACACCCTCGGCGCGCTCGAGCTCACCGTCGCCGTTGCGGCAGCTGTTCACCACGCGCACGCGCCCGTCCGGCAGGCGCGAATACTCGGCGCTCGTCTGCGCCGTGCACATGCGCTGGAACCAGTTCGGCAGGTGGGCAATCTGGTGCCAGCGTCCCATGTAGCGATCGAGGTCGACCGCGTCGACCGTCGCGAGCGGCGCGGCGGCCCAGGCCAGCGGCAAGGTCACCAGCAGCGACAGCGCGAGCGCTGCCGCCGCCGGCAGACTCAGGCGACGTGCTGCTGCCACCAGCGCCTGACCGAGGCATTGACCTCTTCGGCATGAAAACGCGCCACCTTGTTGCTCGGCGCGAGTGCCTCCTCGTAGAAGAACGACGGCAACTCGTCGTCGGCCTCGGTGAAACCCGCATCGCGGTTGAACTGCGCCTCCAGGCGCAGCGTCTCGCGTCCGAGCTCGAGGAAGAACGACGGCGGTAGGTCGGTACCGCAGGCGCTGTTGATGAGGCCCACTATCATCTCGATGTTGATGTTCGTCACCGAGCGTCCGAACACGCACAGGCCGAGCGAGTCGGCCGTGGCGCACATCACCTGCATCTCCATGCTGACATCGACCAGTTCGTCGATGTCCTTGCCGCTGCACTCGTACTTGGCGGCGTTGCCGGTGGTGTGGTCGGCACCCTGCGCGGTAACCATCATCGAGATGCCGGTGACCTCGATGACACGCGGGTCGTAGGCGCTGATACCCTGGCGCTTGATCACGGGCGTCCGCGCGACGCCGTAGTGCTCACCCACCGCCGCGGTGCCGCGCGCCCACAGGCGCCCCTGCTCGTTGCCGACGCGAATGGCCTCGAGTACCGACTCCAGGAAGGCGACATCCCCGAACTCGGCGAGGCCGGCATCGAGCAGCACGCCCATCATGGCGCCGGTCTCGATGGTGTCGATGCCGAGATCGTTGGCGTGCCAGTTGAGTCTTGCGAGATCGTCGGGATCGCTGATGCCACAGTTGGTGCCCATCAACCCCAGCGTCTCGTACTCCACCGGCGAAGAGATCTCGTTACCGTTCTCGTCTGCGTAGACGTTCGAGCATTCGATCATGCAGCCCGGCATGCAGGCGTGCGAGGTCTGGCCGCCGCGTGCGAGGTTGCGCTCGCGTATGAACTCACCGCCCATCTTGAGCACCGCGCCGGGTCCTTCGACCTGCGCGCCACGCGTGAAATTGTTCACCGGCAGGCCGCCGACGTGGTTGGTGTAATCGGCCATCATCGCGGTACCGTAATCGCGCAGCGCGCCGACCGCCTCGTCGGCGCGCAGCTTCGCGCCGTATTCCTTGATGCCCTTGAGCAGGGTCTTGCGGTCGTGGAAAGTCGGCATCTTGTCGAGGTCGACGACCACCGCCTTGACCTTCTTGGCGCCCATCACCGCACCCACGCCACCGCGCGCCGCGAGGCGCGTGGGCCGCTTGTCGGTGTCGCTCATCGAGATACCGGCGAGCAGGCCGCCGTACTCGCCAACCGGCCCGCAGATGGCGAGACTGACCTTCTGCCCGTACTTTTCGTGCAGCAGCGCGGCGGTTTCGAAAGTGCCCTTGCCGAGATACTCGACGCCACTGTCCCAGCCGATGCTGCCGTCCTTGCGCAGGTGGATGACGCACCACTCGTCGGCAACGCCGTGGAGCGTGAAACCCGCGATCTCGAGCTGCCCGAGGGCGAGCCCGAAGGAACCGCCGGCGTTGGCCTCCTTCACGCCGCCGGTGAGCGGACTCTTGCAGCCGACGCTGGTGCGGTTGGCGTTGGAGAAGTTGCTGCCGGCGAACGGGCCCGCCGAGAAGATTAGCGGGTTGGCGGGGCCGAGGGGATCGGCCTTGGCGGCGCCCAGTTCATTGAGCGTGTGGGCGATGAAATAGCGACCCGCGCGCACCACCTGTTCGCCGGAGAAGGTTTCCTCGCGGACATTGCGCTGGTCGAGGTCGATGTGCAGATACTTGCGCATGGCGTGGTTCACCTGGAATGTTCGATTGAAGGCTGGTGACGCAAGTATACCGGGCAGACCCCGCGCGCCGGGCGCATTTCCACACCGGTGGCACGGGTACTGCACGCACGCGGGGCGGATGGAGTAGCATCGCGCCACCGACCATCGTCACGGGGCCTCGAGTCATGCACGCGTCGACCGCCGCATCGGCAGCCTTGCCCGGCTGGGTCTACTGGCAGCACGCCCGCCCCATCGAGCAGGCCGCGGCGCCCACGCGCGCGGCGTTCGTCGAACGCTGGGGCGCGCCCGGCCTGCCGGTGAAGATCACCGGGCTGACCGATGACTGGCCGGCGCGCGAGCGCTGGACGTTCGAGTTCTTCGCGCGCGAGTACGGCCATCACGAGGTCAGCGTCGAAGCACGCGATGCCAGCCGCGGCCACCGCCGCATGCGCCTCGACGAGTACCTCGCCACCTGCGACGCCGCGCCTGGACACGAGCGCTGGTATCTCAAGGACTGGGTCTTCCGCGAGCAGGCACCGGAACTGCTCGACGATTACCGAGTGCCCGAACTGTTTCCCGACTACCTCGCCGAGCTCGACGCGGCGCTGCGGCCGGGCTACAGCTGGATCTACATCGGTCCGCGCGATTCGGCATCCAACTTCCACCGCGACGTTGCCGGCACCAGCGCCTGGAACGCCCTCCTGCGCGGCCGCAAGCTGTGGCTGTTCTTTGCGCCGGACGAACACGCCGCCGCCTATGACAATACGCTCGATGCGTTCGCGCGCGACGCCGCGCCAGCGGCAGTTCTCGCCGCACGCACGCCCTTTTACTGCGTGCAGGAACCCGGCGAGACGGTATTCACACCGTCGCTCTGGTGGCACCAGGTCTACAACCTCGAGGCGAGCATCGCGGTGACCGAGAACTTCGCCGACGACTGCAACCTCGCGCACGTCCTGCGCGGCTTGCGCGAGCGCCCCGAGGGGCGCCACGCCGCGCTCGCCCTGGCCCTGCTGGTCGGTTGCCGACGTGCATCGCCGATTGGAGCGCATCGCTGAGCTGTGGCAGCATGGTTGACGTGATGCATCCTGCACCTGACGAGTGACCCCACGTGAGCAACTCCAAGGACGACGCGACCACCTTCCTGCTCGACCCCGCGGCGCGGCCGGCCACGCCGCCCGAGCCGGGAGAACGCGAGCCCACCGATCAGACCGTGATCATGAAGCCCTCGCAGCGGGCCCGCGAAGCTGCTGCCGCGCTGAAGGAACAGCGCCGTCGCGAGGCTGCCGCGCAGGCCGACGAGGTCGACTTCGACGTCACTGCCGGCGAGGCCCCACCGCCGGCACCGCCACCGCGCCGCCCTGCGCCGCGGTCGGGGCCCGGGACGGCGTGGAAGGTCGGCTTCGTGATCGGCGCGATGATGGCAGCCGCCGCCATCGGCGTCCTCGTCGCGCAGCTCTGAAGCGCGCCACGCACGGCATGACCCGGCACGGCGGTGTCGGCGGCGCGTCCGGTCTGACGCAGCCGGGTTGCGAGCCATGAGCAACGTCGCCCTGCGCCTGTTGCCGGGTGTCGACGTCGCCAGGCTCGGCGCCCGCTGCTATCTCTTCGACCGCGCGGCGCTGCACGAAAACGTCGTTTCGGTTCCCACCCAGGCCGTCTCGCACCGCATGCTCGAGTTCGTGCGGCGCATCCGCGCCGCGTGGCCGGACCATGCACCGCAACCCTACGCGGCGTTCGAGGGGTTGTGCGTATCGGCAGCCGACCGCAGCATGCTCGCGCAGTTGGCCACGGCAGGCTATCTCGAACCCGCCGCGACGGCGTCGCCTGCCGGCGTCGACGGCGACGCACTCACGCATTTTCGCGAGCGCGTGCTGAAGCATTACTTCAAGCGCGCGTCGTTCTTCCATCTGCCGGAGCAGGTTGCGGACGATGACTGCGACGTCGGCATGGTGGGCGTACCGGTGTCGTCGACCGCGATCTCGAGCGGGACCGTCGACGCGCCGCGGCGCCTGCGGCGTGACAGCCAGCGTGCCGGTTTCTGGTTCGATTTCCATGCCGAGGGGGTGTACACGGAGACCGGCTGTGACGACAGCACGCCACGCCTGCTGTGCGCGGGTACCCGTTTGAAGGATTTCGGTGACGTCGGCATCGGCGCACGCACGGTCGCCGCGCTGTTTACCGAGCTCGCGGAACTCGTCGATACACGGCTTCGTCCACATGGCGTACGCCCGTTGTTCGTCGGCGGCGATCACGCGGTGACGTTCCCACTGGTCGACGCCTACCTGCGCCACCAGCCCGATCTCGCTCTCGTCCATCTCGACGCGCACAACGATCTGTTCTACACCGAGCGGGTCGAGTTCAACCATGCCGGCCCCATCCACGCGCTGCTCGCGCACTCCGGTCTGCGCAAGGTCTTGTCGTTCGGCCTGCGTACGATCGGCGATGCCCGGGTCGCACCCTTCAAGCGCCTGCAGGCGAGCGGCACGCTGCAAGACCGGGTGCATCTCCACGCGCTCGATGCCACCCGCCGGCGGCTCGCCGATGCGGCGAGCTTCGGCGCCTACCTGCGTCGTCAGCTCGGCACGCGCCCGGTCTACCTCACCATCGACCTCGACGTGCTCTCCGCCGACTGCATCGCCGGCCAGTTGTCGACCCCGGCAGGCCCCGGCCTTGCCTGGCACGAGCTGCTCGCGATGGTGCGACTGGTGTGCGCGAACTGCGACGTGATCGCCTGCGACGTGGTCGAGTTCAATCCCGACCACAAGGACACGGCGAGTACCGACGAACGCGCGCCGGTGGTGTTGCTGCTGGAGCTGATCGACGGGCTCGCCACCGCGGCGCGGCGCGCTGCACCAGCCTGATGCCACGGGCAGCCCCGGACTGGTGCAACACGTCACGGTGACGACGATGCCGTGCTGCAACAATGCGGCGCGCGTCGCCTTTGCAACGCAACTGTAGTTGACGCTCACACGGCTGCATGCTCTGCTTGTCGCCGCACTCGCGGGGTGGGGGGCGCAATTGCG
This sequence comes from Gammaproteobacteria bacterium, assembly GCA_040220855.1. Lineage (GTDB taxonomy): Bacteria > Pseudomonadota > Gammaproteobacteria > JACKNG01. The sequence continues at coordinate 556 of JAVJVZ010000069.1, read as the reverse complement.
TCACTCGAGGTGAGTGATTCGCACGCAGGAGGCACGCTTGCGGGAGCCATTCGGCCCGGCACGCGCGCCAACTGGTGCGCAGTGTGAAAATCGGATTCAGGCCTGAACAATCAACATTGTCTCGAGGGAGAGAACAACCATGGCTCAAACACTGCAGCAAGTCGCCGAGCGTATCCACAAGGTGAAAGAGGAAGTCGCCGTCCAGGCAGTGCAGGACGATGATTTCCGTGCCGCGCTGATGCGTGACCCGGAGGCCGCACTGGCCGAGGAGTACGGCCTCGAGCCGAGCTTCTTCGAGAACATCGCGGTGCGCGTCGAAGTCGAGAACCCGAACGAAGTCGTCATCGTCATCCCGGCTGAAGCGGCCGAGGAAGAACTCAGCGACGAGCAGCTCGAGGCGGTTGCCGGTGGCGCCGCATTCATCGCCGGTGTCGCCGCTGGTGCGGCGGTCATCAGCGCCGCTGCCGCCGCCGGAACCATCGTGCAGAACACCCGCGCCGGACGCCGCTGGGACACCAGGCAGCACGTATCCGACGGGGACGACCGGACGCAGCGG
>JAVJVZ010000068.1:0-102829 GCA_040220855.1 Gammaproteobacteria bacterium | reverse complement strand
GCCTCGTTGTCGCGGTAGGGGTTCTCGTCTACCCACTCGGCGCCGATCTGCGGCAGGTGGGTGGTGTCCACCGGCTGTGGCGCGACATCGCCATGTGCGCCTGCTGCGCTGCTGATGATTGCCGCGAGCAGTGCGGCAGCGCCAACGATCGTGACGCGTTCGTGAATCTTCATCGTGTTCTCCTCGTGCGCGGCGGCCGGCGGACGCACGGGCCCGCCAACCGCCGCCTGCCTCAGCCTCAGTTGGCCGCCACGCGCTTGCCCGGCAGCTTGAACACCCACACCGAACCGCCCTGGTTCAGGTACTTGACCGACTTGGCCACGTCACCGCCCCACAGCGGCACGGCCCCGCCCCAGCCGGAGGTGACGGCGACGTACTGCTCGCCGTCCATGTCCCAGGTGACCGGGCAGCCGACCACCCCGGAGCCGGTCTGGAATTTCCACAGCTCGTCGCCGGTCTTGGCATCGAAGGCCTTGAGATAGCCCTCCGGCGTACCGGTGAAGACCAGGTTGCCACTGGTGGTGAGCACGCCGCCCCACAGCGGCGCCTTGTTCTTGTACTCCCACACCCGCTTGCCGGTGGCCGGGTCGTAGGCACGCAGCACGCCGATGTAGTCCTTGTTGAGCGGCTTGATGGTGAACCCGGCGCCGAGATAGGCGGCGCCCCGCTTGTAGGCGATCGGCTCGTTCCAGATGTCCATGCCCCACTCGTTCGCCGGCACGTAGAACAGCTTGGTGTCCGGGCTGTACGCCATCGGCATCCAGTTCTTGCCCCCGAGGAAGGACGGCGCCACGAAGACCTGGCTGCCCTTCTTGCCGTCGGCCGCTTCGGCCGGATTGCCGGGACGCGTGCCGGTCTCGATCGGGCGACCGGTCTTGAGGTCGATACCCTTGGCCCAGTCGATCTGATCGACGAACGGGAAGGCGTTCATGAGCTTGCCGTTCTCGCGGTTCATCACGTAGAAGAATCCGTTGCGATCGGCGTGGCCGGCTGCCTTGACGGTGCTGCCGCCCTGCTCGAGGTCGAATGCCACCGTCTCGTTGACACCGTCGTAGTCCCAGCCGTCGTTCGGCGTGAACTGGTAGTGCCAGACGATCTTGCCGGTATCGGGATTGATGGCGACCGTCGAGGTCGAGTAGAGGTTGTCACCCGGGCGCAGGTGCGCGTTCCACGGTGCCGGGTTGCCGGTGCCGTAGAAGATCAGGTTGGTGTCCGGGTCGTAGGTACCACCGGCCCAGGTCGCGGCGCCGCCGGTCTTCCACAGGTCACCGGGCCAGGTCTTGTTCGGCGCGCCACCGGTGATGCCGTTCTCCTCGCCGTTCAGGTAGCCCATGTGGCCTTCCACGGTGGGACGCACCCAGACGATCTTGCCGGTCCTGGCGTCGCGTGCCTCGACGCGGCCGACGATACCGAACTCGCCGCCGGACACGCCGGTGATCACCAGGCCCTTGACGATGAGCGGCGCCGACGTGAACGAGTAGCCTCCCTTGAAGTCGTCGATCTTCTCTTTCCACACCACCTTGCCGGTGTCCTGGTCGAGCGCGACCAGCTGCGCGTCGAGGGTGCCGAAGAGCACCAGGTTGTCGTACAGCGCGGCACCGCGGTTGACGACGTCGCAGCACGGCAGGATGCCATCCGGCAGGCGGTGCTCGTACTGCCACAGCTCTTCGCCACTGCGCACGTCGATCGCCCACAGGCGCGAGTAGGAACCGGTGACGAACATCTTGCCGTCGTGGATCAGTGGCTGCGACTCCTGGCCGCGCTGCTTCTCGCCGCCGAACGAGAACGCCCATGCCGGGACGAGATCGCCGACATTGCCCGCGTTGATGTGCGCGAGCGGACTGTGGCGACGGCCCTCGGTACCGAGACCGTAGGTCAGCACGTCACCGGTCGTGGCGGCATCGTTCGCGATATCCGCATCGGTTACCGGCTTGGCGGCCAGCGCGCTGCCGGACATGGCGCCGAACATCGATCCGGCCAGGATCGAGACGGCCAGGCGGTGGCCGAGGCGGCCTCCTTGCTTGGTGCAGTTCATTGCAACTCCTTCTCTTGGTGTGTGTTGGCGACCAGGCCGCGCGCTGCGCGGCGTCACCGTCGAGTCGCCGTCGCGATCCGACTCAGGTTGCGGGCGCGGACGAGGCGCCGAAACGGCGCTCCGGTCGCGACCAGGCATGCGGTCCACGGCAGACTCACCGCCGGACCGATGTGCGGGAACGAGGACGGATGCAGCAGGGCTCATCGTCCACCCATGACGGTCTGCCGGCGCACACCGCTGTTGGCGGCGGCGACCAGCGCGTGATCGGGGAAACGGTTCCGCGTGTAGAAGTCGCACAGCTCGCGGAAGCGATTGCCCGGCACGAAGTTGAGCCGCGAGGTCGCCGCACCGGTGACGCCCGCGAGCCGGCGCGCATAGGCGTCATCGCGCGTCCACACGCCGAGCGTGTCGATCCGCCGCCGCCGCGCGCGCAGCTGCGCTTCCAGCGTGGCGCGCTCGAAGCTGTGCACATGGACGATGCGATTGGCCGCCCGCGCAGTGAGGCCGGCCTCGTCTGCTTCATCGACTACGACCAGCGTCGGTTGCACGCCATAGCCGCCCGCCGGGCCGGTCTCCCCGCCCAGTACCGGCCAGCCGTTGGCGCGCGCGGTCGCGGTCTGTGCGCGGAAGCGCGCGAGCTGGGCGGCCGAAGCCAGTGGCCCGAGTCGGGTCGACGGCGCCAGCGCGGGGCCGGCTTCGAGTTCCCCGGCGAGCTCACCGATGCGCACGAGCACCTCGTCGAGCACGCTGTGCTCGACATGCAATTCGACGTCGGCATCGCGTCCCTGGGTGGAGGCGAGGAAGAGCGCGTTGGCGGCGCCATGGCACGCCGCGTCGAGATCGGCATCGGCGCAGATCACCTCCGGGCTGAGGCCGGCGATATCGACGCCAGCGGGCTTGAGGACGTCGGCCGCGGCGAGGGCGACTGCGCGACCGTGCCGCGCATCTCCGCAGAACTGCACGCGCAGCACGTCGGGATGCCGCACCAGGGACTCGAGGGTGTCGGCGCGCGCGCTCGTCAGCAGATTGAGGGCGCCGTCGGGAACCCCGGCCTGCTGGACCAGTTCCCCGAGCAGCAGCGCGGAGAGCGGCGCTTCCTCGGCGAGCAGCACCACCGCGCTCGCCCCGGCGGCGAGGGCCGCGGCAGCGTGCCAGGCATGCTGCAACAGGGGCAGCTCGACGCCGTGCACGAGCGCGACGACGCCGGCGCAGCCGTGGGCCGTACGCGCAGTGCCATCGCCATCGGCCGCCATGCCCTGCATCGCGCACCAGCTCGACAGCAACTGGAAGAAACGTGCCGCCAGCGGTACGTCGATACTGCGCACGACACTGATCGGACGGCCGCTGTCGGTGGCCTCGAGCGCGGCGAGACGCTCGGCGTTGTCGAGCACGAGGTCACCGATGCGCCAGAACACGCGACTCCGCTCGAGCGCATCGAGGCGCGCCCAGGGTCCGCGGCTGGCGGCGCCGTGGGCCGCCTCCACCGCGCGCTCGACATCGGCCACGCCGGCATCCGCCACGCGGCCTGCCGCAGCGCCGGAGGACGGATCGAACAGCGCATAGGTCGCGCCATCGGCAGCGCCCTGCCAGCTCCCGGCAATGAGCAGGCGCCCGTCGGTCGACGTGGCGACGCGGTCCGATTCGAGTACAGACGACACTGACAGCGGCACGCCGCGTCGCGCGATGCGGACGTGCCAGACCTCCCCCCGGTAATTGGCGCGGGGAGACACAGCAAGCGGCATGCCATGGTCGCGCGTGCCATGTGCGGCACGCTTGCGGGACTCAAATCAACGGCTTATACGCCAGGAGCCGCGGCACGACGCGTACCCCGGTCAGTACCGGCAAGCACCGGGTGTTGCGGCAACGCTGCGCAACGTGGCCCGGCGTTGCTTTATGCAACGTTGCGCTCGCCGCCCGTCTCAACAGCGCCAGCGTTGCTGGCGTCGATAGATGGTCGTGCGGTTGATGCCGAGCTGCCGCGCTGCTTCGGTGAGGTTGCCGTCGGCGGCCTCGAGCGCGGCGCGGATGGCGTCGTCGCTGATACTGCGCAGGCTGCGCGAGGCAGGCCCTGGCGGGGTCTCGACCGGCGCCGCCTGGCCCTGCAGCAGTGCCGGCAGATCCGCACTGCTGATACGGCTGCCCTGGGCGACCAGCAATGCGCGCCGGCACACGTTGGCGAGTTCGCGCACGTTGCCCGGCCAGTGGTAGGCGCCGAGCGCCGCCAGCAGGGACGGATCGAGCTCCGGCAACGGCACGCCACGCCGCGTGCACTCCCGCGCCAGGAAATGGCGGGCAAGCAGCGGGATGTCTTCGGGGCGGTCACGCAATGGCGGCAGGTGGATGTCGATGACATTGAGACGATGGTAGAGGTCGAGCCGGAACGAACCGTCGGCGAGTCGTGCCGCGAGGCGCGGCCCGGCGGCCGCGATGACGCGCACATCGACCGCGCGTCCGTGATGGTTGCCGATGCGGTAGACGCGCATGTCTTCGAGCACGCGCAGCAGCTTCGCCTGCACGTCCGGATCGAGCGAATCCACCTCGTCGAGAAACAGCGTGCCGCCATCGGCGACCTCGAACTTGCCGGCGCGGCCCTTGCGATCGGCGCCGGTGAAGCTGCCGGCCTCGTAACCGAACAACTCGCTCGCGGCGAGTTCACGCGGCAACGCGCCGCAGTTGACCGCGACGAACGGGCGCGCGCGGCGCGGGCCGGCACCGTGGATGCCTTGCGCGAACATCTCCTTGCCCGTGCCCGTCTCGCCGACCAGCAGCACGCTGGCGTCGTCGCACGCGGCCAGCGAGCACAGGCGCTTGGCCGCGGCGAGCGCCGCGCTCGTGCCGAGGATGTCGTCGAACGTGACGAGCGGCGTCGCCGCCTCGCGCGCGGTGCGCGTGGGCGCGCCGGCGAGCAGGCGATGGAAGCCCGACAGGATGAGCACTGCGCCAATCTTGCGTTGGCCGTGATGCAGCGGCTGGACCCGGCATTCGAGCTGCGGCTGGGCGCCGTTCTCGAGCCGCACCTCGCCGCGGCGCTCGCCGTAACGCCCCGTCTGCACGAGATCCCGCGCGAGCAGCCAGAGATCGGGCAACACCGCGGCGAGCGCGCGTTCGGCGTGCACCACCCGATCGAGATCGAGCGCCTGCACGGCCACGCCGTTGACATCGAGGATGCGACCGCCATCGCTCAGCAGCATCAGCGCGTCCCCCGGCCAGCGCCGCTCCATCTCGCGGAACTCGCTGCGCAGGTGATCGCGATTCTGCAGCGCCTGCAACTCGAGCTGCTGTTCGAGCGACTGCGCGATCGAGATGGTGAGCGCAAGGGTCTGCATGTCGGCTGCGCCCGACGGGCCCGTGATGTCCACCGCGCCGAGCGGACGGCCGGTCTCCGGATCGCATACCGGCGCGCCGTAACACACCCACGGCTGCCAGCCCTCGCAGTAGTGTTCGGCGCCGAGCACGATCTCAGGCCGCCCGAGGCTGAGCGGCGTGCCGATACCATTCGGGCCAACCGCGGCTTCGGACCAGTCGCCGCCGGGCACGAAGTTCATCGCTTCGAGGCCTTCGTACACGCCGCGATGGCCGACTTCGTAAAGAATGCGGCCGTGTTCGTCGGCAAGCACGATGACGTGACGTGAGCCCTCCGCGAGCGGTGCGAAGCGATCGAGCACCTGGCGCCCGCTGCGGCCGAGCTGCTGCGTGCGCAGGATCTCGTCGACGTTCTCGAGCGACATCACGAGCGGCGCGCGCTCGGCGGCCGGGTCGACGCCGAGCTCGCGCACGCGCGTCCACGACGCCGCGATCACCGGCCGCGCTTCGTGCGCGGCCCCGGCGCCGAGGAACGCCTCGCGATGTGCCATCACGCGCCGGTTGGCTTCGGTGACGGGAAGATCGAGCAGCGCCCGCGCCGAATGCAGGTGGGGATCCGTCCAGGCCATGGGAGCGCGTCTCGTCCTCAAGAGCAGGGCGCCATGTTAGCGCCGAAGGAAATTCCATGGGAAGCACGCGGGAATCGACGTTGCTGATGCAGTGCAGCGCGGGACCGGGCTTCGACGCGCCACCCGGAGGCTCTCGCCGACGAGGCGGCGCCGCTTGGTAGGCTCGAAGACGAGCCGCACGCGAGGGAGCGCGGCCGGCGGGCCCGCACGGGGTCAGACACCTGTGGACATCTTTACGATCGCCTCGTCTAAGCTCCGTCGGCCCTCGGCGTCACACGCTCGACCACCTGCTGCTTGGGAAGGCGACGTGCTCGGTCGCCCTCGAAGCGGTTGGCATCGAGGGGAGCCACCTCGCAGGTCACCTGCGCCTGCACGCCTGAGGCGTGCTCGATCATGCTCACGCCGCCGCCCGTCCGCCCAGCAACCGCACCAGGCTCAACTGGCCGGCATACAGACTGAAGCCGAAGCCACCACCGATGCAGCCGAGCACGAAGCGCGCGAGGCTTGCGCTCTCGGCGGGCAGGAAGCCGTGCGCCAGCTCGACCACGAGCACCGCGAGCACGACCCAGGCAGCGCTGGAGGTGGTCCGACGCATGGCCGTCCCCTGGTGACGCCCACGCGACTCGGCGACGAGGTAGCCGAGCAGGGACAGCGCGGCGAACTGTTCGCCGATGCGCAGCGCCGCCATGCGATCGAAAGCCGCTTCGGGGTAGCCGACGACGAAATCGAATGAAACCTGCGCGAGCGCGGCGGGCCAGGGCACCAGCATCGACAGGTACACCAGGTAGCAAGGCCACACGGTAACCAGAACCAGCTGCTCGAAGCGGCGCTCGGAGCGGTTGCCGGCCTGGAACACGTAGAGGCGCGCAAGCGCAATGAGCGACACCAGCATGAAGCACGCAGCCACCGTCACCGGTGCGGAAAAAAGCGCGGTGAACGAACCGAGCAGGAACCACAGGCCAATCATCAGCGCGACACCGGGGCGCGTCAGGCGGACCACGGGCGCGAACTGGTGCTGCCACAACCCACCCAGGATGAGGGCACCGACGGCGCCGAGCGGCGCGAGCATCCACACCCGCTCGGGCCGATGATCGACGTCCGCGGCGGTGAGCCACATGAGCGGCAGGAGCAGGTACATCACGGTCACGAGCGGATGTTCGAGCCCCGCGAGACGCGGCGCGCGTTCACGAAAGCGCCGCGCCAGTTGCTGGCACACGGCCGCACCGAGGGCGGCACCGGCCGCATTGGCCAGCAGGTCGGTGAACGACGTCAGCCGATCGGGCAGGAACAGCTGCAGGCATTCCACACTCGCGCTGAGCGCGGCACCGGCCAGGAGGGCAAGCGTGATAGGGCGCCGCCTGCCCGGCCCGGCGGCGAGCTGAAAAAAATAGCCGACAGGGAGGAACAGCAGCACGTTGGCCGGCGCGTCACCGCTATCGCCAAACCAGGCGATGGCGCCCGGCGCGTTCCAGTCGAAACGGAACGGCGTCAGCGTCAACACGCCGATGACGATCACCACGTAGGTGAGCAATGCCCACTCGACGGTGCGCGGACGTTCAGTGACCGTCATCGTGACGCGTGGGGTCGACGCGTAGGGTCAGACACCTGTGGATAAGCGCTTGCAGGCGCGCGCGCGACGGCCAACGAACAAGGGCCCGCACTGCGGCCCGTGGTTCGTTCGGCGGTGAAACGAGTCCAAAGCGAACCGCTCTCTGATCGTGCCAGGGAAACTGCTGGAGAATCTTGTGTGATGAAGTGCCGCACGGATTGACTATTCGTCCTTGTTTCGGTCTATCAGGTCGCTATTCGTTGTCGTTCGATTGACGCGGCTATCGCTCAGGAAGCTATCAGGGAAGGAAGCCTTCTCTGGGTCGCTGGATTGCGACGCTTGGCATCGTGCTCATGGAGCACATAGGACTTTGATCAAGACCCACCCGTGACCATGCTCATCGCCTCCTCCGGATAAGTGGCTCGTCGATTTGGCCGAGGAGCTTGGCCAAATCTAGCGTCTCGACTGACTCGACAAGAATACAGCCACGTTCGGTGGCCAGGTCAGACGCCTCGATACCCACACCGATCGTGACCATGCCTGCAGCAAGCGCAGCTTGGACACCGCGTGGTGAGTCGTCGATCGCCACACAGGCGGTCGGTTGCGCACCAAGTCGACGGGCGGCCTCGAGGTATACATCGGGTGCAGGCTTCACGGCAGGAACACAATCGGCGGTGACGACAGCACCGAAGATCGAATCTCCGAACAGTCGTTCCACGAGTCCTGCGGCGAGCACGCGCGGGGCATTGGTAGCAATGGCGAGCCGGCTGGAGAACGCCTGTGCCTGGGCCAAGAGGCGAGCAGCACCCCCCATGGGTGCAGCGAGGGATCGCGCAAGTTCGCAGACGCGTTCGATCACGGCCTGCTCGGCATCCTCGAGTGAGGTGCCGCCCCACGGACACCGCTCATGCCAGAATCGGGTGACTGCGCGGGTCGACATACCCGCCGTCTGCTCGAGCGCAGCTTCATCGACCCGGACGCCGAGGGCGCCAAAGACCTCAACCTCGGCGCGACGCCACAGGGGCATCGAATCGACGAGGACGCCGTCAAGATCAAACACGATGGCCTGTGGCGCGTGGCGCCATGCCTTTGGGGTACCAGGTGCTCTTGAACTCATGCCCCGACGATCGTCCGCAGCAGCACCGCGAGCGCCGGGTTGGTACTCTGAGGATTCCACAGTGCGCTTGTCTCGAGGCGAGGGGGCGATGGGGTCAAGCGCCGATAGCGCACTCCGGGTCGGTCGAGCTGCGCCATGGACTCGGGCACGAGTGCGATACCGAGACCGCTGGACACGAGTCCAATGATGGTCTGCATCTGGACAGCTTCCTGGCCGACGTGAAATACCACTCCGGCATCTTCCAGGTACCGTGCGATACGGTCATACAACGCCGGGGCGAGGATGCGGGGAAACGACACGAACGTCTCACCGGCCAGGGCCGAGGCAACCAAGGGCCTCCGTGGTTGCCTGGCAGCGCGCGGGTGATTATCGGGCAGGCAAGCGACTACACTCTCGTCACCAATGACGTGCCGCTGAAGCTCCCGCTCCTCGCCAGCGCACAGCGCGAAGCCCAAATCAATTTCGCCCGCCCGTATACCCGCAACCTGCTGGGTCAACGTCATCTCGTGAAGCTCGAGACGGATACCTGTCTGCTCGGCGCGTGCACGCCGTACCAACGCTGGCAGTTCGCCGTATAAGGCGGTACTGGCAAAGCCCAGCCGCACGGTGCCGACGCGGCCGGCGGCGATCTCGGCTGTAGTCTCGGCGGCCATCGCGAGCTGGCCGAGCAGGCGACGCGCTTCCGCCAGGAAGTAGTTCCCGGCATCGGTCAAACGCACGCCGCTGCGGTCTCTCACCAGGAGGGTGGCGCCAACCGCGCGCTCGAGGTTGCTGATCTGCCGACTCAAGGGTGGTTGAGAAAGATGCAGCATGCGTGCTGCCCGGGTGAAGCTCGCATGCTCGGCGACAGCGACAAAGTAGCGCAACTGGCGCAGCTCGGGCAGATGCTTCATACCGAAAAGGTATCGCACGCGACACAATTATGAATTGGACGGTATCGAGATTAACAGACAGGATTCGCGCTTGTTAAGCCCAACGGAGCTACCGAATAACATGGGTTCCAAGAAATTCAGTGCCGAGATCACAGAAGGACCGGCCCATGGTGCGGCACAGGCGATCCTCCACGGAGTCGGCCTCTCGCAGTCCGATCTCGATAAGCCTCAGGTTGGCGTGACGACGGTCTGGTACGAGGGCAGCACCTGCAACATGCACACGCTGGACCTCGCCGGTATCGTTGCCGAGAGCCTGCGCGCGGTTGGCCTGGTGGCGTTCCGGTCGTCCGCTGTCGGCGTCAACGATGCCATCACGATGGGCACGGCCGGCATGCGCTATTCCCTGCCTTCGCGCGAACTCATTGCAGACTCGATCGAGACCATGGTGGCGGCGCACGGCTATGACGCCAACGTGTCGATTCCGGGTTGCGATAAGAATCTACCCGGCTGCCTGCTGGCCATTGCCCGGCTTGACCGGCCGAGTCTCGTGGTCTTTGCAGGAACCATTGCGCCAGGGCGTTTGGACGGCGAAACCATCGACGTAATCTCCGCCTTTCAGTCCTATGGCGAGCTGCTCAGTGGGCGAATCGACCAGGCTCGACAGCACGCTGTGATCGCGGCGGCCTGTCCGGGGGCAGGCGCGTGCGGTGGAATGTACACGGCAAGCTCGATGGCGCTTGCCATTGAGGCGATGGGGATGTGTTTGCCTGGTAGCTCATCAAACCCCGCATTGAGCGCCGCCAAGCAGGCGGAGTGCGTTGACGCCGGTCCCACCCTGTTGCGGTTGCTCTCGAACGATATCCGACCATCAGCGATCATGACGCGGCCGGCCCTCGACAACGCCATGACCGCGGTGATCGCGATGGGCGGCTCGACGAATGTCGTGTTGCATCTCGTGGCGCTGGCTCGAGCGCTCGGCCTCGATTGGGGACTGGACGACATCCGCCGACTCAACGACCGTGTGCCCAGGATTGGAGACATGAAGCCGAGTGGCCGGTACCTGATGGCCGACCTGGATCACGTCGGAGGAACACCGGCTCTGCTCCGGACGCTGCTCGATGCGGGCCTGCTCTGCGGGGATTTGCCAACCGTGACCGGGCAGACGCTAGCCGAGAACCTTTCGGAGGTCTCGCCGCTATCGGAGGAACAAGACGTCGTGCGGCCGCCGCGCGCGCCGCTGAGCCCGCACGGTCACATCCATGTGATCAGTGGCTCCCTGGCGCCGGGTGGTGCCGTGGCTAAGACGTCACTCTCCCGGGACCACGTTTTTGCCGGCCCCGCGAGGGTTTTCGACGACGAAGCGACGATGATGGCCGCGCTGACCGCGGGCCGGATCGCACCCGGTGATGTTGTCCTGATTCGCTGGCAGGGTCCCGTCGGGGGGCCCGGGATGCCAGAAATGCTCTATGCATCGTCCGCTTTGGTTGGTGCTGGTCTCGGCGACAAGGTCGCACTCGTCACGGATGGGCGATTCTCGGGCGGATCACACGGGCTGCTGGTCGGCCACGTCGTGCCGGAGGCAGCGTTGGGAGGGCCAATTGCTCTGGTGTGCGACGGCGACTTGATCACGATCGATCTCCACGAGGGTCGCCTTGATGTCGACATCGAGACGCGTGTGCATGCAGGGCGTATGAGTGCCGCGTCACCACCTGAGCGTGCTCCACAGATCGGTATCCTGGCCAAGTACCAACGACTCGTGGCGACAGCGAGTCAAGGTTGTACTACGGATGCCTGATCGGGAAGCCTCGATATAGATTTCACGGCGGCAGCGCGGAACCGCTGAACGGGACGATCGCCGTAGCGGCTCCCTGAGTCGCCTCGGCTTTCCACATCATGTCCGTGACGCCAGGGTCAGACACCTGTGGATAAGCGTTCGCCGGTGCGCGCGCGGCGGGCAACGAAAAAGGGCCCGCACTGCGGGCCCTGTTTCGTTTGGCGGAGAGGGCGGGATTCGAACCCGCGATACGGGGTTACCGTATACACACTTTCCAGGCGTGCGCCTTCAACCACTCGGCCACCTCTCCAAACTTTCTCGTCGTTCCCTTCGTCGCTGTGCAGACTCCTGCGAGGGCGGGATGGATTCGCGCGCGCTTGTTGCGCGCACTCACCCCTGCGGGGCGCCGGCCCTTCGCGCCGGCGTCCGGCTTCGCCTCGCGAAGCCGTCGAACCCGCGATACGGGGTTGCCATTTGCACACTTTCCAGGCGTGCGCCTTCAACCACTCGGCCACCTGTCCGGAACGGGCGCGATTGTAACGGATTCCTGGCGGGGATTGGGATGGCTGCGCGTACCGCTGTGGAGCCGACCGGCGGCGGCCCGTCGGGGCGCTGTCAGGCCGCGGCGCGAAAGCGCGCCAGGCTCTGCAGGATTTCGGCTTCGCCCTCGGAGAGTTCGCACACGCGCACCACCTCCTCGAGCGGCAGGCCGCCTTCGAGGAGCTTCATGGCATGCTCCACGGCGAGGTGTTCGTCGCCGCCCTCGGCATGGTGGCGCAGGCGGTCGAGTTGTTTCTGCAGGCCGGCGCGGGCGCGCTCGGAGTCACCGAGGCGTTCGCCGATACGACGTGAGCAGGACAGGATGGCGCCGAGATCGCGCTCGAGGCCGTCGATGCGCGCGGCCTGGGCGGTGACGGTTGCGGCGAGCGCGCGCTGACGGCGCGCCAGCCGCGCCATGGCGATGGCGCCGGCACCGCTGGTGACAAGGAGTGTCGCGGCGAGCGCGAGCAACGGCAGGTGCGTGGCAAGCAGTGCGTTCATGCGTAGGTGTCGACGATATGCTCGGGGTGCTCGGGGGGATGCTCGTCCCCGTGGTCGTCCTGCTGGCGGCGCTCGGGCTCACGCCGGTGCTCTTCGTGCGCTTCCACCCGCCGCACCGGTGGTGCGGGCGGTGTCGCGGGAACCGGCTTGATGTCCGACATCGCTCCGCGTGCGCCTCAGAACAGGCTGATGGCGTCGCGCTCCTCTTCGCTGATCAGCTTGTCGAGGTCGATCAGGATGATGATCTGCTGATCGGTGCTGTAGACGCCGTGGATGTAACGCGAACTCTCGTCGTTTCCGACGCTCGGTGCCGGGTCGATCTGCGCGGCGGAGATGTTGACGACCTCGGCGACGCTGTCGACCAGCAGGCCGACGGTGACCTTGCCCGATTCGATCACCATGATGCGCGAACTGTCGGTGATCTCACCGGGCATCAGGTTGAGCAGCTTACGCGTGTCGAGCACGGTGACGACGTTGCCGCGCAGGTTGATGATGCCCATGACAAAATGTGGCGCGCCGGGCACAGGCGCCACGTCGGTCATGCGCAGCACCTCCTGTACCTGCATGACGTTGATGCCATAAGTCTCGTCGGCCAGGCGGAAAGTCACCCAGCGGAACAGCTCGTCCTGCTTTTCTTCGAACACGGCGCTCATGGTGCGGCTCCTCCAGTCGGGCGATGCGCGTCAGGAATCCGACGCGCCAACATGTCTCTACGCGCTCAATGCACGCTTCGTGCCAGATCCCGCCTGGCGACTCAGGCACGCGCCTGCGCGAGCAGGTGCGTACACAAGCGCCCGCGATCGAGCACGAGACTCGGCGGATCGGCGATGGTGCCGAGAATCCACTGCTCGGCGAAGCCCGCCGCAGGCGGCACGATCGCGCCGGCCGGCAGCACGATGTCGCCGTCGGCGCGGCAGGGACCGAGGCCGAGGCGGGTGCCCGCGAGATGAATCCAGCAATCGTGGCCGGCATCGACGGTGGCCGCCGCCCGGTAACGTGCAGGCACCGCGATGGCGCCGGCGAGGTAGTCGCAGTCGCCTTCCGGCGTACGTGTCACCGCGGCGACGTCCGTGCTCGCAAGCGCGAGGCGCAATGGCCCGACCTTGAACAGCAGGTAGCGCGTGGCCACCGCGGCCATGCGCAACACGCGTTCGCCACCATTGTCTGCCGGGGTCTCCTCGAGGTGCTCCGCGAAGTAGGCGTCGAGTCCGTCCATGGGCGTGCTCAACCGGCGGCCTGCAAGTGCGCCGCGCGCCGACCGGTCAGCGCATCGAGCAGACGCTCGTAGGCCTCGCTCGCGCGCGCCTCCGGCTGCCAGGTGGTCAGCGGCACGCCGAGCCGCGCCGCCTCGCGCAGCTGCGTATCCACCGGCACGTAGTCGGGCCACAGGTTGATGTCCTCGCGGCAACGCAGGGCGAGCAGCGCGTCGCGCGAGGCACGCGTGCGGCGATCGACCATGGTCGGCACCACCAGGTGCGGCAGCTCGCGCCCGGTCGAATTGGCGAACAGTGCGAGCGTGCGCAGCAAGGGACCGAGCGTACGCAGCGCGAGCGCCTCGGTCTGCATCGGCACGATCAGCAGCTCCGCCGCGGCGAACGCGTTGATGACCAGCATGCCGAGCGTCGGCGGGCAGTCGATGAGGCAGTAGTCGTAGTCCTCGGCGAGCGCCGGCAGGTGGCGCGCGAGCGCGCGCCCCATGCCCTTGACCGCTCCGCAACGGCGCTCGAGCGAAACCAGCGCGGTGGCTGCCGGCAGCAGCGCGATGCGTGGCTGCGCCGTGCGGCGCACGAGTCGCGCGACGTCGCAGCGCTCGCCGGCAGCAACGGCCTGGAAGAGATCGTGCACGCTGGGGCCGTCGCTCTCGGCATCGAAGCCGAAGTAGCCCGAGCACGAGCCGTGCGGATCGAGATCGACCAGCAACACGCGCTGGCCGCGCCCGGCGAGCGTGCCGGCGAGGTTGACGACGGTGGTGGTCTTGCCGACACCGCCCTTCTGCGCCATGACCGTCCAGGTTCTCAAAGGGTGATGACCTCCGGGGCGGGCAGCTCGGTGACGCGTTGCAAGGTGCGCGGCGCGATCTCCTCGCGTTCGGTGCGCGCGGCAAGGCTCGCGGCAGCCGCCGGTACTGCTTCGTGCCGCGCGATCGCAATCACCACGCGGCGGTTCTGCGCGCGGCCGCTCGCGCTCGCGTTGCTGGCGACGGGGAACTGTGCGCCGAAGCCGGTCGCCGAGACACGCCGGGCGTCGACGCCGGCCGCGACCAGGCGCGCGGCAACCGCGGCGGCCTGGGCCGCCGAGCGCTCCCAGTGCGAAGGCTGGCCGTCGCCACCGCTCGGCACGTTGTCGGTGAAACCTTCGATGCGCACGGGCACGTCGACCGCACGGGCGAGTTCCGCGAGCACGTCAACGAGGCCCGCGGCATCCTCGGCGAGGCGGCCATCGGGCTCGAAGGTGAGGGTCGCAGGCAGCTCGATCTCGGTCCAGTCCGCGCTTTCGCGCACCGTGACCTCGGCTGCAGCGCGCGCGGCGACGAGAGCCTCGATGACCGTGGCGAGATCGTCCGCGCGCAGGGCCAGCGGGTCGCTCACCCAGTTGCCGGCATCGAGCTCGCCGTCGAGCGCGGCCGGCAGCGGTACGACCGCCTCCTCGCCGCGCGCGATTCGCCGCTCGGCGAGCGCCGCGCTCACCTGCGGATCCTGGAACACCGCGAGCAACGAAGCGGAGAGGACGCGGAACTTGCCGTCATTGACCGAGGAGATCGAATACATCACGACGAAGAAGGCAAACAACAGGGTGATGAAATCGGCGTAGGACAGAATCCAGCGATCGGCCGGCGCGCTGTCGTCGTGCAGGTCCTCGAGCAGCTCGGTGTGGAAATGGCCGCGCATCGCTGCCCTCCTCGTCACCCGCGCACGAGGCCTTGCAGGCGGGCCTCGACGACGTGCGGGCTGTCGCCCTGGGCGATGGCGACGATACCCACGGCGACCAGTTCCTCGAGACGTGACTGCTCGCGAACCACTGCCTTGACCTTGTTCGCGACCGGGATGAAGACGAGGTTGGCGAGGCCGACGCCGTACACGGTGGCGACGAACGCGACCGCGATGCCTTCACCGAGCCGCGCCGGATCGGCGAGATTGTTCATCACCTGGATCAGCCCGATGACGGCGCCGAGGATGCCGAGCGTCGGCGCGTAACCACCGATGCCGTCGAGCACCCGCGCGGCACCGAGGTCGCGGCGCTCGCGCGCCAGGCAATCGAGTTCGAGCGTCTCGCGGATAATCAACGGATCGTTGCCGTCGACGAGCAGCTGCAGTCCCTTGCGCGCGTAGCGATCACCGACCTGGCCGACCAGCTTCTCCAGGCCGAGCAGGCCCTCGCGGCGCGCGAGCTGCGACCAGCGCACGATCTCGCGCGCGGTACGCTGCAGCTCGATCGCCGGTGGGCGGAACACCCAGGCGAGCATCGCGAGCGCGCGCAGGAACACCGGCAGCGGGCTCTGCAACATGGTTGCGCCGATGCTGCCGCCGACCACGATGAGGATGGCCGGACCGTTGACCAGCGCGCCCAGCGTACCGCCTTCGAGGTGCTGGCCGAGCAGCACCGCACCGATGGCGACGACGAGACCGGTCAGGCTGAGGGCATCGAAGCGGCTCATCGCGGTGACCCCGCGGGCGCCTGCGCGCGCGCTTCGCCGCGGCGCGACCACGGGAGTTCGAGAGAAGCGCGGACCGGGCTCATACGGCCTCCAGCAGGCGTGGGGCAATGGCCGTCGAGGGCAGCACGAAGTCGGCGAGGCCGGCCTCGATCACCGCCCGCGGCATGCCGAAAACCACCGAGCTCGCTTCGTCCTGTGCCCACATCGGTGCGCCGACCTGCTTGAGCTCGCGTCCGCCATGGCAGCCATCGTCACCGATGCCGGTCAGGACGATGGCAAGCACGCGGGCACCGAAGACGCGCGCGGCGGCGGCGAAGGTGACATCGATGCTCGGCCGGAAACGCGCGATCGGCGAGCCGGCCTCGACGCGCAACCGCGGCAACCCGGCGCCGTTGCGCTCGATGGTCGTCTGCAGTCCGCCCGGGCAGACGTAGGCCGTGCCGGCGGCGAGCGCGTCACCATCGGCGGCGAGCTGCACGCGGATCGCCGAGCGCCGGTCGAGACGTTCGGCAAAGCAGCCGGTGAAAGCGCCCGGCATGTGCTGGGCAATCACCACCGGCAGGGGGAATCCCACCGGCAAGGCGCCGAGAATGTCGCCAATCACCGGCGGCCCGCCGGTGGAGGCGCCGATGACCACGCACTGCAGTCCCGGGTAGGTGCGCGGGGCACGATCGAGCGCAGGCGCCACGCGGCGCGCGGTCAGCGCGCGCGCCGGTCGCGCGGCAACCGATTTCACGCGCGTGACCAGCGCAGTGGTGAAGCGCTGCAGCGCCGTGGCGTCGGTGCCGGCCTGCTTGGCAAGGAAATCACAGGCGCCGGCGTCGAGGGCCGCCAGCGTGGCTTCGGCACCGGCGTGGGTCAGGGCGGAGATCATGAGGATCGGGCGCGGCCGTGCCGCCATGATCGCCTGCACCGCCGCGATACCGTCGAGCACCGGCATGTCGACATCCATGGTGATGACGTCCGGCGCGAGGCGCGCCGCCATCTCCACCGCGGCGCGTCCGTCGCCGGCCTCGCCGACCACCTCGAGCGCCGGATCGGCGGTCAGCGCGCGCGTGATCACGCGGCGGAAGAACGCCGAGTCGTCGACCACCAGGACCCGGATGGTGCTGCGCCCGCGCATGCCGTGCCTCGACCTGCCCGGCGCCGTCAGCGGCGCGCGTAGGCGGCGAGCAGGCCCGGCAGATCGATGATCAGCGCGATCTTGCCGTTGCCGGTGATGGTCGCGCCGGCAAATCCCTTGGTGCCGTGCAGTAACGCGCCGAGTGGCTTGATCACCACCTCTTCCTGGCCGATCAGCTCGTCGACCAGCAGGCCGACGCTCTGGTTGCCGACGCGCACGACCACCACGTGGCCGCTGCGGCCATCGAAGTCGCCGACACCGCGTAC
This sequence comes from Gammaproteobacteria bacterium, assembly GCA_040220855.1. Classification (GTDB taxonomy): domain Bacteria; phylum Pseudomonadota; class Gammaproteobacteria; genus JACKNG01. The sequence continues at coordinate 85,465 of JAVJVZ010000068.1, read as the reverse complement.
CAGCCAGTGCGACAGGTAGAACAGCGGGATGGCACGACCGCGCACGACCAGCGTCTTGCGACCGTCCACCTCGCGCGCCTGGTGCGACTCGAAATTGATGATTTCCTGCACGTTGACCAGCGGCAGTGCAAACACCTGGCTGCCCAGCACCACCATCAGCGTTGGCATGATGGCGAGCGTCAGCGGCACGTTGATGGTGATGGTGGTCCCGGCACCCGGCTCGGAATCGATGACGATGGTGCCGTTGAGCTGGGTGATGCGTGTCTTCACCACGTCCATGCCGACGCCGCGCCCGGAGATGTCCGAGATTTCCTGCTTGGTGGAGAAGCCGGGCAGGAAGATCAGCTCGAAGCATTCGCGCTGGCTGAGACGATTGGCGGCATCGGCTTCGAGCAGGTTGGCCGCAATGGCCTTGTTGCGCAGGGCCTCGGCATCGATGCCTTTACCGTCGTCGCGGATGACGAGCTGGATCTGGTCACCGGCCTGTTCGGCAGCCAGTTCGAGACGACCGCTGGCCGGCTTGCCGGCAGCGACGCGCTCGGCCGGCATCTCGATGCCGTGGTCGATGGCGTTGCGCACCAGGTGCACCAGCGGATCGGCGAGTGCCTCGACCAGGTTCTTGTCGAGATCGGTGTCCTCGCCGCGCATGACGAGCTCGATCTGCTTGTCGAGGCTGCGTGCGAGGTCGCGTACGACGCGTGGGAAGCGACCGAACACCTTCTTGATCGGCTGCATGCGCGTCTTCATCGCGGCCATCTGCAGGTCGCTGGTGACGACGTCGAGACTGGCGACGGTGTGGGTGACGTCCTCGTCACCGATTACCGACTGCAGGTTGGTCAGGCGGTTGCGGATCAGCACCAGCTCGCCGACCATGTTCATGATGCGATCGAGCACCTCGGTCTCGACCCGCACGGTGGTCTCCTTGGGCGTGCCGCTCGGCGCCGGCGCCGCGCGCTCCGGTTTGCCGCGCGGCGGCGCGCTCACCGCCGGCGCGGCGGCATCAGCCGCGGCCGTCCCAGCGTCGGCGTCGGGCGCGCGGGCGAGGTTGGCGGCGGCGAAACGGCCCGGGCCGTGCAGTTCGTCGAGCACCGCTTCGAACTCGTCGTCGGTGATGAGTTCGGTGACGTCCCCCGCCGCGGCCTCGGCCTGCGCCGCCCGCGCGGCGTCGCGCTGGTCGAGCAGGGCGTCGAACTCCTCTTCGGTGATCAGGTCGGGCCCGTCGGACACCGCCGCTGCACCCGCCGCCGCTGCACCCGCCGCCGGTGCGGCCGCCGTGGCGCGCTCGGCATCGAGCTTGTCGAGCAGGGCATCGAACTCGGCCTCGGTGATGAGGTCCTCCGCCGCTGTCGCTTGCGCGGCGTCGGCGCCTGCCGTCGATGCATCCTGCGCGGCGCCGTTGGTGACCTCGCCGACGATGCGTGCCATGAGGTCGTCCGCAGACGTCTCGGTGGTGATGTCGCTGCCGGTCACGTCGAGCGGTTCGTCGACCTCCAGGGTATCGCCCGCGGCCGGCGCTTCCGGCGCGACGTGTGGTGGCCGCGCAGCCGGGCCACCGCCCTCGACATGCGCGATCAGCTGCGCGAGCAGTTCGGCCGGCGCCGGATCGGGTGCCACGCCGTCGCGCAACTGGTCGAACATGCCGCGCAGCACGTCGAGCACCTGCAGAAACACGTCCATCAGCTGCGCGTCGATGCTCAGCTTGCCGTTGCGCAGGAGATCGAAGATGTCTTCTGACTTGTGGCTGACGGCGACGAGATTGTCGAGACCGAGGAAACCCGCTCCGCCCTTGATGGTATGGAAACCGCGGAACACGGCGTTCAGCAGGTCGCGGCTCTCCGGATCGGACTCGAGATCGACCAGCTGCGAGTCGAGCTGTTCGAGGATCTCGCTGGCCTCGAGGAGGAAGTCCTGCAGGATCTCGTCGTCCATCTCCATGTTGTCGTCTACCTCGCGCCCGCGTACGGGCGGGCGCGCATCAGAATCCGAGATTGGCGAGCAATTCGTCGACGTCCGCCTGGCGGGTCACGACGTGCTCGTCGACATGCACGGCCGGGCCGTGCGATTGCGCACCCTGCGCGGTGTCCGGCTGCGGCCGCGCCGCCTGCGTCACCGCACCACAGGCGCTGACCAGGCTGACCAGCTTCTCTTCGACCTGGTTGACCAGGCCGATGGTGCGCTTGATGACCTGGCCGGTGAGGTCCTGGTATTCCTGCGCCAGCATCACCTCGGTGACGTGACCGCGCAGGGCACTGCCACCTGCTTCGACCTCGTCGAGGAAGGTCAACACGCGTTCGCGCAGCGCGGCGTCGTCGCCGGGTGCACCGAGTTCGCCACGCAGCGCGCTCGCGCGCGCAACGAGATCGTCGTTCAGCGCCTGCATGGCTTCGGCCGCGCTCAGGGTGCGGTCGGCTGCCTCTTCGGTCTTGGCCACGACGTAATTGAGGCGCTCGCGGGCGTCCGGCATGTGCTCGTGGGCGAGCGTCACCAGGCGCTCGTCGGTGGCGAGGTTGCTGAAGGTGTCGTGCAGCTCGCGGGTGAGCTTGCCAATCTCGCGGAACAGCGCCTCGAATCGACCATCGTTCAAGGCTTCCAGGAGATCGCCGGCACCACGGCTGTCGCCGGATTCGATGGCGTCGACGAGTCGACGTGCAAGGGCGAGACTTTCGTCCTGGACGGCGGCAGCGTTCATGGCAGCTCCTTTGCTTGGCGGGTCAGGCGGCAGCGTTGAGCCGCTCGAAAATCTTGTTGATCTTCTGCTCGAGGGTCTGCGCGGTGAACGGCTTGACGATGTAACCGTTCACGCCCGCCTCGGCCGCAATCACGATCTGCTCGCGGCGCGCCTCGGCAGTCACCATCAGCACCGGCAGCTCGGCGAGCTTCGGATCGTTGCGGATCTCCTTCAGGAGCTGAATACCTTCCATCACCGGCATGTTCCAGTCGGTGATGAGGAAGTCGTAGTTGCCGGTCTTCAACATCGGCAGCGCGGTGCTGCCGTCGTCCGCCTCGTCCATGTTGGTGAAGCCCAGATCGCGCAGCAGGTTCTTGATGATGCGCCGCATCGTCGAGAAATCGTCGACGACGAGTATCCTCATGTGCTTATCCATGAGAGCCTCCACCCAGCGGTGAGAATGAAAGATGAGTTCGGGGGCATGTTCGCGGTCTCGTTCATTCCGCTTCGCGCCATTCGGCCATGCGCGCCTTGAGACGGATCAGGGCCTGCGAGTGGATCTGGCACACGCGTGATTCACTGACCCCGAGCACTTCGCCGGTCTCGCGCAGGTTGAGCTCTTCCTTGTAGTAGAGCGACATCACCAGGCGCTCGCGCTCGGGCAGGTGTGAGATCGCCTCGGCCAGTGCTTCGCGGAAGAGCTGGTCCTCGACGTCCTCGAGCGGTTCCGGAATACGCCCGGTGAGGCTTTCCGTCATGCCCTCCTCGCCCGCTGGCAGGTCCTCGAAGCTGAATACGCGGTATCCGGTGGCGTCCTTCAGCGTGGCGTAGTACTCGTCGAGCGTCATGCCGACTTCTTCGGCGACCTCGGCGTCGCGCGCGTCGCGCGAATGGCGTGCCTCGATGTCGGCCACCGCCTTGGTGATCGCCCGCACCTTGCGATGCAGCGAACGCGGTGCCCAGTCGCCCTTGCGGATCTCGTCCAGCATGGCGCCGCGGATGCGGATGCCGGCATAGGTCTCGAAGCTCGCGCCCTGCGACGGATCGTAGTTCCGTGCCGCCTCGAGCAGACCGATCATGCCGGACTGGATGAGGTCGTCGACCTGCACCGTCGGCGGCAGCCGCGTCATCAGGTGATACGCGATGCGTTTCACCAGCGGGGCGTAGTCGTCGACGAGTTCCTGCTGGCTGCGCGCGCTGACGCCCGACGCCGCCGTTTTCTTGTAAGCCGCTATCTGTTTCATACCTGCGCTACCCTCCCGCGCGATTCCGTGCGCGTCATGCGCTCGACGAAGAACTCGACGCCGCCGCTAGCACCACGTGGTGCAGGCCAGTTATCGGTGACTTGGGCGAGTTTCTTGAATGCCTGGCCGGCGGGGCTCGTGGGGAACCCCTCGATCAGGCACTGTCGGCGTCTGACAGCCGCCGAGACGCGAGTGTCAAATGGAATGTTTCCTGCAAAATCAATGGATACGTCTAAATACCTGTCACAAACCTCGAGCAAACGCGCAAACAACCTGAGCGCCTGCTTGTCGTCCTGGGACATGTTCACCAGCACCCGGAAGCGTTTGCGCCGGGCACGTTGCGCGAGCACCTTGATGGTCGCGTAAGCGTCGGTTATCGAAGCCGGGTCATCGCACACCACCACCAGCACCTCGTGCGACGCGGCGCAGAAATCGAGCGTGTTGGCGGCAATGCCGGCGGCGGTGTCGACCACCATGAAATCCATGCGCCGTTCGATCTGGCCGAAGGCGTCGATGAGCCCGGCGCGCTCGCGTGGTCCGAGGTCGGCGAGATGCTGGAAACCCGACGCGCCGGGCACGATCGACATCCCGCACGGCCCGGTGACGATGGCATCCTCGATCTCGCACTCGCCTGCCACCACCTCGGCCAGCGTGCGCGAGGGAGCGAGCCCGAGCAGTACGTCGACGTTGGCGAGGCCGAGGTCGGCATCGAGCAGCACGACTTCGTGGCCGAGCCGGGCGAGGCCGGCGGCGAGATTGATCGAGACGGTGGTCTTGCCGACGCCGCCCTTGCCGCTGGTCACGGCGATGACGCGTGGCACGCTCACCTGCGGCTCGAGAAAGGACTGCGGCAGGCTCATGCGATGAACGCCCGCTCGACCAGCGCGGTGTCCTGCGGCGCCGGTGTCGTCTTCGCGAGTTCGACCGTGCGCTCGACGAGCGCACGCGCATCGACCGTGTCGAGGTCGTCGGGCACGCGCTGGCCGGCACTGGTGTAGGCGAGCGGCAGGCCGGCCTCGATGATGGCCGACAATGACGGCCCGAGCGTCGCTGCCTCGTCGAGCTTGGTCAGCATGCAGGCGTCGAGCGGCAACTGCGCCGAGGCCTGCAGCATCTTGGTTGCGGCGAGGTAGTCGGTGGTCGCCGACAGCACCGTGTAGAGCTGTACGTCTGCGTGCAGCGCATCGAGGCCCTCGGCGAGCGCGTGGTAGCGCGGGTCGCCCGGCACGTTTCCGGGCGTGTCGATGACCACCAGGTGGCTGCGGTCGATGTCCTCCAGCACCTCGGCCAGTTCGTCGAGCGTGCGCAGCGTGTACACGCTGCTGCCGATGAGCCGTCCGAACGCCTTCATCTGCTGGTGCGCGCCGAGGCGGCGGTCGTCCATCGAGACGATCACGACGCGATCGGCGCCGTGCGCGAGCGCGTAGCGTGCGGCGAGCTTGGAGGCGAGCGTGCTCTTGCCGACGCCGGTCGGACCGAGCAGCGCGACGCGCCCGCCCTGGCGCAGGATGGGGTCGTCGACCACGTTCAGTCGCATCACCAGCAGCTCCAGCACGCGGTGCCAGCCGGCACGGTAGTCGAGCTCGTCCGGTACCTCGCTGACGAGGTTGCGCGCGAGGCGCGCCGAGATGCCGATCTGCGAGAGCACGCGCAGCAGCCGCGCGCGCAGCGGGTGACGATTGCCGAAGTCTGCCCAGGCGAGCCCGGAGAGCTGGGTCTCGAGCTGCCCCTTGAGACTCTTCAGCTCTTCGCGCATCTGCGCGACGGTGCTGGAATCGGTCCACAGCAGGTCCCGGTCACGCTCGGCTTCCGGGAACAGCTTCTCCATGCTCGGCCGGCGTGACGGCTCCCGTGACGCGCGCCGGTCCGCACTGCCGGCACGTCCGGCACGCGGCGCCGGCAGGTCGAGCGAGACGTCTTCGGCGGCGGGGGCGGCGGCAACGCTTGCCGCACGGGGCGCCGCTTCCTCGGCAAGCGCCGGCCGCTTGCGCGCCGCGGTGCGCGCGGCGAGCTGCTCGGCTTCCTGCTCGGTGATCTCGTCGGCGGTGATCAGCTCGACGCCACCGTCGACCTTGCGGTTCGACAGGATGAGCACGTCGGGGCCCTGCTCCTGCTTGATCATGTCGAGCGCCGAGCGCATGTTCTGCGCGAAGTAACGCTTGACCTTCATCGCCGTGCTCCTGTCGCGAAGGTGTCCGTCATCGTTCTGTCCCGTGTTCCGCTATTTGACGCCAGGCTTCCGACACCCGGCCCTCAGTTGCCCTTGAGCGCCGGGTCGCCGACGCTCGCGACGATGCGCACCTGCAGGTCGCTCGGCACTTCGTTGAAGCCGAGAACGTGGAGTCCACGTACCGCCGGCCGCGCGAAGCGGGAGAGGAAATCCCGCAGGTTATCGGCCACCAGCAGCACACTCGGCTCGTTCGCCAGCTCGCGCTGCTCGTGCGCCTGGCGCAGCGAGATCAGGAGTCGGTTCGCGAGGTTCGGTTCGAGTGCCATGCCGTTGGTGCTCATCGTCTCGAGTGACTGCTGCAATATCCGTTCCAGCGACATGTCGAGCGTGATCACCGGCAGTTCCTTCTGCGGGCCGTTGATCTGCTGCACGATGAGACGCCCGAGCGCGGCACGCACGTGTGCGGTGAGCTGGCCGGGATCCTGCGTGCGCGTGGCGTGCTCGGCGAGCACCTCCAGCACCGTGCGCACGTCGCGCACCGGCACCTGCTCGCCGAGGAGGTTCTGCAGTACCTTGACCACCACCGCGAGCGGCAGCATCTTCGGCACCAGGTCCTCGACCAGGCGCGGGTTGGTCTTCTTGAGGCCGTCGAGGAGCTTCTGTGTCTCTTCGTGGCCGAGCAGGACGTGGGCATGGTCCTGCACGATCTGGCTGAGATGGGTGGCGATGACCGTGCTGGCGTCGACCACCGTGTAGCCGAGCGACTGTGCCTGCTCGCGCTGGTCGTCGCCGATCCAGACCGCTTCGAGGTCGAACACCGGGTCGCGCGTGACGTGGCCCTTGAGCGCGCCGTAGACCTGGCCGGGGTTGATCGCGAGTTCCTTGTCCGGGTGGACCTCGGAGTGGCCGATCACGGCACCGTGCAGGGTCAGCTGGTAGGTATTGGGCTCGAGGTCGAGGTTGTCGCGGATGTGCACCGCCGGCACCAGGAAGCCGAGCTCCTGCGAGAGCTTCTTGCGCACCCCGCGCAGGCGCCCGAGCAGCTGGCCGTTCTGCGCCCGGTCGACCAGCGGAATGAGACGGTAGCCGACCTCGAGGCCGATGGCGTCGGTGGGCATGACGTCGTCCCAGGTCAGCTCGGTGTGCTCGCTGGGCGGCGGTGGCGGCGGCGGTGCGCTGGCCTCGGCGGCAGCGCGCTCCTGCGCCTTGCGGTGCCGCCACCAGGCGCCGCCGAGCGCCGCGGCGGCCATCATCAGGAAGGCCACGTTCGGCATGCCGGGAATGACGCCGATGGTCGCCAGCACGCCGCCGGTGACGGCGAGCGTGCGCGGATTCTCGAACAGCTGCTCGACGACCTGCTCGCCGACGTCATGCTCCGTCGAGGTCCGCGTGACCATCAGCGCCGCGGCGGTGGCGAGCAGCAGCGAGGGGATCTGCGCGACCAGGCCGTCGCCGATGGTCAGCAGCGTGAACACGCGCATGGCGTCGCCGAGCGACATGCCGTGCTGCACCGAGCCGATGACGAGGCCGCCCAGGATATTGATGAACAGGATCAGGATGCCGGCGATGGCGTCGCCGCGCACGAACTTGCTCGCACCGTCCATGGCGCCGTAGAAATCGGCCTCGCCGGCGACCTCGCGGCGACGCACCTTGGCCTCTTCCTGGGTGATGATGCCGGCGTTGAGGTCGGCGTCGATCGCCATTTGCTTGCCCGGCATGGCGTCGAGGGTGAAGCGCGCGCTGACCTCCGAGATACGCCCGGCGCCCTTGGTGACGACGACGAAGTTGATGATGACGAGGATGGCGAAGACGACCAGGCCGACCGCGTAGTTGCCGCCGACGACGAAATCGCCGAAGGCCTCGATGACGTTGCCGGCCGCGCCGGGGCCGCTGTGCCCGTTGAGCAGCACCACGCGGGTCGACGCGACGTTGAGCGTCAGGCGCAGCAGCGTCGAGACCAGCAGCAGCGTCGGGAACACCGCGAAGTCGAGCGGACGCCGCGCATAGATGCCGGCCATCAGCACCACCAGCGCGAGCGAGATGTTGAAGGTGAACAGGATGTCGAGCAGGAACGGCGGCAGCGGGATGACCATCATGGCCAGCATCGCGAGCAGCAGCAGCGGTACGCCGATGCCCCAGCGGTGCAGGTTACCGGCGAAGTCGACGGCGCTGTTGGGTCCGGTCAGGGCAGCCATCAGTAGGTGTACTCGTCGGGAATCGGGAGCTCGGTCGGGGCCAGCGCGGCGATGCCGTCACGCACCTGGAACACGTAGGCGAGCACGCGTGCCACGGCGACGTAGAGCCCGGCCGGGATCTCCTGGTTGATTTTCGTGGTGTGGTAGAGCGCACGCGCGAGCGGCGGCGTCTCCATGATCTGCACGCCGTGGGCGCTGCCGACCTTGCGGATGTTGAGCGCCACTTCCTCGACGCCCTTGGCGACCACCACCGGCGCCGCCATCGTCTCCGGGTCGAACTTCAGCGCCACCGCGTAGTGCGTGGGGTTGGTGACGATGACGTCGGCCTTGGGCACCTCCTCCATCATGCGGCGCCGCGCGATCTCGTTCTGCATCTGGCGCACGCGGCCCTTGACCTCGGGCGAGCCGTCGGTCTCCTTCATCTCGTCCTTGACTTCCTGGCGCGACATGCGCAGCTGCTTGTGGTGCTGCCAGAGCTGGAACGGCACGTCGACCAGCGCAACGACCGCGGTCGCCATGCTGGCGAGCAGGAAGGTGAAGAAGAGCACCTCGACGCTCGCCGCGAGGCTCGATTCGGCGCTGCCGCGGTCAAGCGTGAGGATGGTCTGCTGCTCGAACTTGAGCGCGATGATGGCGAAGCTCAGGATGAGGACGAACTTGGCCAGTGCCTTCAGCATCTCGACCAGGCCCTTGACGCCGAACACACGCTTGATGCCCTTGACCGGGTCGAGGCGCTCGAACTTCGGTTGCAGGGACTCGGCGCTGAAGTTCCAGCCGCCGATGACGAGTGGCGCAAACAGCGCGATGATCGTGGCGATGAAGAACAGCGGTGCCAGCGCAACGAGGGCATCGAGCACGTGCTCGAGGAAGCGCAGCGACAACGTGCGCGTCGAGAAGAGTTCCTCGCGGCTGACCGTGAAGCTGGCCTGCATGACGTGGCCGATGCCGCTCATCATGTGCCCCGCGCTGAGATACAGCGCACCGGCGCCACCGAGCAGCACGACCATGGTGGTCAATTCGCGCGAACGCGCGATCTGACCCTTCTGACGGGCATCGTCCAGTCGCTTCTGACTGGGTTGTTCGGTGCGCTCCTGGGCATCGTCGTGCTCGGCCATGCTCAGCGCGCCTCCAGCGTGGCAACGAGCGTGTCGAAGGCGCCGGCGAATAGGCGCTCGGCCGCTTCACCGAAGCCGTCGAGGGTGAGCACCACGAGCACGATGCCGAACAGGATCATGACCGGGAAGCCGACTGCGAAGATGTTCAGCTGGGGTGCCGCACGCCCCATCACGCCGAGCGCGAAATTGATCGCGAGCAGCGCGACGATGACCGGCAGGCCGAGCAGCAGGCCGTCGGCAATCAGCGCGCCGGTCCACTCGAGGATCACTTCGGCGCCGGCGGACGTGAGACCGTGCGGGCCGATGGGAACCAGCGCGAAACTCTCGGCGAGCAGCTCGATCAACACGAGGTGCGCGTTGAAGGCGAAGAACAGCAGCGTCGCCAGGATGATGTAGAAGTGTGCCAGCACCGGCACCTGCGCACCGGTGGTCGGGTCGACCAGCGAAGCGAAGCCGAGACCGGTCTGCTGACTGACCAGCTGACCGGCGAACTCGAATACGAAGAAGGTCAGCCTGAGCACGAGGCCGATGGTGGCGCCAATCACGAGCTGGTGCATGGCGGTCAGCACGCCTTCCCCGGCGAGCGGGTCGTAACCTGCCGCCGGCGCCGCCAGCGGCGCCAGCACCGCGGTGAGCGCGAGCGCGAGGATCAAGCGCACGCGCATCGGTACCGCACGGGTGCCGATCACGGGCGCGGCCATGACGAAGCCGCCGACGCGGATGAACGGCCACATCCACGCAGCAACCAGGTTCAGCAGCTGGGCTTCGCTGAAGTGCATCGCGGGACCGTCAGCCGATGAGGCCGGGAATCGCCTGGTACAGGCGCACCGTGTAGTCGGTCAACGAGCCGAGGATGAAGGGGCCGGCAAAGATCAGCACCCCCACCGTGACCAGCAGCTTGGGAATGAAGCTCAGCGTCATTTCGTTGATCTGCGTGGCTGCCTGGAACAGGCTGACCAGCAGACCGACGGCGAGCGCCGGCCCGAGCAGCAGCGCCATCAGCATGATGGTCAGCTCGAGCGCGTTATCGCCGATGGTGAGGACGGTTTCCGGGGTCATGCGCGCGGCCTCAGGCGTAGAAGCTCGCGGCCAGCGTGCCGACGATCAGCGCCCAGCCGTCGACCAGCACGAACAGCATGATCTTGAATGGCAGCGAGATGATCAGGGGCGACAGCATCATCATGCCCATCGACATGAGCACGCTGGCGACCACGAGGTCGATGATCAGAAAGGGCAGGAAGATCAGGAACCCGATCTGGAAGGCGGTCTTGAGCTCGCTCGTGATGAAGGACGGCGCGAGCACGGAGAACGGCACGTCGGCGGGCGTCGCCGGGGCATCGCGGCCGGCCAGCTCGGTGAACAGCGTCAGGTCGGTCTCGCGCGTCTGCTCGAGCATGAAGGTGCGCATGGGGCCGGCCGCACGTGAAACCGCTTCGCTGCCGTTGATCTCGTCGGCGAGATACGGCGCCACGGCGTCGCGATAGACGGTATCGAGCACCGGCATCATGATGAAGAAGGTCATGAAGAGCGCGAGGCCGACCAGGATCTGGTTCGACGGCGTCTGTGCCGTGCCGAGCGCCTGGCGCAGGATCGCGAGCACGATCACGATACGCGTGAAGGAGGTCATCGCGAGCAGCAGCGCCGGCAGCAGCGACAGCGCCGTCATCAGCACCAGGACCTGCAGCGTCAGCGACCAGGTCTCGGTGCCGTCGCCGCTGGTGGTGACCGAGAACGCGTCGAGGCCGCCGATGGCCGCGGCGGGCACGGCAACTGCCAGCAGGGCAGCGCCGACCAGCAGCCGCAGTCCGCGGCAGCGCGCGGCGGTGACACCGGCGCGTCGTGCGAGGCGCGCCATCACGCGTGCTCCGCAGCCGCGGCGTCGAGCGCGGCGTCGAAAGACGCCGGCGCCGCGTCGCGCGAGAAGCGGGCGAGTGTCTGGATGCGCCCCGGGCACATGCCGAGCAGCACGCGCTGGTCGTCGACCTCGATGAGCAGCAGCTTCTCGCGGGTGCCGACGGCGAGCCCTTCGACGATGCGGATATGGCCGCGCCCCTGTGGGCGGAAACCCTGCAGGCGGCGCGCGGCCCAGGTCGCCGCGGCAATCAACGCGAGCACGATGGCGAGGCCCGCGAACACCTGCAGGGCCTGTCCTGCTCCGGGCAGCGGCGGCGCGGCGAACGCCGGCATGGGCACGGCGGCGAGCAGGATGACGTGGCGATGGAGTGATGTCATGTCAGGCTCAGCCGAGCTTGCGCACGCGTTCCTGCGCGCTGACCACGTCGGTCAGGCGGATGCCGAACTTCTCGTTGACCACCACGACTTCACCGTGCGCGATCAGGGTGCCGTTGATGAGCACGTCGAGCGGCTCACCGGCGAGCCGATCGAGCTCGACCACCGAACCCTGGTTGAACTGCAGCAGGTTGCGGATGCTCACCTGGGTGGTGCCGATCTCGACCGCCAGCGTGACCGGGATGTCGAGAATGTTGTCGAGCGAGCCGGTCTGGCCGCTGGCACCGTCGGCGGTGAGATTCTGCATCGCCGCCGGTGCGATGCCGTCGACCGGTGCACCGGCGTCGCCGGCCGCCTGCTCGGCCATCGCGGCCGCCCAGTCGTCGTCGGCAACGCTGTCGGGGTTCTGGGTCTCGCTCATTTGCTCACTCCGGAAGGAAGGGTGGACGGGGACAGTTCGGCGTGGCGGATGGTCTCGGCGACCTTGAGCGCCGCGCGGCCGCGCGAGGCGCCGTAGACGCCGCGGAACACCGGCACGTCGTTGACGCGCGCGGTGACGAGCTGCGGCAGCTCGATGGGAAAGATGTCACCCGGTTGCATGTTGACGATGTCGCCCAGCGTGACCCTGGCGTGAGTCAGCGTGGCGTTGAGCCGGACCGGGGCGCCCTTGATCTCCTCGCGCAGGATGTGGCTCCAGCGCTCGTCCTTCTCGGTGACATCGCTCTGTACGCCGGCGTCGAGCAGCTCGCGGATCGGCTCGATCATCGCGTAGGGCAGCGTCACGTGCATGTAGCCGGAGCCGGCCTCGAGGTCGATGTGGAAGGTCGACACCACCACCACCTCGCTCGGCGTGACGATGTTGGCGAACTGCGGATTGACCTCGGAGTTGATGTAGTTGAACTCGACCGGCAGCACGGGCTCCCAGGCCTCGGCGAGGTCGTGGAAGATGATGTCGAGGAAGCGCCGCACGATGCGCATCTCGGTGATGGTGAAGTCGCGCCCTTCGATCTTGTTGTAGAAGCGCCCTTCGCCGCCGAAGAAGCAGTCGACCAGCGAGAACACGAGCTTCGGATTGCACACGATGAGCCCGGAGCCCTTGAGCGGGCGCATCTGGAAGATGTTCAGGTTCGACGGCATCAGCAGCGTGTGCACGTACTCGCCGAACTTCGACATCTGCACGCCCTCGACGGAGATCACCGGCGAGCGGCGCAGCATGTTGAACAGGCTCTGACGCAGGTTGCGCGCGAGACGCTCGTTGATCATCTCGAGCGTGGGCATGCGCCCGCGGACGATGCGGTCCTGGCTGTTGAAGTCGTAGGTGCGCGCGTCCCCCGTGTCGAGGGCGTCGTCCATCTCCGTTTCGACTTCGCCGGAGTCGACACCCGACAGGAGGGCGTCGATTTCGTCCTGCGAGAGCAGATCGGTATTCGACATTTCGGCTGTGCTCCCGGCTGCCGCTCAGTGCATGACGAAATTGGAGAAGAAGAGATCCTCGACGCCGGGCTTGCCGATCTCGGCCTCCAGCACCGACTGCACCTCGGCGAGGGCCTGCTGGCGCAGCGCTTCCTTGCCTTCGTTGGGCAGCAGGTCCTCGTAGATCTGGCGGCTCAGCAGCAGCACGAGGTTGTTGCGGATCGCGGGCATGTGCCGGGTCACCGCTTCTTCGACGTCGGAGTCGCGCGTCGACACCGCCATCTCCGCCTTGAGGAACTTGGTGCGGTCGTTGCGATCGCGGAAATTGATCACGAACTCGGGCTTGAGCTCGATGTAGACGGACTCGGCCGGCTTCTCCTCCTCGACCTCGGCGACCTCGGCTTCGGCGTCGTCCTTGCCACCGAGCAGCAGCATCGCGGTGACGCCACCGCCGCCGACCAGCAGCGTGGCCAGCAGGCCGATGATGATGATCAGCTTCTTGTTGCTACCACCGGTTGCGGCGGCTTCCTTGTTGTCGTCTGCCATCTGTGCGCTCCTCGAACGTTTCGCGCGCAGACTTTTGCAAAGCGCATGCCAGCAGCAGGAGTGCTTTCAGATCAACGTCTTAAGTCGTCCTGCATGGATTCTGGCGGCGGGTTATTGACGGCTCCGATGGACGGGCCGCGGCAGGCGCGCCAGCTTTCCGACAGGGAAGCCGAGCGGGCGCGTGGGCGCCGGACCGCCGGCTGTTCGCGGCGGCCCGGTCGCCAGCCCTCAGACGAAGGCGTCGACGAGGCCGAGGCGTACGCTGCGCAGCGGCTGGAGGTCGGCTTCCAGGGCGGGTTCGAGGTCTTCCGAGGGCAAGCGCGCGTTGCCGTGGCCGTCGGCGCCCCCCTGCTGGGCCTGGGCGTGGCGTTCCGGCATCTGGCTGAACACCGAGGCGTCGCCGAGCGCGATGCCGCTGTCGGCAAACGCCGCGCGCAGGCGCGGCAGTGCTTCCTCGAGCGCCTCGCGCGTCGCCGCATGGGTCGCGACGAGCTGGATGGTGGCCTCGTCGCCAACCACGCTGACGCGCACTTCGACCGATCCGAGCTCGGCCGGGTTGACCGCGAGCCGCGCATGGGTGGCATTCTGGCTCACCATCACCGCGACCTGCTGGTTGAGACGCTCGGCGAACAGGCCCGGCTCGTGCACGGGCAGCGGTGCCGCCCGGCCCTGCAGGGACTGGCCGAACTGGGTGCCTTCGGTGAGCTTCTGGAGCGTATTCAGCGCGCCGCCGTCGGCGCCATCGCGCAGCGCGGCGAGGTCGACAGCCGGCTCTCGTGTCGCGGTCTCGGCCATACCGGCAAGCGCGGCACTGAACGCCTCCCCGCGCAGCGCGGCACCGGCAGCCGTGGTGGCCCCGTTGACTAACTCGGCCCGGGATACACCGCGAGCGGGCTGGCGCGCAGCAAGCACGTCGCCGAGCAGGGCTTCGAGTTCGGCTGCGGCGGCGTCGTCGGCGCCACTGCCGGCGGCCCCCGTGTCCGTCTGCAGCTGCCGAGCCTCCGGCGGCAATGCCGCCGCCAGCAATACCGGCGGCATGCCGGCCGTTGCGGCAAACCCTTGCCGGGCGGCCGGCAAGGCGGCGACGCCCGGCAGCGTCGCCGTGGCATCGACAGCTGTCGTCGCCGTTGCATCGGGCGCCACCATGGTCTGCGCGAGCAGGGCGGCGACGAAGGCGCCGATCTCGGCGGCATCGGCCTGCGCAGGGGCCTCTGGCGTCATCGGGTTGACGCCGGCACCGCCGCCGGCGGCCAGTTGGGGAGCTGCGAAGTTGAGTGCTTGCATCGTGGTCTCCAGGCAATCACGTACGGCGGGCGCCGCGTCGGGAGAGCATTCAGCAAGAGGCGTGCCACCAGGCTGTGGGGTCGCATCCGGCGCGCCTCACGCCGGCCTGCACGCCGTGCCGACGTGCCGCCGCTCCGGCGGTGTCGGCCGGCAGGATGACGCAGCGCCTACTCGGCGCCGTGCCCGAGGCGCGGCCGGTCGTCCTGCTCGCGCTGCTCGCGACCCGCCGCGTCACGGCCCTCGCTGCGACGCGCGCCATCGAGCACGCCGCTCAGTGCCTCGACCCGGCGCGCCTCGCGCTGCCAGCGCTGGACATCTTCCTCGCAGCGCTGCGCAGCCTGTCGCGATTGCGTCTCGAGCGCGGCGATGGTGCGTTCGATCTGCTCGATGAAACGCCGCGCCTCGCGCAGGCTGGCGGCCGTGAGCGTGCCCTGGCCCTGCCCGATCGCCTTCGCGTACTCCTGCTGGTAGCTCTTGAACTGGGCCAGGCGCTGGCGACTCTCCTCCTGCAGGCGGTGCGATTGCGCGAGCTGCTGCGACGCCTGTTTGCGGGCGGCGTCGGCGAGCGCGACGATACGTTGCATGCGTTTGCTGCGGGTCATGAGGCTTGCGCTCCGGCATTCGGCTCGGCGGGCGGCACGACGTTGGCGAGTGCACCGGTGGCACTGGCAAAATCGACCGCCTCGTCCATCGCCTGGTTGAGAAAGGCGAGCAGCCCGGGACGCAGCGCGACGGCGCGATCGAGTTCCGGGTTCGCGCCGCGCTGGTAGGCACCGACGTTGAACAGGTCGGCGTTCTGCTCGTACAGCGAGTAGTAGTGACGCAGTCGCTTCGCTGCCTGCTGGTGCTCGCGGCTGGTGATCTGCGACATCACGCGACTGATCGAGGCCTCGACGTCGATCGCCGGGTACTGGCCGCGCTCGGCGAGACGACGCGACAGCACGATGTGGCCATCGAGGATCGCGCGCGCACTGTCGGCTACCGGATCGTTGGGGTCGTCGGCCTCGGTCAGCACGGTGTAGAAGGCCGTGATCGAGCCGCGCCCGTCGATGCCGGTACCGGCGCGCTCGACGAGCTGCGGCAGCAATGCGAACACCGAGGGCGGAAAGCCGCGCGTCGCCGGCGGTTCGCCGATGGTGAGCGCGATCTCGCGCTGGGCCTGCGCGTAGCGCGTCAGCGAGTCCATCAGCAGCAGCACGTGTCGCCCCGTGTCGCGGAAATACTCGGCGATCGAGGTCGCCATGGCCGCGCCGTGCAGGCGCATCAGCGGCGGGTTGTCGGCCGGGGTCGCCACCACCACCGCGCGGCCGAGACCCTCGGGACCGAGAATCTCGTCGATGAACTCCTTCACCTCGCGACCGCGTTCGCCGACCAGCCCGACCACGATGACGTCGGCATCGGTGAAGCGCGTCATCATGCCGAGCAGCACGCTCTTGCCGACGCCGCTCGGCGCGAACAGGCCGAGGCGCTGGCCCCGGCCGACGCTCAGCAGGGCGTTGATCGAGCGCACGCCGACGTCGAGCGGCTCGTGGATCGGCGGGCGGCGCAGCGGGTTGACCGGGGTGCCGTTCAGCGGACGCCGCTCGTCGAGGCGCAGCGGGCCATGATCGTCGAGCGGCCGCCCGGCGCCGTCGATGACCCGACCGAGCAGCGCCTCGCCGACCGCGACGTCGCCGGCACCGCCGATGGGAATCACGCGCGCGTTGGGCGCGAGCCCGCGCGGGGTACCGGTCGGCATCAGGAACAGTCGATCGCCGGCGAAACCGACCACCTCGGCGTCGACGTCGCTCCCGGCCGGGTTGAGCACGCGGCAACGGTCGCCGATCGCGGCCTGGCAGCCGACCGCTTCGAGGGTCAGGCCGACCATGCGCGACAGCTTGCCCTCGACCACCACCGGCGGCGGCTCGGCGAGGCGCTGGAAGTAGGTCTGCATGCCGGCAACCCACTGGCGCGGCCCGTGACGGTTCTCGTACATCCGCTCAGGTCCCGCGATCCGATTCGCGCTCGCCGCCGAGCATCTTCGAGGCGATCTGGGCGAGGCGCGTCTCCACCGAGGCGTCGATGCGCGAGGTCTCGGTGTGCACGATGCAGCCCCCGCGGGTGACCAGGGGGTCGGGCTCGAGCCGCCAGCTGCTGCCGTCGTCGCCGATCGACAGCGCGCTCGCGACCAGTTCGACATCGTCCGGATTGAGATGCACCACGGTACCGCGGCTCGCCACCGGCAGGTGCCTGAGCGTCTCGCGCACCACGCCGACCACTTCGCCGGGCGCCGTCTTCAGCTCGCGGCGCACCAGGTGGCGTGCGATCAGCAGGGCCAGCTCGCCGATGCTCTCGACCATCTGCTCGTCGAGTTCGGCCAGCGGCGCGCCGAGTTCGCGCAGCACGCCGTCGAGCACCTCGGCACGCCGGCGTGCCGCGGCTTCACCCCGTGCGAGCCCTTCGGCATGACCTGCCGCCTCGCCGGCGGCATAACCTTCTTCGTAGGCTTCCTGGTGGATCTGCTCGATCTGGCGCGCCGTCGGCATCGCGGCGGAGCCGCCGACACCGCCGGCCAGCGCGCCTTCGACCTCGGGAAACTCGAAGCGCGCGACGGGTGCATCACGATCGATGGCGGCGGAATTGCTCATACCTGCTGCCACGTCAGATCATCGCCTCGCCGCCACCGCTGCTGCCGAGGCTGATGGTGCCCTCGTCGGCAAGACGGCGTGCGATGCTGAGGATTTCCTTCTGCGCGGCCTCCACCTCGGAGACCTTGACCGGTCCCTTGGCCTCGAGATCGTCTCGCAGCATCTCCGCTGCGCGCGAGGACATGTTGGAGAAGATCTTCTCCTTGATGGCGTCGTCCGTGCCCTTCAAGGCAAGGACCAGGTTGTCGGTCGAGATCTCGCGCAGCAGTGCCTGCACGCCGCGATCGTCGACGTCGATGATGTTTTCGAAGGTGAACATGAGGTCCTGGATCTTCTCGGCAAGGTCGGCATCCTGCTCGCCGATCTGCTCGGCGATCTGCTGGCTCTTGCCGCTGTCGATGAAGTTCAGGATCTCGGCTGCGCACTTGATGCCGCCCATCGACGACTGCTGTCCGCCGGCACCGCCGCGCAGCTGCTGCTCGAGCATGTCGTTGAGTTCCTTCATCGCCGCCGGCTGGATACCGTCCATGGTGGCGATGCGCATGAGGAGGTCGGCGCGCGTGTTCTCCGGCAGCAGGGCCAGCACCTCGGCGGCCTGGTCGCTGTCCAGGTAGGACAGCACGATGGCGATGATCTGGGGATGCTCGAAGCGGATCAGCTCGACCACCGCGCGGGCATCCATCCACTTCAGGGATTCGAGGCCCTTGGTGTTACCACCGAGCAGAATGCGGTCGATCATCGAGCTCGCCTTCTCCTCGCCGAGTGCGTTGGTCAGCACGGTGCGGATGTAGTCCTCGCTGCCGATGCCGATGCCGGTATGGCTGCGCACCGAGTCCATGAAGTCGTTGATCGAGGTCTGCACGTTCTCCGGCGAGACGATCTCGAGTGCGGACATGGCGACACCGATCTTCTGCACTTCGCGCGGCCCGAGATGCTTCATCACCTCCGCTGCCGCCGACTCCCCGATCGCCATCAGGAAGACCGCCGCTTTCTGCGCGCCGTCGAAATTCTCCGCACTCTTGGCCATGGGGTTCTCCGTGTTGCCCGCCGGCGACCTACTCGCCAGCCACCCAGCCCTTCAGCACCTGCGCGGCGATCTTGGGGTCCTGGGAAACGAACTGCTTGACGTTGTCGATGTTGGGATCGATGTCGGACGAGGCCAGCAGCGGCAGCGACGGCGCCTGCTGCCCGCCCGGCAGCGCCGCCATCGCACCACCCTGACCGGCGCCCTGCTGGCCCGCCGGCAGCATCTCGCCTTCGGCCGCGCCGGCGCCAGTGCCGGCGACGCTGAGCGGCTTGGTCATGAGGTTCTTGACCGTCGGGCGGATGACGCCGAACAGGACGAACAGCGCAAACAGCCCACCCAGTACCTGCTTGCCGACGCTCCACACCCAGGGTTGCTCCCACAGCGGCGGCTCCGGCAGCGGCTCCGGCGCCGGCGGGGCGAGGAAATCGGCCGGCGTCACGCTGACCGAGTCGCCGCGCGCGGCGTCGAAGCCGATGGCTTCCTTGACCAGGGTTTCGAGGCGCGCGAGCTGCTCGGCATCGAAGCCGGCGGCGGGCGCGGGAGCGTCCTCGCTCGCGCCGTCCTCGGCGGCTGCCTCGTCGGTGGCAGCCGCGGCCGGCGGCGGCGCCGGGTTGCGCACCACCACCGCGACCGACAGGCGACGCACCGTACCGACCGCCGGCCGCGTGTGGCTGATGGTGCGGTCGAGCTCGTAGTTGCGCGTGGTCTGGGAACGGCGGTTGCCCGCGGCAGTGGCACTCGCAGTGGCTTCGCCTGCAGCGGCATCCGCGTCCGCCAGCGTCTCAGGCGCCGTCGCCGCCGCCGGCGGCTCATTGCTGAGTGCACCCGGGATGCCGCCGTTACCGCCGGCCCCGTTGCGCTCTTCTTCGACCAGGTTTTCGCTGCGCACCGCCGGCAGATCGGGGTTGAAACTCTCGCGGGTCTGCTCGGTGGCGGTGAAGTCGATGTCGGCGGTGACCTGGGCGCGCACGCCATCGGCTCCGACCAGCGGCATCAGGATGGCCTCGATGCGCTCGATGTAGGACTCCTCCAGCCGCCGCGTGTACTCGAAACGCTTGGCGGTGACGGCGAGCTCGCCATTGTTGCCGTGGCCATCGGTCAACAGGTTGCCCTGCTGGTCGATCACCGTGACATGATCGGGCGACATCGACGGCACGCTGGCCGAGACCATGTGCACGATGGCGCCGACCTGGTGCGGTTCGAGGCGGCGGCCGTTGTAGAGATCGACGATCACCGACGCGGTCGGCTCACGGCGCGAGCGGCTGAATGCCGACTGCTTGGGCAGCGCGAGGTGTACGCGTGCCGCGCGCACGTTGTTGATGTGACTGATCGAGCGCGACAGCTCGCCCTCGATGGCGTGCTGGTAACGTGCCTGCTCGCGGAACTGGCTGGTGCCGAAGCCGGGATCCTGCTCGAGCATCTCGAAGCCGATACCGGCGCTGCGTGGCAGGCCGGCTGCAGCGAGCTTGAGGCGCGCGTCGTGCACCTTGTCGGCGACCACGAGGATCGCGCCGCCGCGGGGATCCATGCGATAGGGAATCGCGTTGGCCTGCAGGGTGTCGACGACCTGCGAGACGTCGCGCTCTGACAGGTCGCTGTAGAGCACCGCGTACTCGGGGTCGCGCGCCCACAGCGCGACGTACAGGCCGAGCGCGACGCTCGCCGCGAGCGCGACGAGAACGCCGGCCTGGCGCAGCAGCAGCATGATGGAGGCCTGGGGGTTGGCCGCGATGGCTTCAGCCATGATGGTGGTTCGCTATGGGTGCTCGGGAGTTGGGATGCGGCCGCGTCTTACAGCGGCATGTTCATGATGTCCTGGTAGGCGGATACCAGGCGATTGCGCACCTGGGTGGCGGCCTGGAAGGAGATGCTCGCCTTCTGCAGTGCCACCATCACGTCCGACAGCTCGACGCCGGCATCGCCACGTTCGAAGCTCTCGGTCATGCTGCGCGCACTCTGCTGGGTCTCATTGACCGCATCGAGCGCACCTTTGAGCAGGTCACCGAACTCGGTCGGTGCGCTGTCGCGGACGTGGCGCGTCTCGATCCCGGTGTTCGCCTGGCTGGCGAGCGCTCGCATACGCGCGAGGATGGCGTCGGGCGTGATCGATTCGACGGACATGGGCGGTTCTCCGTGGTCTGCGTACGGTGACGGCGGCGTGGCTCAGAGGCCCGGCACGGCCACGCCTTCTTCGCGCATGCGTGCGATCTTGTAGCGCAGCGTGCGCGGGCTGATGCCGAGCTTCTCGGCGGCGAACTTGCGGCTCCCGTTGCCCTCACTGAGCGCACCGAGAATGAGGCGACGCTCGTGGTCCTTGAGGTCACCGGTCAGCGAGTCGTCGGCGACCACGGTCTCGGGGGCAGGCAGCGCCACGGCGGCAAGTCCACCTTCGAACAGCAGGTCCTGCGCTTCGATGGCCTCGCCCTGGTGCAGGATCAGCGCGCGCTGCACGACGTTGTCGAGTTCGCGCACGTTGCCCGGCCAGGCATGCTCGAGAAGGCGCACCTCGGCGGCGCGCGAGAACAGCGGCGCCGGCTGGCCGTTACGCGCCGCGGCACGCGCGGCGAGGGCCCGTGCCAGCGGCACGATGTCGTCACGGCGTTCGCGCAGCGGCGGCACGTGCAGCGGCATCACGTTGAGGCGGTAGTAGAGGTCCTCGCGGAAGCGCCCCGCCGCGACCTCCTCGCGCAGGTCGCGATTGGAGGTCGCGACGATGCGTACGTCGAGGTCGATGAGGCGGTTCGAGCCGAGGCGCTCGACCTGGCGCTCCTGCAGTACGCGCAGCAGCTTGGCCTGCAGCGCGAGCGGCATCTCCGAGACCTCGTCGAGCAGCAGGCTGGACTGGTCTGCCTGCTCGAACTTGCCGGGGCAGGCCTTGTAGGCGCCGGTGAAGGCACCCTTCTCGTAGCCGAACAGCACCGCCTCGAGCATGTTCTCCGGGATCGCAGCGCAGTTGATCGCCACCGCCTCGCGCGGAGCGCGCGGCGAGTGGCGGTGGATGGTGCGAAACACGACTTCCTTGCCGACCCCCGATTCGCCGGTGATCATCACCGACGCGTCCGACTGGGCGACGCGGCGGGCGAGTTCGTAGACCTGCTGACTGACCGCATCGACCGCCACGACGTCGTCCTCGGCCAGCACCGGTGGACGGGGCAGCCAGGCGTCGATGCGGCCGATCAGCACCTCGGCCTCGAACGGCTTGATCAGGTAATCGGTGGCGCCATCGCGCAGCGCGTCGACCGCGCTCTGGATCGACTCGTGCGCGGTCATCAGCACCACCGGCTGCTCGCGATCGACGCGGCGGATCTCGCGCAACAGGGCGTGGCCGTCCATCGGCTGCATCTGGATGTCGCTGATGACGAGGTCGAAGCGCTCGTCCTTCAGGCGTGCCAGCGCCGCGCTGCCGTCGCCTGCGCCGCTGGCCTCGAACCCGGCCATCATTGCGGTATCGAGCAGCGCTTCGCGCAGCGCTTCGTCGTCTTCGACGATGAGGATGCGGACGGAATCAGGAGACATGCGGGGTTTCCACCATGGAAGCGAGGTTGTCGATGACGCCGCCGCTGGCGGCGATGAGCGGCAGCCGCAGCACGAAGCAGGCGCCGCGGGCGGCCGGCGCGAGCTCGAGCTCGCCGCCGTGCGCACGTGCCACCCCGCGTGCGACGGCGAGACCGAGCCCGGTCCCGTTGGCACGCGTGGTGAAGAAGGGTTCGAAAATGCTTGCGCGAGCGGCGTCGGCGATGCCCGGGCCGTCGTCGGCGAAGCGGATGCACGCGTGGCCGTCGGCGCGCGTGGCATCAACGACGATGCGGCCGTGGCCGTTGGCCGCGTGGTAGGCGTTCTCGATGAGATTCAGCGCGATGCTGGTCAGCGCGGCGAGGTTGGCGTAGACGCTGCCGCAGTCGGCGAGCTCGGCGAAGACGATCTCGTACTCCGCCCAGCTGAAGGCCTCGCCGGCAGCGTGCTCGAGCGCGGCGAGAAAATCGGTCACCGCGAGCGGCTCGACTTCGAGCTGGCCTCCGCGCGCGAACAGCAACATCTCGTCGACCAGGCGCTCGAGCTTGCGCAGCGACTTGACCGTGCGCGTGACGGCACGCTCGCGGCCGGCCTCGTCGGTGGCGCGGCGCAGGTTGCCGGTCGACAACAGCGCGGCGGCCAGCGGGGTGCGGATCTGGTGCGCCAGCGCCGCTGCCATCTCGGTCTTCGCCGACAGCCGCTTGTGGTGGGCGAGCTGCTCCTGCAGGCGGCGCGTCTCGGTGACTTCCTTGATCAGCAGGATCTGGCCCGGCTCCCCCGCCAGCGCCTGCGTCGCGATACTGACCAGGCGACCATCGGCGAGCGAGATGTCGTGGCCATCGTCCCAGCGCGGCGCGAAAGCCCGCGCGACCACCGTGCCCCACGCCTCGCCGGCGGCCACCGGGCCGAGCAGGTCCTGGGCGACCGGGTTGCATTCCTGCACGCGGCCGTGCTGGTCGATGACCACCACGCCGCCCGGCAGGGCGTCGAGCAGGCTGGCCAGTCGTGCCGCCAGGCGTTCCTTCTCCGCCAGCTCGTGCGCCTGCGCCGAGCGTGCCGCGGCGAGTTCACGCGTGAGCTGCGCGACCTGCTGCTCGAGCGCCCGGTAGAACGACGACAGCGAACGTGAGGCATCCTCGAACTCCGCGAAGGCCGCGGAGAGCTGCTCGGCGCTGTGATGGCTGACTGGCTTCATGCTCGAATCCCGTTCGTCGGCGCCGACGCGTCAAGACGTCGACTCTCCAGCGGGTATCGAGCAAGGACCGTGCCACGAGAAACGGTCCTTTTAAATCAGGTAGTTATGAAATTCCAGGAGAGCGGTGCGTCAAACTCCCGACGACGCGCTCCCGTCACGCCTCGCGCTGCAGGTCGAATTTGCGCATCTTCTCGACCAGCGTGGTGCGCCCCATGGCGAGACGCTTGGCGGCGTGGGCAACGACCCAGTCGCTGTCGTCGAGCGCCTGCAGAATGAGATCGCGCTCGATCGAGGTCAGGTGCTCCTTCAGGTCGAGTCCGCTCGCCGGGAGCCGGGGCGACGCCGTGGCGGACACGCCGGCACCAATCTCCTCCGCCGTTGCCGTCGATGCCACCGGGGCCGTTGACTCCAGCGCCGCCGGCGCGCTGGCGGCGCGCGGCGTGGGTCGCGCCGGCGCGCGCGCAACGACGTCCTCGGAGCGGTACTTGCCGGGCAGGTCGTGCACGTCGACGATACCGTTCGGGTAGAGGATGGAGAGACGCTCGACCAGGTTGGCCAGTTCGCGCACGTTGCCGGGCCAGGTGTACTCGGTGAGCGATTCGATGCAGGCATCGGTGAGGCGGATGGTGCCGCGGCCCTCGTGGCCGAGCCGTTCGACCAAATCGTTGACCAGCAGCGGCAGGTCCTCGGTGCGCTCGCGCAGTGGCGGCGTCTCTATGGGAAAGACGTTCAGACGGTAGAAGAGGTCCTCGCGGAAACGTCCCTCGCGGATGGCCGCCTCGAGATTGACGTGGGTGGCGGCGATGATGCGCACGTTGACGCTCTGGCTGCGGCTCGAGCCGACCCGCTCGAAGGTACGCTCCTGCAGCACGCGCAGCAGCTTGACCTGCATGGGCAGGCTCATGTCGCCGATCTCGTCGAGAAACAGGGTGCCGCCGTCGGCCATCTCGAAGCGGCCCTGGCGCGCGGTGATGGCACCGGTGAAGGCGCCTTTCTCGTGGCCGAACAGCTCGCTCTCGAGCAGGTCGGGCGGGATCGCACCGCAGTTGAGCGGCACGAACGGCTTGCTGCGGCGATTGGAGTGATGGTGCACGTGGCGTGCCACCACCTCCTTGCCGGTGCCGGACTCGCCGATGATGAGGACATTGGCATCGGAGCGCGCGACCATCTCGATCATGTTGCGTACGCGCTGGATGCCGGCGCTCGAACCGACCATGTTGCGGAACAGCTCGAGCGAGCGTGGCGATCCCTCCTGGTGGCGCGTCTCGCGGTAAGTGCGCACCTTCTGCAGCACGCCGTCGAGGTCGGCGTGACGCAGCGGCAGGCGCACGCGGGCCAGGGCGTCGGCATCGAGCTCGGCCGGCGGCGTGACGCCCTCGCGGACCAGCAGCACCACCGGCGTGTAGGGATCGGCGGCCTTGATGCGGCGGAACACCTCGCTCATCACGCGCGGGTCGCCACAGTCGTCGAGCAGGATCATGTAGGGCGCCGGGCGCGCATCGAGATGCGCGAGCAGATCGTCGCCAGGTGCGAGCCGCACGGGCTTGAGCTCGAGAAACGCGAGGATGGCGGCAACGTGCTCGGCGGTGGCGTCGTCGCTGCCGATGATGAGGACGGGGGCGGGGCTCGTCACGGCCGGGATCCTGGGCTGCTTGTTATCGTGGGCGCGCGGGCGTCGGCGACGGTGCGCGGCCGCGCCGCGGTCGTGTCGGCTTCCCGACACGCGGTGGCGCGAGGCCGCGATTAGACCGCCCCGCATCGTCCAGTGTCAAGAAGCCGCCAGCGCTGCCGGCGCTGCGCACCAGCGGCGTCAATCAGCCGACGTGGACGGCCGGCGCCACGTTCCGCGCCGCCCTCACAGGTAATTGAAGAGGCTGAGATCCTGCACGCGAACGAAGGCCGCCTGGGCGGCTTCCAGCGCCTGCGTCTCGCGCGCCAGGTCGCTGATCGCCGCGACGATGTCGACATCCTCGAGATTCGAGCGCAGGGTGTTCAGGTTCAGGCGCGCATCTTCGTTGGCATTGCGCTGGCCCTCGATGGTGTTGAGGCGGGCACCGGTCGTCGCGCGCAGTGCGTTGACCTGCTCCATCGCGAGATCGAGATCCTCGATCGCGCGGTCCAGGTCGAAGCCGAAGCGCGCCTGGCCCGCCGGCGTCGCGAAGCCGGTCTCGAGGGCGGTGGCGATATTGCCGACCGTCTCGAACATCGACTGGTTGGCGGACGGCGCCACCGTGAATTCGTCACCGGCCGCGGGCGTGCCGAACACGGTCACCGCCATGCCGGCGAAATTGATCGCGGTGCCTTCGACGTAGGGTTGTGCGGCGAGCACGGTGCTGCCGGCGGTGTCGTCGATGACTTCGTAGGTGTCGGGCGCGGTGAAACGGATGCGGAAATCGTGATCGACCCAGGCGGCACTGTCGACGACGACGTTGTCGCTCACCTGTGCGGTACCCGTGTTGGCGGCGTTCATGCCGGTGACGAAAGTGCCGTTGCCGTTGCGCACGGCCATCAGCGCATCGTGACCGGAAAAGCTTTCCTCCACCTGGCGCGATTCCGACACCTGGATCCGGCGTACCGTCTGGTCGCCGTTGTAGCTGACGTTGCCGAGCGCATCGCGGGTGAACGGACGCGTGGTCACCGCGGCGCCGGCGAAGATGAACTCGCCGGAGGCGCTGCGCGCGTTGCCGAGGTCGACCAGGACGTCGAGTTGCTCGCGAACCTCGGCGGCAATGGCGCGCCGGTCGCCCGGGCCGAGTGCCTCGCTGCGCCCCTGGATCAGCAGCTCGCGGGTCCGCTGCAGGACATTGCTGACGCCCCCGAGGACGTCGTCGACGTGGCCGAGGCGTTGCTCGGCGACGCCCGCGTTGCGCTCGAACTGCTCGACCGCCTGCAGGCGCTCTTCGAGTTGCAGCACCGCTGCCGCCGCGACCGGGTCGTCGCCGGGTCGATTGATGCGCTTGCCGCTCGCGACCTGCTCCTGGATCGCGACCGTGCGCTGTTGCAGCTCGAACATGCGGTTGAGGGACTGGGCGTAGAGCTGGTTGGTGGAAACGCGCATGGCTTAGCTCCGGGTAGCGTCGATGAGGGCCTTGAATGCTTCGTCGGCGGCCGAGATGACGCGCGCGGCGGCTTGGTAGGCCTGCTGGAAGCGCAGCAGGTTGGCAGCCTCCTCGTCGAGATTGACGCCCGACAGTGCGTCGCGTGCGGCCTGCGCGTTCTCGCTCAGCGCGGACAGCGCCTCGCGGCTGATGCGGGCCTGCTGGGCGGTCGAACCGACCGCGCCCACGAGCATGCCGTAGGCTTCCTGGTAACTCGCCGCACCACCTTCCATCAGCGGCTCGAACTGCATCTCGCTCAGGCGCAGGCCGTTGCCGTTGTCACCGATACCGCCGGCGTTGCTGCTCACGGTGAAGGTGTCGCCGGCACGGACGGTACCGGTGATCTGCACGCGCCAGCCATTCACATCGATATCGCCGCCGCTGCTCCAGGCGATGGCCGGACCGGCGCCGTTGACCTGGTAGGTGGTCGGCGGATCGTTGAACACCAGCGTCGTGGTAGCGAGGAGATTCGGATCAGTGGCGTCGAGGATACTGGCACGACTGATGGTGGCGTCACCGATATTGGCGGCGGCCGTGGCGGTCTTCACCGGCGCGGCGAGTGCCAGCGCGCGGGGATCGCTGGTGGCGAGTTGCAGGGTGCGCGGCACGAACTTGGTCGGCTGAATCAGCCAGGCATCCCCGGCCGCGGGCGGCGCGGTCACGCTGATGGTGAGACCATCGACAGCGAACGGGCCGGTACCGGCGAGCGTCTGCGTGCTCATGTCGGCGAGGCGCGTCAGCGTGTAGTTGGCGCCGTCGTGGGTGAGGCGGTAGTCGCTGGCGGCGAGATTGCCGACGTTGGCGGTATCGAAGGCCACGCTGACCGTACCGCCGTTGGTGGCCGCGGCATTCACCACCGGAGTGGGCACTGAGAAGAGGTCGGCACCGAGCACGCCATCGAGGTCCATGCCCTGGCGATGCTGTTCGTTGACCGTGATCGCAATACTGGTGGCAAGGCGACCGATCGCGCTGCGCGTGGGTTCGAGCGTCTGGTCACGGAATTCGAGCAACGCGCCGAGCTGGCCGCCGTTGAGGGTATCGGTGATTTGCGAGAGCGTCCCGCCGACATCGTAGGCCACTTCGACGCGCGAGGCGTCGAGCGGATTGCCGGTTGCCGCGAGCGTCGTCGCGGTGCCACCGGTGACGACCAGCTGACCGTCACCGAGGAGCACGTTGACCATGCCATCGCCGCGGTCCTGGGTCTGGACGCCGACCAGCTCGGAGAGCTCGGTGAGCAGCTGGTCGCGGCGATCGAGCAGGTCGTTCGGCGGCTCCCCGGAAGCGAGCCCGGCGCCACGCGAGATGTCGATGTTGATGCGCGCTATCGCGCTCGTCAGCGCATTGATCCCGGCAACCGTGCCACGTACCTGGTCGTTGACGCTGCGCGCGATCCCGTTCAGCTCGCTCTCCTGCTCGGCGAACCGCGACACCATGGAGCGCGCGTTCTCGAGCAGCACCTGGCGCGTCGCCATCAGCTGGGGGTCGTCGTTGGCATCGCCCAGCGAATCGAAGAAGTTCTGCATGCCGCTCGTCACGAGGCCGGTCCCGAGCTGCGCATCGATGCGCCCGACGAGTTCTTCGAGCTTGACCGCACGGGCCTCGTTGGACATCGAGTTGCGCAGCTGTGCGACGAGGAAATCGTTGGCGAGCCGCGTGATCGACTGCACGTCGGTGCCCTTGCCGACGAAGCCGTAGCCGATGAACTGCGGCGTGCGCGCCTCGAAGGTCACACGCTGGCGGCTGAAGCCGGGCGTATTGACGTTGGCGATGTTGTGACCGGTGGTGGCGAGCCCCTGCTGCGAGGCGAGCAGGCCGGACAGGCCGATTTCGAAGGTAGAGCTGCCCATGGGTATCAACCCCCCTGGTCGTGTGCCGGCGTCTCGCGGGGCAGGTCACCCCAGTCGCCGGTTTCGATGATGGCGATGATCTTCTCCGCGTAGCGCGGATCGGTGGCGTAGCCGGCCGCGGCCAGCTCGCGGGCATAGCCCGCCTCGCTGTCACCGCGCGCGAGTGCGCCGGCGTAGCGCGGGTTGTCGCCGATGAAATCGACGTAGTCGCGAAATGCCGCCGCGGCCGAAGGATACGCGCGGAAACGTGCCTCGATCGTGACCGCGCGGCCGCCGACGTATTCGGTGGTCGGCACACGTACCGTGGCGCCGTGCCAGCCGGGACCGGCCTTGATGCCGAAGTAGTTATGCGAGCTGCGGCCGTCGTCGTGGCGGATGACGTGGCGGCCCCAACCGGATTCGAGCCCGGCCTGGGCGAGGATGGCTCGTGGCGAGACGCCGAGCGCGGCGGCCGCGGTCTCGGCATGGCCGGCGAGTTCGCTGACGAAACGCGCGCGGGCGTCGGCGGCGTCGCCGTCGTCGCGACCCGCCCCTGGGGCGCGCTCGAGCGCGCTCACGGCCCGGCTGCGCAGCACCCGCTCGGGCCCCGCGTAACGGCGCAGCTCGGCGGGTGGGTGCGGCACGAACTCGCCGGCGCGCGCCGCGCGTGCGCGCTCGGACGCCGCGGCGGCATCCGCCCCGCCCTCGTCGAGCAGTGCGCCGAACTGGCGTTCGAGCGCTTCGCCGATGCCGAAATCGCCCTGGTCGGCCAGACTGCGCGCGAGCTGCTGGTCGAGCATCTCGCGGTAGGTGCGGGTGGCGTCGGAATCGAACAGGCCGTCCCCGGCACTGGCTTCACGCGCCGATTTCAGCATCAGCTCGACCATCAGCGACTCGAACTCGTCGGCGACCTTGGCCAGCGCGGCGCGGCCGTCGTCGCGCGCGTCCTCGCGGAGCGCTGCAAAGCGTGAAAAGTCGACGTAGCCGCCAGCGGCCGGGGTATCCATGTGCCGGGTTCCAAATTGACCTGTCACCCTCTTTGCACATCCGGTGCCAACCGGCACAGGATTCACAAGCTCATGTTTTCATGAGCTTTATGCCGCCCTGGCAGGTTCGCGCGGGCGGCAAGAGCTGCCTCCCCTGCCGACCGGCCGCTTGCCGGCCGGCCATGCTTGCCGCCCGGCCGAGGGCAGCGCTCGCACAGCGGCGCCGCGGCGGGCGGCTGCGTGGGACGGACTCAGATGACGATGAGCTCGGCGCGCAGCGCGCCGGCTTCCTTGAGCGCCTCGAGGATGGCGACGAGGTCGCCGGGTGCGGCGCCGACGCCGTTGACCGCCTGCACGATGTCATCGAGCGAGACGCCGGGATTGAACAGGAACATGCGGTTGGCTTCCTCCTCGATCTCGATGTCCGACTTCGGCACCACCGCCGTCTGGCCGCCGGCGAGCGGGTTCGGCTGGCTGACGATGGGATTGTTCGAGATGGTCACGGTGAGGCTGCCGTGGGTGACCGCTGCCGCGCTGACCATCACCTTGTTGCCGATGACGACGGTGCCGGTGCGGGAGTTCACCACGACCTTGGCCGCGGCGTCGCCCGGTGCGACCTCGATGTTCTCGACCAGCGACATGAAGGCGACCCGCTGGGTCGCGTCGGCCGGCGCCACCACGCGCACCGAGGCGCCGTCGACGGCCAGCGCCGACTGCGGCCCGAGCACGTCGTCGATGGCCGTGGCCATGCGCGTAGCGGTGGTGAAATCGTTGCGATGCAGGTTGAGGGTGAGGAACTCGCCGTCGTGGAACGGCGTGCCGACCTCGCGCTCGACGGTGGCGCCGTTGGGTACGCGCCCCACGCTCGGCACGTTGACGGTGATACGCGAGCCGTCGTTGCCCTCGGCACCGAAGCCGCCGACCACGAGGTTGCCCTGCGCCATCGCGTAGACGTTGCCGTCGGCGCCCTTCAGCGGCGTCATCACCAGCGCGCCCCCGCGCAGGCTCTTGGCGTTGCCGATCGAGGACACGGTGACGTCGATGGTCGAGCCCGGCTTGGCGAACGGCGGCAGCGTCGCGTGGACGATCACCGCGGCGACGTTCTTCAGCTGCGGGTTCGCCGTCGGTGGCAGGGTGACGCCGAGCTGGTTGAGCATGTTGCGGATACCCTGGATGGTGAACTGGGTCTGCGCGGTCTGGTCGCCGGTGCCGTCGAGACCGACCACCAGGCCATAACCGACCAGCTGGTTGTCGCGCACGCCGGCGACCTGGGCGAGATCCTTGATGCGCTCGGCGCGCGCGGTGATGCTCAGTGTCAACACCAGGAACAGGCCGAAGAGCTTGATGACGTTCATGCGGGGAGGTTCCGTGACGAAGGGACGCGGTTGCCCACTCAGAAGGGCGAGGCGATGCTGACGAAGAAGCGCGTCAGCCAGCCCGGTCGGTTGGCGTCGGCGGTCGGGCCGTCGCCGTTGTAGACGATGGTGGCGTCGGCGACCTTGGTCGACGGCACGCTGTTGTCGGTGGCGATGTCGATCGGGCGCACGATGCCGGCAATCTTGATGTACTCGTTGCCGTCGTTGATGCTCATACGCTTCTCGCCGCGCACGAACAGGTTGCCGTTGGGGAGCACGTCGGCCACCGTCACGGTGATGTCACCGGTCAACCTGTTCGAGAGCTTTGCGTCGGATTGCCCCTCGAATCCATGCTCGCCGGACAGGTTGGTCTCGAGCGTGTTGTTGCGCGTGCTCGCGAGCGGCAGCAGGTTCGGCAGGTTGAACTGCGGCGTCGAACCGAGGATGGTCGGGTTCTCGATGGTCGTGCCGCTCTGGCGGTCGATGCTGCTGTCGGCCGATTTTTCGGCGTTGTAGGCCTCGGTCAGACGGATGGTCAGGATGTCGCCGACGCGACGCGCCTTGAGGTCCTCGAACAGCACGACCTCGTAGCCGGCCTGGTAGATGGCGCCGGTGGCGGCCTGGCGCGCCTGCGGCGCGGCGTGCGCGGCGGGGTAGGACGCCGCAAACTCGGGGTCGCGACGCGGCGTCGTGTTGCAACCGGCAAGCAGGCTGGCGAGGACGCCGACGGCGACGACGCTGCGCAGGGTTTCGCTGATGTTCATGGTGGTCCTGGCCCTGCTGCTCATCACAGCGTCTGGGTGACGTACTGCCACATCTCGTCGACAGTCTGGATGGCCTTCGAATTCATCTCGTAGGAACGCTGCGTCTCGATCATGTCGACGAGCTCCTCGACGGCATTGACGTTCGACGCCTCGACCGCGCCCTGCACGAAAGTCCCCAGCCCGTTGAGGCCGGCGGTACCGGTCTGCGGCGTGCCGCTGGCGACCGTCTCCTTGTAGAGATTCTCGCCAACCGGCTGCAGTCCCTGCGGGTTGATGAAGTCGGCGAGCTGCAGCTGGCCGACCTGGGTCGGCGTGTTCTGGCCGGCGACGAGCACCGACACCGTGCCATCCTTGCCGACCGTGATGGAGAGCGCTTCGGTGGGGATGGTGATGGCGGGGTCGATCGAGTAGCCACTCGGGGTGACGAGCTGCCCCTGCGAGTTCATCGACAGTCCGCCGTCGCGCGTGTAGGCGGTCGAGCCGTCCGGCATCAACACCTGCAGGAAGCCGCGCCCCTGCACGGCGACGTCGAGCGCGTTGCCGGTCTGCGCGAGGCTGCCCTGGTTGAAATTCTTCACCGTGGCTACCGTGCGCACGCCGGTACCGAGCATCAGGCCGGACGGCAGCTCGGTCGACTGCGACGAGGCCGCGCCCGGCTGGCTGATGGTCTCGTAGAGGAGATCCTCGAACACCGCGCGGCTGCGCTTGTAGCCGGTGGTGGCAACATTGGCCAGGTTGTTCGAAATGACCGAAAGGCGCGTCTGCTGGGCGTCGAGACCGGTCTTGGCGATGTTCAGCGGTGATGCCATGATGGATTACCCGTGGGAGTCGTGGACGGCTGTCGGTCAGCCGTTCAGGTTGAGCAGGCGGGCGCTGGCGGCGTCCATCTGCTGGGCGGTACTCATGGCCTTGACGGCCATCTCGTAAGTGCGTGCATGGGTGATGAGGTCGACCATCTCCGACACGCTGTTGACGTTGCTGCCTTCCAGCGCACCGCTCGCCACGCGCACGCTGGCGTCCGGCGGCGCGCTGCTGCCATCGGCGAGACGCAGCAGACCGTCCGGACCCTTCTCGAGCTGCTCGAGGTCGGGATTGACCAGGCGGATGCGGTCGACCTGCGCGAGCGTATTGGCTTCCTGTCCGAGCGGGCGAATGGAGATGGTGCCGTCGACACCAATGAGCAGCGACTGTGACTGCGGCACCGCGATCGGCCCGCCGTTGCCGAGCACCGGATGCCCGGCGCCGGTGGTGAGCTGACCGTTGACCGATACGCGCAGGTCGCCGGCGCGCGTATAGGCTTCGGTACCATCGGGCGCGAGCACGGCGATGAAGCCGGGACCGTTGAGCGCGATGTCGAGATCGTTGCCGGTGGTTTCGATGGAACCCGGCGCCAGGTTGGTTCCGGGCCGCTCGGTCATCGCGAACACGCGCGCCGGGTGGCCCGGACCGTACACCTGCATCGCGCGCTGCGCCTCGAAATCGGCCTTGAAACCGGTCGTCGTCGCATTGGCGAGGTTGTTGGTGGCGATGGCCTGCGCGTTCATGGTCTGCTTGGCAGCAGACATGGCGAGGTAGAGCATGCGGTCCACGGCGGTACTCCGGGTTCAGCGGGTCAGGGCGATCAGCGGATGTTGATGACCGACTGGGTCACCGCGTCGGCGGTCGAGATGACCTCGGTATTCGCCTGGAAGTTGCGCTGGGCGATGATCAGGTTGACGAGTTCGGCGGAGAGATCGACGTTGGAATCCTCCAGCGCGCCGCCCTGGATGAGGCCCAGGCTGGCCGAGCCGGGCCGGCCCTCGAGCACGTCGCCGGCAGCAAAGGTCTGCGACCAACCGTTACCGCCGAGCGGCCGCAGGCCCTGCGGGTTGGCGAAATTGGCGAGCGCCACCTGCCCCTGCACCGAGGACTGGCCGTTGGTGAAGCGGGCCAGGATGACGCCCTCGTCGTCGATGTCGATGCCGGCGAGGCGGCCGGTGGTGTAGCCGTCCTGGGTCAGCTCGCTGACGCCGAACGGTGCGCCGAACTGCGTCGAACCGGACAGCGTGGTGGTGAGGTTGATGGGATTGACGCCGGGGTCCGGGGTGAAGGCCGGTAACGTGAACTGGCCACTCGCCGGCGTGGTCAGGTTGCCACTCGCGTCGAACACGATGGTGTCGGGTCCAGCGACCGCGGTGCCGTTGGCGTAGGTGTGCATCTCCCAGGTGTTGCTCGCCGCGGTACGTACGAAGTACATCTGCAACAGGTGTGCACCGCCCTGCGAATCGTAGATGTTGAGTGCGGTGGTCTCGTTGTAGGTGTTGGCATCGGTGGGGTCGAACACCCCGACCGCGGGCGGCGTGGCAGCGGAGTCGAAATTGGCGCCGATGACGACGTTGGTGCTCGCCTGCGGCGGGTTGTTCGCCTGCGAGAGCTGCAGCGGCGTCAGCGCACCGTTGATGTTGCCCTGCGCGTCGGCACCGAACGCCATCAGGCGATGATTGCTGGCATTGGTGATGTAGCCGTCGCGGTCGAGGCCGAAGGCGCCGTCACGTGAATAGACGCGCTCGCCACCGTTGTCCATGATGAAGAAGCCCTGGCCGCTGATGGCGAGGTCGAGCGCGTTGTCGGTGAAGGTGATGTTGCCCTGTTCGAACTGCTGGGCAATGCGTGCGGTGTCGACACCGCGGCCGGTGGCATTGGCGGCCGCCCCGGTGGCGGACACCGCGAACACGTCCTGGAACTCCGCACGCGAACGCTTGAAGCCCGTGGTGGCGGCGTTCGAGATGTTGTTGCCGATGACGTTGAGCTCGGTGGAGGCGGCCTCGAGGCCGCTGATGGCTGCTTTGAACGGCATGATGTCTTCCTTCTGCGAATACTGTTTGAGGAACTACAGGATCTCGAGCACGTCGCCCATGTCGACGGCGCCGTATCCGGCCAGGTTGAGGGTGGCACCGAGGCCGTTGCGGCCGAGCGTGACGCTGTCGACGCGCGCGCGCACGGTCGGCTGCAGCGCTTCCTCGCCGCCGGCATAGAACCCCTCGATGCTGATGGCGTACTGCCCGGCGGGCGCGTTGGTGCCGCCGTCGGTGAGCCCGTCCCAGCGCCAGTTGAGCGCGCCGGCGGCCTGCTGTCCGAGCAGCGCCTGGCGTACCACCTGGCCGTTGCGATCGGTGATGGTCACGCGCACGTTGCCGGCCGCCTCGGGCAGGGTCGTGCCGACGTCGACTGTGCCGCCGGCGGCGAGCGGGAAGTCATTCCGCGGAATGACCACCTCGCGCCCGACCATGGTCGAGGCCTGCAAGGCCTGGCTCGACTGCAGCGCGCTGGCCATGGTGGCGAACGACTCCTGCAGCTTGGAGATGCCGTTGACGGTGCTGAACTGCGCGATCTGACCGAGGAAATCACCGCTCTCCATCGGCTTGAACGGATCCTGGTTCTGCAGCTGCGTGGTCATCAGCTTGAGAAACTGTTCCTGGCCGAGCGTGGCATCACTCCTGGCCTGGGTGGTCTCCTGGCTACGGAACTGCTCGAGCGCGCCGGGCAGAATGGCTGAGGGTTTGTCCATGACAAGGCTCCCCGCGGGGCTTACTGACCCAGGCTCAGGGTCTGTTGCAGCATGCGCTTGGACGCTTCCATGACCTCGATGTTGGTCTGGTAGCTGCGCGATGCCGAAATCATGTTGGCCATCTCCTCGACCACGTTGACGTTGGGCATGAATACGTAGCCCTCGGCGTCGGCGAGCGGATGGTGCGGCTGATACTGGCGCTCGAGCGGCGCCTGGCTCTCCACCACGCCCTGCACGCTGACGCCGGCGAGGCCGTCGCTACCGGTCTCCATGGCATCGAGGACGAGCGGTGCGAAGACCGGCTGGCGCGCGCGGTAGGTCTCGCCACTGACGCTGCTCGCGCTGTTGGCGTTCGCCATGTTGCTGGCGGTGGTGTTCATGCGCACGGTCTGCGCGTCGAGCGCGCTGCCGGAGATGTCGAAGATGCGAAACAGGGACATGGTCATTCACCCCCGGGGTCATTCGCCCCTGAGCGCCGACATCAGGCCGGTGATGCGACCGTTGAGGAAGGTCATCGAGGCCTGGTAGCGCAATGCGTTGTCGAGGAAAGCGGCACGCTCCGCCTGCACGTCGACGGTGTTCTGGTCGAGCGAAGCGTTGAGCGGCTGGCGGTACTTGAGCTCGCCGCCGGTGGCGGCCTGCGCGCTGGCCAGGTGGCCGGCGCGGGTGGTCGTCAGGCTCGCCGCGGTCGCGGCGCCGAGCGCGGCGCGGAAATCGATATCGCGCGCCTGGTAGCCGGGCGTGTCGGCGTTGGCGATGTTCGCCGCCAGCACCTCCGCACGGCGCGTGCGCAGGGCCACGGCGGCGGGATGGATACCGAAGGCGTCAGCGAACGAAGGCATGGGTACGGGCTCCGCGAAAAAACTTCTCGCGAGAGCATTAGCGAATCTCGTGCCAACTGCGTGAGGTTCAGTCGATCAACGAGTTAGCGCTGATGGGGCGGCGGGCGACGGGGTGTGGCGGCAAGCCCTGCCGGCACGGGCGGCAAGCAGGGTGGCAACTGTCCCGGGCTGGCGGCAAGGCGCCGCCCCCGGGACGGGGAGGGTCAGGCGGCGGCGTGCTCGCGGTCGGCGTCGACGTGGCTGACGATGACCTCGGCGAGGTCGTCGGCGACGAACTTCGGCACCAGGCGATCGGCGCCGACGGATTCCGCCATGGCCTGGTTGAAGCTGCCGGAGAGCGAAGTGTGCAGGCAGACATAGAGATCGCGCAGGGCCGGGTCGGCCTTGATTGCCTTGGTCAGCGTGTAACCATCCATTTCCGGCATTTCGATATCGGAGATGATCATGCCGTAGCGGCTGGTCATGGGCACGCCGTCGTCGGCCGCCACCGCGCGCAGCATGTCCCACGCCTGGCGACCGTTTTCCGCGATGTCGTAGGTGATGCCGAGCTGGTCGAGCACCTTCGTGATCTGCTTGCGCGCGACCGCCGAGTCGTCGGCGACGAACACGTGCCGCGGGCGCGAACCCTCGCCGGCACCGCCGCGCAGCGACTCGGAGACGTCGTTGTCGACACCGACGATCTCGGCCAGTACGCGCTCGACGTCGAGGATCTCGACCAGCTTGTCGTCGATGGTGACGACCGCGGTCAGGTAATTGACGTTACCGATTCCATGCGGCGGCGGATGAATCTCGTCCCAACGCAGATTGACGATGCGCTCGACCTGCTGCACCAGGTAGGCCTGCACACACTTGTTGTACTCGGTGATGATGACGAAGTTGTCGGTGCTCGCCGCGAGCGGCGGCAGACCGAGCACCGAGGCCAGGTCGATGATGGTGACGGTCTGCCCGCGTGTGTGCATGACCCCACAGACATGTGGATTGGCCTGAGGCACGCGCCGCACCTGCGGGCACTTGAGCACCTCGCGTACCTTGAACACGTTGATGCCGAAACGCTGACCACCGTCGAGCCGGAACAGCAGCAGTTCGAGCCGGTTCTGCCCGGCGATACGGGTGAGGCGGTCGACGCCCTCCATTACACTGCCCATACGGGGCCTCCGAAACGGGATAAAGTCACTCTGGGCTGCGTAGCGGCCGTGGCGGGCACGGCTTTACCCGCGCGTTACGCGCAATTTGGCGTGGCGATTCGGCCATTTACGGCACGCAGCTTGCATGGTTTCGGGATGTGTCAAATTTCCGCGAGAACGCCATGTCCCGCCTGCTCGTCGCCGGCGTGGTGACTGCCACGCTCGCCACCATTGCGATCGAATCGGCGCGCGCCGCGCCGATCCAGCCGCTCGAGGCGATCGAGCAGGCCGTGCGCCGGCTCGCCGCCGAGCGCTCTGCCGCCGATGCCGACAGCGAAGTCACCATCGGTCGCCTTGACCCGCGCCTGCGTCTGCCGCTGTGCGGCGAACCACTCACGACCCGCTTCAGTCACGGCAACCGCAACAGCGGCGCAATGTCGATCGAGGTGCGCTGCGAGGGCGACAAACCGTGGTCGCTCTACGTGCCCGTCACCGTCGCGCACTTTGCCGAGGTGGTCGTCGCGGCGCGCCCGCTCGCGCGCGGTCACGTCGTCTCCGCCGATGATCTGGACACCGCACGCCAGCGCGTCGACCTCGCGCGCCACGATTATCTCGTCGACCCGGCCAACGCGGTCGGCCAGGTCAC
Source organism: Gammaproteobacteria bacterium (assembly GCA_040220855.1). Lineage (GTDB taxonomy): Bacteria > Pseudomonadota > Gammaproteobacteria > JACKNG01. The sequence goes on along the minus strand of JAVJVZ010000068.1, from coordinate 48,051 downwards.
ACGCCGGAGCATTGGTGTAGGCCAGATGCTCGGCGCCGCGCAGCTCGAGCGGCCCCATGTCGTGCGCCGTGGCGACCAGGTCACGCTGAGCAGCGGCGGCCAGGCGGTCAGCGTCAGCGTGCGCGGCACCGCGCTCGCGGACGGCAGCGTCGGCGAGCGTATCCGTGTGCGCAACCTGAGTTCGAAACGCGTTGTCGAAGGCGTCGTCACGGCGGCCGGCGCAGTCGTTGTGCAGGCCGGAGCGATGCTGTAGTAATGCATGCAGCGAACCGCCCGGTCGTGCGGCTGCGCCGGTTGTGCGATCGCCGTCGCAATCGGCGCTCAACGGCTAAAGTTTCAGCGCAAAAATCCCGTTAACCGGGCCAGACCAAAACGGAACATTCCTATGGTTTCAGAAATCAAGAGCACCAGCACCGGCGCGCCGCAGGCGATCGATGCGAGCGTGCGCCGCATCGAACGCGGCCCGCAGGCGGAAGCACCGCGCGCGGCCGACGGCAACGAAGTCGTCACCCTGACCGATCTCGCCGCACGCTTGCAGCAGCTGACCGACGCCGTGCGCGACGTGCCGGTGGTCGACCAGGCGCGCGTGGACGAGTTGCGTGACGCACTCGAAAGCGGCAGCTACCAGGTCGACGAACGCGAGATCGCCGACAAGTTGAGCACCTTCGAGGCCATGGTCGGCCGCACGCAACGTGGCTGACACGGGTCCCAGCACCGCGCCGGCCGGCCGCAACGAACTGGCCGAGCTGCTCACCGCGCTGAGTGGCGCGCTCGCCGACGAGCTCGCTGCGCTGCGCCGTCGCGACGTCGAGCAGCTCACCGCCGCCGTGCAGCACAAGGCGGCATTGATTGCCGCGCTCGACGACGCCACCGGCAAGTATTGCCGCGACGGACGCCCGTTGCCGCCCGAGTGGGCCGACGTGCGCCGACTGGCCGCGCAATGCGCCGAGGCCAACCGCGTGAACGGTGGCGCCATCGAGCTCAACCGGGGCATGGTTGCGCGGCTGGTCGAGATCACCCACGGCGGACGTCTCGGCACCGCCACCTACTCGGCCAGCGGACGTATTCAGCGCCGCGACGCATCGCGTCCGGTCGGCCACGCCTGAACCCGGCTCCGGTACGGGCTCTGCCGTGCTGCGCCGCTCCCCCGCCCGCTCCGCCGCCATCCCGGCCAGCGACGAGCGCTGCATCCTGCTCGAACGCATTCACGCCGCTCACTGTCTGCTCGACGTGCGCTGTGCCGGGCACGCCGCGCAGAGCGCTCTGGTCGAAGTCGTGCCGCAACAGGCCTACCTCGTACTCGATGCCTTCGCACCGGCCCTCGACGATGCTCTGCTCGCGCGCACACCAGCGCTCGCCGTGCGTACACGGCTCGACGGCCTCGAGATCCGCTTCGACACGCGCGTGCTCGAGCGCGGCGGCACGGCCGCAGCGCCCTACTACATGGCGGCATGGCCGGACGACATCGACTATCCGCAAAGACGCCGCGAATTCCGCGCTGTCGTTCCGCTCGACCTCGGCGCCACGGTGATCATCGCCGCGCCGCGCGGCGCGCCGGTGAGCGGGCAGCTGCGCGACCTCTCGCCGAGCGGCTTTTCGCTCGACCTCGCCAGTGAGGCCTGCGAGCGCCTCGCGCTCGCCGACGGCTGGCGCGGCCGCTGCCAGCTCCTCATCGGCGGCGAGGACACGCTCGCCGCGGTGATCGAGATCTGCCACGTGCGGCCGCCCACGCGCGCGTTGCCGGTACGGGTGGGCGCCTGCTTCGTCGATCTCGACGCGCGCAGCGAACGCCGTATCGAGCGCTACGTCGCCGAACTCGAGCGCGCCCGCGCGCGCCTGCGCTGAGCACGACCAGGGAGCCCGCGCGTCGCCCGTGCCAGGCGCGCACGGTGATTCAGAAGGTCACGCCCCCGATCGAGATCGTGACAGCGCGCGATTTCGGCCAGCTCGAAGCCCTCTCGTCGCGCGCGCATGCGCGTGCGCGCGGCCACCTGCGGCGTGCCCCAGGGCATGTCGGTGAACAGGCCCGGCTGCGGGCGAGCAAGGCCAATCAGCCAATAGCCGCCGTCATGCGCCGGTCCCAGCACCACCTCGCGACCGCCGACGAGCGCATCGCGCGCAGCGGCGAGTTCGGCGGCCGTGACATCGACCACGTCTGCACCGAGCAGGAATGCGGGCGCGCCGCTGGCGAGCGCCCGCTCGAGCGCCACCGCCATGCGCGCACCGAGATCGCCGCGCGCCTGCGACCCGATGCGCCAATCGCGGCCGTGCAGCCAACGCGCGAACCAGCGCGCTTCGGCGGGCGACGCCGCGAGCAGCACGCGACGCACGCCCGCGACCCGCTCGGCCGACATCAGCGTCGCGGCCAGCGTCGCCGCGTACAGCCGGGCGGCACGCCGCGCGCCGACGGCGCGCGCTAGGCGACGCTTGCAATGGCCGGCACGCGGACGGCGGGCGAAGACAATCAGTGTGACTCGCGGGTCGCGACGGCGAGGACTCATGGGCACATTATGCGCGGCCGCCGGCGCCGACGGCCGCGCCGGCTGGGCTAGAATGGCGCGATTGCTGCTTCGACGAGACCTGCGCGTGCGTCCACCCCGCCCTCCCCTGCTCCGCGAGCGCCGCTCCTCGGCGCGGCTGTCGTGACCGCCGAAGCGCCGGCCGCTGCGCGCCGCACGACACCGCCCGGTCTCGGCTACCTGGCCGGTTTCGCGCTCATCTATCTCGCCCTGCACCTGCTCTACCACGCGGTGCCGGACCGCGTCTTGGCCGACGTGGTCTACCGCTTCGGGATCAACACGCCGGCCGCGTGGTTGATCGAGCTGCTCGTTCCGGGCACACCGGTGCGTGTCGAGGGCAACAGCCTGCTCGCACCGCGTGTACATCTCGAAGTCGTGCGCGGCTGCGATGGCTCGGGCGCTTTCTTCATCGCCTGTGCCGCGATGCTCGCCTTTCGCGCTTCGTGGCGCGCCCGACTCGCCGGCGTACTGCTCAGCTTCGTCACCGTGTTCGTGCTGAACGAAGCCCGCGTGGTGGCGCTGTTCTTCGTCGTCGCCCACCGGCCCGAGTGGTTCACACCGCTGCACACCTATTTCATTCCGCTCGTGCTGGTCGCCGCGATCTGCGCGATGTTCACCGTGTGGGCGCGCATCGCGACGCGCCCCGTGGCACATGGCTAGGCTGCTGCTGCGCGGCGTGCTCGCGTGGGCGCTCGCGATCGGGCTCGGTGCAGCGCTCGGGCGCGTCGCGGTCGACGCGATGTTGCCAGCCTTTGCGCTTGTCGGCGAAGGCCTGTCTCCGGAGTACGCGCCTGTCTATACCTGGGACGACAAACAGCCGGACATGCTGATGCTGCGCGCCGACCTGCTGACGCCCACGCGCGCCACGCAGGACGCCGGGGTACGCCGCGGCCAGGTAGTGACGACCGGCACCAACCTGACCCACGTGCTGGTCCCGCCGGTGATCGTGCTCGCCGTCATTGCCTGCTGGCCACTCAGCGGCTGGCGCCAGCACGTCGTGGCCGCCGCGCTCGGGGTGCCGCTCGCGGGCCTGTCGATATTGCTGACCACGCCCTTTCTGCTTGCCGGCAAGGTCGAGGCCCTGCTGCGCGCCTACGCCCTGCGTGCGGGCTTCGAGCGCGAGACCTCGCTGGTCTACCAGTGGATGATGATGAGCGAGGGCGGCGCACGCTGGGCACTGCCGCTGCTTCTCGCGCTGCTCGCCGTCGGCATCGCCAGCCGCTTCAACGGTAACCGTACCAGCGCGCCAGCCGCGCCGCCGGGACACCGCAGAACCACGCCAGCCTGAGCGACCACATCAGCAGCACGGTGCGCAGGATGCCATGTCGGCGCCAGCGCCGTGCCGAAGTCGTGATGTGCTGCTCGAGGCAGCGCGGGGACGCGTGGCGCCGGAGCGCACGGCTGAGCTCGATGTCCTCCATCAAGGCCAGCGGCGGATAACCGCCGACGGCATCGAACAGCGCGCGCTCGACGAAGATGCCTTGGTCGCCGGTGGTGATACCGGTCAGCCGGGAGCGCAGGTTCATCAGTGTCTCGATGATACGGAACAGCCATGCCGGGTCATCGATGCACACATCGAAGCGTCCCCAGCCGCCGGCCGCGACGAGCGCCGGGCGCAGCGTCACATCGACCCCGCTGTCGGCGTGTACGAACCACAGCAGGGCGCCGCGCGCGACGGCGGCGCCGGCATTCATCTGCGCGGCGCGTCCGCGTGGTGCGCGCACGAGCCGGTCACACAGCGGCGTAGCGACGGCAACGCTGTCGTCAACACTGCCGCCGTCGACCACGATGAGTTCGTCGCCGGCCGCGCGCCACGGTGCGAACCCGGTGAGAAACGGTGCCAGCACCTCGCCCTCGTCGAGCACGGGGACGATGATCGAGACACGCGGGGCAGGCGTTGTCATGTCTGCCTGCGCACGCATGCGGCACGCGCCCGAACGGCTGCTCGCCGTCAGTCGCGGAGCGCGCCGCCGCAGCTCGAACCCCGCCCGGCCGTGCAACCGAAACAATGGGCACCGACCGCGATGGGCTCGTTCGTCAGCGCGCCAGTGTCGAGCTCGCTGACGTGGCGGGGCGCGCCGCCGCCCACCGGCAGGCCGAGCATCTGGTTGAAGTCGCAGTCGTACACGTAGCCGCGCCAGTCGACGCTCAACAAGCCACGGCACATCACCTGCGGCAGGTTGTCCGGCGAGAAACTCGCGACCAGGAGTTCCATGTAGTCGTCGAGCCGGCCATCGCGCTCGAGCTCGTGTCGGAAGCGCCGGATCGGCATGTTGGTGATCGTGAGCACGCGATTGAAGTGGATACCGAGCCGACCGAGCGCGGTCTTGTAGTCCGCCTCGAGCACGGCGGGATCCGGCGGCAAGGATGGCCCGCGCGGGTTGTAGACGAAATCGAGCACCAGCGGCGAACCGGGCATGCCATAACCCACCGCGTTCAGCTTCTCTATCCCGCGCAGGCTGCGCGCGTAGACACCGCGGCCACGCTGGGCGTCGACGTTGTCCGCCGAATAGCACGGCAGCGAGGCGACCACGCGCACGCCGTGCGCGGCGAGAAACGCCGCCAGGTCGGCCTGCCCGGGCTCCTCGAGCACGGTGAGATTGCAGCGATCGATGACCGCGACGCCCGCTGCGCGGGCCTCTGCCACGGCGTTGCGGAAATGCGGATTGAGTTCGGGTGCGCCGCCCGTCAAGTCCAGCGTGGCAACGCCCGCCGCGCGCATGAAATCCAGCACGGCGTCCAGCGTTGCACGGCTCATGCTCTCGGTGCGCGCAGGCCCGGCATCGACGTGGCAATGCGAACAGGCCTGGTTGCAACGGTAACCGAGGTTGACCTGCAGGGTATCGAGGCGTGCGCGGCGCAAGGCGGGAAAGCGGGGCACGCGGGAGAGGGCATCGGCAACGGCGTTCAAGCGGGGCTCCAGGTGTGGCAGCGGCCGACGCGGCAGCGCCGCCCGCGCGCCCATGATGGTGCGCGTACCGGCCGCCGGCAAGGCCCCGCCGCGCGCGCGCCGCCGGCGACTGGCAAATCCGCGGCGGATTTCCTAAGGTGGCGCGCGCCGCGCGAGCCGCGGCAAGCCGACAACCCGAGGATTCCGCATGGCCCGTTACAACCTCAACCTGGTGCGCGTGATCGAGCGCCCCGAGCAGTACTTCCCGCGCAAGCCGATTGTCTCCCGCCTCGGCCCCGGCGAAACCTTCCGCTACACCTACGCCGACTTCGCGCGCCGCGTGCGCCGCCTCGCCTCGGCGCTGGCAACGCTCGGCGTGGCGCCCGGCGACAAGGCCGCCACGCTCGCCTGGAACACTCACCACCACCTCGAACTCTACTTCGGCATCCCGTGTTCGGGGGCGGTGCTGCACACGGCCAACCTGCGCCTGTCCGACGAGCACATCGCCTACACCATCAATCACGCTGCCGACAAGGTGTTGTTCTTTTCGCCCGACCTGCTGGAGACGGTCGAAGCGATCGCACCATCGCTCGAAACCGTCGAGACCTACGTCGTGCTCGGCGACAGCGTGCCGCAATCGACGCTGCCGAATCTCATCGACTACGAGACGCTCCTAGCACGCGGCGACGAGCACTTCCGCTACCCGGACGTCGACGAGGAAGCACCGGCCTCGATCTGCTTCACCTCGGCGACGACCGGCAATCCCAAGGGTGTCGTGTACACCCACCGGGGTCTCGTGCTGCATTCGATGATGCTCTCGCACGTCGACTGTCTCGCCATCTCGGAGAAGGACGTGTTGCTGCCGATCGCGCCGATGTTCCACGTCAATTCATGGGGCGTGCCGTTCGCCGGCGTGTGGGTCGGCGCGACGTTCGTGTTTCCCGGCGAACGCCCGCACGCAGCGGACAACCTCGCGCTGATCGAAAGCGAGCGCGTGACCTTCGCCCACGGCGCGGTGACGGTCGGCATCGACATGATGAACCTGCTCAAGGAGCGCGACTACGACATCGGCTCGCTGCGCGCACTCATGCTGGGCGGCTCGGCGACGCCGGCCGGCACCATGAAGTACTACCTCGAGCAGCACGGCGTGCCGATCGCGACCGCATGGGGATCGACCGAGTGCGCACCGCTCGCCACCGTCACCTACCTGCGCGCCGATCAGCAGGACCTGCCTAACGACGAGAAGATCCGTATTCGCACCCGCCAGGGCATCCCCGCCCCCACCGTCGAGCGCAAGGTGCTCGACGAGTCCGGCGCGCTCATCCCGTGGGATGACTCCGCGGTCGGCGAAGTCTTCGTGCGCGGCCCCTGGATCGCGACCGGCTACCTCGACGACCCACGCAGTTCGGAAGGCTTCGTCGATGGCTGGTGGAAGAGCGGCGACATCGCGGCGGTCGACGCCGACGGCATCATGCGCCTGGTCGATCGCGCCAAGGATCTCATCAAGAGCGGCGGCGAGTGGATCTCCTCGGTCGACCTCGAGAACGCGCTGATGGCGCACCCCGACATCACCGAGGCCACCGTCATCGGCATGCCCCACGAGAAGTGGCTGGAGCGCCCGGTCGCCTTCCTGGTCTCGCGCGCGGCAAACCCGCCGGACGACGCTACCCTGCGCGAGTATCTCGGTGCGGCCGGTTTCGCGCGCTGGTGGCTGCCGGATCGCTTCGTCTACCTCGACGCGATTCCGAAGACCGGCGTCGGCAAGTTCGACAAGCGCACCCTGCGCGAACGGCTCAGCGACTACCTCGGCGATTGAAGCAGGCTCTGCGAAGGTCGCCGCGCGGCCCGCATGGGGCGCTGCGACGCCCGTTCATCACGCATCGACGTGTGCTTCGGGGCGCGCGCCCTGCCGCCGAGCGTCCGCGCAAACCGTGCCGGACTTGCTGAATGGCGTAAGTGCCGCCCTCAACCGCCGTGCGGCGCGGCGCCGAGGCCGAGATTGCCGGGCGCGAGCACGCCGCTCGGATCGAGCGCCTGCTTGAGCTGCCTGAGCACGCTCGCGTAGGCGTCCATCTCGTTGACCTGCGCGGCCCACTGCTTGCCGCTCTTGTAGGGCACGCAGCCGGCGTCGACGAGTGCTCGCGCGGCGCTGTCCACCGCCGGCGCAATCGCCTCCCACTCGCGTCGTTCGTCGTAGAACACGAGCACACCGCCATGCAACCCGCGGCGACACACCACGACCGCCGCGCCCCACACGAAGTCGCTCCACGCGGCGCGCTGCGCATCGACCGCGGCGATGAAGGCGGCGAGCCTGTCGCTCGGCAGCGAACTCATCAGGATCGCGCAGCGCGAGCGTGAGAAATAGCCGGCAAAGGAATACCAGTAGCTCTCGTCGTAACGCAAACGGCGAAAATACACGGCATCGAACGGGGCATACTCGTGGCCGCCGTGGGCGGCGGCCAGCGCGACCAGGCGCGCACGGTCGGCAGCTACGACGTCGGCTTCGCCACCGAGATCGAAACACACGCAGAAGCCCGGTAGTGCGTCCGGATCGGTATCCGGTGCAGCCTGCGTGATGCGCGCCCGCACCGTGGCGCCTTCGTAGCCGGCCGCGTACCAGACGTTGCGCGTCAGCTCGCGACCCTGCACCGCGGTGACGAAGCTGCCAGCGGCGTCGGCATCGGCGAAGCCGAGCGCCAGGGTATCGCGCGTCTGCGGCAGCGGCACCAGCCACAGCGCAATCGCGGTGACCACGCCGAAGCTCGCGTCGGCGCCGAGGAACAGCCCCGTGAGGTCCGGGCCGATACAGTAGCGTTGGAAAAAGCCCGCACCATTGCATGCCGCGCTGCCGGTGCGCAGGCGCGTGCCATCGGCGAGCAGTACTTCGAGGCCGGCGACACAGTCGCCCATGCTCTGGTGGCGCGGCGAACCGGTGCCGAGCGCGTGTGCCGAAACGGCGCCACCGACCGTCGCGGTCGGTCCCGTCAGCGGCACGATGCCGACGGTCTGGCCATGCGGTGCAAGCGCGTCGAGCAACGCCCCGAAGCGGACGCCGGGCTCGACCACCACGATGCCGCGTGCCAGGTCGAGATCGAGAACGCGATCCATGCCGGCCATGTCGAGCACGATGCCGCCGGCATGCGGATTGACGCCACCGGCATACATGGTGCCGCCGCCACGCACGTAGAGTGGCGCCCGTGCCGCGACTGCGCGGGCGATCACGGCGGCGACCTCCTCGGCATCGCGTGGGCGCGCGACGAGTTGCGGGTCGCCCGGCGCCACCACCGAGCAATCGCGCCGGTAGCTGAGCAGGTCGACCGGATCGGTGAACAGCATCAGGCCATCGAGACCGGTGCCGAGACGCCCCACGCTCATGTTGCCGCTCCGAGCCGGGTGAGCCGGGTGTAGTGCGCGAGGAAGCTCGCGAAATCGGTGACCGCATGATCGCCAGCCGTGCGCAGGTGCGCTGCACAGCGCGCGTCCAAGGTCAGCGCGAGTGAGTCCGCGGCACCGCCCGCGAGGCGAGCTGCCGCCATGCGCGTCGCGCTCGCTGGCGCCGCCACCGGCATACCGCCGGCGGCACCGCAGCACAGCGCATGCGCGTTCGGGAACGATGCCGCATCGAGCGCGAAACCAAGATATTCGAGCAAGGCCCGCGCGCACGCTTCGTCTGTCGACGCGGTGCGCCCCGGGCGCGGCTTGAGCTGACAGGTCTCGAGCAGGCGCAGGCGCGGCGGCGGTGGCAGGTCCGCACGTGGCACGATGGCGAGCGTGCCAGCGGTGAGGCCCGCGTCCAGCCAGGCCGGCAGGGACATCGCGGCCGCATGGCCACCGGCGCACAGGTGCGCGAGACACTCGTAGCCGAGCACGACGAGCGGCGTGGCGGCATCGACGCCGAGCGCCGCGCGCCACGCGGCCGCCTCGCGCGCCGCACCTAGCTCGGCCAGGGCGGCACCGCAACAGCGCGTCTCGTCCTGCCAGGCCGGCGTGAAGCCGCCCGCGGCGAGCCACGCATCAACCGCCGCGGCCGGGCCATCGGCGGCACGCGCCGCGCAGCCGGCAAACAGCGCGGTCGCGCCTGGCGCACCGACCGCGCGCTCCCGCCACGGGCCGGGCGCCGTGCAGCTGGCGCCGCCCTGCTCGAGGATGGTGGCGCGCGCCTCGCGGACCGGTGCGGGCATCACGTCGGCGCCGGCAAGCACTTCGCGCAGTGCGCCGCCGATGCTCGCCGGGCGCAGACCGATCGGACAGGCCACCTCGCAGTTGCCGCAGGTGGTGCACGTGAACACGCGCTCGGCGACGCTGTCGGCAGCAAGCGGCACGCCCTCGAGAAGTGCGCGCGCGGTGTCGATGAAGCCACGTCCCGAGTAGCCCGGCGAAGGGGAATGGTGCTCGAGGGTTGCGCACACGTGACGTATGCCGCGCTCCGGCCATACCGCGTCGACGCAGTAGTTACACGATGCGCAGTGGTAGAGGTCCGCGCCGAAACGCTCATCGAACCAGTCCGGCAAGGTGAGTGTGCTGCGCAGGTGCGTCGTGCTTTCGTCAGCCACCGCGAGGCCCGCCAATGCCGAACAGGGCGATCAGGGCCATACCCGCGACCATGCAGATCCCGATCACCGCACTCACGTCGAGACCGATGGCGAGCCCGTCGTCGACCGACAGGAAGCCGGTGATGACGAGGATCGCGATGGTCACGACGGTGATGACCACGAGCGCAATGCCGACCTGCAGCGTGCGCAGTACGTTCACGTTCATGCTCGACCCTCCCCTCGGGGCATCGCGGCGCGACGCTGCGGAGCGCGCCCGTCGGCACGATGATAACCCGCCGGCAGGCTCATGGCGTCGCCGCGTCGTCGACCGCGATGCCGCGCAGGCCGTGGCCATTTCGCGACGCGCCGGGCGCGCCGCCTGCTATACGGGCTTCACCCGCCGGCGGCCCGGCGTCGTACCGATCGGCGCCGCCGGCGTCGTGCAGCACACCGAGACTGAACACGGGCACTTTCGCGTCGAACCAGTAACCATTGGGTCCGGCGCGCCCCTGGGCGTCGGCGCCGGCGCGGTAGACGTCGTCGCCCGCGGCGTCGTAGAGGAGCGCGCGCGACTGCTGCGCGGCGGCGCCCTGGGCGAGATCACCGCCTCGGTAATGGTCGTTGCCGCCACCGTCGCGCAGCAAGGCCTGCGACTGGTCCCATGCCGCGCCCTGCGCCGCCGCACCCAGCGACCAGTAGACATCGTTGCCACCGGCATCGTCGAGCACGCCGGCGGCCTGGTGGGCCGCAAAGCCCTGCGCATAGCGATGGCCGAAGTAGAGGTCGTCACCCGCAGCGTCGGCGAGCAGGCCGAGACCACCGAAGTAGCCGCCGCCCTGGGCGAACTCGCCAGCCTCGTAACGATCGTTGCCGCCGAGATCGCGCAACACGCCGAGGCCGCCGTGGTCGTGAGGGCGCAAGCCGTAGCCGACGCCCTGCGCGAGCCCCAGGAACACGCCGGGCGTCGCATAGGCCGACGGTACCGGACCGTTGGCGCGGTAGAAGTCGTCGCCGCCGGCATCGATCAGCAGGCCCACGCCGGCCGGACCACCGATGCCCTGGACGAGCAGTTCGCCGAGGTAGAGATCGGCCGCGTCGCCGGCATCGAGCAGGGCGCCGCCACCGTAGAGACCTGCGCCGGTCGACCAGCGCGCGCAGGCATAGCGATCGCTGCCAGCGGCATCGATGAGCAGGCCGAAACCGAACACCCCCGCCCCGCAGCCGCCGAGCGTGCTCTCGTAATGGTCGTCGCCGCCGGCGTCGCGCAGCACGGCGACACCCAGCAGGCCGGCAGCGGGGCCACCGCGCTCGGCGAGGTAGCGATCGTCACCACCACGGTCGTCGATCAGCTGGAGCGGCAACGGAAGCGCTGCCGACCAGCGATAGGTATCGTCGCCACCGCTGTCGATGACGGCGTAGAGGCCATCCATGTCGTAGCTGTTGGCGCCGTCCCCACCGACCACGACGAAGCCTTCGGCAAGCGCGGCCCAGGCGAGGACATCCCCCTGCACGCGCGCAGCGAGCGCCGCCGGCGGCGCACCACGCGACGCGGCCGGCCAAGCGAGCGCGGCCGGGTCCAGCGCCACGAGGGACGGGAAGGCGTCGATCAGGTCGGCATCCGCCACGCGCAGGCTCGCCTGCATTGCCGCAATCACGCGCAGTGCTTCGTCCTGTGCCTGCACCACCTGTCCGCGCGCACTTGCCTCGAGCAGCACGGCAACATCCCCGTGGAGCGCCGCGCGGCCGCCCGGCCAGCCGGCGAAAGCCGCCTCGACCTGCGCCGCGATCGCGGCCAGGCGTGTCGCTAGCGTGGCGACATCGGGCGCTTGCCGATGCGCTGTGACCTGTCCGCACGGTCGCGCGAGCCAGCGGCAGAACTGTGGCTGCCAGGTTGCGGAGGCAGCCGGGACCGACGCGAGTTGCGCGGCCGCCTCTGGCCACGCGGCAAGCGCTGCCGAATCGGCGAGCACCGCATCGCGCCAAGGCGAGCGATTGTAGCCCTCGGCCTGCTCTGCCACGTCCGCGAGCATTGCGGCCAGACGCCCGGCAGCCACTTCGTCCGCTGACGTCATTGCAGCCGCCAGTCGCGTGGCGTGTGCCTGCTGCCACTGCGGCGCGGCTGGTAATACCACCGTGGCATGCGCGCGCGACGCGTGGCGAGCGGGTCCCGACCAGGCACCGCGATCACCAATCTCGACCCGCAACGGCAGGCGCACGCCGTTACGTTCGACGACGAACGCGAGTGGCACACCCGGCCCGAGCTTCGCGAGCAGCCCCTGCAGGCTGGCGACATCGGGTGGCACGCCTTCGACCTCGACGATGCGATCGCCCTCCTGCACACCGGCCAGTGCTGCCGGCCCGGCATGCACCGCGCTCACCCGCATGCCGGCGCGGTCGGCGAGATCATCGAGCGCAAGACCGAGATAGGGCTCGCCGGTGGCAAACGGTGTCGTCGCGCGGGCGCTGCCCGCGGCGGGCACCGCGGTTTCCGGTAACGCAGATGGCGGCGGTCTCGTCACGGTGGTGCAAGCCGCCGTCGCGCCGGCCGCACATACGACCGCGAAGCGAAGCGCGCGCAACAACGACCGCATCCGTGGCGTCATCGCGATCGACCGTGACGAGACATTCCATACGGCATTGGAACGTGAGTGATTCTCATGCGAGAACGATTCGCGTTCCAAAAAATAACGCCACGCCGGGCGAAACCACGGTCCATTGCGATGGTCGTAAACGATGAAAATTGTCCTGCGCACGGATCGATGTACGCCAAATGCGGCACCGCATGAACCAGATCATCTTCGTGGCCGATAACGGCATGACCCGTGCGGCGCTCGTGATCCACAATACGCACATCACACGTTTACCACCAAGACATTCCCGTCTTTCATCTTCAAGGAGATTGCACCCATGAAATCGATGAACCGCCGCGACTTCGGCCGCGCCTGCGCCGGCTTTGCCGCCGCTGCGCTGACTGCACCTGCAGCGCTCGTCCACGCGGCCGACATGCCGCACGTCGATCCCGAAGACGCCCAGGCCAAGGCACTCGGCTACGTGCATGACGCGAGCAGCGTCGACACGTCGAAGTACCCCAATTTCGTCGCCGGCAGCAAGTGCGCCAACTGTCAGCTCTACCTCGGAGGTGACGAATGGGGCGGCTGCGGCATCTTCCCGGGCAAAGCCGTCAATGCCGAAGGCTGGTGCAGCGCGTACGCGAAGAAGGCCGGCTGACCCGGCCAGCACGCACTATCGAGTGTCCTCGAGGCCGGCTTCATGCCGGCCTCGTCGTTTGTGGGCACCGATCCCCGGTAGCCATGCCCACCCACCTGGAAGCGACGCGGGCGGTGCTGGCGAGTGTGCTAAAGTCCGGCCCCTTTTCAGCGCATCCGGCAACGACGGGAGGTCAACATGGCGGACACGGTTTTCAAGCTCGCGGTACTGAAGCTCGGTTGCATCGGCGCCGCGCCGTTGCTCGACCTGCTGCCCGACGAGCGCGCCGACCGTGAAGACCTCGAAACACGCGCCTTCACCAGCGGCGCAAAGCTCGACCCGGACTCCTGCGCCGGCGCCACCGCCGACTGCCTTGCCTACGGCGCGCAGCTGGTCCTGCTGGTGAGCCCGAATGCGGCCCTGCCGGGGCCGACGCAGGCGCGCAAGGCGCTGCTCGACGCCGGCATACCGACCATCGCGATTGGCGATGCGCCGTCGAAGAAGGCGTTCTACAAAAAGAACGACGAAGGCAAGCAGGTCATGAGCGTACCGGATGGCCTCGGCTTCTTCATTCTGCCGGCCGACCCGATGATCGGCGCGCGCCGCGAGTTCCTCGACCCGAGCGAAATGGCGCTGTTCAATGCCGATGTCATCAAGGTATTGGCGGCATCCGGCGTGATGCGGGCGATCCAGGGCGAGCTCGACCGCGTCATCGAAGCGATGAAGGGCGGCGAAACGCCCGCGCTGCCACGCCTGTCGGTCACGCCGCAACGTGCGCTCGAAGCAGCCGGCTTCAGCAATCCCTACGCGGCGGCGAAGGCGTATGCGGCGCTGACGATCGCGGAGTCGGTCGCCGCGGTCACTGCCAAGGGCTGCTTTGCCGAGCAGGATCCGGTGCGCTACGTGCCGATGGTGGCCGCCGGCCACGAGATGCTGCGCGCCGCGGCACGCCTCGCCGACGAGGCGCGCGAGCTCGAGAAAGCCAACGACAGTGTCCTGCGCACGCCGCATGCGGCCGACGGCAGCGCGCGGCGCAAGACGGCGCTCGGCGCGAAGCCGGCCTGAGGCGGAAAGCGCCCCCGCGTGCCGGCGCGGGGCAGCGTGATTGTCACTGGGCAAGCGCCGCACCAGGACGACGCCGCGAGAGCGGCAGCGCTGCCCGGTGATGACAGCACGTCGCTCTGTGATCGCATCGATACCGGCTGGACCACGCTCCGCCATCGATACGTACCATGCCCCATGGGCATGTGCACTCGCGGGATCGAAGCGCCGCTAGGACTTCTTGTCCGAGACCAGCGAAAATCCCGCGACGGCGGCGGCTGGCGGCGCTTCGTAGGCCGCCAATGCCTCGCGCAGCGCATCGCGCTCCCGCGTGAGGTCGGCGACGAGCTGGCGCAGACGCTCGTTCTCGCGGCGCAACTCCCCGTACTCGACACTGCGCTCGAGCGCCGAGCTACCGTGCTCCTTGCACCAGCGCTCATAGCGCTGCTCGGTGATGCCCACCGCAGCGCAGGCATCCGCACGCGCCTGGCCGGCGGTGACGGCGCTTTCGATACGTTCGAGCATCTCCACGATGTCACCGTGCGAGAGCCGCGGGCGCGGTGGCACGCTGAACCCGAGCTGGGTCGACTCCAGGCGATTGCCGGTATCGGCGAGAGATTCGTTGATGACCTCGTCGCCGGCGAGGTCGCGAATGGCGGTGATGAGCTGCGCCACGCTGCGCACGCATTCGCCGAAAGCGAACACCTGGTCGGGCTGCACCGCGCCGCTGCTGAATGGCAGTAAGGCCTTGTCGCGTATGAGATAAGTCCCGTTGCGCGAATCGAGGTCGCGCAGGATGAGCTGGTCCCCACCCACCTCGAGACTGGCGTGCCGGCGCGACACGGTGTCATCGTAGAGAACGATGTCGCCGGCGCGACCGATGATGTAGACCTGCTTACTCATCCCACCCGGGAGTCTAATCCCTCGCCCCCGGCCGCGCCAACCGGTACCGCCAGACATGCCCGATCGCGGGCATGCGGAGGCGCCTCAGGGCGCGACCAGGCCGACGACCGCGCCGGTGCTGCAGGTCGCCAGCGTACCCACCACCACCGAGCGCCAACCGAGCGCGATGACCTCGGTGCGTCGTTCCGGCACCAGCACGCCGAGGGCCGCGATCAGCATGCCGAGACTGCCGATGTTGGCGAATCCGCACAGCGCATAGGTGAGAACCAGGCGCGTGTGCTCGCCGAACGCCGACGCCGGCATCGCCGCGAGTTCGAGGTAGGCGAGCAGTTCGTTGAGCACCACCTTGATTCCGAGCAGTGCGCCCGCGGCCTGCGCTTCGGCCCACGGGATACCCATCAGCCAGCAGACGGGCGCCAGCAGCCAGCCGAGCATGCGCTCGAGGCTGAGCGGCGCTCCGTCGAACGGTATCAGTGCCAGCATGCCGTTGAGCAGGTGCACCAGCGCGACCAGCACGAGCAACATGGCCAGGATATTGAGGAACAGCGTGAGCCCCTGCAGGGTACCGGCGGTCAGCGCATCGAATGCGCCGGCATCCTCGCGCGCGACGAGCGGCGACGCGCCGGCATGGCCGCGCGCCGGAACCAGCAGGAGCGCGAATCCGAGCGCAGCCGGCAGGCTCATCAGCGAAGCGCTCAGCAGGTGGCCGGCGGCGCCGGGCAGGACCGGCGCGAGAATATTGGCATAGAGCACGAAGACGGTACCGGCGATGGTCGACATACCGCAGACCATGAGCGCGAAAAGTTCGCCGCGATCGAGTCGTGCGAGCCAGGGCCGCACCAGCAGCGGCGCTTCGGTCATGCCGACAAAGACGTTCGCTGCCGCGGCGAGGCCGAGCGCACCGCCGATGCCGAGCGCACGCTCGAGCACGCGCGAGATCTGGCGCACGATGAACGGCAGCACGCCCCAGTGCGTGAGCAGGCGCGCCAGTGCGCTCATCACGATGATTACCGGCAGCGCACGCAGCGCGAGCACGTAGCCGGCATTGGCGTCGACTACCGCAAACGGTTGCGGGCCGCCGGCGAGGTAGCCAAACAGGAAGCGCGTGCCGGCCTCGGTCGCCCCCTGCAGCGCCTGCATCAGCTGCTCGACGGTAGCGAACATCGCCGCACTGCCCGGCAACCGGGTCAGCAGCAGCGCGAGCGCCACCTGGAAGGCGAGCGCAGCGGCCACGCTGCGCCAGCGGATCGCCTCACGCGCCTCGCTCAGCGCCCACAGTGCGGCGTGCGCCAGTGCGAGCCCGGCGAGCGCCTGCAGGGTGGTCGCCAACGCCGTGGTGTCCGCCGGGGAGCGCGCGCCGGACCGCGGCGGCGCGTCAGCGCTGCCCGGGCAGCACCACCCGCGCGACCTCCGCCGCGGCCGTATTGACCTTGTCCTCGAGCGTGCGCCGATGTGCCTGCAAGCGCGCTCGCATCGCCGGGTCGCTGATGGCGACGATCTGCGTGGCGAGCAGTGCGGCGTTCTCGGCGTTGTCGATGGCGACCGTCGCCACCGGTCCCCCCGCCGGCATCTGCACGATGGAGAGCAGCGAATCGAGACCGTCGAGTTTGGTCGCGGCGACCGGCACGCCAATCACCGGCACCACGGTCTGCGCCGCGATCATGCCCGGCAGGTGGGCCGCGCCACCGGCGCCGGCGATGACCGCGGCGATGCCGCGGTCGGCGAGACCGTTGGCGTAGGCGACGAGCTTGGCCGCGGTACGGTGGGCGGAGACGATGTCGATTTCGTGTGGCACTTCGAAGGCGCTGAGCGTGTCGGAGGCCGCCTGCATGACGCGCAGGTCGGAGGCACTGCCCATCACGATCGAGACCACAGGTTTGTGCGATTCAGTCATCGTATCCCTCGACGCGTACCTGCCCGCGCACCTGTGCCGCGCGCGCGAGCGCGGCCTCTCGCGTTGCTCCGAGCACGGTCACGTGGGCCATCTTGCGCCCGGGCCGGACCTGCGGTTTATCGTAACAGTGAACGTGCACGTCGTCGTCGCCGGCGAAGGCGTCGAAACCCACGTAGCGCGGCGTGCCCTGGGCACCGGGTGCGCCGAGCACGTTGAAGGTGACGGCCGGCCGCAGCAGCGTCGCGCTGCCGAGTGGACGACCGCTCACCGCGCGCAGGTGCTGCTCGAACTGCGATGTCTGACAGGCCTCGATGGTGTAGTGCCCGGAATTGTGCGGGCGCGGCGAAATCTCGTTGACCAGTACCTCGCCGTGACGGTCGACGAAGAATTCGATGGCGAGGATACCGACGTAGTCGAGTGCAGTGACCACTGCCTCGGCGAGCCGCGCACAGCGCGCGGCGATGGCCGCCGGCGCTATCGCCGGTGCCACCACGGTGTCCATCACGTGCGCCTGCGGATCCATCAGGATCTCGGTCAGCGGGTAGGGCACGACATGGCCGTCGGCATCGCGTGCAATCATGACGGCGAGCTCGTAGTCGATGTCGACGAGCCGCTCGAGCATGGCCGGCCCGACCGGCAGGCGCGCGACATCGTCGGTTTCGCGCAGCACGGCGACACCGCGGCCGTCATAGCCGTCGCGGCGCGCCTTCCACACGCAGGGCAGCGCCCACGGCAGAACGCCGGGTAGCTCGCAGGCGACGAACGCGCTGGTCGGGATGCCGTGACGTTCGAGGAACTGCTTCTGCACCAGTTTGTCCTGAATCACCTCGAGCACCGCCGCTGCCGGCCGCACGCAGTGACCTTCGGCCTCCAGTGCGCGCAGCGCGCTGGTGCTGATGCGCTCGATCTCGAAGGTGACGACGTCACTGCGCGAGGCAAGATCGCGCAGCGCGTCGAGTGAATCGAACGCGCCGACGACCACGTGAGCCGCCTCGCCCGCGGCCGAGCATTGTGGCTCCGGGTCGAGCACGACCACTTCGAGGCCGAGCCGCCGCGCGGCCGGCAACATCATCTGTGCAAGCTGCCCGCCGCCGGCGATGCCGACGACGCGCACGCCCTCGTGCGGTCCGGGTGCCCCGACAGGGCTCGTGGTCATGGGCAGGCCTCTCGAAAAAAAGCGGCTATCGTAGCAGCCTGCCCGGGCTTGTCGAGGCGCGCCGGGACCTTCCCGGTGCGCCCGCGCCCAGCGCCACGGTCAGGCCTGCGCGGCCTCGCGTGCACGGGTCAGCGTGAACTTCGCGCGATAGCCCTCGGCCTCGCCCGCCTCGCATTGTTCGCGATAGGTCACCAGTCCACCGAGGTAGGACAACAGCGCACGCGGCTTGCCGGGGATGTTGGCGCCCATGTACCAGCTGTTCGCGAGGTACAGCAGGCTCCCCTCGCTGACGTCGTGCATGTGCTGCATCCAGGCGTCCTCGGCGGCCCGGGTCGGCTCGATACACGCGTCGTCGCCGGTACCGAGGTGGGCGATGCAGCGATCGACCCATTCGACCTGGTACTCGGACAACAGCATGGGGCTGACCAGCGCGCCGTTGGCGCAGGGACCGTCGAGGAAGAACAGGTTGGGGAATCCCGTGCTCATCAGGCCGAGATAGGCACGCGGCGCACCCTCCCAGTGATCGTTGAGCCGCTCGCCGTCGCGGCCGCGCACGTCGATGCGGCTGATCGCGCCGGTAACGGCATCGAAGCCAGTCGCGAAGATGATGCTGTCGACCGCGTACTCCTCGCCGCGCACCACCACGCCGTTGGCGGTGAGTCGCTCGATCGGGCTGTCCTTGATCGAGACGAGCGTGACGTTGTCGCGGTTGTAGGTCTCGTAGTAACCGGTATCCGCGCACAACCGCTTGGCCATGATCGGGTAGTCCTTCGGCGCCAGCAGCTCGGCGGTCTCTGCATCGTCGACGCGCTCGCGAATCTTCTCCCGCACGAATTCGGCCAGCGTCTCGTTGGCCTCGCGGTTGGTCAGGAGGTCGATGAACGAGGAGTAATAGCACAGCCCGCCGGACTCCCAGCGCATCTCGTAATCGGCCAGTCGCTCCGCCTCGCTCACGGCCAACGCGGACTGGTCGTTCGGTGCCATGGGCTGGTTGTTGACCGCGATGAAGCCGGCGCGCGATTCCTCGCGCTGGCGGCGTCGCCACTCGGGGTACATCGCCTTCACGCGGCGCTCGAAGTCGCGGTCCAGCGGACCGTTGCGCAGCGGCAGCGAGTACGACGGCGTGCGCTGGAACACGTAGAGGTGCCCGGCCTGCCGCGCGATGATCGGAATCGCCTGGATCGCCGACGAGCCGGTGCCGATCACGGCGACACGCTTGCCGCTGAAGTCGACGTCCTCGTGCGGCCAGCGCGAAGTCAGGTAGGTATCGCCGCGGAAGTCGTCGCGCCCGGGGAAGTCGGGAATCTCGCCGGCCGAGAGGAAGCCGGTCGCGAGTACGCAGTACTTCGTATCGATGTCGTCGCCGCGATCGGTGCTGACCCGCCAGCGCCGTGTCGCCTCGTCGTACACCGCAGCGGTCACGCGCGTATCGAACTGCATGTCGGGGCGCAGGCCGAAACGATCCGCGCAATGATTCATGTATTCCAGGAGCTCCGGCTGCGCCGCGTAGCGCTCCGACCACGACCACTCCTGCTGCAGGTCCTCGTCGAAGGAATACGAGTACTCCATGCTCTCGACGTCGACGCGGGCACCCGGGTAGCGGTTCCAGTACCAGGTGCCGCCGACGCCGCTGCCGGCCTCGAACAGGCGCACACGCAGCCCCTGCTGGCGGACGCGGTGGAGCATGTACAGGCCGGCGAAACCGGCACCGACGATGACGACGTCGAACGTCTGCGCGCGCGACGCCTCGGGCTGTATGCTGTCCTGCTTGACGACGGTGCTCATGGATGGGGCCTCCTCTCTTGCATTCGCGATGGCGGGCGCGGCAACCGCGGACGCTCCCCGCGTCCCGCGTGAGCGCCGGGCGGCGCCGCGCACGAGGCACCGAGTATAACGTCAGCCCGCGGCAGCCGTCGTAGCGTGGATCGCAAGGAGCGGTCACACGGCCAGCCCGAATCGCGCTAGAGTGCGGCCCGCGCCACTGCCCGGCGCATGCCTGTCAGTCACGAGGGAACGACATGACCACCACGCTCGCCCAGGCCGCAGACGCCATTCTCGATTACTCCGTGCACCGCGCCGGTGGCGCTCCAGGCATCGTTGCCATGGCAACGAGCCGCGACGACTGCCTCTATGCCGGTGCTGCAGGTGTGCGCGAATCAGGCCGCGACGCGCCGATGACGACCGATACCGTGATGCTGCTCGCCTCATGCACCAAGGCCATCACCGGCGTCGCCCTCATGCAGCTGGTCGAAGAAGGTCAGGTCAGGCTCACCGACCCTGCGCGCGAGTACGTGCCGGCGATCGCCGACATCCAGGTGCTCGAAGGCTTCGCGCCCGACGGCGAACCGCGCCTGCGTACGCCGGCCCGCGATATCACGCTGGAACACCTCGTCCTGCACACCGCCGGCTTCGGTTACGACTTCTTCAGTGCCGAGCTGCTGCGCTACCGCGAACTGCGTGGCATCCCCTCGATCCTGTCGTGCCTGCCGGAGTCGATCCACGACGTGCTGCTGCACGATCCGGGCGCGCGCTGGACCTATGGCAACAACATCGACTGGCTCGGTCTCGTCATCGAGGCACTGCGCGGCAAGCGACTTGGCGAAGTCTTCGTCGAGCGCATCTTCGCGCCGCTCGGCATGCGCGACACGGCCTTCACGATGAACGACGACATGGCCGCGCGCCGCGCCACCATCCACCTGCGCGCACCCGACGGCCAGCTCACCGCGGCGCCCGACATGTGCCTGCCGCAGCCGCCGGCGATGGACATGGGCGGCCACGGCCTCTACGCGAGCCTCGGCGACTACCTCGCCTTCATCCGCATGTTCCTCAACGACGGCGTCGGCCCGCACGGGCGCGTGCTCGAAGCGGCGACCGTCGCGCGGATGGCGCAGGACGGCCTCGGCGGGCTGAGCAGCGGTGGCTGGGTGACGTCCAACCCGCAGCTAGCCAACTCGGGCGAGTTCTTTCCCGGTCTCGCCAAGACCTGGGCCTACACCTTCCAACGCAACGAAGAGCCGGCGCCGACCGGTCGCCCGGCCGGCCAGCTGGCCTGGGCCGGTCTCGCCAACACCTACTACTGGATCGACCGCCAGACCGGCGTCGGGGGCATCTGGAGCGGCCAGGTGCTGCCGTTCCACGACGTCGCCGCCTACCCGGGCTACGTCGATTTCGAGACCGCCGTCTATCGCACGCTCGGCTGAGCCGTGTAGCGGACGCCACGGCGTCGCCCGCCGCAGTCCCGGGATGCCCTTGCCGGGTGGCGCGGGCGTGCCGGGCGGTAGCGCGCGCGACGTGCCCGAAACGTCGTTCACCGGCGATGACGGCGCTGCGCAGCACGGTGCGACACGTTGCCTGCGGGCAGCAGACGGCGCCCGCGAGATGCCCTAGGCGTCGCCGTCGGGCTCCGGGTTCAGCTCGATCGGATCACTCGCTGGAAAGGTCTCGTCGAGCGCCTCGTCGAGTTTCTCGTCCAGATGTTCCTGCGTCTCTTCGGCCCCGGCCGCGTCATCACGCGCCGGGGCCTTCTCCTGCTCTTTTCCGCCGTCGGACATGGGTCGTCTCCCGGCGCATGGCTGCGCCTATTTCTTCGGCTTGCCGTAGACCAGCGGTACCGCCGCCTCGGTGGTGAGCACGCGGAAGGTGAAACTCTCCTCGATGTAGAGTTCGACGGTGCTGGCGGTGTGGTGCTGGTAGCCGATCGAGAGATCACGCCCGACCACCAGCTCGAAGTCACCGCCGCGCAGGCTCAGCACGACTGCGCCGTCGACTGCCGGCGCCCAGATCACCGGGCCATCGAGCAGTTCCTGCACGTGGTGGATGATCGGGAAGCCGCCCTGCGAGGTCGTGCGCGTGAGGCCCTTGTAGCACTTCGGGCCGAGCGCGATCGCGTAGGGCCCGGCAATGCCTTCGGAGCGCAGGATGGAGAGCGCGTTGGTCACCACCGCGGGGTAGGCCTGGTAGTCCTCCGAGAGCGTCAGCGCGGCGCTGTCGGCGGTCTCGCAGATACCGGCGATGCTGGCATCGGCATACCCGTGAAAGATGGCGTGGTCCTCCGCCCGCGCGATCGCCCGCGCGGCATCCTTGACCGGCTGCAGGTCCGCATCGCGCGCGCCGCGGTCGATGGCCGCGATCTCCTCGCGCGACAGCGTGAACGGCGCACGCAGCTCGACCAGCGGCTGCACCTGGCGCAGCGCCGCCGACACGCCGTCGGTAGGCTGGCTCTTCAGCATTGCCGCCCGGCCGAGTCCGACCGCCGAGGCATGCCAGCCCGTGGGGCCGACGAAATCCGCCACCTTGCGCCCGGCGAGGTGGAGTTCGAGCGTACTCTTGGCTTCCTCGTCGATCTCTTCCCACGCGGCCGACGAGATCGGCGCGAGTTCGCGTCTGAGGTCGTCCATCATTTCACCCTCCCCTTGAGGCTGCCGATGCCGAGCGAACCGTCGCTGCGCGTCGCGGGCGCCGCGCCCTGCTCCGCTTCGCCCTCGGTCGCCGCTTCCTCGAGCTCGAGGATCGGGCCTTCTCCGAACAGGTAGGTACGCAGCTCGTGATCGAAATGCGCATCGCGCCGGCGCAGCCACTCGATCATCATGCAGGCGTGTTCCTTCTCCTCGTCGCGGTTGTGCGCGAGGATCGCGGCCAGCTCGGGATCCTCGGTGGCATCGACGCGCTGGTCGTACCAGTCGACGGCCTCGAGCTCCTCCATCAGGGAAACGATGGCGCGATGCCTGTCGATCGTTTCCGGTCTCAATTTCTCCACCGCTTCGTGCAGGGTCTCACTGGCTCCGGCCACGTGTCGTTCTCCTGTGTTCTCGTGGTTGTCAGGTCGGTCCTCGGCCGCGCGCGTCGCGCTGTCAAAGCGACGGGTAACGGCTATCGTCCATGCGGTTATGCTAACGCAATCGACCGCTCAGTCATCCGCCGGCGTGGCGCCGACGGCTGCACCACCGGCCAGTCCCGCTCCCGTTCGACCCCATGGCGCAGCATTTCGTTCATCCTTCGCAGCACCTCGACCCGGCGCTGGTGGCGGTACTGCGCGAAGCAGCGCCGGCGGCTGAACGCGCCGGCTGCCTGCAGCCCTCGCAGCTCGCGGTAATCCATCGCGCCGGCTGGTTGCGCGCGGCACTGCCCCGGGCACTCGGCGGTGCCGATCTCGGCTTGCCGGCACTGCTCGAGCTGGAGGAAGCACTCGCCTGGGCCGACGGCAGCACCGGCTGGGTAGTGACGCTGTGTGCCGGTGCGGCCTGGTTCGCCGGCTTTCTCGACCCCGCGCTCGCCACCCGCGTGCTCGCGGAAGACGCTGCCTGCATCGCCGGCAGCGGCGCCGTCGACGGCAGCGCCGAAGCGGTCGCCGGCGGCTGGCACATCCGCGGGCGCTGGCGCTATGCGAGCGGCATCGAGCATGCCTCGGCGCTCACCGCCAATTGCCGCATCGTGCAGGACGGTGTGCCGCTGGAAGATGCCGGCGGCGCACCCCTCGTGCGCGCCTTCCTGCTCGAGCGCGGGGAGTACCGTATCGAGCGCGACTGGCATGCCATGGGCATGGTGGCAACCGCGAGTCACGCCTTCGCAGTCGACGACGCGATCGTGCCGGCGACCCGCAGCTTCCGCATCGATGCGGCCGCGGCAACACGCGAGGAGGCGATTTTCCGCGTGCCGTTCGGGGCCTTCGCCGCGCTCACGCTGGCGGCCAACCTCGCAGGCCTCGCCACGCGCTACCTCGACCTCGCGCCGCCGCTGCTGCCGGCTGACGAATTCGCGTCACGCATGCTCGCCACCGTGCGCAGCGAACTCGACACCGCGCGGGCGCGCCTGCACGCGGCCGGCGTGCAGCTGTGGCATGCCTGCTGCGGAGCGACAGCCCCAGCGGCCGAGGTGCTCGACGAAGCCGCGAAGGCGAGCCATACGCTGGCCGACACGGCGTACGCCGCACTCGCGCAGGTGCAACCGCTGCTCGGCCTGCGCGGCGTCGACACGCGTACCGACATCAACCGCGCCTGGCGCGACTTCCACACTGCGAGCCAGCATGCGCTGTTCCGGCGCGGCGTGCGGCCGAGCAGCTGAGCCGGGGAGATACCACGCCGGCGCCGGCGCCGCGGTGTGACGACACCGGGCGACGCCCCCGCGCGCGCACCTCATTCGCAATGGTGCGGGCCAGGCGGGCGCGCGAGCAGCATCTCGAGCAAGGCCTGGCGCTCGCGGGCGAGTCGCGTGCGCAGCCGGGCGACGCACAGCGGCGTGCCCTCGCCGTAGCACAGCGCGAGGTCGTCATGCGCACACGGAAATGCCGTGGCGAGCGTCGCCGCGACGTAGTCCGCCCATGCGCGATTGGCGCGTTGCAGGGCGGCAAGTGCATGCGGATCATCGGCGAATGCGCCGCGCGCCCGCTCGACAACAGCACCGAGTGCCAGTTCGGCGGCATGCTGTTCCTGCGCGGCGCAGTAGTTGCGCTCGAAAGCCGTGCCACCGGGATCGCATTCCACCGCACCGGCACCGGCAAATGCGCTGCCGAGCGCGAGCAGCAGCGTGGCCGAGCACGTGCGCAGTACCGTCGGGATCCCGTGCCGGCGCGCTGCGCCTGCGCCTGCACGAGCCGCACACGTCTCGAACGCCCTGGTCCCGGCGCCGGTCGTGCCGGCGCCGGGTTTGCCTTGCAACATGGCGCTGCGCAGGGTTACGCCGCGACCGCTACGGGCGGCGTCGCGAGCGGTGCGACGCGCCCGCCGGCATCACGCTTGCGCTGCCGCCCGAGCAGGTACACGCCGGCGACGGCGAGCAGCGGCAACGGTGCCGGCAGGGGCACGAGGTTGGGCGTCGCACGCAGCATCGTCGCCTGTTCCCAATCGAAGCCGTAGCCGAGCAACTCGGCATCCGACCACATGTCGCCGACGAACAGGATGCCGAACGGCGAGCCATCGCCGTAGTAGCCGCCCGACACAGTCAGCACCGGCACGCCGAGATGGTTGATCTCGGATACCGTGGTGCCGCTGATGCGGCCGCTGTCGAGATCCTGCAGCGGGGTCAGCGCCTGCGGGAAGAACAGGCCATCGAGATCGTATTCGTCGAGCACGCGATTGAACTCGGCGAGCATCTCCACGCGCGCCGCGAAATAGTCCTCGATGTCACCGGGCACGTCAGGATTGGCGAACTCCTCGGGGTAACTGCCGGGCGTGCTCGCGAACGATTCGCCTGGGGCGAACGGAGAGATGCCCAGAATCTCGAGTGCCGCGATCGAACTCACGCCGTTGGCGGCCGCCACCTGGTTCACGATCATGCTCGGGCCCATGCGTTCCAACCATTCCTCGAAGTAGTACGGGTTCGAGGCATTCGCACTCGGCAGGGCGGAGAAGAGCGAAGCGAAGGTGCTGCTTGCAAACGGGTCATCGACAAGCGTCGCACCGTGCCCGATCAGCAACGACTGTGCGGCTTCGTACATGGCGAGCGTCTCGGGCGCGAGCTCGTCGCCGGCGTTCCAACCCGGGCCCCACAAGCCGAAACGCTTGCCTTCGAGTGCGGTATCGGACAGCTGACTGGTGTAACCGCCCGCGGGCATGTTACCGACCGATGCGTAGGTCTTCTCGTCGGCGAGCGTGTAGCCGGCCATCGCATCGAGCATCAGCGCGGCATCGGTGACGGTGCGCGCATGCGGACCGACGACATCACGATTCGCGCCGGCGAGCGGCGCAACGCCCGCATTCGGAACGAGACCGAAAGTCGTCTTGAGACCGACCAGGCTCTGCGCACCAGCAGGATTCTGGATCGAGCCCCCGGTCTCTTCCGCCGTACCGATCACGGCAAAACTGCCGGCGACGGCGGTGGCGGTACCGGCGCTGCTCCCACCCGGCAGCAGGGAGCGGTCGTAGGCATTGAAGGTCGGCCCGTCCCAGCTGGTGTTGGCGTGGCTGCCGCTGCGACTGAACTCCGGAATATTCGTCTTGCCGATGATGATCGCGCCGGCCTCGCGCAGACGCGCAACGGCGGGTGCGTCGCTCTCCGGAATCAGATCGATGCCGCCGGCCAGGCTGCTGAACGCGGAGTAACCCGCCGTCGACGGCAGGCCCTTCACGTCCATCGCTTCCTTGATCACGACCGGCACACCGTGCAGCGGTGAGCGCGGGCCACTGGTCGCGTACTCGAGATCGAGCGCCATCGCTTCGTCCATCGCCGTGGGACTGAAGAACGTGAACGCGTTGTAGTACGGTTCGTAGGTATTGATTCGTGCCATGTGCGCGTTGAGCAGGTCGACGGCAGTAAAGGTGCCGGCGGCAAGGCCCGTCTGGATATCGGCGATGGTGATGTCGACGATATCGAGCGCCTGTGCCGAACTGAACGCCGACAGCGCAGCGGCTAGCGTTACGGCACGTAGTACACGCCGCGGCCGTGACCTGCGGCGTACCGTCTTCACTGCACGGGGGAGATCTTGCGTCATCATGCTTGCCTCCAGGGCCTACCGTCGTCGCGGCGAGGACGCCCCGCGAGGTAATGGCGGGGGCATGACCGCGCGAACGGTGACAGCCGGTTGTCTTGTTGGTCCAAGCGCTGCGGGCGCAGCGCCGGTGGAGTCACGGCAAGTTCCGCGCCAGCGGACGATTTTCCAGGCGGATCAGGAGGATGCGCATATAGCCAAGACCGCGCAACGAAGCCGGCCGATAACGTTTAGTGCCTACGCGAGCGCGTTTGCACCAAGCCACGGCAGACTGGGCGGATTCAACGCTCCTCGGCACCCAGCAGGTAGCCGATGCGATCCTGGATACCGAAGTAGTCGTGGATCTCGGATGGGTAGTCACCGGGCAGCAGCGCGCGCTCGATACTGATGTCCTCACGCTCGGCGAGTCGGATGATGACGGCGTTCTGCTTGGGCACGCCCGGATCGTAGACGAGGACGTCCGGTCGCAGTTTGTCGCCGGCGCGCGCGGCGATGACGAGCGCAACCTGCTCCCCGCTCAGCTCGACCACGGAACCCGGCGGATAGATGCCGAGCAGGTCGACCAGCTGGGCGATGAGCCGTACATCCAGGCGATCACGATAATCCCGGTAGAGCATCGCGAGCGCGCTCTTCGGCGTCATCGCCTGGCTGGCGTCCGGCGGGTTGCACAGGTAGTCGTAATGATCGACGACACTCACGATGCGCACCATCGTGGGAATGGCATCTCCTGCGAGCCCCTGCGGGTAGCCACTGCCGTCGAGGTATTCGTGGTGGCGCTCGATGATCGCGAGCACGTCGTCACTCATCGCGCGCACGCGTTCGACGAGCGACCGGCCATAGGCTGCATGGCGTTGCACGATCGCTTCCTCGGCGGGCGAGCGCTGGCGCTTCTTGCGTAACGCCAGGGGAACGTTGACGTGACCGAGGTCGTGCAGCATCGCGCCCATGCCCAGCCGTTTGAGCGACTCGCCCTTGAGGCCCTGCGCACTGCCCAGCATCAGGCTCAGCATGGTCACGTTGGTGACGTGGTGCACGTCGGAGAATTCACTGGCGGAGAGATCGACGAGCTGGGTCAGCACGCCCTCGCCGCTGCCGAAGCGGCTCGTGAGATCACCGACGAGGCCATCAATCTCGCTGATCGCCGTTGCCGGACTGGCTTTCATGCCGGCAGTGAAACGTCGAATCTGCTCGCTTTTCTCGCGGTACTCCTTGTTGGCCACCCGGCGCCGCGCGCGCAGCTCGGCGAGGCGCTCCTGCTCCGCACGCTTCTCCGCGAGCCGCGCTTCGAGTTCGGGATCGGGTGCACTGGCCGCGCAGTCCTCTGCGACCGGTTCGCGCATGAGCTCGTCCAGCGGGATGGCCTGGTCGCCGCGTGCCGGATGAATCCTGACACGATCCGGCTTGAGCTGACGGATGGTCGCGATCTCCCGCTCGGACTTGACCACGAAGCGCGAGAGCGGGAACGGATGATCCATCCAACCGAGCTCGAGGTTCACGTACACACCGGGCACGAGATTGCTCGTGGGGATGTAGATGGATTCTTCCTGCACGCTCATCGCGTTTTCGTACTCCTTCACGCAGACGCATCGCGCGGGCATCGCTGCGCGGCGTGCAGCCGGGAGCGCGCACGTGTCGCGCCCGATCCAGGGGGGCAACCCGGCAGGCGCACGACCGTCACGCGGTGCGGGCGCCATCCAGGCTAAATCGTATTAATCGAATTTAATCTTTGCAGCGTTTTTTCTCTGATTTTCCCGGATGATCACCGCACGTTCGTCCCCATATGGACGCACTAGCGGCACCCGATCGGATTGCTTTACCTGAACGCACATCGCTGATACCTCGATGACGCCCAGTCCCGCGACCATGCTCACAACGACGTGCTGCCACGCGCGCTTCACCCGCACTCGCGGCGCGGTCAGCAGGCAGGCGGCGGACGTCGGCGCGCTACCGACACCCTGTGATTGCGCGCCGTCGGGCAACGCACCGCGCGCCTCCTCAGCCAGCGTGCCCGGATTCCGTGGTACGGACGTGGTGCGCCGTCGGAAGCTGGCTGACTCACGGAGCCTGCGGTTGCACGGCCGGCGCGTCGACCAGGCGGGGCTACGCGATGCCGGCTCGCACATGCCACGCCGATGGGCACACCGGCGTCACATGCGGGTCATGAGAAGCGCCGGGGCAGCGGCCGACGAGCAGCCACCGTACGGCTGGCGCGTGCTGTGGCGGGTAGCGCGAATGCGCGCCGAATGCTCAGCTGCCCTGCTGCTGAGCGCGGTAGATGCCGGGGTCGAGGGCCTCGAGCAACGCCCCGGTGACCGGCCCGTCGAAAGGCTTCACGACACAGCTCGTGTCCATGCAGATGAATTCCTCGGTCGCTGCGCAGCGCGCCACACGGCAGGTACAGTGATGGAAACCGGTCGCCACGACCTCGCACACGTAGTCACGCTGCTCGAGGCAGGCGACATCGTCACACTCGGAGGCGACCCTGCTGGCTGCGCCACGCTCGCCACTGCAGGCAGCGAGCGTAGCGAGGCTGATGGCAAGCAGGGCGCCTGCGAGACGGGTGCGGAGCAGCTTGGTGGCGGACATTGGTCACCCCGGGCCGGTGGTCGGGCAGGCGCAGGCGGCGATGCGGTTCGTGCTCTGAACCGGCGCGCGTCTCACGGGGCGCGCAGTCTACGGCGCCTGTGCGCCGGCGACTGTGCGCGACTTGGCGAATCGCAGCGAGGGTACGGACGGCGTGGCCACGAAGAACTCGAATCGTCGTGCCGGCTGCGCGCGCCTGGCGACGCGCTGCACGACCGCTGCCCGCGCGCACTGTGCGAGCGGTTGCCCGCCACGGCCCGCGTTGTCAGGGCCGTCCGTCGCCAATGTCGAACTGCCACGACAGCGAGACGCCGGCGGCCAACTGGTTCGCGCTGCCGCGTTGCTCGACCAGCGGAGAATCGGCGATGTCTCCGAGCAGGCGGTCGTAGCCGCCGAAGGCAACCAGGGTCAGACGCTCGCCATAGGGCACGACCACGCTGGCGCCGATGCCGACACTGTTGAGACCGCCATCGGCATCGAAGCGCGGCAGCCCCGAGCGTGCCGACTGCGCGGCACTGATGCCGAAATAGGTGTCGACGAAATCGGCCGAACCGAAGCGCAGGCGCGGCCCCACCGCGTAGCGGACACCGCGCGCCCCGCCGGTGTAGTCGAGCGAGAGGTCGCCGATCACGCCCTCATGCCCCCCGAGGCCGTGGCGCAGCTCGGCCCGCGCGCGCCACGCCGCCAGTTGGTAGCTGACGAAGCCGCCGAGCTCGGCCGCGGCGTCGACGTCACCGAGCCCGTCCAGACCATCCACCGACCCGCTGACGAGAAAGGGCGATCCGCCGTCGTCCTCCTCGCGCCCGAAGCGGATGCGCGCGATCGGTCCGGCCTTGAGCCGTGGACCGTTGATCGCGCGGTAGCGGATGCCTTCCGGTACGGACGCGAAGAAGCGGTCGCGATACTGGAAGCGCAGGTCGGGGAAGATCGAGAAGCCGTAGTCGTCGGCGCCCTCGAACACCGGGCTCACCACCGGCGCCAACCCGATGCCGACGCGCCAGCCGGGTGGCACGCGCGGCAGCATCCCGGCTCGCTGCGCGAGTACCGGCGCGGTGCACAGTGTGAGCAGCAGGATGCTGAGCAGGACAAGGGCGCGATGCGGGTGACGTGGCATGCAGGGCCTCGGGAGCGGGAAACCAGTAAGCCCTTACGTGCGCGCCGTGCACGACGATCACCTGGCGACGTCGTGCGTCGACTGGCCGAAGGCTTTCGCGTTGGGCGAGCGCGCAAGCGAGTCAGCGCAGCCGTCATCCCGTCGCGGCGCGCTCATTCCTCTTCGCGCATCGGCTCACTGCTGGCGCGCACGGCTTCGCCGCTCAGCAAGGCCGACATCTCGTCGATCGCGCGGGCGGACTTGGCCGCCTGGCGTGCGGCGCGCCTTCCCTGCTCCGCCAGCGACAACAGGGCATCGACACTCGCCATACCGACGGCGCCGCTCGCGCCGGCGTTGAGGGTGCGCCGACGCAGGTCCTCGCGCGTGCGCTTGACCGCCTCGAGCTGCGGCGCGAGGTCCATCGCCGTGCCCGGTTCGGTGCGCGCTGCCGCCGCGAGGGTGTGGGCGACGGCGGCGAGGAAATCGTTCAGCGCCTGCTCCAGCGCCGCATCGCGCAACGTCCCGAGTTCGGCGCGCAGGCGCGACATCGCGGCCGCGGTGTCGGCCAGGGCGAGGCCACGCTGCGTGGTGCGCAGCGCGATCGGGAGTACCGGCGATACGGTCGCCGGTAACGCGGTCCGCCCGAGGGCAGTAATGAAGCGGCTGATCGCCTCGGCAAGCGCCTGCGCCACGGCTGCATCGGCGTCGACCGTGGCCGCATCACCCTGCTCGATGCTGAGTGCGGCCTGGTTCGCCTGCCGCGTCACGTCGCACAGCCGCGCCACTTCCCGAATCAGCGCCTGCGCAGCGACGGCGGGCAGACCGAGCACGGTGTCATCGATGAAGCGCGGACGCGAAGCGAGCTCCTCCTGCGTCACGAAGCGCTGTTCGAGCCAGCGCGTCATGCGCCGTGCGAGCGGCCACATCAGCAGCACGCCGAGCACGTTGAAAACCGTGTGGAACAGTGCCAACGCCGTCGCGGGCGCGTCGGGCAGGCCGAGCGCGGCACTCACCGCGGCAACGACCTGCAGCATGGGCGCAATCAGCAGCATGGCGACGAGCGCCGTGACGAGATTGAACACGACGTGGCTCACCGCGACCCGCTTGGCCGTGGCGGTCGCACCCCACACCGCGAGCAATGCCGTCGTGGTGGTGCCGAGATTGGCACCGATGACGACCGCAGCAGCGGCACCGAGCGGGATCAGCCCGCCCTCGGCCGCGCTGAGCGCGACCACGAGCGCGGCGCTGGACGACTGCATGAGCGTGGTCAGCATCACGCCGATCGGCACGAACACCGCGATCGTCTGCACCAGCGGCCCCTCGATCGCCGGCAAGGTGAACGCATGACCAATGGTCTCGAAGGTCTCCTTGAGCACACCGATGCCGAGAAACAAGAGGCCGAAGCCGACGAGCGCCTCGCCGAAAGCGCCGCGCCGCCGACCTTCGCCGCTCAGCTTGAGCAGCATGCCGAGGCCGACCAGGGGCAACGAGAGCGCTTCCATGTCGAGCTTGAAGCCGACCAGCGCCACCACCCAGCCGGTCATGGTGGTGCCGACATTCGAACCGAAGATCACCCATACCGCCTGCTCCAGCGTGAGCAGTGCGGCATTGGCGAAACCAATCGCTGCCACCGTCACCGCGCTCGACGATTGCACCAGCGCGGTGATGCCGAATCCCGCCAGCAGGCCGCGCGCGCGGGTCGAGGTCCACTTCGCCAGCAACTCGCGCAGCGCGCCTCCCGCGGCGAGCTTGAGGCCGTCGGTCATCAGCCACATCCCGACCAGGAACAGGCCGAGACCACCGAGCAGATTGCTGGCCATGCTCATGCGGGAGACCTCACGCGGCGTCTTCAGCGGGCTGCATGGCCAGGATTATCGCAAACCCGGGCCGGCCCCGCGTTGCCGGCAGAGCGCCGACGCGCTGGCAACGACTTGGCGCACAGCCGCGCGCGCCCTTAGATTATGCGCGGTGGGCACAGGGCGACGTGACGTGGTGAACGGGACATCCTCGGATGCTGCGCATGCGCAGCTCGTGACGACACGCGACGGTGACGCGCTCGTGCTGCGCCCCGAGGGCAACTGGACGCTCCTCGCCAGCATACCGCCGCTCGCGGCCGTGCTCGCCGACGCGTTCGACAACGACATCCGCCGGGTGAGCTTCGATTGCCGCGCACTCGTCGCCTGGGACTCGCGCCTCGTGGTGCTCGTGCGCGCGGTGGCACAGCGCTGCGCCGGCGCCGGCATCACGCTCGACCTCGCGGCCCTGCCCGCGGGCATCGTGCGCCTGCTCGAACTGGCCGAGGCCGCGCCCGAGGCGCGCCGGCAGGGCAACCCGGCTCCGGAGCGCACGTTTCTGCACGACGTCGGCGAGCAGGCCATCACGTTCTTCCGCTCCGCCGGAGAATTGATCGAGTTCACCGGCGCCGCGACCGTCGCCTGCGCCCGGATGCTCCGCGGCAAGGCGCGCTTCCGTTACCGTGACGTGTTCCGCGTGATGCAGGACGTCGGCGCCGAAGCACTGCCCATCGTCAGCCTCATCAGCGTGCTGGTCGGCCTCATCCTGGCCTACATCGGCGCGCTGCAACTGAGCCAGTTCGGCGCCTCGGAGTACGTCGCCAACCTCGTCGCCATCGCCATGGCGCGCGAGATGGCGGCGATGATGACCGGCATCATCATGGCCGGGCGCACCGGCGCCGCCTTCGCCGCCCAGCTCGGCACCATGACGGCCAACGAGGAGATCGATGCGCTGCGCACCGCGGCGATCCCGCCGATCGAGTTCCTCGTGCTGCCCCGCATCGTCGCCCTCGTGCTGATGCTGCCGCTGCTCGCGATCTACGCCAACCTCATGGGCATCTTCGGCGGTGCGCTGGTCGGCCTGCTGCTGCTCGACCTCGATCCCCTGCAGTACGTGACCCAGACGCGCGCCGCGGTCACCCTCACCGATTTCGCGACCGGCCTGTTCAAGGCCGCCGTCTACGGCGTGATCGTGGCGGTGTCCGGCTGCCTGCGAGGCATGCAGTGCGGGCGTAGTGCGGCCGCGGTCGGCGAGGCCACCACCTCGGCGGTCGTCACTGGCATCGTCTTCATCGTCGTTGCCTCGGCGACCCTGACCATCGTCTACGAGGTACTCGGCCTGTGAACGAGGCGCGCGCGCCGGCGCAGGTCAGCGTCGAGGGACTCGCCGTCGGTTACGGCGAGCGCACGGTGCAGAGCGGGCTCGATTTCACCATCCGGCGCGGCAGCGTGTTCGTCATCATGGGCCCGAGCGGGTGCGGCAAGAGCACCGTGCTGCGCGCGATGGTCGGCCTGCTCGAACCGCGCGCGGGGCGCGTCTGCTACGGCGACGAGAGCTTCTGGGACGCCGACGCCGACCGCCGTGACCACCTGCGCCGGCGCTTCGGCGTGATGTACCAGGGCGGCGCCCTGTGGAGTTCGATGACGGTGGCCGAGAACGTCAGCCTGCCGCTCACCGAGCACACGCGGCTCGACGCCGCGACCATCCGCCAGCTCGCCGAGCTCAAGCTCGCGCTGGTCGGCCTGAGTGGTTTCGAAGACTTCTATCCCGCCGAGATCAGCGGCGGCATGAACAAGCGCGTCGGCGTCGCGCGCGCGCTCGCGCTCGATCCGGAAGTGGTCTACTTCGACGAGCCCTCGGCCGGTCTCGATCCGATCAGCGCCCGGCGCCTCGACGACACCCTGCTCGCGTTGCGCGACGGCCTCGGCTGTACCATGGTGCTCGTGACCCACGAGCTCGACAGCATCTTCGCCATCGCCGACGACGCCGTACTGCTCGACGCCGCCAGCGGCACGATGATCGCGCAGGGCAACCCGCGCGAGCTGCGCGATCACAGCGACGACGCGCGCGTGCGGCGCTTCCTGCGCCGGGGTGAGACATGAGCGCGCGCGCCAACCCGGTGGTGGTCGGCGGCTTCGTCGTTGGCGCACTGGTGCTGCTGGTCGCCGGCGTGCTGCTGTTCGGCAGCGGTGCCCTGCTGCGCGAGCAGATCACCGTCGTCGCGTTCTTCTCCGGCAACGTACGCGGACTGCAGGAAGGCTCGCCGGTCGAGTTCCGGGGCGTGCGCGTGGGCACGGTGACCAAGGTTCAGCTCGCGCTCGACGTCGACAGCATGGATCTCCTCATTCCGGTCTACATGGAGCTCGAGCCGCGCAGCCTCACCGTCGGTGGCGAGACGGCGGCGCAGCGCAGCGCCGGTGCGCTGCCTTTCCTCGACTCGCTGGTCGAGCGCGGCCTGCGCGCCCGCCTCGATCTCAAGAGTTTCGTCACCGGCCAGCTCGCCGTCGGGCTCGACATGTACCCAGACAGCACCATCGAGCGCGTCGGTGCCATCGGTGACGTCTACGAGGTCCCGACCGTACCGTCGACACTCGACCGCGTCGCGGCCATCCTGCAGGAGCTCCCGCTGCAGGACATCGCCGTCAAGCTGATCGACAGCCTCGACGGCCTGTCGCGCCTGCTCACCGAGGGCAACCTCGACATCACCCTGCGCGAAACCGCCGCCACCGCCGCCGATACGCGCGCACTCGTCGCCGAACTGCGCAGTGGCGTCGGGCCGCTGCTCGAACACGTGGACGCGACGGTGCGCGAACTGCGCGCGGCGCTCGGCGCGGTCGCGCAGAAGACCGATGTGACGCTCGACGACTATCGCCAGCTCGCGCAGAAAGCCGGCACGCGGCTCGACACCGTCGCCAGTCGCCTGGAGATCGCCCTCGATGATCTCGCCGGGCTGCGGCAGACCGTCGATGCACGCGTGGCGCCGGTCGCCGATGCCGCAATCGAAACCCTGGAGGACATCGACGAACTTGTCGCGGCCGACTCGCGCACGCGCTACAACCTCGACGAAGCACTCGAATCCCTCGCCGCGGCAGCACGCTCGCTGCGCGTGATGGCCGACTACCTCGCACAGAATCCGGATGCGCTGATCCGCGGGAGAAGTCCATGAGCACGGCACGCGCCTTGTGTCGCACGGTCGCCGTGGCGGCCCTGTGCATCCAGCTCGCCACGACCGGTTGCGCGCGGCAGCCAGCGCCTGCGCTCTACCTGCTCGACCTGCCACCGGCGCCGGCTACCGCTCCCATCGAAGCGCGCGCAACGGCCGTCGGGATCGGCCCGATCGAGCTGCCGCCCTACCTCGACCGCCCGCAGATCGTCGTGCGCGACGACGTCCACACACTGTCCGCCCCGCAGGCCCACATGTGGGCCGAACCCATCGCCGACGGCGTCGCCCGCGTACTCCTCGCGAGCGTCGCACGCGCGCTCGGCAGCGATCACGTCTACCACGTCCCGCGGCGCACACCCACGCCGCTCGACTGGCGCGTCGCCATCGACATCACCCGCCTCGACGGTACCCCCGGCGGCAGCGTCACGCTCGACGCGCGCTGGGAGCTCTTCAGCGGCGATGCCAGGCAGGCGATGGCGACACACGTCTCGCGCATCGCGCAGGGGGTGGCGGGTGATGATCATGCCGCGCTCGTTGCGGCGCAGGCGGCGGCACTCGACCGCCTGGGCGCGGAGATCGCGGCCGTGCTCGGAATGCGGACGGACTGAGCCGGCGCCCGGATTCAACGCGCGGTGCGACGCCTGCGCGCGGCACCCACGAATGCCACCAGGCCGGTACCGAGCAGCCAGGCCGCCCCAGGCACCGGCACCGGCGAGCCGGGATCGAGGGTGCTGACGAACGGTCCGCCGTTGGGTTGATACGTGTTGAAAGCCAGCGGCAGGGGCCCGGGACCGTAATCCGTCAGCTGGTTTCCACCGTTCGAATTGTTGCGGTAGTCGAGTTGCGTCGTGGAGAGCCGCAACCACTGGTTGCCACCGAACGCCGACAGGAGCGAGCTGCTCGGACCGTGCGCGGCGGTCGGGCTGGACACGAAGATGCCGGACTCGGTGACTTCCCACGTCAGGTCCCAACCCCGGCCGAGATTACCAATCAGGCTGTTGCCCGGCGTGAAGATGAAATCACCCCGCAGGTCGCCCGTGACGCGGATCTCGAAAGTATCGACGACGCTGGACATGAAACTGACGGAACCTGCATAGACGCCGACCGGGTTCGGATCCAGGTCGATGAAGCCGGTGATGCCGATCCCGGTCGGCGCAGATCCGAAGAAACTGATCTCGTACCGCTCTGCCCGGGCCGGTCCGGCCACGACCAGCGAGAGAAGAACGAGGGCACGGAGTTTCGACAATGACGACATGACTCACCTCGGGCGATGTTGTGGCCGGCGACCAGGTGGTCGGCGACGCGCACCATGCACGGGACCGCCATTGCTTGCGCGGACGACCTCGCGACGAGGTTCGACTATAGTGCGCTTGATTTCGATACGGCCAAAACTGGCCGGTCATCGTAAAGATTCTTCACGTTTCGTGGACGGCGCGGGCGGAAGGTCGAGCGGCACCGGCGCGGTGTTCCGCGTCGAACCGGGACCTCCACCACGAGCACCCGCGCTCCCAGTGCGGCTGCGGCAAACTGCGGCGCGTGCCCCGCGAATGGCCCGGGTACGCCAACCGGTACCCGACTGTGCCGGCGCCCCGGGCGGGCGGCCACCACGCCACCCGTGTTGCGCGCCGCGTGCGTTCCTGCGACGCTGCCGGGCCTGCACCCGGGGGAGAGGGTCATGACGAACCTGCCGCTCGACGTCCTCGCCGTCTATGGCGCCGCCATCGTGTGGCTGGCGCTGCTCGTGAACGATGCGCGCCGGGGCGTCTACCGCGCGTCGCTGTGGTTCGGTCTCGCGTTCCTGCTCGTGCTGAACCTGCGCTATCTCGTCGATGGCGCGCCGGACGCCATCGCCTTCTTCGTCAGCATCTACGACGTCTTCGATCACCTCGGTCTCGGCCCGTCGCAGACGGCGCCGGCGCTGGCGACGTGCCCGGACAACAACTGCTCGCTGTGGGGGGCGCGCTACACCGATCATTCCTCGTGGGGCGTGGCCTTTCACGACCGCTTCCTCAACGGTCCCGCCATGCGCTCCTACCTGCTCTACGCGCATCTCGTGTTCAATTCGATCGTGTTCGTGCTCATGCATGTGCAGCTCGCGAAACCAGGCGGCGCCGGCGGCGCGCGCGGGCATGCCGTGCTCGGCCGGGTGTCGTTCGTCCTGCTCACGCTCGGTACCGGCTGCGCCGTCTGGCTCGCGGCCGAGTTCGACCCCGTGTCCGCCTATGGCGGCGCGTTGGCCAAGTACGGCTTCTGGTTCATGTCCGCGTGTGTCTATGGCTGCGCCGTTGCCGGCGTGTTCGCGATCCGCGGCTGCGATGCCGCCCGCCACCGGGTGTGGATGTTCCGCTTCGCGGGATCGATGTGGGGCGCGTTCTGGCTGTTCCGCGTCATGCTGGTCGTCACCGGGCCGCTGTTGCGCGCGTGGGAGACGGTCTCCCTGCTGCTCAGCATCTGGCTGTCCGCGCCGCTCGGCATCCTCATCGCGGAAATGCTGCGGCGACGCTGGGACCGCCGCGCGAGCGACGTGCCGGCGCCGGCGGGTGCCGTCGCCTGGGCGGGCAGCCGCCGGGACGTCGTTGGCTGACGCCCAGCACGGTGAGTCGTGCGCCGTCGCCTCGCGACCCTGCGCGGCGCAGCCGCCGGCAGCCGCGAGGTGGCGCCTACGCGCCAGGCGTCGGACGGGCGCTCACACTGACGGAAGCACGCACCGCACGGCGGCAGCCGCAGCGCCGGCCCGGCGTGCAGTGCACACCGATTGCAAACAATCGCTACCGATGCTCTCACCGCGTGCGGGGAGCGACGCGCGCGACATAGTATCGGGCGATGTGGCAGCGGGCAGGCCGGTGTCGGCGAGGAACGTGATGAACGGGCAGCCCGGCGACAGAACACTGGCAGGCACGCCCCGACGCGCGCGCCGGCGGGTGTCCGCTACCCGTAACGCGCTCCATGCGTGGACCGCGGTGCTGCTCTGGAGTGCCGTCTGCGCGGCGGGCGCGTTCGGCACTGTCAGCCTCGACGGCCCGTTCTCGCCGGGCAACAGCCCCGGCTGCGTAGTCAACCAGGGCAACGTGGTACTCAACCCCGGCGCGACGCTGACGCTCGAGATCGCGGGGCCCGTCCCCTGCAGCGAGCACGATAGCTTCACCGTGCAACAGGCGCTCACGATCAACGGTGCGACGCTGCGCCTGGTCCTGCTCGACGGCTACCAGCCGCCGCCGGGACTGCGTTTCGATCTCCTCGACTGGGGCGCGCTCAGCGGCCGCTTCGGGCGCGTCGACATCGACGGCGCCGAGCTCGCGGACGGTTTCACCTGGGATCTCACGCAGCTGTTGGTCGATGGCACGGTCGCCGCCAACGGCCCCGCGGAACCCGTAGCCGTGCCGCTGCCGGGCTGGGCGCTAGCCCTGCTCGGCGCCCTGGTGACGACAGCGGCACTCGCCGATCATCGACAGCTCAGGCATGGCGTGCGACCGTCGACCCGCCAAGGAACGACGTAACGGCGTGCGGTACGTGCGCAGGGAGGGTGAGGCAATGAATCACGACCATCACGGCCGCTGCGCGCGGCAACAATCCCGGAACGCGGGAACACCAGTCACACGTGGACTGCTGGCCGCACTCGCCATGCTGCTTGGTGGCCCGGCTACAGGCGCTGACATCGAGTGGGTCAATACCGCTGGCGGCGCGTTCGACAACCCCGCGAACTGGTCCGGCAACGTGGTGCCGGGGGCGGGAGACAGTGTCTTGTTCACGCGTTCTACGGCTGGCTCCGCGGTGACTCTCGACAGTGATGTCACGACTGACAAAGTCCGGGTCGTTATCGATGCCATCGGCGGGGGCGTGATCGATTTCGATCTCAGGGGGCACACCTGGACCGTGAACTCGGCGACTGGACCGTTAGGCTGGGAGGCGGAGCCAGCTTCCAAGCCCACGACGCGCTTCGTCGGCGGAACCGTGAACGTTGCCGGGCAGACGATTCTCCACAGTGCATTCATCGATGATGGTGCAGTACTCCTCGGCGGTACGGATGGTGTGACCTCGTTCCGCGTCGCCGTGACAGGGGTCGGTTCACGGTGGACGCTGCAGCGCGACCTCGGCCTCGGCTACGAGGGCCTTGCCAACACCAGTATGTTGAGCACACAGTACGCACTCGAGATATCGGCTGGTGGGGTGGTCGAAGCCGGCAACGCCATACTGACCGAAGGGAAAGGCAATAACGGTTTGGGCACGTTCGATGTCCTGCCGGTCAATGCAGCCATCGTCGGCGCCGGTTCGCGCCTGACCCTCGACGGCTCGCTCGTGATGACCAAGGCGAACGAGGTCCTCGTCAGCAATAATGGCCGTCTCGAGGTCGCCGGTGCCCTCGATTTCCAGGCGGACGGGATCGTCATCGTCGATGGCGGCGAACTCGTCGCCGGCGGTTTCGGCGCGACGAACGGCAGCATTGCCTTCGACGCCGGCCTGGTCGAACTGGCTGGCGACGTGGTCGTCGGTGCAAACCGCGTGCTCGGCCCGAACCTGGTCCTCGGCGACGCGCACGTTCTGCGCATCGGCGGGACCACCACCATCGAAGCCGGCCGCAGCGTGACGCTAGACGGTGGCGCCTTCCGTACCGGCGGAATCGCCGGCCCCGGCACGCTGGACTTCGTCAGCGGCCGCCTCGAACTCACCGCGCAGGATCTCGTGATCGGCCCCGGTGGGCTGCTCGGCAGCGCGCTGTCGCTGTCATCCGCGCGCGAGATTGTCGTTGCCAACGATGTCGTCGTCGCCGCCGGGGCGCTGCTCTCGCCGACCGGTGACGGCACGCTGACGGCAGCCCGCATCGTCAACCACGGCCAGGTCATGCTCGACGGCTTCGCGTCCGGGCTGAACGTCGGGCGCGTGGTCAACGAGGGCCTCGTGCTCGGCAACGGGCGGCTCGTGGCCGAACTGGAAAACAGCGCCGCCGGCGAGGTGCGCATCGGCACCGGGCAGTTCGTGCAGTTCACCGGTGCCGCCAACGCCAACGACGGCGCGCTCAACGTGCTCGGTGGCACGGTCGAGTTCGGCGGTGCCCTGGTCAACGGCGAGAACGGCGTAATCGCGGGGCGCGGCACGCTCATCACCGGCAGCGGGCTCGACAACCGCGGCCGTATCAACCTGAGCGGCGGCATCACCGACGTGCTCGGCGACGTCGCCAACCTCGACAGCGGCCGCATCATCGTCTCCGGTGGCGCCACGGCCACGTTCTTCGATAATCTAATCCACAACGGCAGTGAAATCCGCGTCAGCGTCGGCAGCACGGCGGTGTACTTCGGCGCCGTGACCGGCGCCGGGCCGTTCACCGGCCTCGGCACCAACTTCTTCGAAGGCGAGTTCAGCCCCGGCAACAGCCCGACCGTGACGCGCTTCGACGGTGATGTCGCCTTCGGCAATGACAGTACCCTGCTCATCGAACTCGGCGGCCTCATCCCCGGCGATACCTTCGACGTGGTCGACGTGGCCGGCACGGCGCGCCTCGGCGGCACGCTGAAATTCGCGCTGCTCGACGGCTACGCGCCGAGCGCGGGCGACCTCTACACCTTCCTGCTCGCCGGCATCGCGATCGAAGGTGCATTCGATGCCATCGTGCTGC
Source organism: Gammaproteobacteria bacterium (assembly GCA_040220855.1). Classification (GTDB taxonomy): domain Bacteria; phylum Pseudomonadota; class Gammaproteobacteria; genus JACKNG01. The sequence continues at coordinate 7,243 of JAVJVZ010000068.1, read as the reverse complement.
CACAAGTGGCCGGCCTCGACTTCCTGCTCAGCCATGGCGACGGCACCCTCGCGCTGCAGGTGGTGGCCAGCGCGGTGCCACTGCCGGCCGGCGCATGGCTGCTCGGCGCACCGCTGCTGGTGCTGCTGCGGCGCCGGCACGGCGCATCGCGATGAGGGGGTGGTCGCGGCCGTGCCACGGCGTGGCCGCTCGACGCGGTGTGGCGCGCCCCGGCCTCTTTTCGGCCTCGGCGACGTCCGCGAGGAGACGCATCAATGGTGGCCCGCGGGACACGACACGCCCCGCCCTCACGAATCCCTCGCGACGCATCGCCAAGTCGGGTTCTCGACCGCGCGCGGTCACGCTGACCGTCGCTTGATCCGAATCGGGGAATTTGGACGGGCTGCGGGCAACCTGCAGCAGACGCAGGCGGATGGCGGGTGGCCGGCTCGGGTCGAAGTCGTCGGCTCGGGCAGGTCTCTGCGCAAGCAGACGGCGTGTCGTGGTGCCGGAGAGAGGAATCGAACCTCCGACCTACTGATTACGAAGTTGAAGCGCGGGCGCGGCGTTGCTATCAAAGCACCTTATTGCAGCGACATTTCCGTTGATAATCGAAAATCCCGCGTCTGTTTCGTTGATCTGAGAACACCGCGCTTACTGATGTTTGTCCCGTTCACGTCCGGCGCCCGTCCCGGCTATCGTCCCGGTTCCTGGCTCTCGATAAGCCCATGCCGCTGCAGGATTGCACGTGCGCGCTGCAGCTCGGCAATTTCCTCATTCGCCTTGGCAATGTCGGCCATCACGGCCGCTCTTTCACGGTCGAACTGCGCCTGCTTCTTGCGCCCCTCGCCGAGCAATCGATCCTCTTGCGATAGCGACGCCTCCTTGTCCTTGATCTCTCGATCGAGCCGCGAGGTCTCGATTTCAATCGAGCGGCCGATGTCGATGCCGCGGTACTTGACGCCCAAGGTACCAGCGACCGCCTCGGCCGTCTCGACCTCGTCGCCGCCCCGCGTGAGTCCCGTGAACTGCTCGAGGCCGAGCGCCTCGGCGACGGCGTTCGCGGCCGCGACGATGGGCGCCGCCATGCCGTCGGGATTCTCTCGCGCGTCGTTCGCGAGACCCTCGAGCACCTTGGTCTGGTGGTAGCTGCCGGGTGTGAGGATGTTCGACGGCGCCCAGCTCTGATAGAGGTACGCGAGCGCCTTCTTGGCCTTGGTCCCGTCCGGCGCGCCGGGGTGGTAGATTTCGCGGCCGCGCCAGTCCTCGTTGACGAGCACATCGTACAGCGCGTGCAGTGGGTTGCCGCCAAAGATGTCCGAGCCCCAGAACGCGGTAATGCCCGGCACCGCGGCGGCACGATCGCCGGCGTCGGCCATGAAGGGATTGCCGAGCGCGTGAGAGCGGCCGAGCGCGACCAGGTTGTCGGCCCCCGGCAACACCACGAAGTTCCTGGCGCCCCACAGCGAGCGCCCGCTATCCCAGGGCGGCAACGTATCCTCGTAGGCGTCCATGGTCTCGAAGTACGCGTCAGGGTCCATGCCCGAGCTCACCAGCGCCGCGAAGTTCGCAGCCTCATACGCCGCCAGGAGGCCAAGCACGCGCTCCGGGTTCCGCACGATGTTGCGAGCAATCGCCGGCAGTGCCTTATAGGTGTAGCTGATGAAGGGCGAGCCAATCGGGAAGTCTCGGATGAATTTCACCGAGTCGGGCAAGTCGGAGTAGTCGAAGAACAGATCCTGCGCTGCCTTGCGCGCCTGCTCGACCGAGCGGCCCGCGCGGCGCTCGGCCGCGAAGACCGCCATCTTGAAGACGTTGTCCTCGAAGCGGTAGAGGCGCTGTGCCGAACGCGCCGCCACGTCGACGGGGCGCTTGATCATGCCGAGGCCCTTGCCGACCGGCTTTGCGGCCGCCTTCGCGACCTCGAGGCCGGTGCGCCAGGCGCCGTCGGCCTGCTCTACGGCGTTGCGTGAGCCTATCCACCATTCCTTGGCCCGCATCAAGGAATCGACCGCGACCGACGCGTCTGCGTCCTCTCGCTGCGTTCTGAGCTCCTCGGCGAGCCGCTCGAGCGGCGTGCCCTCGATGCCGCCGCCCTCGCGCAGCGTCGCGGTACCGAAGTCGCTATCGAGCACGCCGGCGTCGCGCGCCTCGCGCCAGAGCTCGCCCTGCTCGCCCCGCGCATACTCGCGCAGGCCGCGTGCCAGGTCGCGCGGCCCGTAGCCGCCCATGTAGAGCATCTCGACGTTCGAGTAGGTGTTGTTGAAGTGGGTCACCGGGTTATAGACGGTGTGCCAGAGCTTCCAGCGATTCAGTGCTCCGCGATACACGTCCTGCACCGTCACCCCGACGAGCGGGATGCGTTTCTCACCCACCGAGCCCAGCACGCGTGGCGCGACACCGTAGCGCTTAATGGCGCGCCATACGTCGGGCCGCACGTACTTGCCGGCGAGCTGGCCGTAGCGCTCAAGGCCGGCGCCGGTGCGCGCCTTGCCCTTCGGCACCTGCACCCACTCGCCCTCGCGCGCCACCTGCGCCTCAGCACTAACCCAGTCCTTGCGGGCGGCGACGTCGTTGAAGAGCTTGGCGAGCGAGAGGTCGTGCGAGGCTTCCGCCATGCCGCGCACAAAGCGATAGCCAGCGTCGCGGATCTCGCCCCAGGCATCGCGCTCGCGCCGCGTCCAGTCGCGCTTGAGCTTCACGCCGTCACGGGCCGAGGTCTTCACCTGCCATACGCGCTCGGTCGGCGAGAGCTCCTCGATGGCTGGCGGTCCGTCCCCGCGCGGTGCCGACGGCTGCGGCGGCGCGCCACCCTGGCCGCCTGCTCGACCTGGCGACGGCGTCAGAACCGGCGCCTCGAGGGCCGGCCGCGCGCTCGGGGCCGCATTCGGAGTGTCGGCCGCGCGCTGCGGCCGGCGCTGCATGCGTGCCAGCACAGGATCGACGCCGGAATCGACGCGCCCAACCTCGTCGCGCGTGAAGAAGAACGCGCGCGGCCGGCCGTTCTGCTCGCCGACCATTTCGACCAGGTCAATCTTGCGGAGCTCGCGCAGACGCTCGTCAATCTCGACCATGCGCCGGGCCGCCTCAGCCGGCGTCATCGTCATGCGTGGCGTCGGCTGGCCGCCGGCGGTACCAGGCGGCGGCCGCAGCACGGCCTCGTCGGGCAACGCCTTGACCGCGCCGGAATCGAGGTCGCGTGCGCCGCGCACCCGGCCGGCCTTCTCGTACAGGCCGCGCTCGAGGAAGCTCTTTTCGCTCAGCAGCGAGTCGATCTCATCGACAATCGTCGTCACGCCGCGGCTCAGGTATTCGCGCTGGAAGGTGTCCACCATGCCGCGCGCGATGGTGTAGCTGCCTGAGAGTGACTGCCGCTTCGCTTCCTGGAAGGTCTTGTCGATGCCCAGGTGCTTCGCGTAGTAGCGGTGCAGGTAGCCGCCCTCTTCGACGCCGGGGGGCAGCGTGCCGTATTCCTTGTGCTTGGCCGTGATGAAGCTCAGGAACTCATCGAGCGCCTGCGCCTGGCGGTGCACGCGGTTCAGGTCGGGCACGATGCCGCGGTTCTCAATGAGGTCCGACATCAACGCGCGCTCGCTCGGCGTGAAGTTGTCGCGCAGGAACTCTCCGATCTCGTGCGCCTGGCGGTCCAAGAGCTGGCGCATCAAGCGCTGCTGCCGCTTGGCGTTCTCGAGCGCCTCCGGGCCACGCCCGAGGAGCTTCCCGAGGAACGTGCCGGCGCGCTGCACGCCGAGGTCGGCGATGCTGCCCTCGCCGACGATGTTCGCGCGACGCGCGGCGCCGAAGAGCCCGCTCGAGGCGAGCGCGCCGGCGAGCGCGCCGAAGCCGACATCAACCCACCAGCGGGCAGAGCCCGGCTCCTCGTCGCTCAGCATGCCGCCGGCCATGCCGCCGCCGAGGCCGCCAGGCACCGCCGCGGCCGTGTTGTTGCGTAGCGTGCGCGCGCCGAAGCGAATCGCCTGGTCGAACGGGTTGGCGTAGAACGTCGACGGCGTCGACGGCGCCGGCGACATCGACGCCGCTGACGTGCCGTCCGCGTTCATCGTGTCGAGGTGCCGGCGGTCGGCCTTGCTCGCGAACGCCGACAGGTTGCCATGCACCTGCGCCAACGTGTTCACGTCGGGCGTCTCGATGGCGGCCGCCGTCGCGGAAGCATTGGTCTCGTCGAGCGCGCGAAAGAGCTCGGCCGCCGGCGAGCTGTCGCCCTGGCGCAGCCGCACCATGTCGCGTGCGCTCATCGGGAGAAAGCCGACCGGCACGTGCTGGTTGTCGAGCAGTAGCACGCCGTCGCGGCCGCGCGCGATCGCGTCGAGGACCTCGCGCATCTTGGCCGGCGAGGTGACGGCCTCGCCGCCCGGCGGCATACGCTGGAACCGGCGCTCTTCCACGTCGACCTGGTCAGAGCGCACGGCGGCAGGGATACGGTCGCCCTGCACCGTCGTGCCGATGCTCGGGTCCGGATGCACGTGCGAGTAGCGCCCGCCCGGCGCGACGACGACCATGCCCTCGGGGGTGACGCCGGTATCGCGCAAGAGCTCGTGCAACCGCTCGGTGATACGCGCATCGGCCGGGCTCTGCGTCACGTTGCCGCTCGGGTGCTGGTGGACGAACCACACGCGGCGCCCGCCCCGCGTCGAGTGCGCGGCGGCCGCGAGGAGGCCGGGATCGACCTGGCTCGAGTCGCGCGTGCCGACGGTGTGCCGCGCGATGCGCAGGACATCGCCCGCCTCGTCGGTCACGATGGCAAGCAGCGACTCCTGCGGCTCCTTGCGGAGCTGCGCGACGACGTGCGCGGCGTCGCCGGGCGAGGTTACTCGTCGCGTGCCGGTGGCAAGTCGGCTGGTGCCGGTGTAGCGGACGCGCGGGCCGAACGCTTCAAGCGCGGCCACTGCTTGAGCGGTATCGTCGCCTTCTCGCGCGAAGAGCTCGAGCTGCTGCTGCTCGGGTACGGCATCCGCTCGCCGTCCAGATGGGGGCAGGTCTCCTCGCCCTGGCTGTCTGACATCGGGGGCTCCTGGCTCGCCAATGCGCGGATTGTAGCCCGTCAGGTCGAGCTGGGCGGGATTGGCGTCCGCGGTGCGGTCGCTGCCGGTCAGCGTGAACCCATCGCGCTCGAGGTCGGCGGCAGCACGGGCCTCGGCGTCACGTGCACGCGCCTCTTCCTCGTCGGCTAGGCGTTGAAGTCGATCACGTTCGGCGCGGAGCTCGGCGTCGTCGTAGCTGCGGAGCTCGAGTGCCTCTCCTGGTCCGGGTTGATCACCCGCCCGTCGCGCAGCCGGATCCGCCAGCCGTTCTTGAGCGCCAGCGCCTCGAGCTCCTGGTAGTCCGCCTCGCTCGTCAGCGGCGCCAGAGGCTTCTTCGTCGAAATAGGCTCTTGCATTGGCTTCTTCCTCTTCGAGTCGCCGCAGGTCCTCGAGGTCAATCGGGCGCGCCGGGACGATGGTGCCGGCGTCGGTGTCGATGACGAAATCGGTATCGACATCGGCCGGCTCGACGGCCTCGCGCTCGAAGCGGAAATCGCGGTCGGTCGTGAGGCCGGCCGCTTCCGCGAACCGCTCGCCGCTCGCCTGGCTCGAAAGCACCGTCTCGCCGCGCTCGACGCGCCCCAGCAGGTTCGCGAGCTCGCCTTGATCATAGCTAGAAAGATACCCGAGCTCGTAGAGTCGCTCGGTCAGCGCATCGAGCGAGAGGCCCTTGCCGGGCCGCTCGAGCGCCGGCAGGCCGAAGACCCGCGGCACGTCGACCAGCCGCCCGGCCCAGTCGGTCTCGAGCTCGGTGTCGATGCCGCCGAGCTTACGAATGGCGACATCAATCGCATCGGTTGCCGGGTCAACGCGGCGCGCCCGCTCGGCCCTCTCTTTCGGCGTCAGCTTCGGCGCTGCGCCCTCGGCCTCGCCTCGCGCGAACTCCGCTTTGCGCAGGAGCTCAGTGCGAATGCTCGGGTCCGTCGTCGCGCGCGCGAGCCGGTCGTACTCCTCGGCGAGCTGGGCCATGTTAGCGCGGCGGCGGCCGGCCGCGTCCGCGGCCTCGGGCGAGCCAGGCTCGGGCGCGGGGGCGCGCGGTCTCGCGCCCGGCGCGTCGTCGACAGGCGTGAACCCACGAGTCGGCTCGGGCGCGGCCTCGCCTGGTGCCGGCAAGTCGAACACATCGCGACGCGGCGTCGCGAAGCTGCCTTCCTCGGTCTGCACGAGCTCAATGAGGCGCCCGACCGTCTCTTCGCGCGGCACGCCGGCGCGATCGCCCTCCTCCGCGGCCGCGAGCACGCCCTCGCGAATGTCCGCGTCAATCGCCTCGGTGTCCGCGTCCGGTTGTCGACGGCGCTCGAGCAAGCGCTTGATGCCGACGCCGATGCCACGGATGGCGAGGTCGAGCGCCGGCGTCAGCACAGCACCGGCACCCGTGCGGAGCGCAATCTCAGCGGGCGACGTGATGCGCCCCGAATCCGAGAGCTGCTCGGCGGATGCCGAGACTCCCTCGTAGACGCCGCCGGCGGCGGCGAGCTGCAGCAGCCGCGCGAGGCCCGTCGCGCCAGCGCCGATGCCGCCGGTCAAGAGCGCGAGCGGGTCAGTCGCCTCGCGCGCGATGGCGCCGAGGATGTCGGCCGAGAGGTCGCCTGCGCCGGCCGGCGCATCGACACCGAGCGTGTCGCGCTGCCGCGCCTCGACGGCGAGCCGGTCGGCGCGGCGTTGCTCTTCGGTCAGCAGGCGCCCGGTAGCCGGGTCGATTTCCGGGACGCGGTCGGCAATCAGGTCGCCGATGTTCTGCGTCAGCCCCTCGTGAGACTGGAATGCAGCACTTACCCGCTCCCACCAGTCCGACACGCTCGAAGGCACAGAAAGCCGGCGCGGATCGGCAACGGCCGCGCTGTCGGCGAGCGAAGGTGACAGTGGCGCCGCCACACCTTCAGAAGACGCGGCCCGCGCCGCAGCCTGCCCCGAGGACAACGAAGTTGGGGAGGTCGGGGGCGTGGCTGGAACGATGGGCGCGGGCCGCGAAAGGGGTTGGAAGCCGCGACGCGGTGTTGCGAGCTCCTCGCCAATAGGAGAAAAGCCGCGCGGCGGCTCGGCAGTCTCGGCATTGAGCGGGACGAAAGGCACGGCGCGGCCTAAATAGCTGATCCGAATTGTGCTACACCGTGGCCCGCGCCGGGGAACGGTTGCGCCAAGTCGAGAAAGCGATCGACATGGCGGAGCAGTTCGTCGATAGCGCGGCAACGATGATTTCGCGTAACGGTCTCATGCATCTG
>JAVJVZ010000067.1:0-111178 GCA_040220855.1 Gammaproteobacteria bacterium | reverse complement strand
GCGTGCGCCCCGGGCTGGGCCCCGCCCCCTGGCGCCCCGCCGGCCCGCCACGCCGCGCCGGCCCCGCCGGCCTGTTCGTGGTCGCGCTGACGGCGCGCACGGCCGACCAGGCGCTATGCCCGGCCTGGCCCTGGGGCACTCACTTCCTCTGGCACCTGTGCAATGCGGCGGTGCTGGGCCTCGCCATCAGCGCCTACGCGCGACTGCGCCGACACGCGCCACCGGGTGGCGTCACGGCCGGCGCGTGAAGCACTGCGCTCAGGGCTCGCTGCCGAGCTTGAGCGGCAGCGATTCGTCGCGCACCCACTCCGACATCGAGCCGTCGTAGACCGCCACGTTGCGCTGCCCGCACAGTTCGAGGGCGAGACAGTCCATCGTCGCCGAGATGCCGCCGCCGCAATAGGTGATGACCTCGTCGGCCGCCAGCGCGCCGCTCGATGCGAACAACTCGCGCAGGCGTTCCGGCGGCAGGAATTCGCCACTGTCCGGATCGATCAGCGAGCCATAGAAGACGTTGTGCGTGCCCGGCAGGTGACCCGGGCGCCCGTACTGGTTCTTCTCCCCGCTGTAGACCTCGGGCGACAGTGCGTTGACGGTTACCGGGCTGCCGCTCGCGACGACCGCCTGCATCTTCGCCTTGTCGACCCACATCTGCGGGCGCGCCGCGACGCTGAGATGCCCCTGTGGGTAGGCCGGCGGCGCGGCGTCGGTCGGACGTCCCTCGCGGGTCCACTTCTCCCAGCCGCCATCGAGTACGGCGACGTTGTCGAAGCCGATTGACCGCAGCATCCACCACACGCGCGTCGACCACATCGGGAAGCCCTTGTTGTAGAGCACCACGGCCGTGCCGTCGGCGACCCCGTGTGCGGCCATCGTGGCAGCGAACTGCGCCGGCGGCGGCATCATGAAGGGCAGTCCCGCGGCGGCATCGGACAGTTCGCCGATGACATCGAGGAAACCGGCGCCGGGCACGTGCGCCTGAGACCATTCCTCGCGACCCGACTCGGGCACGTAGCCGAAGCCATCGGTCTTGTGACGCAGGTAAATGGTGGTGTCGTAGATGCGCAGCGCCGGGTCGCCGAGATGTTCGGCAAGCCAGGCGGTGGATACGAGCGGTGTCGGCAGTTGCATGGTGAGCTCCCCGGTGACGACGTGACAGGATGGCTGGAATCGTAGGCCAGCCTTCAATCGTACACGAGCGGCCGCGGGGCGGAACACGCGCCTGACGCTGGCGCGATGAAAACGGCGCCCGGCCGAGCCGGAGCGCCGCGTTCCACGTGGGAACTGGGACTACCGCGGGTGTGGACGCGGTTGCCTTGCGGTAGCTACGCGCGCCGCGCGCGCGCGGATCTCGATGCGGTCAGCCGTGGGCGAGACGGACGAAATCGGCGAGCTCGGCATTGAAACGTGCGGCGTCTTCGATGAACGGGCCATGGCCGGCATCCTCGTACCATGAAGCGGTCGCGTGCGGACAGGCCGCGAGCACCATCTCCGTCATGGCCGGCAGCACCACCACGTCACGACGTCCGTGGCTCAGCAGTAGCGGACACTCGAGCGCGGCGAGCACGTCGATGTTGTCGACTTCGCGCGCACCCAGCGCCGCGCGCACGTCCGGTCGCACCGTCATGTTCCAGCACAGTGTGCGTTCGTAGTCGGCGCGCGACAGTTTCTGCGCGAAACAGCGCTCGACGAACTCGCGCATGGCGTCGATGCCGGCCTCGAGGTCGTTGCCGGTGGCGCGCGCGAAGATGTCGTAGAAGCCGGGTCCGATCAGGGGGCCGAGCGCGGCCTCGTCGAGGCGCACGGCGGCACCGACCAGGTTGACCCCGGCGATCGCGTCTGTGCCATGCATGCGCAGGTAGTCGCCGATCACCAGGCCGCCGTAGGACCAGCCGACCAGCACAACGCGGTCGAGCGCGAGCGCCGCAATGACGGCAGCCACATCAGCCGCCCACAGTGCACTGTCGGTGTAGGCACCCTGCTCGGCCGGTGCCGCCGAAAGACCGTGTCCACGCAGGTCGAAGGCGACCAGGCGATAGTGGCTGGCGAGTTCGCTCTCGACCTGCTTGAGCCAGCTCATGTAGGTCTGCGACCAGCCGTGAACGAAGAGAATGGCGGGGCCTTCCGGTCGCCCCCACTCGAGCACGTTGAGCGCGACGCCACCGCCGCCGGCAACCGTGTGCTGCATGCGCATGTCGATGTTCCGGGTGTCGTGGAGGGCGCGAGTGTAGCAGCCGCGGGGGCGCACGGTCGGCCTGGCGCCGCAACCGCGTGGCGCGACGCCGCCGCTGGCGCATAATCGCCGCACGCCAGCAGCAGGAAGCCATGTCATGTCGCGCCCGTCCCTGTCCGCCCCGTTGCCGTCATGTTCGACGCGCGCGCGACGCCGCGCCGGCCGCCGCGCACTGCTCGGTCTGCTTATCGTGCTCGCTCCCTCCGCCGCCGCACTCGACGTCGCCGGACTCGGCGCCGCGATCACCCGCCTCGAACTCGAGGGCGGCGGTGGCGACGGCTACTGGCGGCTCGTCGCCGGCGGCCGCGCCGTCGTCGTGACGGCCGACGCAGCCCACGATCGCCTACGCATCCAGGCGCACGTGACCGCGGCCGAGGCGCTCGACGAGGCACTCCTGCGACGCGTGCTGGCGGCCAATTTCGGCACCGCCGGGGACGCACGTTACGCCATCGACGGCACCACGCTGTGGAGCGTCTACGTGCACCCCATGGCCAGCCTCGATGCCGAGGGCTTTGCGGTCGCGCTGGCGCAGGTGGTCAACCTCGCCGCGGATTTCGGGCAGGACTATGGCAGTGGCCTGTTCACCACCCGCGCGGGGGCCGGCACGCCGCGCGGGCGCGAACTGATCGACGCGCTGCGCGGACGGCTGTCGCCCACGACACCCTAGAGCGCGGCGCCGGCGGCGTTAGAATCGGGCCTGGCCCCTCTCCTGCGAGTCCCTATGAGCTGGCACCACGCCACCTGCCCGCACGATTGCCCCTCGACCTGCGCACTCGAGGTCGAGCGCCTCGACGCGACGCATATCGGACGCGTGCGCGGCGCGGCCGACAACAGCTACACGCAGGGCGTCATCTGCTCGAAGGTCGCGCGCTACGCCGAGCGCATCCATCATCCCGAGCGACTGTTGTACCCGCTCAAGCGCAGCGGACCGAAAGGCAGCGGCAGCTTCCGCCGCATCGACTGGGACGAGGCGCTCGACACCGTCGCCGAAGCGTTCCTCGCCGCCGAGCAGCGACACGGCGCAGAGAGCGTGTGGCCCTACTTCTACGCCGGCACGATGGGGCTCGTCATGCGCGACGGCATCAATCGTCTGCGTCACGCGAAGCGCTATTCCGGGCAGCACTCGACCATCTGCACAGCGCTCGCCTGGAGCGGCTGGCTGGCTGGCGCCGGCCGGCTCGCCGGCGTCGACCCGCGCGAGATGGCACAATCCGACGTCATCGTCATCTGGGGCACCAATGCCGCGTCGACCCAGGTCAACGTGATGAGCCACGCGCTCGCCGCGCGGCGCGCACGGGGCGCGCGGATCGTGGTCGTCGACATCTACGCCAACGCAACCGCCCGGCAGGCCGACGACTTCCTCTGTCTGCGACCCGGCACCGACGGTGCGCTCGCCTGCGCCGTCATGCACGTGCTGTTCCGCGACGGCCATGCCGACCGCGACTACCTCGCCCGCTACACCGACTGCCCGAACGAGCTCGAGGCTCACCTCGCCACGCGTACGCCGGACTGGGCGAGTGCGATCTGCGGCGTACCGGTGGCCGACATCGAGGCCTTCGCGTCGCTGGTCGGCCGGCATCCGCGCACCTACATCCGTCTCGGCTACGGCTTTTCACGCAGCCGCAACGGTGCCGTCAACATGCATGCCGCGGCCTCGATCGCCGCCGTTACCGGCGCCTGGCAGCACCCGGGCGGCGGCGCCTTCCACAACAACGGTGCCATCTTCCACTGGGACCGCACGCTGATCGACGGCCTCGACGTGCGCGACCCCGGTGTGCGCCTGCTCGACCAGTCGCGCATCGGCGCGGTGCTGACCGGCGAGCCGTTCGCGCTCCGCGGCGGCCCGCCGGTGACCGCGCTGCTGGTACAGAACACCAACCCGATGTCAGTCGCGCCCGATCTCAACACCGTGCGGCGGGGCTTCGCGCGCGAGGATCTCTTCACCTGCGTGCACGAACAGTTCATGACCGAGACCGCGGCGATGGCGGACATCGTCTTACCGGCCACGATGTTCCTCGAACACGACGATCTCTACCAGGGCGGCGGCCAGCAGCACATCCAGTTCAGCCCACGCATCGTCGCGCCGCCGGGCGAGTGTCGTTCGAATCACGAGCTCATCTGCGCACTCGCTGCGCGCGTCGGCGCCGAGCACCGGGGCTTCCACATGACGCCGCGCGAGATCATCGACTGGACCCTGGCCGCCTCCGGCTGGGGTGAGCTCGCGACGCTCGAGGCGGCGCGTTGGATCGACGCCCAGCCCGACTTCCGCACGGCACATTTCCTCGATGGTTTCGGCCATGCGGACGGGCGCTGGCACTTCGCCGCCGACTGGTCCACGGCGGGTTCCGCGGGCTTCGTGCCAGCGGAGACGCTCGCCGCCATGCCGCGCCTGCCCGATCACTGGGACGCGCTCGAGGCGACCCGTGACGCGGACGCGTTTCGCCTCGTCACCGCGCCGTCGCGTCACTTCCTCAATTCCTCGTTCAACGAGACGCCGAGCTCCCGGCGCCGCGAACGTCGGCCGACGCTGCTGCTGCACCCGGACGATGCCGCCGCGCTCGGTCTCGACGACGGCGACACAGTCGTGGTCAGCAACGCGCGCGGCCGCGTGCGTCTCGCCGCGGAGCGTTTCGCGGGTCTGCAGCGCGGTATCGTCGTCGCCGAGAGCATCTGGCCGAACGATGCCTTCGACGGCGGACTCGGCATCAACGCGCTGACCGGCGCCGACCCGGTCGCCCCGGCCGGCGGGGCCGCCTTCCATGACAATCGCGTGAGCCTCGCCCGCGCGGATTGAAGGCCGCCCGCGTGGTGCCTTGACGGTCGTCAACGCAGGCCCGCGACAGGCGGGTTAAAAGGTGCCGGGAGTACGAGGAGACTGACGCATGTTCGAAGCCGCCGAGCTCGGTCGCAAGATATCCAAGCAGGAATTCGAGGCCCGCGAGCCGACGTTGCACGCCGGGCTGCTGGGCGTGCAGCGCCGCCTGCGCGAGGCCGATTTTCCGGTCGTCGTCATCGTCTCGGGTGTCGAGGGCGCCGGCAAGGGTGAGGTGGTCAGTCGTATCCACAAGTGGATGGATGTGCGTGGCCTCGAGACCCACGCATTCTGGGACGAGACCGACGAGGAGCGCATGCGCCCGCGCTTCTGGCGCTTCTGGCGGGCTATGCCGCCGCGGGGGCGCGTCGCGGTGCTGTTCGGCTCCTGGTACACCCAGCCAATCATCGCGCGCGCCCTGCGTAGCATCAAGCGCGACAAGTTCGACCGCGAACTCGAACGCATCCGCCATTTCGAAGACATGCTGGTCGACGACGGCGCGCTGATCATCAAGCTGTGGTTCCATCTCTCCAAGAAGGCGCAGCGCCAGCGTCTCGAGGCCGATGCGAAGGGCAAGCACGGGCGCATCTCACCGCTCACCAAGTCCTTCTCGCGCCGTTACGACGAGTTCGCCCTGGTCTCCGAGCGGGCACTGCGCAAGACCGACGTCGGCCACTCGCCGTGGCACATCGTCGAAGCAGACAACGCGCGTTACCGCGATCTCAAGGTTGGCGAAATCCTGCTCGAGCGCATCACCGCGCGTCTCGATCGGCCGCCGCCGTCGAGCGGACGAGTGACTACGACCTCACCCGCGCTGCAGAAGATCGGCGAACCGGGCGTGCTCAGCAGCGTGCCGCTCGACACCCGCCTCGACGACAAGGCCTACCGCAAGCTGCTGCGCCGCTACAGCGACGAACTCTACCAGCTGGCGTGGAAGGCACACGCGCGCGGCCTCAACACCGTGGCGGTGTTCGAGGGTTGGGACGCGGCTGGCAAGGGTGGTGCCATCCGGCGCGTCACCGGCGCCATGGACGCGCGCCTCTACCGCGTCATCTCGGTCGCCGCGCCGACCGACGAGGAGAAGGCGCATCACTACCTGTGGCGCTTCTGGCGTCACCTGCCGCGCGCCGGCTACCACACCATCTACGATCGCTCCTGGTACGGCCGCGTGCTGGTCGAGCGGGTGGAAGGCTTCGCCTCGGAGCTCGAGTGGCAGCGTGCCTACAACGAGATCAACTCCTTCGAGGAGCAGCTGGTCGAGCACGGCATGGTGGTCCTCAAGTTCTGGCTGCACATCTCCGCCGAAGAGCAGCTCAGGCGCTTCCGTGAGCGCGAGCAGATCGCGGTCAAGCAGCACAAGATCACCGACGAGGACTGGCGCAACCGTGAGCGCTGGGACGATTACGAGCGTGCCGTCAGCGACATGGTGGTCAAGACCTCCACCGAGATCGCACCGTGGACACTCGTCCCGGGCAACGACAAGCGCACCGCGCGGGTCGAAGTGCTGCGCACGTTCTGCGAACGTCTCGGTGGCGCGCTCGAATGAGCGGCGGCGACACGGGGCACGGCGCGCTCATTCGCAGCGGAAGCTGAGACGGGCGTCGTCGTCCTGTCCGGCGATATCGCCGAACACCAGCTCGCCGCTGCCATGCAGCACGGCCTGTTCGTGGCGCACCAGCTCGCGCTCGGTACCGTCCCTGATCACGAGCGTGCCGTTGCTGGAAGCGTCGCTCAGGTAGAAGCGACCGTGTCGCAGGTCGATGCTCGCGTGATGGCGCGAGGTGAAGCGACTCCCGGTAGCGATGTCGTTGTCGTCGGTGCGGCCGATGGTGCAACCCGGATGGTCGGCATCGAGGTGCCAGCAGCGGGCGCCGCGGCGCAGCTCGAGGCGCCGGCTGGTGCCGGCCGGCGGTGCCGGCGCACGGTAACGCGTGACCTCGGTGTCGTCGTCCCAAGGCAGCCGGTAGACCGCGAGCGGCGCCCCATCGACGACCGAGTTCACGGTGTCGATGAGCTGCGCCGTCGCGCGCATCGCCATCGGCAACGCCTCCAGCGCGTCGCCTGACACCAGTACCTCCTCGGGCCGCGCGCAGGCAATGATCTGTTGCTGGACGCGCGGCGTGGCGCCGACCAGGGTGCCATCACGCCACTCCGCGAGACCGTAATGCCAGGCGACCTTGACGCGCAGCTCGCCGCAGCGGAAGCGCCGGGCGGCGCTCGCCGCGCGCAGTGCCTCGTGCATCTCGCGACCGACCTCGGCGGCGTCGCGCGGGTGGGCGAAGTGGCACAGGATCTCGTCACCCGCGGTGCCGTCGACGACGCCCGCGTGGCGTTCCGCAACGGCGGCGAGCAGGGCAAGGCAGAGCGCGACGTCGCGCCGCGCGACGTCGTTGCCGAAGGTCTCGTACAGACGCGTACTGCCGCTCACGTCGGCGGACAGCGCGACGACGCGGTGCAGCGTGCCGGACTCGCTCATCCGCTCTCCCCTGCCTGGCGCCTATCATGCGCCAGAAGCGCTCGTCGCGCCCTGACCAGGGTCAAGGCGGGTCAGGGCGGCGCCCGGCATGGACCGCGGCGAGGCTGCACGATAGAGGCCGCTGAACCCGCGCTTGCGCAGCCTCGCCGCGGCAGTTCCCGTTCAGCCCCCGACCTTGATCTTCTTCGGCTGGACCTGGGCCTTCTTGGGAATGCTGATTTCGAGCACACCGTGCGTGCTGCGCGCCTCGACGCGCTCGGCATCGGCGGTATCGGGCAGGGTAAAGCGCCGGTAGAACGAGCCATAGACGCGTTCGACGCGGTGTGCCCCGCCATTCTCGCTGCGGCGTTCGTCACGTCGCTCGCCGGAAATGGTCAATATGCCGTTCTCCATGGACACCTCGATGGCGTCCGGCTCCACGCCGGGGACATCCGCGACGATCACGTAGCGGTCGGCTTCTTCGTGTACGTCGACCGCTGGCACCCAGTGGCTCACCGCCGAGGCCGAGCTGTCCTCGTTGCTGGTCAGCGCGCTGCCGAAGGCGCGATTCATTTCGTCCTGCAGGCGCCGGATGGTCGAGAAAGGATCGTAGACAGTGGTACGCATGGTCCGAACCTCCACAGTTCGTCGGTTGCCGTTAAGCCCCGAGATGGTGTGTCGGCAATCGAATTCAAGACCCGGCCGGCAGCGCCTTCGGCCGGCCTTGAAGCAGCGTGCCGACACCCCCATGTGAGCAATCGGTGCATAGCGCCAAGGTGATTTCGATCAAGACGCCGCGCGCCGCACGCGCGAGCATCATCGCGACGACCGCACGTGGAGGATCGCAACCATGAGCACGTTACAGGATCTCAAGCACGGGCTCAGCCGTGCATGGGATGGCATTGCGGAAGGCTGGCGCGACTTCACTGCGCGTGCGGGCGACGCCCTGACCCGCTTCAACCCGGTGCACCGCGCCAGCGGAGGCGACGAGGCCCGCGCCCGTCACGTCGCTGCCGGCAGCCGCTGGGGCGTCCTCGCCGCCGAGGTCAAGGTCGACGACGACAGCGTCGAGGTGACCCTCGAATGCCCTGGCATGGACGAGGACGATTTCACCATCGATGTCCTCGACGACGTGCTGGTCGTGCGCGGAGAGAAGCACATCGAACAGGAACGCACCCAGGGCCGCTTCCACGTCATGGAGCGTGCCTACGGCAGCTTCGAGCGCGCATTACGTCTGCCCGTCGCGGTCGACGAGAGCGGCGGCCGCGCCAGCTACCGTCGTGGCGTGCTGCATGTCCACCTGCCGCGCGCCGTGCATACGCGGGTTCGCAAGATTCCCGTACAGGGCGCGTGAGATTCGTCCTGCCCCGGCGCCGTGACCTCCCCCGCTCAATGTCCCCTGCAGCGGCGCCGGGGACTTTACTCGCCCCCCCCGCGCGCGCTGAGCCAGCGGCCACGCCGTGCCCTGCTGGTGCTCATACTGATCTGGTTGCCCACCTGCATGGCGACTGAGGACGCCGGCGGTGCGTTCGCGCGTGACGGCGACCACGCGCGACTGATCGAGAAGATCCGCTTCGATTTCCGCGCGACCGCCAGCATGACCGGGGTACGCGAGATGAGCGGGCCGGTTGCCTCGGCCATGGCCAGCGTTCCGCGTCACCGTTTCGTTCCGCCCGACAGCCGCGCCGCCGCCTATGCCAATCGGCCGCTCAGCATCGGTCACGGCCAGACCATCTCGCAGCCCTTCATCGTGGCCCTCATGACCGAGCTTGCCGATATCGAACGCGGCGACCGCGTGCTCGAGATCGGGACCGGCTCGGGGTACCAGGCGGCCGTGCTCGCCGAGCTCGGTGCCGAGGTCTACAGCATCGAGATCGTCGCCGCGCTCGGCGAACGCGCGGCCGCGCTGCTCGACGAACTCGGCTATGCGAACGTCAGCGTGCGCATCGGTGACGGCACCGCGGGTTGGCCGCAGGCGGCCCCGTTCGACGCCATCGTAGTGACCGCCGGCGGCGAGTTGCCGCCCGCGCTGGTCGAACAGCTCGCCCCGGGCGGGCGCCTCGTCATTCCCATCGACAGCGCCTGGGGCGAGCAGGAGCTCACCGTGATCGAGAAGGACGCGGCGGGCAACACCACGCGGACCGGCGTGCTGCCGGTACGCTTCGTGCCGCTCACCGGCGGCAGTGGCGACACCGACGCTCCCTGAGAGCCGCATGCCGCGCACGCGGCGTCTTCGCACCGCGCCGCGTCATCGTCGATTGAACAGTCTGGTGAAAAGCGTCGCGAGGCGTGCGGCCTGCAAGGCGCGTCCGAGCGGGGAACCGGCGTTCATGTGGATCAATGAGGACCGCAGGCGAGTGCGCAAGGCCGCAGACCGTGCCCGCCGTCGTTTCCCACCAGCCTGTTAAGGGAATCGCGGCGGTGGGCTACCATGAAGCCCCACTCACGACGCCGGAAGCACCAATGATCGATCTCTACACCGATTCCACTCCGAACGGCTGGAAGGTCTCGGTCATGCTCGAGGAAATCGGCATGCCCTACACCGTCCACCATGTCGACATCATGAAGGGTGAGCAGAAACAGGACTGGTTCCTGAAGCTGTGCCCCAATGGCCGTATCCCCGCCATCGTCGACCGCGCCAACGACGACTTCCCGGTGTTCGAATCGGGCGCCATCATGCTCTACCTCGCCGAGCAGAGCGGCCAGCTCATGCCGCGCGATGCCAAGGGCAAGTCACGCGTGACGCAATGGCTGATGTTCCAGATGGCCGGCATCGGGCCGATGATGGGCCAGTCGAACGTCTTCTACCGCTATTTCCCGGAAAAGCTGCCCGCGGCGATCGCGCGCTACCACAACGAATGCCGCCGCCTCTACGAAGTGCTCGACGGCCAGCTCGCCGGCCGCGAATACCTGTGCGACGACTACTCCATCGCCGACATCGCCAACTGGTGCTGGGTACGCATCCACTTCTGGGGCGGCAGCAGCGTCGCGGGGCTCACCCATCTGAACGCCTGGCTCGAGCGCATGGAGGCGCGCCCCGCATGCCAGCGCGGCATTGCCGTGCCCTACGCGCCGGACTGGGCCAAGCTCGAAGCCGATCTCGACAGCGATGACAGCGTCGTACGCTCACTGGTGACGAAATGACCGGGGATATCGCCATGCAGATCGCCCATGAACCGATCGACGCCGTGCACAGCGATGCCGACATCTACGCCAGCCTGCCGCTCGACGGCGCGCTCATCGTCGAACTCGGCTGCGGCAGCGCCGTACACACCGCCGCCATCGCCACCGGCGGATCCGACCGCCGCGTGATCGCCTACGAGGTGGATCGCGTGCAGCATACGCGCAATCTCGCGCGTACCGACCTGCCCAACGTCGAGTTCCGCTACGGCGGCGCCGAGTGCATCGATCTCGACGACGCCAGCGTCGACGTGGTGATGATGTTCAAATCGCTGCACCACGTGCCGGGCGAGGCGCTCGACGCGGCCCTCACCGAGATTGCCCGCATCCTGCGTCCGGGCGGCCTGCTCTACGTATCCGAGCCGATCTTCGCCGGTGCCTTCAACGATGTCATCCGCCTCTTCCACGACGAGCAGGCGGTGCGCCAGGCGGCCTTCGACGCGCTGGTGCGTGCGGTCGCGGCCGGCACCCTCGAACTGGTCCGGGAAGCGTTCTTCCTCAGCCCCGTGCACTTTGACGACTTTGCCGATTTCGAGCGCCGCATCATCAACGCCACACACAGCGAACACCGCCTCGACGACCTCACGCTGGCCCGCGTGCGACGCGCGTTCGAGGCGCATCTCGGTGCAGGCGGCGCGGATTTCCGTGCCCCGATGCGCGTCGACATCCTGCGCCGACCGCCCGCCTGACCAGCCCCCCCCGCGCCGGCAGGCGCGTCCCGGGAACGTCGCAGCTGACGCTGACGCCAGCGGTGCAGGCGCTCAGTCGGTCGCCGCGCGCAGCGCTGCAATGCGCTGCTCGAGTGGTGGGTGGGTCGAGAGGAGGCTGCCGAGCCCGCCCGCGATACCGAACGCTTCCACGGTATCGGGCAGCGCTTCGGGTTGCGATTGCTGCTGCAGTCGCTCGAGCGCCGCGATCATCTTGTGTCGCCCGGCGAGCCGGGCACCGCCAGCGTCAGCACGATACTCGCGGTGGCGGCTGAACCACATCACGACCAGCGAGGCAAGGAAGCCGAGCACGGCCTGGGCGGCGAAGTAGCCGAGGTAGTAGCCCGCGCCCCGCCCGCGGCTGTCACGGTCGATAGCGGCCGCGAGCACGTGTGCGAAGACCATCACGAAAGTGTTCAT
Source organism: Gammaproteobacteria bacterium (assembly GCA_040220855.1). Taxonomy (GTDB): domain Bacteria; phylum Pseudomonadota; class Gammaproteobacteria; genus JACKNG01. Next base: position 99,371 of record JAVJVZ010000067.1, on the reverse strand, counting down.
CACGCCCTGCAACAGGGCCAGCGTGACCATGTCGCCATTGGCGACGTGACTCACTTCGTGCGCGAGCACGGCCTCCACCTCGTCCTGGCTCATATGCCGCAGCAAGCCCGTACTGACGGCGACCAGTGCGTCGTCCTTGTTGGCGCCGGTGGCGAAGGCATTGGGGCTCGGCGAATCGAACACGGCGACGTCTGGCATGCCGATCCCGGCAGCCTCGGCCTGGCGCTGCACCGTCTCCAGCAGCCAGCGCTCGGCCGCGTTGGCGGGCTGCTCGATGAGCTGCGCACCGACTGCGCGGGCAGCCATCGATTTCGACATCAGCAGCGAGATGAAAGCGCCGCCCATGCCGAAGATGGCGGCAAACACCAGCATACCGCCAGTGCCCTGCTGGTTTAGACCGAGCAGGTTGAGCACGATCGACAACACCACGAGGACGGCGAAGTTGGTGGCGAGGAAAAGACCGATTCTGAGCATGGACGGGACTCACTCCGTTGAACGGGAATACGCCGGCGCGCGAACGCACCAGCTCGACAGATGGGGGCGCCGGTCGGGCATTCAACCAGTCACGCGACGCGGTGTGGCCACGTCTTCTGCGAGGGGTTCGACCTCGGCCGCGCCCGGCACCACCGTCACCGTGGTACCCCGGGACGGCTCGCTCTCGATATCGAGCGTCCAGTCGAAGCGTTCGCTGATGCGCTTGACGATACTGAGCCCGATGCCGTTGCCGCGTGCATGCTGGCGGGCGAGCGCCGGCGAGAACACCGCGCCGAGGTGCTCCTTGCTCATGCCGACGCCGCTGTCGCTGATGCGCACGCCGTGCTCGCTGACGCAGACCTCGACGGTGCCGCGCTCGGTGTACGCGCAGGCGTTGCGCAGCAGGTTGCCAAGCACGATGGCGAGGATCCGCGGGGTGCTCTCGACGTGCACGCGATGGGTCTCGACAAAACGCAGGGTGAGCGGCTTGTGACCGTAGATCATCACGCAGCGATTGAACTCCTGGTGCATGATGTAGTTGACGTTGACGCGTTCCTTGACGAGCGCCCCCTCGTGCTCGCGCGCCAGCAGCAGCAGGATCTCGGTGAGTTCCTCCATGTCGAGCGCGGCGCGGCGCATCTTTTCGACCAGCGCACGCGCGGGTGCATCGAGATCGCCTCGTCCGAGCAGCTTCTCGCTGGCCATGCGAATGACGGTCAGCGGACTGCGCAGTTCGTGGCTCGCCTCGCGCGTGAACAGGCGTTCGCGCTCGATGAACCGATCGACGCGTCCGAGCAGGTGACGCAGTGCGTTGGTGAGCACCTCGATCTCGGCATTGCCGCCGCGCTGCTGGACGTCGGCCAGCAGGGCGGCGAGGTCCGGGGTCTCGAGGTCGATGTCGCGCACGCTGCGCGCGAGGCGGATCACCGGTGATACCGCGCGCTGCGTGATGCGGTAGGCGACCCAGGCCGAGGAGTACAGTACCACCAGCAGCAGGGCCAGGGGCGCGAGCCCGAAGTAGGTCGCGAGCTCTTTCACGTTGTTGGCGTCGAACACCAGGTAGAGCCGCGCACCAGCGTGCTCGCTGACGTGTACCACCGACTCGCCGATCGGTGTCGTGACATCGTGGATGCCGCGCCCGAGACCGGCGAACTCGTCCGGGAGCTCGCTACCCGCATCGAACACATAGCCAATGAGCGTGTTGGTATTCGGCGCCGGCGTGTCGGCCGAAATCTTGCGACGTGCCCAGAAGTAGTCCGCTTCCCGTTTCAGCGCGGAGACGATGAGCAGCTCGCGGATGGCGAACTCGGCAAGGTAGACGCCGGCGATGGCAGTCGCGCTGATCAGCACGATCTGCAGCACGAAGGCGCGCCACAGGCTCGCGTTCAGGCGCCGCGGGCGCTCAATCCTCATCGGCGATGCGCACACCGGCACCCGGCACGGTGTGAATCAGCGCGCGTGCGAAGGGGCGGTCGACGGTCTTGCGCAGCACGTAGAGATGGCTGCGTAACGCGTCGCTGTCGGGCGGCAGGTCGCCCCACACCGCGCGCTCGAGGGCCTGGCGGTCGACCACGCGCGGTGACTGCTGCATGAGCAGGGTCAGGATCTTGAGGCCGATGGGTGTGATGGTGAGTTCGCGCTCCGCGCGTGCGACCTTGAGGCTGCCGAGATCGAGCGTGAGGTCGCCCACGCGCAGCACGTCCCCGGCAGCGCCGCGACGTCGCCGGATCAGCGCGCGGAGGCGCACCTCGAGCTCCTCCAGGTCGAAGGGCTTGACGAGGTAGTCGTCCGCGCCGCAGTCGAACCCGGCGATCTTGTCGCCCAGCGTGTCGCGGGCGGTCAGCATCAGCAGCGGTACGTCGACGTGCGCCGCGCGCAGCGCGCGACATACTTCGAGGCCGTCCATGCCGGGCAACATGAGGTCGAGCACCACCGCATCGTAGACGTGGTCGCGGCCGAGGCGCAGCCCGGCCGGCCCGTCGCCGGCGTAATCGACGCTGTAGCCGCGACTTTCGAGATGGTCACAGACCATCTCCGCGATGTCGTGGTGATCCTCGACGACGAGGACGTCACCCGCGTGGTTCACCTTGCGCGCTCCGTCCGTGGCGGCTTCCCGCGATGTGTGGCGCCCATGATCATGTCGCCCTTATACACCGCACCGCGCGGCCGGCCAATCGTCGCAGCGCTGCCTCAGCGCGGCGGCCCGCGCCGCACGCGCGCCAGCGCCGTGTTGAAGCTGCCCGGCGCGGTATCCATCCATTCGAGCCACCAGGTCGCCCCCGCCGCGGCCATCGCTGCCGCGGCGGCGGGCGCCGCCGCGCGCCCACTGGCTATCACGTCGAATCCATCGAGATCGCCGCGCAGCGTCCGTAGTTCGGCGACCAGCGCGGCCAGTTCGTCCGGCGCCAGCCACCACGCGCTCCAGTCGACCGAGCTGTCCACGTCCGCGGCGGCGCTCGCGGGTACGCGAAGCGGGAAGATGCCGTCCCAGCGCGCCGCGCGACGCACGCCGGCACGGGCCGGCAGTGTCGCCGCCACCCACACAGGGACGCGCGGTTGCTGCAGCGTGGCCGGCGCGAGACGCGTCTCGACCTCGTAACAGTCGCCTTGATGCATCACCGCCTCGCCGCGCATGAGCGGATCGACAATCGCCATGCCTTCATCCAGGCGCGCGGCGCGAGCGCGCCCCCCGGCCGGTTCGCCGAATGCGGCAAACTCGAGTTCGGGCGGCTCACCGAGCCCGATGCCGAGATGCACGCGCCCCCCGCTCAAGTGATCGAGCGTGGCAATCTCCTTGAACAGCTTCCACGGCCGGCGTCGCGCGACCGGGGTGATCATGGCGCCGAACCGCACGCGCGCCGTGGCCTGGGCAATCGCCGCCAGCACCACGGTCGCATCGGCCACCGGCAGGCGGCCATCCGGCTCGAAGGCGAGATGGTCCCACACGAAGAAGCCGTCCCAGCCGGCCGCTTCGGCTGCGCAAGCCAGCTCGACCAGCCGTGCCGGCTCCCCGTAATCGTTGAAGTTGGGCGCATAGACCGCGTAACGCATGGGCTGCTCCGGGGCGTCGCGCAGGGCGAAAAAAAACCCGCCGCGGCGGCGCCGGCGGCGGGTTCGATCAGACGGTGGGCCGGTTCAGCCGGCCGACTTCTGCGCCGCCGGGGCGCCGCGGCCGATCTTGTCGGTAAAGTTGGGCCACACCTTCTCGGTCAGCAGTTCCAGGCTCTTCATGCACTTGTCGTGTGGCATGTGGTTGTAGATAAACATCCAGAAGTAGTCGACCGGCAGCTTCTTGAGCAGGTCCTCGAGCTTGCGGTTGACGGTATCCGGCGAGCCGTGGATGACCAGGCCGCGTTCGGCGATGGTCTCGAACGTCGCCGGCATGTCCCACGGGCCTTCGCCGGGACCGGCCACCGCGGCGTTGAAGCCGAACGGCACGAAGAAGTTGTTCCAGATGAACGAGCCGGCCTCGCGCGCGATGGCCTCGGCCTCGGCGTCGGTCTCGGCGACGATGATCTCGCGGCTCATGGCCATGCCCTGGCCGAACTTGTAATTGAGGCCCGCTTCGTTGGCCGCTTCCATGCCGGCACGGAAGTGCTCCTTGACCACGTCGTAGTGGGTCATGATCGTCACCGGCACGATGCCGCGCTCCATGCCCCACTTGATCGACCGTTCGGAGGTCGCGAAAGGCATGAAGAGATCGGGAATCTGCTTCTCGAAGGTCGGCGGCGCGATGCCGATCTCCTCGATGATGCCGTCCTTGTTGCAGCCCTGGCCGTAGTTCCACGCGACTTCCGCTGCCGCCCACTTGATGTCCTTGGTCGGCACCTGCCAGTGCTTGCCCTGGAAGCTGAACGTATCGTTCTTCCAGGCCTTCATGATGATGTCGAAGTGCTCCTCGAACAGCGAGCGCTTGAGTTCCTCGTACTGTTCGCCGCCGGCCGGATCGGAGAGTCCGACCTGCTGGCCGAGCACGTTGACCCAGCGCGGCTGGTAACCGCGGGCAAAGCCGGCAAACACGCGACCCTGCAGCATCTGCGACACCATCGCGATGTTCTCGGCGAGGTTGATCGGGTTCTGCGAGGGCAGCACGTTGCCGAGCTGACCGAACTTCATGCGCTTGGTCTGCATGCCGAAGTAGAGGTCGAGGATGACCGGGTTGGTCGAGACCTCTTCGCCCTCGACGTGGAAATGATGCTCGGTGAAGCCGCAGCCGTAGTAGCCGTTTTCGTCCATGTACTGCAGCTGCTCGGTGAGCTCGCGCAGCATCATCTGGTACAGGTGGGTCTGCTTGCCCGCCATGCCCTTCAGAATGTCATCCATGTGACCGACGGACGGCAGGTAAAAGGCGCCAACTTCCATAATCTTGCTCCCCAGAAAGTATGCGGGATTGAGGATTCGCGCGGCCGGCTCGGCGGCCGCGAAAAATGAGTTCGAGGGTACTACGCGTCAGGCGCGAGCGTCCACCGGGGCGCTCAGGCCGGGGCGGCGGCCACGGCTTCGATCTCGAAGCGCCACTCGGGCTTCAACAGCTGCTTCACCAGCAGCGCGGTGGAGGCCGGCCGGGCGTCGCCGAGATGCCGGGCACGGGCCGCCGCGAAGGCCGCGTAATCGTCGGCATCTATCAGGTAAGCGGTTATCTTTACGATATTTTCTGGCCCCATGCCGGCGACGCGCACGGCCGCCATGAGGTTTACCCAGGCCTGCTCGGCCTGCCCTTCGAGCGTCGGCGGCAGCCCACCCTGCGGGTCCAAGCCGACCTGGCCGGCGATGAAGGCGACGCGGGCATTGGGCGGGATCACCACGGTGTGGTGGTAGGCGTTATTGAAGGGCGCGACGATGCCCTCCGGATTGAGCTTTTCGAGCATCGGCTGGTCCCCGTGACGGCGAGGCGGCCAGCATAGCAGGCGGCGCCGTCAGCGCGGCCAGGTCGCGACCGCGCGCAGCTCGGCGATCGGGCGCGGTTCGCCGAGGTGGTAGCCCTGCACGAAGTCGACCCCGATCTCGCGCAGCGCGACGCAGGCTGCCTCGCTCTCGACGAACTCGGCGATGGTCTGCAGGTTCATCAGGTGGCCGACGTTGTTGATCGATTCGACCATCGCGCGATCGACCGGGTCCTTGAGCAGGTCGCGCACGAAGATGCCGTCGATCTTCAGGAAGTCGACCGGCAGGGTCTTGAGGTAGCCGAATGAGGACAGGCCGCTGCCGAAGTCGTCGAGCGCGAAGCGGCAACCGAGCAGCTTGAGCTCGTTGATGAAGGTGCGCGCCTTGGCGAGATCCGCGATTGCGGCGGTCTCGGTGACCTCGAAGCTGATGCGCTGCGGGTCAACGCCATAGTGCAGGATCTGCGCCTTGATGTTGGCAAGGAACTCGGCGTTGGTGATCGAGGCGCCGGACAGGTTGATCGCGAGATTGACCGGGTCGTCCTGCGTCGCACCCATGAAAGCGAGCGTGTTGCGCACCACCCAGCGATCGATGGCGGTCATCAGGTCGTAGCGCTCGGCCGCCGGGATGAATGCACCGGGAGGGACCAGGCGGTCGTGCTCGTCGAGCATGCGCACGAAGACCTCGTAATGCACGTCGGCGCTTCGTGCCGGGTCGAGCGGCACGATCGGCTGGTAATACAGGCACAGGCGATCTTCGTCGATGGCGTGCTGAATGCGCGCTGCCCACTGCATCTGGCCACGGCGCTCGAGGGTATCGCGGTCGTTCGGCTGGTGCAGGTGCACGCGGTTGCGCCCGGCATCCTTGGCCACGTAGCAGGCCGCATCGGCCATGCTCATGATCTCGGCCGCCGACACCGCGTGACCGGAGATGCCGACCACGCCGATGCTCGCACCGACCGAGAAGATGCCGTCACGCCACTTGAAGCGGAAGTGCTCGATGGTCTCGCGAAGCTCGTCGGCCAGCGTCATGCCGCGTTCGGTGGTGCAACTGTTGAAGATGACGCCGAACTCGTCGCCGCCGAGGCGCGCCAGCGTGTCGCTGGCGCGCAGCTGCTCGCTGAGCACGCCGCCGAGCTGGCGCAGCAGCTCGTCGCCGGCATTGTGCCCGCAGGTATCGTTGACCAGCTTGAACTGATCGAGATCGACATAGCACAGCACGTGGTGCCCCTGGTCGGTGCGCGCCTGCGCCATCATCTCGCGCAGACGCCGCTCGAACTCGCGCCGGTTGATCAGTCCGGTGACGGCGTCGTGTGACGCCTGGTAACTGAGCTGGCGCTCCAGTTCGCGCGCCTTGGAGACGTCCTGGAAAACGATGACGACGCCAATGGGCACGAACTCGCGGTCGCGAATCGGCGCTGCATTGAGGCTGACCACCACTTCGGTGCCGTCCTTGCGCCTGAGAACCAGCGCGTCGTGCCGTTCGACCCGCCAGACGTCCTGGCCGCCAGCACCGAACACCACGCGCTCGCCGGTCTCCTCGTCGCAGAACTGCAGCAGTTCGCTGAGCGGCCGCAGCCGTGCATGTAGCTGGGTATGGCCGGTAATGGCCTGGGCAACCGGGTTGAGGTAGGTCACGCGTCCGCCGGCGTCGGTCGTGATGACCCCTTCGCCGAGCGACTCGAGGGTGACCTGGGCGAGCTCCTTTTCACGGAACAGCTGGTCCTCGAAGAGGCGGCGCTCGGTGATGTCGCGCACCAGCGCGGTGTAGGCGCGGTCGCCGTCGACGAGCGTCTCGAACGCGGTCATCTCGAGCACCGCGCGCTCGCCGGGCGCACTGACGCGCGCGAGCTCGACGCTGCGCCGCGCGGCGGCGCCGACGGTGCGGCCATCGGCGAGCCCGGCAATGTCTCCGCTGATGCCGCCATCGCGCAGCACGGTCTCGAGCGGCTTGCCGATGGCCAGCTGCGGATCGAGGCAGAGCAGCTTGGCCGCACCCGGATTGAGACTGGTGAGGATGCCATCGCGCGTGAAGGTGATGATGCCGTCACGGATATCGCGCACGATTTGCTTGGTCTGGACGGTTGCAGCTTCGAGCGCCTGCATCACGCGGTTGTAGCTGTCGGCAATCTGGCCGACCTCGGTGAACGGCTCGACCGGCGCACGCAGGCCGAGGTCACCGCTGCGCTGCTGGCGCTCCATGACCTCGAGCAGGTCGAGCAGCGGCGTCCGGGCGCCGTGCTCGGCAACGTTCAGGCCGAGTTGCTCGGCCTCGGCACTGACCCGCAGCGGCCGTCGCGGCCCGCGCAGCCGCAGGACGAGGAAGGCGATACCGAACGCCCACACACCGCAGGCCAGGATGCCCTCCAACTGCACGAGCACCTGGCTGGTGCGATCGAGGCCGGTACCGAGTCGCTCCAGGTCTCCGAGCAGGCCGACCGCGAGCGTGCCCCAGGCTCCCGCGGCGAGATGCACCGGAATGGCGCCGACGGCGTCGTCGATGCGCCAGGCGAGCAGCGCGCGATCGGCCAGCAGCATGATCAGCGCACCGACCGCGCCGATCGCCGCAGCTTCCACCGCGGTCACCGCGTGGCAACCGGCGGTGATGGCGACGAGTCCGGCGAGCGTGCCGTTGAGCAGGGCGGTGGCGGCATCGCTGTCCGGGTGGACGATCGAACGCAACAGCCCGGCAGTGCTCGCACCGACTGCACCGGCGAGGAGCGTGTTGGCGACGATGCCGGGAACAGCGAGCGTGAACTCCAATGTGGAACCGCCGTTGAAGCCGATCCAACCGACCATGAAGAGCAACAGGCCGAGCATGCACAGCGGCAGGTTGGACGGCGGGATCGCGTGCACCTGGCCGTCCTCGAAGCGTCCACGGCGCGGCCCGATCACGAGCACCGCGGCGAGCGCGACCCAGCCACCGACGCTGTGCACCACGGTGGAGCCGGCGAAGTCGACGAACCCACGGGCGCCGAGCCAGCCGTCACCGCCCGTATGCGCCGCGCCCCATGCCCAGTGTCCGAACACGGGGTAGATGAAACCCGTGATCAGCACCGTCATGAAGACGTAGGCATCGAAGCGCGTGCGCTCCGCCACCGCCCCCGCAACAATGGTCGCGGCAGTCGCGCAGAACATGGCCTGGAAGACGAAGAACGTCGCCAGCCACGGACTGCCGGCAACGGCGGGCAGGAAGTCGGAGGCGCCGACCACGCCGCCGAGGTCGTCGCCGAACATGAGCCCGAAACCGAACAACCAGTACAGCACGACTGCGACGGTCAGGTCGACGACGTTCTTCATCGCCACGTTGACCGCGTTCTTGGTTCGCGTCAGGCCACTTTCCAGGCACAGGAAGCCGCCCTGCATGACCAGCACGAGGACGGCGGCGACGAGCACCCACAGGATGTCGAGTTCGAGCTTGTTCAAACCGGGCTAGCCCTTCGCGGCGTGGCCGTCAGCCGGGAGACCCGGTGCGCAGGGCAATCCGCGTGCCAACCACGAACGGACGCGCGCGCCCGCAGGCACCAGCATCGTCCGAGCCGGACCAGCTGGCACGACGGCGCAGTGATTCCCGCGAATAGACCGCTCCAGTCGATTCGCGTGCGGCCAGGACACGCGCGCCGCGCGGGCGCGTGAGATCCGTGCCGCCGGCGATACGTGCGCGCCGATGCAGCGAGATTTATGCACCATTCACTTGCATGACGCCCCAAGACTGTGCACCTCGCCTGCACCGCAGCGGCGCCCAGCCGCAGGTGTCGCACCGTTGCGAAGCCCGCGGGAACCGTCCGGCGCGAGACGGAGCCCGCTGACGGCAGCACCGGAGCGCGGCTCGGAGCACGACGACGCATGCCAGCGCGGGTGGTTCGCGCCGGCCGTGTTTCGTTATAGTGTGGCCTTCGCGCCACGCCGGTGCGCCGTGCCGGCCCCAACCGAAAGACCCCACCGCATGTCCACACCCGCAATCCATACCGCGCAGAGCACCATCACCGACGAGCCGTACTACGAACCCGTCGCCGACGAAATCGACGTCTTCACCGCCGCCTACCGCAACAAGCTGCCGGTGCTGCTGAAGGGGCCGACCGGCTGCGGCAAGACGCGCTTCGTCGAGTACATGGCCTGGCGCCTGGCGCGGCCGATGGTGACGGTGGCCTGCCACGATGATCTCACCGCCTCCGACCTCATCGGTCGATACCTCGTGCGTGGCGGCGAGACGGTGTGGGTCGACGGCCCGCTGACCAGTGCCGTGCGCAACGGCAGCATCTGCTACCTCGACGAGGTCGTCGAGGCGCGCAAGGACACGTCGGTGGTGATCCACCCGCTGTGCGACGACCGCCGCCTGTTGCCGATCGAGAAACTCGGCGAGGTACTCGCCGCCCCGCCGGAATTCTGTCTCGTCATTTCCTATAACCCCGGCTACCAGAGCGTGCTCAAGGATCTCAAGCAGAGCACGCGCCAGCGCTTCGTCGCGCTCGAGTTCGGCTATCCGAAGGCCGAGGTCGAGCAGACCATCATCGAGAAAGAGAGCGGCGTGGATGCCGCCAGCGCACGCCAGCTGATCAAGTTCGGCCACATGACGCGCAACCTCAAGGGCAGCGGCCTCGACGAGGGTGCAAGCACCCGCCTGCTGGTCAACGCCGCCAAGCTGATGCACGAGGGCATCTCGCCGGTCATCGCCACCGACACCGCCGTCGCGCAGGCGCTGACCGACGACGAGGACATGCTGCAGGCCGTCCACGAGCTCAGCCGGTCAATCTTCTGAGCGCCACGCCCGCCCCCACCGCGCGCGGCGCCAGCGCCGCGCCGCAGCCCGTCCGCGGAGAGCCATGAGCGACGAAACGCGCCAGAATTTTCTCAACCGCCTGCGCATCCAGAAAGACCTCGAGAAATTCACCGCCGGGGCACTCGCGCGGCACGGCAACGTCGAGGACATCGTCACGCGCATCGCCGCGCTCGAACGCCGTGACCAGGATTTCGTCTATGCCTGGGCCGAGCTCATCGCGCGCGCCAACCATGAACTTGCCGCGCACTTCGTCAGTCGCGTGGCGACGGCCTTCGACAGGATGGAACGCACCGGCGTCGAGGACTGGGTCGACCGCGCCATGGAGACCTTCGACAATCGCGGTCTCGGCTTCGCCATCGAGGTGCTCGAGGATGTCGACACGTTCGCCCGCGCTTACGCGAGCCGCCACGTGCGCTGCGGCTTCGACGATGCCTCGGCTTTCCTCCGCCACTTCGTGCGCGGGCTCGGCGGCCGCGAGCTGCGCGTAGCCGTCGACCAGTCGACCTTCACCGATACCGAGTCGCTCTACCTGCCGGACGCGGTGAACCTGTTCCCCGAGCCCGAGCAGAATTTCACGCTCTACAAGCTGACGGCCGTACACCTGTGGGCACAGACCTGGTACGGCACCTGGCGTTACCAGGTGGTCGAACGCCTGCTGCGCGAATTCGACGCGGACGGCCCGGTCGCGGTGTTCAACCGCCTCGAGTGCATCCGTCTCGAAGCGTGCATCGCACGCGACTTCCCCGGGCTCGCGCGCGAATTCAATGTCTATGGTCACGTCGACGCCGCCGGCGATGCGCTGTGGGACGACTGGCGGCAACGCGCGGCGACGCTGACCGCGGCGCAGGCGAGCGCGCTCGATTCGCTCGATCTCGTCGATGCCTTTCTCGAGCTGCCGCTGCCGCCGCTGCGGCCCTACGAGGGCGACATGTTCGCCGGACGCGTTCGCCAGGCCCTGTTCGCGCGCATCGAGCGCGAGAAGAGCGCCCTGCAGCGCGCCATGCAGGAGCTGCGCGAGCAGAACGAACATGGCGAAGCCGGCGGCGACGACGCGCAGAAACAGCTGGTCGAGGTGCAGACCCAGGACGAGGACGGCAGCGGCGGTGCCGACGTCAACTTCCAGGTCACCATCGACGGCGAGGTGACGCCGGTGCCCGAGAACATGAAGGACCTGCTCGGCTCGATCATGCAGGACTTCGGCGAAATCCCTGACGACCACCTCGAGCCGCTCGAGCGCGGCGAATACAGCGACGACCTGCTGCCGCAGCGCGGCGACGTCGATGGTGACGACGACCCGGACCTGAACGGCACCGGCACGTTCACCTACCGCGAGTGGGACTGCGTGCGCCAGCGTTTCCGCGAAGGCTTCTGCACCCTGCGCGAGCTGTCGGTGCCGCCCGGCGACGAAGGCTTCGTGACGGCGACGCTGGAGAAGCATCGCGGCCTGCTGAAATCGATCAAGCGCTCGTTCGAGGCGGTACTCGGCGAGTCACGCCTGCAGCGCCGCCAGGCGGACGGCGACGACATCGACATCGATGCCCTGGTCGAGGCCTTCGCCGATGTCGCGCGCGGTCGCGAGATGAGCGAATACCTCTATACCCGCTATCGCAACCAGGAACGCAATATCGCGGTCATGTTCATGGTCGACATGAGCGGGTCCACGCTCGGCTGGGTCAACGATGCGGAACGCGAAGCGTTGGTGCTGTTGTGCGAAGCCCTCGAGATGCTCGGCGACCGCTACGCGATCTTCGGCTTCTCAGGACGCACCAACAAGCGCTGCGAGGTCTACCGCATCAAGGACTTCGACGAGTCCTATACCAGCGCGGTACGCCAGCGCATCAGCGGCATCCGGCCCAAGGCATACACCCGCATGGGCGTTGCCATCCGCCACCTGGGACAACTCCTGCAACGCACCCAGGCGCGCACCAAGCTGCTCATCACCTTGTCCGACGGCCGCCCCGAAGACTACGGCGGCTACAAGGGCAAGTACGGCATCGAAGACACGCGCCACGCCCTGCTCGAACTCAAGCAGGGCGGCGTGCACGCCTTCTGCGTGACCATCGACAACGAAGCGCAGGAGTACCTGCCGCACATGTACGGCCCTGCCAACTTCGCGGTCATCGACGAGGTGGAGAAGCTGCCGTACAAGGTGGCGGATATCTACCGCCGCCTCACCACCTGACAGGCTGCAGAGAAGCTACTGCGGATGCCGTCTGCGGCGTTGCCCGCTCGGCTGCGCTGCTCATTTACATCAGTAAACTGCGCTGCTCGCCTCGCGGGCGCCTTGCGGTCGGCGGGCCGCGGCACGCGTCTCGAGGGCGTTTCACGGTCACCCCCAGCCTAAAGCCGCGCCGGCACGGCGCCGCTATCCGGCTCATTATGGCGACATCGGCGGCAGGTCTTTCCGAAGACTGGAAGGACAAGTATTTCAAAGCGCTCAACGAGCTCGACGCGCAGGCGCAGGCGTGCACGTCGCAGACGCGGCGCCATGGCCGCGATCTGCTCGCCGTGCTGGAGCGCTTCGCCGGCCGCGAGCCGCAATTCGATGCCGCACTGGCGCAAGCACGCGGCGCGCTCGCCGCCAGCGATCCCGAACTCGAGAAGCAGCTGCGCAAGCTCCTCGCGAGCTTCGAGCGCCTCGCCGACGAAGGTGCCGACCCGGTCCGGCCAGGTGACGACGACGCCATCGGACCGCTGGTCGACGCGCTGGTCAGCGGGCGCCGCTACGCCGACGCGATTGCCGACCTGGTCGCCGAAGTGCGCGCGGGCGCCGCGCGCGATCGACAGATCGTCCTCGTCCGGACCATCGGTGAACGCCTCGAAAGCCTGCTCGGCGCTACGCCGGACGCCGACGATGCGCGCGCGGCGCGCGAGACGCTGCAGACCCTCGTCGACCACCTGTCACTGCCGCACGACCTGCAGGCACGCCTCGCGGAGCTCACGCCGCGCTTGCAGGATGCACGCGATGATGGCGCGCTGCGTGCCCTGGCACGTGAGCTGGCCGGGTTCGTTGGCGACGTGGTCGGTTCATTGCAGGCCGAGCTCAGCGGTCTCAATGGCTTCCTGGTTGCGATCAAGGGGCGTCTCGACACGGTATCCGGCCACGTGGTCGAGGAAAGCCGCGATCGCAAGCGCGCCGCCGCCGCCCGCGAGCAGCTCGACAACACCGTGCGTCGCAGTCTCGACGACATGCGCGGCAAGGTGCAGCACTCGAGTGACCTCGAAGCGCTCAAGGCCGCCATCCAGCAGCAGATTGCGCATCTCGGTGGCAGCGTCGCCGGCTACCTCGATCTCGAGAGCCGGCGCGCCGCCGATACCGAGCAGGCCCTGCGACGCCTCGCCGACCAGGTGGTCGCGATGAAGCGCGAATCCGAGACCTTGCGTGAGAAGCTCGCCGAGGCGCAGGCGCGCGCCAGTCGCGACGTGCTCACCGGCCTGCCGAACCGCCTGGCCTACAACGAACGGGTGGAAGTCGAGCGCGCGCGCATGCAACGCACCGGTAAGCCGCTCTCGCTCGCCGTGCTCGATCTCGATCACTTCAAGACCATCAATGACACCTGGGGCCACCAGGCCGGCGACCGCGTGCTGCGCCACCTCGCACGCGAACTCGGCACCCAGATACGCGCGACCGATTTCCTCGCCCGCTTCGGCGGCGAGGAGTTCGTGCTGCTGCTACCCGAGACCACTCTCGCCGGCGCCCGGGTGGTGGTCGACAAGCTGCGCGAGAATATCGCGCGCTGCCGCTTCAAGTACCGCGATGCCCCGGTCGACGTCACCGTCTCGTGCGGGCTGACGGAGTACCGCCCCGGGGAAACCCCGCAGGAGGTCTTCGCGCGCGCCGACGCTGCGCTCTACACGGCCAAGTCGGCCGGGCGCAACCGCATCGAGGCGGCAGCGCCGGACGGCGCACGCAGTCGCTGAACCGCCCCGCGACGCGCACCGCGTCACGGTCGCATGCGCCTCAGGCGATCGCGCCGGCGATGTAGTTCTCGAGCTGGCCGATGACGAACTCCTGCTCGGCAATGATTGCCTTGACGAGGTCACCTATCGAGATGATCCCGATCAGGCGGCCATGGTCGAGCACCGGCAGGTGGCGGATGCGCTTGTCGGTCATCAACGCCATGGCGTCCTCGACGGACTGCTCGGGCAGCGCGTGCAGCACCGCGCGCGACATGATGTCGGCGACCGGCGTGGTCAGCGACGAGCGCCCCTCGAGTACCACCTTGCGTGCGTAATCGCGTTCGCTGACGATGCCCACCGTGGTACCGCCCTGCAGCACGAGCAGCGCCCCGATGCCCTTCTCCGCCATCAGGCGCAGCGCGTCGTAGACGGTGGTCTCGGCATTCACCGACCACACCTGGTGGCCCTTGGTATCGAGCAGTTGACGAATGGTCTGCATGTTCCCCCTCCTCGCCCTCGCGCGGCCCTTTCACCAACTTTAGTACACTGCCGGCGAAGCGCCAGCCGCAGCGCCTGCCGGGTGCATGCGCGGCGCACCACGATTCGAGGGGGAGCCAGCCATGAGCGAGGTCGTGCTGAGCGCACGCGAGGGTGCGGTGATGCGCCTGACCATCAACCGTCCGGAGCGTCGCAACGCGTTGAACGAGGAGGTCTGCCGCGCGCTGGCGAGCGGTATCGACGCCGCGGAGGCCGACGCGGCGATACGCGCCGTGATCATCACCGGCGCCGGCGATCGCGCCTTCTGCGCCGGCGGCGACCTCAAGCCGGGCGCCGATGGCACGCCCTTCACCATCGATCCGGCGCGTCCACGGCACTACGTCATCGACCTGTTCCGCCGCATGGAGGCGTGCAGCAAGCCGATCGTCGCGCGCGTCAATGGACACGCGCTGGCCGGCGGGCTGGGCCTGGTATGCGCCTGTGACATGGCGATTGGCGTCGAGTCGGCCAGTCTTGGCGTGCCGGAGACCCGCGTCGGCCTGTTCCCGATGATGATCCTGTCCTACATGATGCGCATCGTGCCGCGTCGCAAGCTGTTCGAGATGACCATCACCGGCGAGCCTTTCAGCGCTGCCGAGGCCTGTGCGCTCGGCATTCTCAACTACGTCGTACCGGCCGCCGAGCTCGACGAGCGCGTCGACTGGCTGGTCGCGCGGATCGTCGACAAGTCACCGACCGGCATCGGCCTCGGCAAGCAGGCCTTTCGTGCGATCGAGGACATGCCGCTCGACAAGGCCTTCGAGTACACCCAGCTCATGCTGCCGATCATGGCCATGACCGAGGACGCCCGCGAGGGCTTCGCCGCCTTCAACGAGAAGCGCGACCCGGTCTGGCGCGGACGCTGAGATGGCACCAGGCATCGTGCGTATCGGCTGCGGCGGCGCCTTCTGGGGCGATTCCGCCGAGGGTGCACGCCAACTCGTCGAACATGGCTGGATCGATTACCTCGTATTCGACTATCTTGCCGAGATCACGATGTCGATCCTGGCGCGCATGCGCGCGCGCGACGCCAGCGCGGGTTATGCGACCGATTTCGTCGACGCCGTGATGCGACCGCTCGCCGGCGCCATTGCGGGCACTGGCATCCGCGTGGTGACCAACGCAGGCGGCATCAACCCGGCTGCCCTCGCCACGCGGCTGCGCGCGCTGGCCGATGAGCTCGGCATCGCGCTGAACGTCGTCGCGGTATGCGGCGACGACCTCGGCGCACAGGCCGGCGCGCTGCGCGCCGCGGGCGTGCGCGAGATGACCAGCGGCGCCACGCTGCCGCCACGGCTGACCAGCATCAACGCGTACCTCGGCGCAACGCCGATCGCGGCCGCGCTCGCCGCCGGCGCCGACGTCGTCATCACCGGCCGCTGCGTGGACAGCGCGCTCGTGCTCGGCCCGCTCATGCACGAATTCGGCTGGGCCGAGGACGACTACGACCGCCTTGCCGCCGGCTCGCTCGCCGGCCACGTCATCGAGTGTGGTACGCAATGCACCGGCGGTCTCTACACGGACTGGGACGAAGTCCCCGGCTGGGACGACATGGGTTTCCCCATCGCCGAGTGCCATGCCGACGGCAGCTTCGTCGTGACCAAGCCGCCCGGCACCGGTGGCCTGGTCACCGCGGCCACCGTAGCCGAGCAGGTGGTCTACGAAATCGGCGACCCCGCGCGCTACCTGCTCCCCGACGTCACCTGCGATTTCGCGCAGGTGCGGCTCGCCGCCGACGGCGCCGACCGCGTGCGCGTCAGCGGCGCACGCGGACTCCCGCCCGGTCCGGAGTACAAGGTCTCGGCGACCTTCGCCGACGGCTACCGTGCCACCGCGATGGTCATGATCGGAGGCCGCGAGGCGGCACCCAAGGCGGAGCGCGTGGCCGCCGCGCTGCTCGCGCGCACGCGGCGCCTGATCGCGGCCGCCGGTCACGGCGACTACACCGAGGTATCGGTCGAGGTGCTCGGCGCCGAGAGCACCTACGGGCCGCATGCCCGCGCACGGATGACGCGTGAAGTCATTCTGAAGCTCGCCGTGCGCCACCCCGAGCGCGCTGCACTCGACATCTTCAGTCGCGAGATCTTCCCCGCCGCCACCGCCATGGCGCAGGGCTTGACCGGTTTCGCGGGGGGGCGCCCCCAGGTGCAGCCGGTGGTACGCCTGTTCTCGTGCCTGGTGCCGAAATCCCGCGTCTCGGTCACGCTCGAGAGCGCGGAAGGCAGCACGCCGGTCGCCATCGCAACCGCGTTCGGACCGGTCACGGCGTCACCCTCGACTGCGCCATCTGCCGCGCCGGCGCCCCTGGCTGCCGGCGAGGCGGTGACCGTACCGCTCGCGCGCCTCGCCCGCGCGCGCTCAGGTGACAAGGGCGACAGCGCCAATATCGGCGTGCTCGCGCGCGACCCGCGCTACCTGCCGTTCCTGCGTACCCAGCTCACCGCCGACACCGTCGCGACCTGGTTCGCACATCTCGCCGAGGGCCCGGTGACACGCTACGACTGGCCCGGTCTGGATGGCTTCAACTTCGTGCTCGAGCGAGCGCTCGGCGGCGGCGGCACGGCCTCGTTGCGCCACGATCCGCAAGGCAAGGCCTACGCCCAGATGCTGCTCGACCTGCCCATCACCGTGCCGCCCGGGCTGCTCGGCGGCAACGCTATACTGCCGCCGGCCTGAGCGGCATGCGACCGCCCCCGATGTCGTGTCCGTCCCCCCAAGTTCCGACCAGGTACCCGATGCCATGCTCGACAGCCTCCTCGTAGCCAACCGTGGCGAGATCGCCTGCCGCGTGCTGCGTACCGCGCGTGCGATGGGCCTGCGCACCATCGCCGTCTACCATCATGCCGACCGCGGCGCGCCGCACGTCTCGCTCGCCGACCAGGCGATCGAACTCGACAGCGAGGTGCCGACCTCAGCCTACCTCGACATCCCGCAGCTGGTCGCCGCCGCGCAGTCCGCAGGTGCCGCCGCGGTGCATCCCGGTTACGGCTTCCTCGCCGAGAACGCCGGCTTCGCCGCCGCCGTCGAAGACGCCGGCCTGGTCTTCGTCGGGCCGCAGCCGGACGTCATCCGCCTGATGGGCGACAAGGTGCATGCGCGCGCCTTCGCCGCCGAGGCCGGCGTGCCGCTGGCGCCGAGCGCGCTGATGGAAGGCACGCTCGAGGAGTTCCTCGCCAGTGCCCGGGAGATCGGCCTGCCGCTGCTCATCAAGGCCGCCGCGGGCGGCGGCGGCAAGGGCATGAGCATCGTGCACGACGCCGCCGAGCTTGCCGCTCGTGCGCGCACCGCGATGAGCGAGGCCGAGCGCTATTTCGCCGACGGACGCATCTATGCCGAGCGCTACGTCGAACGCCCGCGTCACATCGAGGTGCAGGTGCTCGGCGACGGGCGCGGCAACGTGGTGCACCTGTTCGAGCGCGAGTGTTCGGTGCAGCGCCGCTTCCAGAAGATCGTCGAAGAAGCGCCGGCGGCGACGCTGCCGGCGGAATTGCGCGCACGCATCTGCAGCGCCGCCGTCACCCTGGCCACGCGCGCCAATTACCGCAATGCAGGCACCGTGGAGTTCATCCTCGCGCCCGACGGCGAGTTCTACTTCCTCGAGATGAACACGCGCCTGCAGGTCGAGCACCCGGTGACGGAGATGATCTGCGGTGTCGACCTCGTCGAGGCGCAGCTGCGCATCGCTGCGGGTGAAGGCCTGCCGTGGACGCAGGATGCGATCACCACGACCGGGCATGCCATCGAGTGCCGCGTGTGCTGCGAGGACCCGGCGCGCGACTTTCTGCCGGCCACCGGTACCGCCCGCGTGCTGCGCCTGCCGCACGGCGCTGGCGTCCGTTTCGACGGCGGTCTGGGCGAGGGCCAGGCAGTGACGGCATCATTCGACTCGATGATCGGCAAGCTGGTGTGCCGCGGCGAGGACCGCCGGCAGGCCATCGACCGCGCGGTCACTGCGCTCGGCGAGCTGACCCTGCTCGGCGTCGATCACAACATCGACTACCTCGCACGCGTGGTCGACCACCCGGCGTTCCGCGCCGGCGAGCTGCATACGGGCTTCGTCGCCGAACACGCCGATGCCCTCGGCACGCCGCGGCTCGATGCCGACCAGCGCGCCGCGGTGGTCATCGCCGCCGCCCTCGGCGTCGACGACTTCCGCCGCCTCGCCTGGGACATTCCCGAGCCTTATGCGTCCATCGGCGCCTGGAGAAACTGATGGCGACAAGCTTTCCGTTCATGCTCGATGGCGAGACTCATCTCGTCACCATCCGGGCGCGCCGCCCGCGCCTGGTCGTGGAGGTCGATGGCCGCTGCTACACGGTGGACGAAGACCCCGCAGCCGACGGCACCACGCGCCTCGCCATCGATGGCCGCGCGTACGACGTCCGGCGCACACGTGAGGGCGACCGCGTCCACGTCAAGCTCGATACCACCAACTACTCGGTGGGATACCAGGATCCCGTCACCGCGGCCCAGCACGATGCCGGCGGTGACGACGTCCTGCGCGCCGACATGCCGGGCGTGGTCGTCAGCATGACCGCCACGCCCGGTGCCAGCATCGCGAGCGGCGACGTGCTGCTCGTGATCGAGTCGATGAAAATGCAGATCAACGTCGTCGCCCACCGCGACGGCACCGTCGAAACCGTCCATGTCGAGGTCAACCAGAGCTTCGACAAGGGCGCCGAGCTGGTGTCCCTGCACCCGAGCAACTGATGGCCCGTATCCAGTCCAGCATCCAGACCGGCGCGGCGGAATTCCGTCGTCACTACGCCCACAATCGCCGTCTCGCTGCCGAGCTGCACGCGAAGCAGCGCCAGGCGCGCTTCGAGCGGCCCGCACGCGACGTCGAACGCCTCGCCCGACAGGGCAAGATGATGCCGCGCGAACGCATCGAGAAGCTGCTCGACCCGGGCACGCCGTTTCTCGAGTTCTCCACGCTCGCCGCCAACATGGCCTACGGTGGCGAGGCGCCGGGCGCGAGCTGCATCACCGGCATCGGCATGGTCCAGGGTCGCGAGGTGATCCTGTGCGCGCACGATGCGAGCATCAAGGGGGGCGCCTGGTACCCGCTGTCGGTGAAGAAGATCGTCCGCTGCCTCGATATCGCCATCGAGAATCGCCTGCCCGTCGTGCACCTGTGCGACAGCGCCGGTGGCTTCCTGCCGCTGCAGTCCGAGCTCTTCCCGGACAAGCACATGGCCGGGCGCATGTTTCGCAACCAATCCATCCTGTCGAAGATGAACGTCAAGCAGCTGGCCCTGGTGTTCGGCCACTGCACCGCGGGCGGTGCCTATATCCCGGCGCTGTCGGACTATTCCGTCATCGTGCGCGGCACCGGCGCGGTCTTTCTCGGCGGTCCGCCCCTGGTCAAGGCGGCGACCGGCGAAGTGGTTACCGCGGACGAACTCGGCGGCTGCGACCTTCACACCCGCATCAGCGGCACCTGCGACTACCCGGCCGCAAGCGAGGACGAGGCCATCGCGATCGGGCGCGAGATTGTCGCGCAGTGGGACGTGCCGCCGAAATGGGCCATTCAGCGCGACCCCATCGAGGCGCCGTACTACGACCCGGACGAGCTCTACGGCATCATCCCCGACGATATCAAGCGCTCCTTCGACATGCGCGAGGTCATCGCGCGCATCGTCGATGGCAGCCGCTTCCACGAGTACCAGCCGGCCTACGGCACCACGCTGGTGTGCGGCTACGCCAACATCTGGGGCTACAAGGTCGGCATCCTCGCCAACAACGGCGTGCTGTTCAACGACAGCGCACTGAAGGGCGCGCACTTCATCGAGCTGTGCAACCAGAACGACACGCCGCTGGTCTTCCTGCAGAACATCACCGGCTACATGGTCGGCCGCGATTACGAGGCCGCCGGCATTTCCAAGGACGGCGCCAAGATGATCATGGCGCAGGTGGGCTCACACGTCCCCAAGTTCACCGTGATGTGCCATGGTTCCTTCGGCGCGGGCAACTACGGCATGTGCGGGCGCGCCTACGACGGCCGCCTGTTGTTCGCCTGGCCCAATCACCAGATTGGCGTGATGGGCGGCGAGCAGGCGGCGAAGACGCTCACCGAGGTCAAGCTCAAGCAGCTCGAACGCGCTGGTGATGCGGTCGACCAGGCGACGCTCGACAAGGTCTACAACGAGACGCTGGAAGCCTACCAGCACCAGCTCTCGGCCTATTACTCGACCTCGGAAGTGTGGGACGACGGCATCCTCGACCCGGTCGATACGCGCAATGCGCTCGGCATCGGCATCAGCGCGTCGCTCAACGCGCCACCGCTCGAGCGCGGCTACGGCGTGTTCCGCTTCTGAAGCGTCGCCACCCCGTACCGCGCCGCCGGTGCAAGTGACGCACGCGCGGGCCGCAGGGGGACGCCGCGGGCGACCCACCCGCGGCCCCGCTAGCCGGGTCAGAACCCGATCTGCAGCACCTTGTCGACTGCCGCGATACGGCGCACGGCGTCGAGCGCGGCCTCGTCGAGCGGCTGCGAGATGCCGAGCACCGCGATCGCCAGGTTGGTGCCTTCGGCGACACCCACCTGCATGCGCGCGATGTTGATGCCGGCACGGCCGATCAGCTCGCCGAGCGTGCCGATCACACCCGGCTGGTCGGCGTGGTGGGTGAACAGCAGCGTGCCCTCGAGCGGCGACTCCACTTCGTAGGCGTTGATGCGCACCAGGCGCGGGTGACGCTCGTCGAACACCGTGCCCTCGAGGCATACCGAGTGGCTCGCGCTGCGCGCGGTGATGCGCACCAGCGAGACGTAATCGCGCGAGTCGGCCGAACTCACCTCGGTCACCTTGATGCCCTGGCGGCGCGCCAGGTGCAGCGCGTTGATCGGGTTGACCGGCACCGAGTGGTGGCCGCACAGCATGCCGACCATCGCGGCGCTCGCGATCGGGTGGGTATCCAGCTTGGCCGCCTCGCCGATGACGCCGATCTCGACCTCGTTCACCGGCTCGTCGGCCATGCGGCACAGGATGCGGCCGAGCCGATCGGCGAGGTCGAGATAAGGTGCGAGCTTCTCCAGCTTCTCCGGCGCCATGCTGGGCACGTTGACCGCGTTGACCACTTCACCGCGGATGAGGAAAGCGGCGACCTGGTGCGCGATCTCGACGCCGACCGCGGTCTGCGCCTCGTGGGTGGACGCCCCAAGGTGCGGCGTGAACTGGATGTTCGGCTCGGCAAACAGCGGCGATTCGCCCGGCGGCTCTTCGAGGAAGACGTCGAGCGCGGCGCCCGCGAGATGACCGCTCTGCACGACCTCGAGCAGGGCCTGTTCGTCGACCAGTCCACCGCGCGCACAGTTGATCAGGCGTGCCCCCCGCTTCATCCTGCCGAGCCGCTCGCGACTGAGCAGGTTGCGCGTACCCTCGGTGACGGGGCAGTGCAAGGAGACGTAGTCCGACTCGGCGAGCAGGTCATCGAGTTCGCGGCATTCGACGCCATGTTCGGCAAAGGTCTTCTCGGTGACGAAGGGATCGAAACCGACCACGCGCATCCTGAGCCCGCGGCAGCGTTCGGCGAACAGGCGCCCGATGGTGCCGAAACCGATGATGCCGACGGTCTTGCCGCAGAGCTCGGCGCCAAGGAAGGCATTACGTTCCCACTTGCCCTGGCGCACCGACTGGTCGGCGGCCGGCAGGCTGCGGCTGAGCGAGAACATGTGCGCGACGGCGAGTTCGGCGGTGGTGGTGGCATTGGCGTCCGGCGTATTCAGCACCACGATGCCGCGCTCGGTGGCGGCATCGAGATCGACGTTGTCGACACCGATGCCGGCGCGACCGACCACGCGCAGCTTCTCCGCGGCGGCGAGCAGTTCGCCTTTGATCTTGGTCGCGCTGCGCACGATGATGGCGTCGGCCGCGCGCGCGTGCGGGATGGCCTCTTCGACGCTGAGCCCCGGGCTGAAGTCGATCTCGAGCTCGGGATACTGCTCGAGCGCGGCGATGCCCTCGGGGGCCAGCTTGTCGGCGACGAATACCTTGTACATGGATGGACTCTCCTCGGTGACGGCTCAGGCGCCGTGCTCGGCGGCAACGGTGGCGTAGGCCCATTCGAGCCACGGCAGCAGCGCGGCGAGATCGCTCGCCTCGACCGTCGCACCACCCCAGATGCGCAGGCCCGGTGGCGCGCTGCGGTAACCGTTGATGTCGTAGGCGGCGCCCTCCTTCTCGAGCAGGCCGGAGAGCTTCTTGGTCAGCGCGGCCTGGGCCTCGTCGTCGAGCGCGAGGAACCAGTCGGCGACGATCTTCAGGCAGATGGAGGTGCTCGAACGCATCGCCGGATCGGCGGCAAGGAAGTCCACCCAGGCCGTCTTGTCGACCCACGCCTCGAGCACCGCGAGATTCTGCCGCGAGCGCGCGACCAGCGCGTCGAGCCCGCCCAGCGAGTCGGCCCACGTCAGCGCGTCGAGGTAGTCCTCGACGCACAGCATAGACGGCGTGTTGATGGTCGCGCCTTCGAAGATCGATTCGTCGAGCTTGCCCTTCTTGGTCAGGCGGAACAGCTTCGGCAGCGGGCGCGGCGGCACGTAGCTCTCGAGCCGCTCGACCGCGCGCGGACCGAGAATGATGACGCCGTGCGCGGCCTCGCCGCCGAGCACCTTCTGCCACGAGAAGGTGGTGACATCAAGCTTGTCCCACGGCAGCGGCATGGCGAACGCGGCGGAGGTCGCGTCGCAGATGGTCAGCCCGGCGCGATCGGCAGGGATCCAATCGGCGTCGGGCAACTTCACCCCGGACGTCGTGCCGTTCCACACGAACACCACGTCGCGTGCGAAGTCGACCATGTCGAGCGCGGGCAGCTCGCCGTAGGGCGCAACCAGCTTGCGCGCATCGTCGATGGCGAGCACCTCGAGCACGTCGCTCACCCATTCGGAGCCGAAGCTCTCCCAGGCGAGGACGTCGACCCCGCGTGCACCGAGCAGGCTCCACAAGGCCATTTCGACGGCACCGGTATCGGAGCCCGGCACGATACCGATACGGTAATCGGCCGGCACGCCGAGCAACGCGCGGGTGTGCTCGATGGCGGTGGCGAGACGTGCCTTGCCGGGCTTCGAGCGATGCGAGCGCCCAACCAGGGCCTCGCTCAGCACGGCTGGTGACCAGCCCGGCCGCTTCGGGCAGGGACCGGAGGAAAAACAGGGATTGGCGGGTTTGATGTCGGGTTTCTGCATCTCTCTACTCATGCAAATGCGGCACCGCAAAACGGAGGCGCGCATTGTAAGACGGCCGGATGCTAATGCAACGACCGCAAGCCTCCCGGCCGCCCATGCGCCGCGCGCGCTTATCCACAGGTGTCTGACCCCGCTGGGGATAAGCGCCCGGTCCGGCGTTGCGACTTGTCCACAGGTGTCTGACCCTCGTGTGGGAAAGTGGTGGCGTTGGCGGCCGGGGAGTTCGGGCCTCAGTGGAAATCGCGCGAACGCGTGGTCAGTTCGCCGAGCAGCACGGAGTGATCCTCGAGACGGCGCGCGAGCACGTGGATGACTTCGCCCTCGCGCTGCACCTCGCCGGTCACGCCGAGCAGGCGCGCATGCAGCAGCTCGCGGCGCTGCGCCTCGACCAGGCTCGACCACACGACCAAGTTGATGGTACCGGTCTCGTCCTCGAGGGTGACGAAGACCACGCCGGTCGCGGTGCCGGGACGCTGACGCATGGTGACGAGCCCGGCGATGCGCACCGGCGCACCGTGCGCGAGTTCGCCGAGCGCCGCCGCGCTGACGAAGCGCCGCCGCGTGAGCTGGCCGCGCAGCAGCGCAAGCGGGTGGCGGCCGAGCGTGAGACCGAGGGTCGCGTAGTCGGCGACGATGTCCTCGCCCTCGCCCGGCCGACGCAACAGCGGCGTGGCCTCGGCGATGCCGGCAGCGGCGAGCAGCGGTGTCGACGGCTCGACGCCGAGCGCGGCCCAGCTCGCCTGGTGGCGATTGCCGGCGAGGCTCGCCAGCGCGCCGGCCCGCGACAGCGCGCGCAGGGCGGCGCGGTCGAGCGCCGCGCGTACGGCGAGGTCGTCGACGTCGCGGAACGGCGCCTGGGCGCGCGCCGCGACGAGACGTGCCGCGGCGGCCGCGGCAAAACCCTTGACCAGGCGCAGGCCGAGACGCAGTGCCGGGCGCCCCCAGCGTGTCGCGCCGCGCTCGAGCGTGCAGTCCCAGGCACTCGCGGTGACGTCCGCCGCGCGTACCTCGACACCATGACGGCGCGCGTCCTGCACCAGCTGTGACGGCGCGTAGAAACCCATCGGCTGGCTGTTCAGGAGGCCCGCGGTGAAGGCGGCCGGCTCGTGGCATTTCAGCCATGCCGAGACGTAGGCCAGCAACGCGAAGCTCGCCGAGTGCGACTCCGGGAAGCCGTACTCGCCGAAGCCCTGGATCTGGTTGAAGATCTGCTCGGCGAAACGCGGCGTGTAGCCCCGCGCACGCATGCCATCGACGAGCCTGTCGCGGAAGCGCTCGAGGCCGCCGTTGCGCTTCCAGGTCGCCATCGAGCGGCGCAGCTGGTCGGCCTCGCCGGGCGAGAAGCCGGCCGCCACCATGGCGAGCTTGATCACCTGTTCCTGGAACAGCGGCACGCCGAGCGTGCGTTCGAGCACGCCGCGCACCTCCTCGCTCGGGTAGCTCACCTCCTCCTCGCCGTTACGCCGGCGCAGGTAGGGATGCACCATCTCGCCCTGGATTGGTCCCGGACGGATGATCGCGACCTGGATGACGAGGTCGTAGTAGTTCGCCGGACGCAGCCGCGGCAGCATGGCCATCTGCGCGCGCGATTCGATCTGGAATACGCCGACCGTGTCGGCCCGCTGAATCATGGCGTAGGTGGCCGCATCGTCGGGCGGAATCGCGGCCATCGTGAGGCGGCGACCATCGAACTCCGCGATCAGGTCGAAGCTGCGCCGGATCGCGCTCAGCATGCCGAGGCACAGGCAGTCCACCTTGAGCAGGCCGAGCGTTTCGAGGTCGTCCTTGTCCCACTGGATGACGGTACGCTCGGGCATCGCCGCGTTCTCGATCGGCACCAGGTCCGACAACGGGCCGTCGGAGATGACGAAACCGCCGACGTGCTGCGAGAGATGCCGGGGGAAACCGACGATCTCGCCGACCAGCGCGACGAGGCGGCGAATGACGGGGTTGTCCGGCGCGAAGCCGACCTCGCGCAGGCGCTCGGCGATGGCCGAGCCCTGGTCCCACCAGTAGAGATTGCGCGCGAGGCGGTCGACCTGCTCCAGGCTCATGCCGAGCGCCTTGCCGACGTCGCGTACGGCACTGCGCAGCTTGTAGGTGATGACGGTGGCGGCGAGCGCGGCACGTTCGCGCCCGTACTTCGCGTAGACGTACTGGATGACCTCTTCGCGGCGCTGGTGCTCGAAATCCACGTCGATGTCGGGCGGCTCGTTACGTTCCTTCGAAACGAAGCGTTCGAACAGCATGTCCATGCGCGCCGGGTCGACCTCGGTGATGCCGAGGCAGTAGCACACCGCCGAGTTGGCCGCCGAGCCGCGCCCCTGGCACAGGATGTCGCGGCTGCGCGCCCACGCGACGATGTCGTGCACGGTGAGGAAGAACGCCTCGTAGGCGAGCTCGGCGATCAGCGCGAGTTCGTGCTCGACCTGGGTACACACCTTGGCCGGTACGCCGTCCGGCCAGCGCCGGCGCATGCCGGCCAGGGTCAGCGCGCGCAGGTGGCTCGCCGGCGTCGCGCCTGCCGGCACCAGCTCGCGCGGGTACTCGTAACGCAGCTCGTCGAGCGTGAAGCGACAGCGCGCGGCAATGCGCACACTCTCCTCGAGCAGCTCGTGCGGGTAGATGCGCGCGAGGCGCTCGCGCGGCCGCAGGTAGCGCTCGGCGTTGGGATCGAGCCGCGTGCCGGCTTCCATCACCGTGGTGCCGAGCCGGATCGCGGTCAGCACGTCGTGCAGGGGCTGGCGGCGGAAGTCGTGCATGCGCACCTCGCCGACGGCGGTGAGCGGCAGGCCATGGGCGGCGCCGAGCCGGCGCACGTGCGCGAGCCGCGCGGCATCGTCACCGCCGTAGAACAGGCCGACTCCGATCCACGCCCGCGCCGGAAAATGGCGCGCGACCCAGGCGGCGCGCTCGGCATCGCTCGCGTCGTGCCCCGGCAGCCATACCACGAGCCCGTGGTCGAGCCCGACGAGATCGGCACGGCTCAGCGCGTAGCGACCCTTCGACGCGCGCCGCCGCGCGCGCGTGATGAGTGCTGCGAGCACCCGGTAGGCGGCAACGTCGTCGGCGAGCAGGACCAGGCGCAGGCCATCGGTGAGCACCAGCTCGGTGGCGGCAATGAACGCGATGTCGACCTCGCGCGCGGCGACGTGTGCACGCACCAGCCCGGCAAAGCTGCATTCGTCGGCGAGTGCGATCGCGCGATAGCCGCGCGCCGCGGCGGCACGGACGAGTTCTTCGGGATGCGAGGCGCTGGTGAGGAAACTGAAATTGCTGCGGCAGCAGAGCTCGGCATAAGGGGGCGACGAGACGGGCGACATGGGACGGTAATGGGCGTGGCTCGAATACTGTTTATTTATACAGTTATTCAGGATTGCCGTCACGCGACCGATAGCCCTCTCGGTTTCCGTGCTCGCGCGCCTGCACCCGCGGCGCCTGTCACGCAAGCCCAGTGGTCGGGTCACGACCACCGCGGCGCCTTCCCCGGAGCCGCCAACGAGCCGGGGACTTCTTTCACGCATCTACGAGGGAACTGACATGATGAAATCCGCGAAAGTCCTTGCCCTGGCCGCGGCGCTCGGCGCCACCGCCGCACCGCTGGCGACCAGCCAGGCCGCTGCCGGTATCGAGGTCGGCGTGCTCACCTGCTCGGTGGTGCCGGGCTCCCGCATGAACCTGCTCATCCGCTCAACTGCCGACGTCAAGTGCGTCTATGCCAAGGGCGGCTCGAGCGAGGAATACGTCGGCGAGACCGGCATCGCGCTCGGCCTCGACCTCAGCTTCAAGCAGGACGAGAAGATGGCCTTCACCGTCATCGCGGCCTCCGAGGACGTCAGCCCCGGCGCCAAGGCGCTCGGTGGCAAGTACGTCGGCGGCGAACTGTCGGCCGCAGCCGGTCTCGGTCTCGGCGCCAAGGCCCTGCTCGGCGGCGGCGCGAAGAACATCGGCCTGCAGCCGGTCGCGCTGGAATCGAGCACCGGCATCGGCGCCTCCGGCGGCCTGTCGTTCCTCTACATCGAGCCCGTGCAGTAAGCGCGTTGCAGCCGATACGGAACACGGCGGCCGCGCGGCGGCCGTGTTCCGTCCGCGCACGCGCGGCCGCCTTTTCGGCGCTGCGCTAAAGCCCGCGCCAACGGCGCCGACATTGCTGACATGTCGCGCGCTCATTCCAGGACTGCCCCCCTCCACCGCGTCGCGGCGTCACTGCTCGTTCTCGCCGGCCTGCACGGCCCGCCCACCGCCGCGTCCGACACCCCGCTCGCGGCTGCCGCGGAATTTGCACGGCAACGCGCGCAGGAAGGCTACGCGCTCCTGCTCGGACCGTCGGCGCCGGCCGTGCCCAGCGTGCCCGGCGACGCGGACTGCGCCGCGCTCTACGCACGCCGCCTCGCGCTGCTGCGCGCGGACCTCGACTACCGGCCATCCTTCTGGCGCGATCCACGTCACGCCGGCGCCGTCTTCATCGGTACCGTGTGGACACCGGCCTTCTACTACCTGCCCTATCGCGCCGTCACCGCAGTGACCGCGGAGACTCGCGACGCGCAGCGCGCGGCCGAGCTCGATGCGTTGCGCGCGGCCTCCGCGCAGGCGCGCTGTTTCAGCCGCTGACGGCCCCCGGCCGCCGCGCCGCGACGGGGCGGTATGGTATAGTCGCGCGCCGTTTCCACCCTGCCCTGCCCGCCGGAGCGCCTGCCCACGATGTTCGAAGCCCTCGAAGCCCTGAGCCCCGATCCCATCCTCGGCCTGATGGCCGCCTTCCGCGAGGATCCGCGCGAGAAGAAGATCGATCTCGGCGTCGGTGTGTACCGCGACGAGCAGGGCAACACGCCGATCATGGAGAGCGTCGCCGAGGCCGAACGACGCCGCTTCGCGTCGGAGACCACCAAGGCCTACATCGGCCCACCCGGCACGCCGGAGTTCAACGTCGCGGCGCGCAAGCTGATGTTCGGCGCTGACCACGCGGTGCTGAAGGATGGCCGCGTCGCCGGCGTCCAGACGCCGGGCGGCTGCGGTGCGCTGCGCGTGGGCGCGGAGCTGATCAAGCGCGCACGCCCCGATACCACCATCTGGGTCAGCAGCCCGACCTGGGCCAACCACGTTCCGCTGCTCGGCAACGCCGGCCTCAAGATCCGCGAGTACGCCTACTACGAGAAGAGCACCCGCAGCCTCGATGCCGACGGCATGCTGGCGGCACTGGCCGAGGTGCCGCGCGGCGACGTCGTGCTGCTGCACGGCTGCTGCCACAATCCCTCGGGCGTCGATCTCAAGGCCGAACACTGGCACGCGGTCGCCGAGCTCGCCAACCGCCAGGGCTTCACGCCGTTCATCGACCTCGCCTACCAGGGCCTCGGCGATGGCCTCGAAGCCGACGCCGAGGGCGTGCACATCATGGCTGCTGCCTGCCCCGAGCTCATCGTGGCGAGTTCGTACTCGAAGAACTTCGGCCTCTACCGCGAACGTGTCGGTGCGCTGCAGATCGCGAGCCCCGACACGCGCCAGACCGGCATCGTGCAGAGCCAGCTCGGCTCGGTGGTGCGCGGTATCTACTCGATGCCGCCAGCGCACGGCGCGGCGATCGTCGAGATCATCCTCAACGACGAAGCCCTGAACGCCGCCTGGGTGGCCGAGCTGACCACCATGCGCGAGCGCATCAACGGTCTGCGCGACCTGCTCGCGCGCCGCCTCGGCGAGCGCACCGGGCAGGATTTCGGCTTCATCCGCGAGCAGCGCGGCATGTTCTCCTTCCTCGGTATCAGCCCCGAGCAGGTAGCGCGTCTGCGCGACGAGTTCGGCGTCTACATGGTCGACTCGAGCCGTATCAACGTCGCCGGCGTCAACGGCGCCAACATCGAGCACTTCGTCGAGTCGATGGGCCGCGTGCTGCGCGCCTGAGCCGATCGCGGCGCGCCATCGCCGTCAGCGCCGGACGACCTCGACCAGCCGGCCGCGCTTCATCGCCGCCAGCACCACGCGGTCGAAACGCGTGGTGGCGGCGAGCGCGAGCCGCGCGCTCGCACGCGCGGCCGCCGCGCGGTCGGCGTCGTCGACCATGTTGATGAGCGGCACCACGGTCGCCGCGCCGACACCCTTGAGCAGGCCGGCTTCGGAACTCAGCAGCGTGGCGAGGTGCGCGGCTGTCAGCGGCTCGTCGAGTGCTGCGCCGGTCACCGCGGCGACACGCTCGGGGCGGTGCGCGATGCCGCTGTCGAGACGTCGCCCGAGTACGCCGGCCGAGACCACCGCCACCACGGTATCGGCCCACGGCAGCACCAGCGGCTCGTGATCGCCAGGGGCCTTGATCCAGCGCGCCCGTGCGCCGTCGGCCTTGACCAGCAGGAGTTCGAAGGCGCCACTGTCGCGCAATGCCGCAAGCGCGGCGATCGACAGGCCGCCGACGCGCTCGGGCGTATCCGTGGGGCCTGCGAAGGCAACCACGCGAGCGTCGGCCGGCACCTGCGGCCGGTCATCGGTAACCTCGACCACCCGCTCGACCCGGGCGTCGTCGTAACGGTACATGTGCGAGGTCGATGACAGCGCGACGCGCCCTCGGTGCGCGCGAGCGAGCGCGTACATCGTGGTCTTCTTGCCACCCGCGCCGACCAGGCAGACCACGCCGCGCGCCGCGGCGAGTGCTTCGACGAGGGCAGGTTCGGCGGGCTCGATATCGGACATGAACGGCGGGAAGCGACTTGAACGGAGCGACGCCGGCCGCTAGCGTCACAGCCGCGACCGGGCCCCGGATTCTGGGCTGTACGGCCGTTATCATGCAAGGCACAGGCGCCACGCGCGGCGCCGCCGGAGGAATTCGAGATGTCATCATCCAAGCGTGCCAGTCGCGCCATGCGCGTCGGCGTTGCCACGTCACTACTGCTGCTCGCAGTACTGTGTACGGGCGGCGCGAAGGCGACCAAGCAGAGCATCCTGCTGCAATCGACCACCTCGACCCAGCACTCGGGCTTCTTCGAGGCGGTGCTGCCACAGTTCACCCAGGCCACCGGCATCGAGGTGCGGGTCGTCGCCGTCGGCACCGGACAGGCGCTGCGCAATGCCGCCGACGGCAACGGCGACGTCGTGCTCGTGCACGCGCGCGCCGCGGAAGAAGCCTTCATCGCCGCTGGCCACGGCATCGCGCGCCATCCCGTGATGTACAACGAGTTCGTCATCGTCGGCCCCGTCACCGACCCCGCCGACGTGCGCGAGGCGAGCAGCGCGATCGATGCGCTCGCCCGTATCCACCGCACTGGCGCGAGCTTCATCTCCCGTGGCGACGACAGCGGCACGCACAAGCGCGAACGCGCCCTGTGGCAGGCTGCCGACCTCACCGTCGACCCTGCCAGCGACAGTTGGTACCGCGACAGCGGCAGCGGCATGGGGCGCACGCTGCGCATCGCCGCCGAACTCGACGCCTACACCCTGTGCGACCGCGCGACCTGGATCGCCCAGGCCGACCGCGGTGAGCTCGCCGTCCTCTTCGCCGGCGACCCGGCCCTGTTCAACCAGTACAGCCTGATCCTGGTCGACCCGCGCCATCACCCGCACGTCAGGGCACAGGCCGGCATGGCCTTCATCGACTGGATGCTGAGCGACGCCGGCCAGGCCGCGATCGCAGGATTCCATGTCAACGGCGAGCAGCTCTACTTTCCTAACGCCGGCGCCCTCGACGAGCCGCCGCGAGAGTCCGGCGCGAAAGCGGCACCTTAGCCGCGCGCGTCAGCCACCAGCGACCTCGGCGTCGACCTCGCGGTCGAAGTCGCCGCCGGCGAGACCCTCGGCCATGTGCGGGTAATGACGGCGGAAGTCGTCGGCCATCGCGGCCAGCGGAACGTCGACGAACTCGCCGCGGTAAGCGAGGTATTCCATGTGCTGGCGCCCGTCGAGATCGTAGGGATGGTAGATGGAGTCCTCGCTGCCATCGAACTCGAGCGTGTGCATGCGGAACTTCTCGCACAGCTCGCGGTTGAACGCCGGGGTCGCCTTGAGCCAGCCGTCATCGAGCCACACTGCCGTGTAGCCGTGCCAGTAGAAGACGTCGGTCTGCATCGTCTGACGCATCCGCTCGGTGGAGAGATGGTTGCGCACGTCCGCGTAGCCGAGCGCGGCGGGTATGCCCTCCGCCCGCAGGCACGCGGCGAGCAGTACCGCCTTGCTCACGCACCAGCCGCGCGCGATCTCGAGCGCGCGGCTGGCGGACAGCCCACGCTCGCTGAGATCGAGGCCGTAGGCGTCGTAGCGGATGTCATCGCGCACCGCGTAGTAGAGCGCCACGGCACGCTCGCGCGCGTCGTTGCCCACGGCGTTCTCACGCGCGTAGGCGACGACCGCGGGGTGGTCGCTGTCGACGATGGCGGTGGGTGCGAGGCAGGCGGCGGGATCGAGACTGTTGACGGCGTTCATGGACGCCAGTGTAGAAGCTGCCCGGTCCTGCGCACAACGTCGGCGGGGCCGCCCGCACGCGGCCTCGAGCGGTGCGTGCAGCGAGACGCGACGGCGTCGCGGAGGTGGCCAGAGGGGCCGTCGGCGACGGTCGCCCCATTCCTCATGCGCATTCTGCGTTTATGTCCTAATAAGCTGATTTTTCGGACTTCAGAACAGCCTGCCTCGAAATCGCCTCACGTATCGATGCGCCCGCTCGGGGGCATCGCCACGCCGAGCCGCTCGCACACCCTCGGCAGGCGCTCGAGACCCCACCAGAGTTCGTCGTCGATACGCCACGACGGCACACCGAACACCCCCGCGGCTTCGGCCTCCTCCTGCAGTTCGTCGTGCAGCACGCGCCCGGCGCCAGCGAGCCAGTCCGGCAGAGCGGGGCCATCGAAGCCGCACGCGTCGAGCAGTGCGGCGAGCGCGCCGACGTCCTCGAGGTCGAGTTCGCGACGCCAGAAGCGTTCGAACACGGCATCGTGGAAGCGCACCCAGCCGGGGCGTCCGCGCACCAGGAGGAAGGCGATGTGCGCCAGCGAGGAATCGAAGATGCGGCGCGGGCCGCGGATGGTGAGGCCGCGGCGGTTGGCTTCGCGGCGGCAGTCCATGTAGGCGTAGCGCACGCGCCGCCACTGGTGATCGTTGCGCGTGCCGACGATGTCACGACCCGCGGCATCGAGACGCGCCTCGCCGAGATACTTCGGGATCTGCAGCGTGTAAGGCACCCATTCGACCGTCACCCCGGGCGCGGCCGCGAGTGCGTGACTCGCGGCCTGGGCGAGGTAGGCGTAGGGGCTCTTGTAGTCGAAGTAGTGCCAGACGCGGGTCATTCGCCCGCGGCCTGGGCCTGCTCCTTGACGTAGCGCGCGATCTCCTCGTGGGTGGCGAACCACACGCCCGGCTTGCTCTTCATGTAGGCGATCAGGCGGTCCATCATGGCCATGCGGTAGCGATGGCCGATCACCTGCGGATGGGTCGTGAGGATGTACATGGTGCCTTCCTCGTAGGCGCCGTCGAACTCCTCCTTCCAGATCGAATAGACGTCGTCGGCATTGCGCGCGGCGACGTGCTTGGCCGGCCAGCTGATCTGGAACAGCGGCCAGTCGTCGAGGATCCACTCGACCGGCAATTCGACGAGCCCCGTATCCTTGCCGTTGACCATCAGCACGTAGGGACGGTCGTCGGCCATCATCGAGCTCTCGTACAGGAAGCCCATCTCCTTGACGATACTCACCGTCGATTCGGTGAGATCCCAGGCCGCGGAACGGAAGCCGACCGGCTTGCGCCCGACGTGCTTCATGAAGATGTCCATCGCCTTCTGGTAGATGGCGCGCTCCTCGTCGGCGTCGAGACGCATCGGGTTCTCGTGCACGTAGGAGTGGAAACCGATCTCGATGTCGTCATGGCCCTTGAGCTCGGCGATGACCTCCGGGTGCAGTTCCATCGACATCGCCGGGATGAAGAAGGTTGCCGGAATGTCGTGCTTGTCGAGCAGCTTCATGATGCGCGGCATGCCGGCGCGTGCGCCGTACTCGCCGCGCGACATGTAGGAAGGGCTCGACTGTTCCTGGAAGCCGATCCAGACCGGCTCGGTATCGAAATCGAAGGAGATGCTGACCGCGACGCGCGCACCGCCCGGCCAGCGCTGCGGCGTCAGGTCCTTGCCGGCACGCACGCGCCCGACGTGCTTGGCGATTTCCTCCGGCGACCAGTGCCAGATAGGCTTGTCGTGCGGCGTGCCGTCGCCATGCGCCAACGCGCTGCCGGCCGCCCCGAGCGACGCCAGCAGCGCCGCCCCGATCACTCCCTTGAGCATCCCGTTCATGCGTCTCGTCCTCCCCGGGGGAATCCCACACTGCGACGTATGGTGCCACAATTGCCCGCCAGCGTACCCCCGCCCGCACACCCCTGTCCGATCGGAGCCCGTCATCGCATGCGTATCGTCACCACCATCGCGCAGCAGGACCTCGCCGCCGCCGCACGCGCCGCGCAGGCCGTCGAGGCCGACGCTTACAGCGGCATCGTCACCCTCGAGAACCGCCACGATCCCTTCCTGCCGCTCGCCGTCGCCGCGACTGTCACGCAGCGCGTCGAGCTCGCGACGGGCATCGCCATCGCCTTCGCGCGCTCGCCGATGGTCACCGCCAACCTCGCCTGGGACCTGCAGGCCGCCTCGGGCGGACGCTTCGTGCTCGGCCTCGGCCCGCAGATCCGCGCGCACAACGAGAAGCGCTTCAGCGTGCCGTGGGGGCCGCCGGTACCGCGCCTGCGCGAATACGTGCTCGCGCTCCGCGCGATCTGGGCCGCCTGGTCGGGCACCGGACCGCTGCGTTTCGAAGGCGAGCACTACCGCTTCACGCTGATGCCGCCCAACTTCGTGCCCGAGCCGCTGTCCTGCGCGCCACCGCCGATCACCCTCGCGGCGGTCGGTCCGGCGATGCTGCGCCTGGCCGGCGAGGTCGCCGACGGCGTGCGCCTGCATCCCTTCTGCACGCGCAACTACCTCGAACAGGCGGTACTGCCGCACGTCGAGGCCGGGCTCGCCAGCAGCGGGCGCGCGCGGGCCCACTTCGAGATCAACGGCGGGGGGTTTCTCGCCACCGGTGCGGACGACGACGAGGTTGCGCGCGAAGTCGCCTGGGTGCGCCAGCGCATCGGCTTCTATGCCTCGACACCCGCCTACTGGCCGGTGCTCGAAGCCGAGGGCATGGCTGATCTCGGCCCGCGCCTCAACGCACTGACCAAGCAGGGTGCCTGGGCCAGTCTCGCCGCCGAAGTACCCGACACGCTGCTCCACGCCTGCACCGCGGTCGGCCGCCACGACGAGATTGCCGCGGTCGTCGCCAGCCGCTTCGGCGGCCTCAGCGACACCCTCGTCGCGAGCGCGAGCTATGAGCGGCCGGCGACGCTGCCGCCCGCCGTGGTCGCTGCCATCGCGCGCATCCCGGCCGCTTTCACCGGCTTCACCGGCACCGCGACGTAGGCGCGATCAGAAGAGCAGCTGCTCGGCGATCGCCTCGAGTCCCGCTTCGGCGCAGGCGTGGTCGGCTTCGGGGGTTGGCGCACCCGATACGCCGAGCGCGCCGATGACGACGCCCGCCGCTTCGATGGGCACGCCGCCGCCGACCATCATGACGTCGTCGAGCTGGTGCAGAACGTCGAGTTCCGGACGATCGCCCAGCATGCGCGCGAGACCGAGCGTGGGCTGGCGGAAACCGGCCGCGGTGCGCGCCTTGGCGAGCGCGATGTCCCAGGTGAAGTTGCCGGCGAGCTGGTCGCGCAGCGCCACCTGCGGCAATCCGGCGCGATCCACCACGGCCACCGTGACCTGGTAGTCACGCGCGCGGCAGGCCGCTTGCGTCGCATTGGCGAGTTCCAGCGCGACGGCCGGCTTGAGTGCCTGCACACTGTAGGTCGCGCCGTCCGCGGCGCCCGTCGTTGTCGCTGCCAGCGCCAAGGCTGCCGACAGCAGAGTGATTACCGCTCGCATGGTCCGCCCTCCCATCACACCAGTTCGATGGCGTCGCCCGGTGCTATTTCGACTTCGCCCTGCGCCCGCAGCCAGCTGCCCACGAGTTCGTAGACGGGCGGGCCCTGCACATCTGCGCTGACCGAGGCCCAGCCGCTCACCACGTAGTCCCGCTCGGCCTCGATCGGTGCGCCGTCGCTCGCGCGCACCAGGTTCTCGATGCGTTCTCCGCGCGGCGCATCGACGCGCAGGCGGTAGCGGATACCCGCCGAGCGCACCATGTCGCCGCCCTGTTGATAGTAGGGGTCGGGGTTGAACAGGTTGTCGGCGACGTCTTCCAGGACGAGCTTGAGCTGGGCTCCGCTCATGGTGCTGCGATAAGCCTCGGGATAGGTAATCGCGGTCTGGTTGAAGACGTCCTCGCGGGTGATGGTCTCGCCCGGCAGGAGGCTCGCGCCCCAGCGGAAGCCCGGCGACAACGCAATCTCGGCATCGCGCTCGGCGAGCAGTGCACGGCAGATGAGATCGTCCCAGGTACCGTTCAGGTTCCCGCGGCGGTAGAGCAGCGTGCCGGTGGTCGCGAGCGCCTCGCCGAGCAGCGCGGCGTGCGGCGCGCGGATGTCCTCGACGAGTGCCGCCATGGCCGGGTCCGGCGCGATGGCATCGGCGAATACCGGCATGAGGCGGTAGCGATAGTCACGCACGCCGTGCGGTCCGACGTCGAGGTCGAGGCGCGAGAGGAACTTGCCGTGCGAACCGGAGGCGACCAGCAAGGTGCGGCCGACCTCGACCACCGCGGGCAGCGCGTCGTGAGTGTGCCCGGTGAGGATGACGTCGATACCGTCGACGCGCCCGGCGAGCTTGCGGTCGACATCGAAGCCGTTGTGGCTGAGCAGCACGACGAGGCCCGCGCCGGCGGCGCGCGCCGCGGCCACCGTCTCGCGCAGGGCTTCCTCGCGTACGCCGAACGACCACGCGGGAATCTTGTAGCGTGGATTGGCGATCGGAGTGTACGGGAAGGCCTGGCCGATGACGGCCACCTTCACGCCGCCACGCTCGAAGAAGGCGGTCGACTCGAACACCGGTTCGTCCCACTCGGTGTCGAACACGTTGGCGGCGAGCAGCGGGAAGTCGAGACTGTCGATGAGTTCGCGCACGCGCTCGTCACCGTAGGTGAACTCCCAGTGCGCGGTCATGGCATCGACGCCGAGCGCGTTCATGATCCGCACCATGTCGGCACCCCGACTCTCGAGCGCGGTATAGGAGCCCTGCCAGGTGTCGCCGCCATCGAGCAGCAAGGTGTTGTCGGGGCGTGCGGCGCGAATCGCAGCCACCAGGGTGGCGATGCGATCGATCCCGCCGACACGACCGTAGGCGCGCGCGAGCGCGGTGAAGTCGGTACTCGAGAGCGCGTAGGCGAGGGCGCTGCCGGGCTCGATACCGTAGTGCGCGAGCATCGCCGCCCCGGTCAGGTGCGGCGGCAGGCCGGCGACCTCGCCGACGCCGACGTTGACCGCGGGTTCACGAAACCACAAGGGCACGAGCTGCGCATGGATATCGGTGAGATGCAGCAGGGTGACCTGGCCAAGCGGCTCGAAGGCAAGCAGGGACTCCTGCGTCAGGCGCTGCTGCGCAAAGGCCCGCAGCGGGTTGGCCAGCAGCGGCGCCCCCGTCGCGAGCGCCATCGCGGCCTGCAGGAAATGACGCCGATCGAGCATCAGTTGCGTACCGCCGGCGTTTCGACCGGCAGGCCGCGCGCCCGCCAGGCGAGGTAGAGCTCGACGTTGACGTATTCATCGCTGCCGGGTGCGTAGGGCTCGGCACGTACGTCCTCGTTGCAGCCACGGATGCGGCGGTGCAGGGAACCAACGCCCTGCCACTTCAGGCGGTAGGTCGGAAACCCGTTCGACATGCCCTGCGAAAGCCGCTGCGCGCGCAGCATGTTGCCGCTGTTCATCTCGTGGCAGTGCACGCAGGCGAGATCGAGCTGGCCGCGCCGCGTGGTGTAGAAGGTCTTGCCCTGCTCGAAGAATGGCGCCGCCGGGCCGTCGATCACGGGGCTCACCGCCATGCCGTGTGACTGGTGACGAACATAGGTCGTCAACGCGAGCAGCGGTTCGCTCTCCCAGCGCCACGGCTCAGCCTGCATGCGCTCGCTGCGGCACTGGTTGATGCGCTGCTCGATGTTGATCAGCTTGCCGCGTTCTTCGGCGTAGACCGGGTAGCGCGCGCCAACGCCGCGCATGCTCTCGGTGGCGTCGCCGTGGCAGTCCTGGCAGCTCTGACCTTCCGCACCGTCCGCCTGCGACCACAGCTCGGCGCCCTTCTCGACCCACAGCAGCCCGGCGTTCTCGAACTCGTCGTCCTGCATGGCGCGCGTTTCTGCCGCCGCGTAGGTGTAACCGCTGCGGCGCCCGTCGACTTCGTAGGCACCCCACTCGCCCGCAACCGCCCAGCCGATCCCGGCCACCAGCAGACCGGCCACCAGTGCGGGACGGGGCAGCATGCGCATCAGCCGACTGCGACCTTGGCCGTGGCGGTCGCGGTGTCGCCGCTGTCGTCGAGCCACTTGAAGCTGAGCTCGCCACTCTTCTCGGCAACGACGTGGAACGCGAGATAGGGATTGGCCGAGACCGCCGGGTAGAGCGTCGCGCTGAACACCAGCTCGCCGTCGAGGCGTGCCTCGAAGCGGTTGATGATCATGCGCGGAATCTTCTGGCCGGTCGCCTCGTCGACGCGCTGGCCGGATTCCATCTTGTGTGAAATGAGCACCTTGACCTCGAAGGGCTCGCCGGCCTTGACCTTCTTCGGCACCTTGACGCGTGGCTTGTCCATCTTCGTAATCCTCCGCCCGTCAGCCGCCGCAGCCGCCGATGGTGACCTTGACCTCGTTCGCGGTGCGCCATACCTGGCCGTCGGACAGCTCCGCGATGGCGACGACCTGCTGCGTCTTGGCGAGCCGGATCCGAGTCGAGACCTGCGCGAGCCCGCTCTGCGGCGTGAAATGGAAGCTCACCACCTCCGGTGTCGGATTCTCGACCGCGAAGACGTGAATGGCCTTGACGTAGGTGTCGCCGCGGAAACGTCCGCCGGCGGCGACCGCGATCGGCACCGTGTTGCCGTTCTCGGCGATCGCCGGCGTGGTCAGCTCGAGTTCACCGTCGGCAACGCCGCGATCGCCGACGATGGCGTCGATGGCGGCCTGCGCTGCCGCGGCACGCGCGGCGTCGTCGGCGAAAGCGAGGCCTGCAGCCAGGCAGCCGCAGGCGGCGAGCGCCTGCTCGAGCAGGCGGCGGCGGGTCAACCCGCGGCAATGGGAGACAGGTTCGGGCATGGCTGGATTCTCTTCATCTCGGGGAACGAGCACGGCTGCAGGGTTCACTTCAGCGTGGCGAGGAAGGCGACGACATCCTCGATCTCCTGCGCGCTGAGGATGGGCTTGCCGGCGTACTCGGGCGCGACCCGGTAGAGCCCTGCGGTCTTGTGATAAGCCGGCATCATGGTCATGGGGTTGATGACCTTCGGATCGACCAGTCGCAGACGTAGCTGGCCCGCGTTCAGGCGTGCGCCGACCGCGGCAAGGGTCGGGCCGGTGGTGCCGAAGAACTCGGCATCGAGCGGCACGGCGTGGCAGCTCAGGCAATTGCCGCGGCCGCGATCGACCACGATCGCGGCGCCGCGGTCCGGGTCGCCGGGTGTCGCCGTCAGCGCTTCCGGGATGGCGTAATCGCGGACCGTGTAGTCAGCCGCCGCCCCGCTGCCCGCTGTCGCGAGCAGGACGATGGTCAGGCAGCGGCGCCAGTTTCTCGCCACGTGGTTCTCCCCTCCACCAGGGCCGGCTGGTGCCGGCACGCGTCACAAGGTAATCGCTGTGACCGCATATAGCAATCTCGAATATGCTTATAACTGATTCGAATAACATTCGCCGTCGCGCACTCGCCAGTAGGACGCCGCCGGTCACCGGGCGTTCCGTTACTCAGGCCTCGCCCCAACCCGGCGGTGCGCCGCCCGCTGCGGCGCCGGGCGGCGGCGGCAGACGGCGCTTCTCACCGGGCGCCGGGTCGCCCGGATCGCCCGGAATCGGCGCCCCGGCGATGTAGGCGACAACCTCCTGCGGGCGCGCCTCGGCGCCGTATGCCGCCTCGAGGCAGGCAGCGGTCTCTTCCGGCGACTTGGCGCTGCCAGCCAGGCGCGCCACCGCGCTGTCGGCCGCCTCGCGCGGCGCGTACTGGCCGAGCCCCGCCGCGGTGCCACTGTTGGGCGGCCCGGCTGGTACACGCTCGCGCTGTCGCCGTGCGAGACGCAACAGGATGTTCCAGGCCCGCTTGTTGGCCGCGATGGGCTCGACCTCGACTTCGCCACTCGCTTCGAATGCGCGCCAGATGTCGACCGCACGCTGCGTGCGCAGCACCACGATGGTGGCACGATCGGTACCGACCCCGCCGCACGCGATGTCGGCCAGCTCGGCAGAAAAAT
The DNA here is from genome assembly GCA_040220855.1 of Gammaproteobacteria bacterium. GTDB lineage: Bacteria > Pseudomonadota > Gammaproteobacteria > JACKNG01. The sequence continues at coordinate 59,244 of JAVJVZ010000067.1, read as the reverse complement.
CGCCGCAGTGGCGGCACTCGGGGCGCTGGTACTCGGCCATCGCCTCGGCCAGCGGAATACGCGCGATGTCGCCATTGCGCTGGTAGATCAGCACCTCGCCCTTGACGTTGAACTGGCGCACCTCGCTGAGCGGGATGCCCATGTCGCGCTCGATCCGCTCGGTCATCAGTTCCGGGCGGAACACCTCGGTACAGAAAAGGCCGATGCTGAAAGCAACGCGCTCGGCCGGCCCGCGCAGATGTTCGCGCTGTCGGTTGACGATCTTGGGCTTCTTCTTCGCCGTGACCAGGAAGGCCGGGTCGATGTACTGCATCTTGCGCAGCGGTGTGATCTGGCACGGTACGCCGACGAAGCCGACCTTCTCGAGCCCTTGCGCCGCGGCGTCGGCGAGAGCCAGGTCGTTCGGGCAATAGGTGTACCAGCTGCCGGCGCTCGCCTTGATCGCGTCGACGCTGGTCGCAACCTTCGGGGTCGGAAAACACGGCGCATCATCGGCGCCGACGCCGGATACGATCGCGCCGTCGATGTGGCCCTGCTCCCGCGCCCAGGTGAGCAGCGCCGTGACGACACCACCATCCTGGCCCGCCGCGGCGATGTCGGCCCGCCGCGTGCGCGCGACGAAGATATGGCGGAACACGCCGAAGATGTCCTCGAAGCCGCGCTCATCGCCGAAGGTGACATCGCGCAGGTGTGTCTCGCGCGGCCATAGTCGCGGGCAGGCCGCCGCGCACACGTCGCAGCCCGCGCCTTCGCTGACACCGCAGAAATCGAACGGCGCGTCGGGTTTGGCGGTCTGCTGCGGTTTGCCGTCGATGTACTCGATGACGTTGTGCGGGCAGGCCAGCACGCAGGCACCACACTCGCAGCAGCTGCCGTAATCGACGACCTCGTTCATCATGATCTTGAAGGAGTTGTGCTGCGATGCTTCCACGGACTGGCCTCTTGCTGACGGATGACGATGGCGGGTGCGATGTGCCCCGCGCGGCGCAATTGTCGGCCATCGAAGCCGGTCGCCCCAAGCGCTGCAAGCAACGCGGCGACTTTCGCTCGTGCCGCCCGCGCGCATAACATCGGCGGCGCGTGCCGCCCGGGTCAACCGGCGCGCACGCCGCCCGTCACCGCCACGAGGGGGAAATGCCCATGAACGATCGCGCACGCGCCGGCCTCTCGCGCCGTGCCTTCATGTACCTGTCCGGGCTCGCGGCCGTCGCCCTCGGGCGCAGCGGCGCCGGCGTGGCGGCAGAGACCGCGCGCACGGCGCCGTCCGATGTCTCGGAATGGAACAAGCTGCTGGGCGAGGTGAAGCGCTTCCCGCTGCTCGATGCGCTCTACGGCCGGCGCTCACGCCGCTTCGGCTGGGGCATGGAGATCCCGCACGGACCGCTCGCCTACAAATCCGAGCTGCCACCGACACCGCTCGACGACTTCGAGCGTGCCATGCTCGTCGCAGCCGGCCTGGGTGTGTCCGGCTGGCATCACGGCATCCCCTTCACCGCCGGGCAGGAGGGGTTGTGCGATTACGCGGTGCGCTACACCGGCCGCACGCTGCCGGTGGCTGCCGGCATCGGCAATACGGATCTCTTCTATACGCAGGACGATGGCACCTACTACGTCTCCACCCGCAATGCCGACGGCGACACGCGCTGGGACGACGCTGCGATGAGCGAAGCCGAGCAGCTCATCGCGATGGTCGGCGCGCACACGCGCAAACTGTCCGATCGCCGCATCGACCCGCCGCGCGAAGCGCCGCACTACAGCGCGCACAATTTCTGGAACGGCAACACGCCGGGTTCGACCTTGTTCATCCCGGTCGGCAACGTGTCCGAGCAGATGCTCGACTTCCTGTTCATCGCCGCCGGCTCCGGCTACACGACTTTCGACGACCTCGAAGGCCGCCCGGCCGGCGATCTCCAGCGCTTCTTCGATCTGGGCCTCATCGATCCGCAGCGCAAGTACCCGCTGTCCTACATGGAGCAGTACCTGCTGACCACCTGCGCGGTCGAGATGGGTGTGATGGGCCACAACATGGCGCTCGCCCTGCAACCGCTCGGCCTCGGCGGCTGGTTCTACTCCGGCGTCAGCCCGTTCAGCGTGATGGGTGCGGCCGCCAAGGCCGGCGAGCCCGGGCTCGGCTTCGCGTTCGAGAAGAAGGAGGGCTGGGGCGTGCCCAACCCGCTCGGTATCGAAGGTCTCTACCAGGCCTTCTCTCCGCCGCACTACCCGGACATGCGCAGCGCAGTGGAGGCCTTCCTCGAGCTCAAGTTCGGCCCCGGCGGCGCCTACGATGCGAAGACTGCCGGCCCGTTCCGCGACAACGCCGCGACCAAGGCCACGGCCACGCGGCCGAGCAAGGACCTGATCGACTGCGTGGTCGCCACCGCGGAGTACATCTATGCCACCTATGGCAAGTTCCCGGGCACGGTGCCGAGCATCTTCGTGCGCTACTACACTCAGGCCCACCGACTCGAGACCGGCTTCTACGACAAGTTCTTCGGCCCGGGCAGCTATCTCGACACCCACAGGCACAACGTGACCCGCTGGCTGACCAAGGTCCGCGCCTGAGGGAGCTTCGCCGCCCCCGGTTGTCCACAGGTGTCTGACCCCACGGTGGACGAATTATCCACAGGGGTCTGACCCCATTGGGGAGAAGTCCGCCCGCGCGAGCGCGGGCGGGTCAGACCGGAGGCGATGGGCGGCGCGCGATCAGAGCGCTGCGCGCAGCGTGAACATGAACAGGTCGCTGTCGAAGTCGGAACGACCCTCGACGCGCTGGTACTCGAAGCTCGAGGTCACGCCCCAGGTCGTGAAATAGCGCAGGCCGAAGGTGAGCTGCACTTCGTCGTCGTCGCTGTTCTGCACGGCGGTGAAGTTGCCCGGCAGGCCGCCCGCGGCGTTACCGTTGCTGCGGCTCAGGTCGTTGCGGTACTCGGCGACGAAGAAGGGCTCGAACTGGTTGCCGGCGTCGTAGGCGATCTCGCCGCCGACCACGAGCTGCTCGAGATCGATGTTGCGGCTGGTCACGGTGCGCAACAGGCCGGCGTTGCCGCTCGCCACGCTGCCCGTCTCGAGGTAGCTGTCCTGGTCCTCTTCGGTATAGAGGTAACCCACCTTGGCACCGAAGATGAAGCGGTCGACGGGCAGGAAGGCATTCAGGTTGGTTGCCACGAACCAGCGATCGGAATCGAAGCTCGCCTCGATGCTGGTACCGTCGGCGGGTGAAATGCGGTCCTGGTCGTACTCCAGCGCGGAGTAACCACCGGAGACATCGATGCTGAAGATGTCGGTGAGCAGCACCGCCGCGTAGGGCGCCACGGTGAAGCCATCGCTCTCCTGGCCGCCACCGTTGAAGCGCGTGTTGGTGTCGAGCCACTGGTAGCCGAAGGCCACACCGAGCAGGTAGCGGTTGCCGAACAGGCGGTCGAAGCCGGCCAGCACGTTGTGGGCGTCGGCATCGTAGGCGAGCGAGTTGCCCTGGAAGACGAAATCGGAGTCGAAGTCGTTGTAGGAGTAGCTGCCCCAGAGGCCGAACACGCTGCCGGCCATGCCATCGCCGGCGTTGAGCCCCGTCTGGCCCGGCAGGCTGGCTGCCTGGGTATCGCCGTTGGCGCCGACGGTCTTGCCGGCACGCTCGCGTGCGACGTCGTCGAGCGCGCTGCCGCTCATGCGCAGCCCGGCGCCGTTGGTGACCGAGCTCGAGACGCCGTTCAGGCACCCGGTGAAGTCTTCGCGGTTACACACGCGCTCGATCAGTTCGTGCTCGTCTTCGCTCGCGAGCACCGGTTGGGCGGCCAGGAAAAAAGCGGGCAGCGCCGCTGCCGCCAGGGAGATGCTGTGCTTGCTCATCACGTAAATTCCGTAAGTTAGGGTCGGTTGCTAACGTGGAGTGTAAGCAAAGGATCGAGCGAATGCCAGTTTCTGGTGCAACTGTGGTGCAAGTCCGCTGCGACGCCACGCGGGCGCACATCAGCGCGGGCGGGCGCCAGCGAGCAATGCCGCGCGAACCCCGCTCGCGGCGGAGGCCGCGGCCGGAGGAACCGCACGCGCAGGGTCAGCGCGGCATCATCGGGCGCGGTGCGACGCTGCGCTGGATGTTGGTGATATTGCGCACGAGGTTGTCGACCGCGCGCAGCGTCATGCGCTCGGGCGGCGACGGCGGGCTGTGCGCGTCCGGCACGCGGGTACCGTAGCCGGGCTGGTCGATGACCACGCTGCCGAAGTCGTTACCGACCTCGATTGCCGAGGGCGTACCCGGGTCCTCGCTCTCGAGCAGCACGATGGTGGCCGACTCCCCTTCGACCTCGCCGCCGACGGTGGTGCCACGGATACCAATGGTCGCGACCACGCCGGTCCGCACGCGCATCGCGCCGGCACGCTTCTTGGCGATGAGGCCGGTGACGAAGCGGAATGCACCGCGCAGGATGGAGGCACTGAACAATCCTTCGTCGTCGTCCCTGACCTGGTCGACGACGAATTCCGTGCGCGGGCCGAGCGTGAAGCGGGTGTCGTCGTCGAAGCGCAGAAAGATGGATGAATCGGCCGCGGTCGTGATGCGGTCCTGCTCGAATACGCGATCGCCCCGGGCCAGCGTCGTGCGTGTGCCGTCGGCCGCCTGCCGCATCGTACTGCCGGTGACGATGACGACCTTGCCGACCCCGGGGGCCGCCGCGACATCGCCGCAGAGCATGACGGCGGCCAGCGTGGCCGCGACGAGGAAGCCTCTTCTTTTCATCGTTCTCTCCCTGGATGTGCGCTCGCCGGGCAACACGCCTCCACGATCGCTGTCAGCCCGCGGCGCGCGCCCGCGGCGCCGGCGCCGTCGTCAGCGCGTGCGGCCGGTCGCCACCCACGGTGATGCGGTGCATGCGCCGCAGTGCCGGGTAATAGTCGCCGGTCGCGTAGTGCTGGGTCGCGCGATTGTCCCACACTGCAACGTCGTCCACCTGCCACTGCAGGCGCACCTGGAACTCGGGCTTGAGCAGGTGCGCGAAAAGCATCTCGAGCAGCGCGCGTGACTCGGCCGGCGCGAGTTCGACGATGCGTGCGGTGAAAGTCGGGTTGACGTAGAGCACCGGGCGGCCGGTGACCGGGTGCTCGATGACGACCGGATGGGTCACTGGCGGCGTCTCGCGCCGCGCGCGCTCGATGCGCTCGAGGCCGTCGGTCTGCTTCATGAAGTAGCCGCCGTAGGCCTGCAGGAAATCGTGCTCGGCATGCAGCGTGGCGAGAAACTCGCGCAGCGGCGGCGACAGCGCCTCGCAGGCAGCGACCGCGCTCAGCCACAAGGTATCGCCGCCGACCGGCGGGATGTGCCGCGCGTGAAGGATCGAGACCAGCGCCGGCCGTGGGCGGTAGGTCACATCCGAGTGCCAGCTGTCGCTGATCGGTGGGCGCTCGGCATCGTGCTCGAGCACCGAGATCTCGGGATGCCCGTCGTAGGGACGGAACACCTCGTGCACCTCCATGTCGCCGAAGCGTGCCGCGAACGCCTTGTGACCGGCCGGGGAGAGCTGCTGCCCGCGGAAGAACACCACCAGGTGTTCGTGCAGGGCACGGCGGATCTCGGCGAACGTGATGTCGTCGAGATGCTCGAGGTCGACGCCGTCGATGTCGGCGCCAATCGCCGCCGTGCGTGGTTTCACGCGAATTCGTTCGTAGTTCATGTTGCGACCTCCCCGCCCCTCACGAGGCGATCTGCTCGAGTTCACGGCCGCGCGTCTCGGCGACCGTTACCAGGATGATAGGCAAACAGACGAAAGGAATCAGGGCAACCACCGCGACCGCCGGGCCAACCGCGCCGAGCGACGCCGACAGGGCGCCGACGATGGCAGGAGCGAGTGCCATGCCAGTGCGCCCGAGCAGGTTGTTGACCACGGCGTTGGCGGTACCGCGAATCTGGGTCGGAAAGATCTCGCTGGTGATGGTCGCCGCGATCGGCCACACCGCGTGCATGCCGAGCACCACGCAGTAGGCGACGGTAATGACGACGGCCGACTGCGCGGTGAAACAGACCACCGCCGCGATCGCGCCGAGCGAGAAATAGAGCGTGGCGGTGAGACGTCGGCCCGCGAGGTCCAGCATCGGCCCCGCGGTTGCGTAACCGACGATGGCGAGCGAGTAGCCGAGGGTCAGCGCCTGGCTGACCGCAGCCGGCGCCCACCCGCGTTCGTTGGTCACGTAGTAGGCGAAGAAGAACAGGCAGCTCGAACTCCACGCATTGACCGTGAACCACACCGTTGCGCCGGCCAGCACGCGCTTGCGGTAGGGCCGCGCGAGCACCTCGCGCAGCGCCCGCCACCACTCGCCGAGCGCACCGGTGCCGGGCGCCGCCGGCGGCATCGCACCGAAGCGCCGCGTCTCGCGCAGCCGCGGCCAGTACCACGCGAGCACCGGCAGCGTGCAGCCGCCGACCACGTAGAGCGTGCGCCAGCCGAGCGGCAGGTCGACCAGTAACGGAAAGATGGCCGAGCCGAGGATGCCTCCGGAAAGACTCAGGGCGAACATCAGCGTGACCGCGGCGCCGCGCCAGCGCGCCGGCATCTCCTCGGTGAGAATGATGGCGCCGACGCCGATCTCGGTGACCATGAACATGCGCGCGATGAACTGGTAGGCAACGAAATCGTAGAGGCCGACCGAGCATGCCGAGAGCAGCGTGAACAGCGTGTAGCCGGCCACCGCGCACAGGAACACGGGGCGTCGGCCGTAGCGGTCGGCGAGCCGCACCGGGATGAAGGCGAGGATGGTGCCGATGTTGATCAACCCGACCGCGTTGCCGAGCGTCTTCGAGTCGGCACCGAAATCGGTGCCGAGATAGGGCAGCGCGAGGTTGATGATGAGCAGATCGTAACCCTCGAAGAGGGTCACGATGCAGATGAAGACGACCAGCCCGACAAGGTAGCTGCGCTCCGCGCCAGTCGCTTCGGGAGCAGTCGTGACCATGCGTCAGCGCTGCGGTGCAAAACGCTCCCAGGCCCGCGCCGGTGGCGGCACCTCCGGCAACTTTCCGTCGCCTGCCGGCAGCTTGCCGCCTGGTTCGAAGGCCACGTGGTCGCCGAAATACATCACGTGCTGCTCGTAGTCCGCAATCGACGCCGGCGACAACGTGATACTGCCGCTGTCGAGCAGGGTATGCGGGTGCGTGGCAACCCACTGCGCGGCGGATTCGAGCCCGAAGGCACCGGGAATATTCACGCCCTCGACGAAATAGTGGCCGGGGATGACGACCTTGGCGCGCGTCTTCTCCATCACGACATCGGCCCACTTCGGGCTCAGGATATGACCGTCGTCGCTGACCGCCAGGATGGCCACGTCGACGTCGCCAATCATCTCCCATACGCGTTCCGGGGGGTTCTGGCGGTTGTCACCCCAGTGCAGGATGCGCAGGCCGCCGGTCTCGATGACGTACAGCGAATTGTTCCATTGCAGCGTCTCGTTCGGCGGACACGGATCCTGGTCGATGAAATGCTTGACGAGATCGCGATACGGCACCGTGCCCTGGGTTTCGCACACGTGCTTCTCGGCGATGCCGGTGATCTTGACGTCGGCGAGGCGGAACGTCCCTGCCATGCGCTCCATCACCATGTCCGCCTGCAGACGATCGACCGCGTCGTGATCGAAATGCGCATGGGTGACCAGCGCGATGTCGGTGCGTACCTTGGGCATGTCGCGCACGTACCACGGTGGGTACATGCCGGTGATATCGTTGCGCCAGGGGTCGACGAACACTTTCACGCCGCGCGGTGACTCGATCTCGAAGGCGATGTTGCCGTGGAAGCTGATGCGCACCTCGCCGCTGTCCTCGTGCAGCCCCCCGTAGACCTGCGCGGCGATGGTGCGATCGTTATTGTAGGCCTCAAGCTGTGCGCTGCCGCCGTGGATACCGTGCGCCACGGCGCCGAAACTGGCAGCGGCGATCGTGACGGCAGCGCAGGCGCGGGCGAGATGGACATGGGGCATGGCGTACTTCCTCCGTCGGAATGGTCAGGGCGCGTCAGGACACATGGTGCGCGCTCACGGCACGTCCGGCCGCGGATCGGGCACGAAGCCGCCGCGATTGGGCATGCGCACGGCCGGCAGGCTGTCGCGGTCGAGCACGGTATCGGCCGCGATGATGCCGTTGGCGTGGAGCAGGAAGGCGGTCAGCGCGTAGACCTCGTCGGGTGCGAGCGAGCCCGGCGCGGTGAACGGCATGGCGCGGTGGACGTAGTCGTAGATCGTGGTCGCGTATGGCCAGTAGCTGCCGACGGTCTGCATCGGCGCGTCGCCATCCAGCGAGCCCGCACCGCCGACCAGCGGCGGATCGGGTCCCTCGCGACCGCTCGCGCCATGGCAGTGAGCGCACTTCGCGGCATAGATCGAGGCGCCGTCGCGTGCGCTGCCCTGCCCCGCTGGCAGGCTCGCGCCAGCGGCGTCGATGGCGATGTCCCACGCAGCCATGCGCGCGTCATCGGCGGCACTGCCGAGACCGAAGCGCGGTGCCGCAGCCGTCTCGCCGGCCGCCGCCACCGCGGCGAACGCGACGGCCAGCAGCGCGTTCACCACGACGATCGCGGCGCGCAGCACGGACCACGCGTGGCCCGCAGGCGCGCCACGCCGCTCGTCGCGCACGCGCCGTGCGGCCGCGACCTGCCGCTTCCGCTCCATCGCCTCAGACATTGAACAGCCGTCCCGCGGCATCGACACGCCAGCGCTGGATGCCGTTGTAGTGATAGAAGGAATGATCGCCGCGCACCGCGCGCAGCGCTTCGCGCGTCGGCTGCACGTAGCCGGTCTCGTCGTGGCAGCGGCTCGCGAGCACCGTCGCGGCGCCGTCCCAACGCCACGGCAGCGTGAAACGGGTATGGCACACGGGCAGGACCGGCCCGTGCAGGGTCGCGTCCTGCCAGGTCGCCCCGTCGTCGCAACTCACCTCGACGCGCGTCACGCGCCCGCGCCCCGACCAGGCCAGCCCGCGAATCTCGTGGAAGCCCGCTGCGAGCGGTTCGCCCCCCGGCGAGGGCTGCGTGATCACGGATTTCGCCTCCATCACGAAGCTGAACTCGCGGGCACTGCCGTCCGGCATGAGGTCGGTGTACTTGGCGGTCTCCTCGCGCGTGTACCAGGGCTGCTCGCCGAGCTTGAGTCGGCGCAGCCACTTCACGCTGATGCTGCCCTCGTAGCCGGGGACCAGCAGGCGCAGCGGGTAGCCCTGCTCCGGGCGCAGTGCCTCGCCGTTCTGTGCATAGGCCAGGATGACATCGTCGAGACACTTGGCGAGGGGAATCGAGCGCGTCATGGCCGCGCCATCGGCACCTTCCGCGAGCACCCAGCGCGCCGCGGGCCCGACACCGCATTCGGCGAGCACGTCGGCGAGGCGCACGCCGGTCCACTCGCTGCACGAGGTCAGGCCGTGGGTCTGCTGCACGTCGGCGCCGCCCGGCCCGGTCCATTCACGGTAACCGTTCCCGGAGCATTCGAGGAAACACAGGCGCACCACCTGCGGGAAACGCCGCAACGCCTCGAGTGTGAACTCGAGCGGGCGCGTCACGAGCCCGTGCACGAGCAGGCGGTGGGCATGCGGGTCGATATCCGGTACGCCGCCATGATGGCGCTCGTAGTGCAACGCCGAAGGCGTCACCACGCCATCGAGCCCGGCCAACGGTGTCCACGATGCGGTACTGGTCGGATAGCGGGCCGGCGTGATCCAGCGCACCAGCTTCTCGAACCGCGACCGTTCGCCGTAGGGCCGCGCCGGTCCGCCCTGCATGCGCGTGGTGTCGGTGGCGTGTACCGGCCGACCACTGCCAGCGAGCAGGCCGGCGACGACACCACCCGCGGTGTTGCGCGCGCGGCGCAGGAAGCGCCTGCGATCGATTCGGCTCATACGGTAAGCGCCCTCCCCCGGCGTCGCCTCACCGTAGCAGAGGCGAGGCTGCCGCGATAGCCGGCCACGGACAGGCGGCTAGAATGTCCCCGGCAACAACGGCAGGAGATCGACACGGTGCATCTCGACGAGGTCCGCACGGGACTGGAACGCTTCGTCCACGACGAGTTCGGCGCCGGGGCGCGGCTCGCCGACCTGCAGGAATCCGACGGCCACGCCGGACTCACCTTCCTGTTCGCGGTTCGCGAAGCAGGCGGCACCACGGGGAAATACGTGATCAAGCTGCCGCCGCGCGGCGTGCGTCGTCGCGGCAACACCGACGTCTACCGCCAGGCGCCGCTGCTGCGTGCGCTGAAGGCCGACGGCCTGCCGGTACCCGCCGTGCCGTTCGCGCGCGACGACGAAACCAACCCGTGGTTCGGACTGCCGTTCATCGTCATGGAGCGCCTGCCGGGACACACGTTCTTCGTCTGGGATCCGGCGCCCGGCGTGCCGCGCGACCAGCCGACCTGCGAACACTACTGGACGCAGGCGGTCGAAACACTTGCCGCGCTGCACGCCTTCGACTGGCAGGCGCGCCTGCCCGACTGGGAGGCGCCGGTCGCACTCGCCGACGAGATCACGCGGTGGGAGCGCATCTACGCCCAGGCGCCGGAGCCTGCCTGGATCACGGCCGCCGAGGCGACCGAGCGCGCACTGCTCGACACGCTGCCGGACGGCGCCCCGGTCGGCCTCTTCCACGGCGACTACCAGCCCGGCAACTGCCTCTACGACGGCGCGCGTCTGCGCGGGGTGATCGACTGGGAACTCTCCGGCATCGGCGCCCAGCTGCTCGATCTCGGCTGGCTGCTCATGATCGCCGACAGCACGGTGTGGACGCCCGGCTGGATGCCGCTGCACCCACCGTCCGGGGCACGCATCACCGCGCTCTACACCGCCGCGCGCGGCAGCGACGGCGCGGACATCCCCTGGTACCACGCGCTCGCCAACTACCGCCTCGCCTGCATCGCCTGTCTCAACGTCAAGCTGCATCGCAAGGGCCAGCGGCACGACCCGATCTGGGAGAACAACGCACGCAGTGTGCTACCGATGTTCGAGCGCGCCCAGGGGCTGGTGGCCTGAGCGGTCGAAGCGCCCGGCACACCGCTGCGCGTGGCGTAGAATCGCGCCACACCCAGCCCGGTAGCGCCGCATGAAACTGCTCAACTCCCTCGGTCCCAACCCGCGCATCGTGCGCATGTTCCTGCTCGAGAAAGGCCTCGACGTTCCCTTCGAGGAGGTCGACATCCTCGCCGCCGAGAATCGACGCCCGCCGTATACCGAGCGCAATCCCGGCGGGCAGTTGCCGAGCCTCGTGCTCGACGATGGCACCTGCATCGCCGAGACCGTGGCCATCTGCGAATACCTCGAAGACCTCCACCCCGCACCGGCCCTGATCGGCACCACGCCACTGGAGAAAGCCGAGCATCGCATGTGGCAGCGGCGCATCGAGCTCAACATCACCGAGAATCTCTACAACGCCTTCCGCTACTCGGTGGGCCTCGAGATCTTCCGCGACCGCATGCACTGCCTGCCCGAAGCGGCGCCGGGCCTCGCCGCCATCGTGCAGGAGAAGCTCGCCTGGCTCGACGGCCTGATGGGACGACGCAGCTGGATCTGCGGCGAGCGCTTCACGCTAGCCGACATCATCCTCTACTGTGCGCTCGACTTTGGCGAGGGCGTCGGCCAGCCGGTCGACAACGGCCTGCTCAACGTCAACGCCTGGTTCGCACGCATGATGACGCGCACCAGCGCACACGAGAGCCTGCATCCCGACGGCGCCGCGAGCGGCCGACGCGGCGTCTGAGCTTCGGTCTCAGGCGGCGCCGCCGGGCGCGCCGGTGGCGCCCGCAGGGCCGGCCGCGCTCCGCACGCCGCCCGCGCCCGCGCAGCGCACCACCGGCAGTTCGAACCAGAAACACGCGCCACCGCCGTCACCGGCTTCGACGCCGATACGTCCGCCCATGGCCGCGAGTAACGAGCGGCAGATGGCGAGCCCGATACCCGCACCCTCGACCTGGTTGCTGCTGGCGAGGCGATGGAACGGCTCGAAGATCCACTCGCGCGCGGCGTCGGGCACGCCCGGCCCCTCGTCGGAGATCGTGACCCGCGCGCGGCCCGCGCGCACGCGCGCCGCACTGATGCGGATGCTGCCACCGTCGCGGTTGTACTTGACGGCGTTCGACAACAGGTTGACCAGCACCTGGCGCACGCGTACCGGGTCGGCGCTCACCAGCACCTGCGCCGATGGCAGCGCAGGCGTGAACGTGACGTCGATCGCACGCGCCGCCATCAGCGGTTCGAGTGAAGCAGTGGTACGGCGTACCAGCGCATCGAGATCGACGTCCTCCGGTGCGAGCTGCAGGCGACCGGTCTCGATCAGGGAGAGGTCGAGCAGCTGGCTGATCAGATCGAGCAGGTGCCGGCCGCCTTCGCGGATGTCGTCGATGCATTCGTGCAACTCGGGGGCGATGCGGCCGCGCGACATGTCGAGCAGCTGGGCGAAGCCGCAGATCGCATTGAGCGGCGTACGCAGCTCGTGGCTCATCTGCGAGAGGAAACGGGACTTGGCGTCGTTCGCCTCCTCCGCCTGGCGCTTCGCTTCCGACAAGCGCTCGACCGCCTCGCCGAGGTGGTGGCCCATGCTGGCGAGCGCCTGCCCCGCGTCGTCGAGCTCGCGCACGCCCGACGCCGGTACGCTCTGATCGTAATGGCCGTCACCCACCGCGCGTGCCAACGCACTGAAGCGCTCGAGCGGCTCGGCGATAGCATGCGCCATGCGTCGCGCACGCAGGTAGAGAAAGCCGAAGAACAGCAGGTAGAACAGCACCATCAGCGCAATCAGCCGATAGCCCACCTGCTCGTAGTGCGCCTCGAGCGCGAGCACTTCGGCATACACACGCGCTTCGTCGACGAAGGTCAGCAGCGTCCAGCCGGTCGCGGCGATGCGTTGCCAGGTGGCGATGCGGCCGCCCGCGAGCTGCAGGTGGCGCGTACCGGCGGCGCCGGCCTCGATGGCACGGGCCACATCGGGCAGATGTTGCACGAGTTCGAACTCGGCCGGTTTGCGTGCTTCTTCGCGAATCGCCTCGGCGTACTCGTAGGCCCCGAGCTCGCGCATGTCGAGATCGCGCTCGCCGGCTTGCGGCATCGCGAGGATGGTGCCACCCCGATCGATGAGCATGCCGTAGCCCTGCCAGGGCAACGCGAGATCGAGCACCTGCGCGACCAGCGTCGCAAGGGTGATGTCGAGCCCGACCACGCCTTCGAGGAAATCCCCGCGGTAGACCGGGGCCACCGCCGAGATCATCCAGCCGCGCCCGGCCGGGTCGACGTAGGCATCGGTCCAGGAGACTCCACGCGTCGGGTTGTGCGCGGCGTCGGCCGCGTAATAGAAGCTGTAGCGAGGGATATCGAGGTAGGTGTCGTACTGCGCGAGCGTATCGAAGTACGGATAGATGCGATTGGCCGAATCGTGGGTGTTGTAATAGGACTGCACGACGAGCGGATCGGCGTCGTGCACGTAGCGCATCACGGGATCGATCTGCGCGAGCTGTTGGAGCTTCAAGCGCTCTGCTGGCCCGACCGTCGTGATGGCGCTGTAGAACGCCGCCGCGCCGCCATCGTCGTGCACCGTGTGATAGACCCCGCTCGGCGCCATCGAGTAGCGTGCCGCCTCGGCGGGCGGCACCGGCCCGGGCCGCAGCGCCGCATCGCGCGCGGCCGCCTGGAGCACGCGCGCGAGTTGCGCGACACCTTGCAGGCGCCGTTCGATGGTCTGCGCCTCGCGCGTTGTGATCGCCTGCAAGTCACGATCGGCGATATCACGCAGCGAAGCGACGTTGGCATCGCGGATGGCGCTGTTGGTCCACAGGTAGACCAGCACCAGCAACACCTCGATGCATAGCAGCGGCAGCAGCGCCGCGCGCGCGTAGGCCCGCCAGATCAGGCGGAACAATGGCTCCTGCGCGCGCGGCCCCTCGGATCGGTGTGAACGCGACGGGCGCATGTGGACAGGGACGGTCGAGCTCGTGGATTACAAATCGGTATCGATGCTGCCGGACGGTGACGTTCCCTGCCCCCTGCGGCGCAGCGGGGGATTATGTCACGCCGACCTCGACATCGCGGGTCCGTGCAGCGCGCTATCTTTCCGCACGGCTTGTGTCTATACTCCCCACACGCCAGGCACCATCCGGTCGTTGCCTCGGCGTCGCGGCCGTCTCCCCTTCCGGTAAGACTCTCCTCGCTCGTTCCACCCTTTACGCTCTGCCTTGACCGGCCCCGCGCCCAGCCCGGGGGAGGCCCGACCCGGAGCACTTGATGCCGTTTTCCCGTCTCGGCCTTGCGGCCGACCTCCTGCGTGCCATCGCACAGCAGGGTTACACCACGCCTACGTCGATTCAGTCCCAGGCAATTCCCGTTATTCTCGAAGGTCGCGACGTTCTCGCCGGCGCGCAGACCGGCACCGGCAAGACCGCCGCTTTCGCGCTGCCCATGCTGCAGCTGCTCGAACAGCGCCCGCGGCGCGGCAAGAGCCGCCTGCAGCCGCGCGCACTGGTGCTGACACCGACGCGCGAACTCGCTGCCCAGGTCGCCGAGAGCTTCCAGGCCTATGGCGAGAACAGCCGCCTGCGTACTGCCGTGATCTTCGGCGGCGTCGGCTTCGAGCCGCAGCGCCAGCTGCTGCGCCGCGGCGTCGACGTCCTCGTCGCCACCCCTGGCCGCCTGCTCGATCACGCCGGCCAGGGAACGGTCGATCTCTCGGCGATCGAGATTCTCGTTCTCGACGAAGCCGATCGCATGCTCGACATGGGCTTCATCCACGACATCCGCAAGGTACTCGCGCGGCTTCCTGAAGAGCGCCAGAACCTGCTCTTCTCGGCAACCTACTCGGCCGACATCAAGCGCCTCGCCGACGGCCTGCTCGACCGGCCGGCACTGATCGAGGTGGCGCGCAGCAACAGCGCAGCGGAGACCGTCGCGCAGCAGGTCTACCGCGTCGACAAGGGTGACAAGCGCGACCTGCTGGTCCATCTCGTCGACGATGGCCAGTGGCACCAGGTGCTGGTGTTCACGCGCACCAAGCACGGCGCCAACCGGCTCGCCGAGCAGCTGCTCCGCGCCGGCATCGAGGCCGCCGCGATTCATGGCAACAAGAGCCAGAGTGCACGCACGCGCGCGCTCGCCGGCTTCAAGGATGGCGGCGTACGCGTGCTGGTCGCGACCGACATCGCCGCGCGCGGACTCGACATCGAGCGCCTGCCCTACGTCGTCAATTTCGAGCTGCCGAACGTACCCGAGGACTACGTCCACCGCATCGGCCGTACCGGCCGCGCGGGTGAATCCGGCATTGCCGTGTCGCTCGTCGATCGCGAGGAACAGGGCTATCTCAAGGATATCCAGCGCCTGCTCAAGCGCGACATCGAGGTGGTACCGCTGCCGGCCTTCGCACGCCGCGCACCCGTCGTGCCGGCGGCAACGCCGGCGACACGCCCCGGCGCGGACGCCGCGCAGGCTCGTCACGGCGCCGGCCGCCATCGCGCAAGTGCCCAGCCGCAGGGCGAAGCCCCGGCACGGCCACGCAAGCGCCGGCCACGGCGACGCCCGCGCCAGGCCAGTGGCGGCGTCCGTTGACGCCGCACGCACACCAATTTCCCATTGCCAGGCCACTGGCAACACGTCCCTGCCTGGCTGTGTGTCGACACGGCAGTGACGCAACAGTCGAACGACACACGTTTTGAGGAATGCATGATGATGAATCTCTATGTCGGCAACCTGCCGTACAGCGTCACGGAAGACCAGCTGCGCAGCGCCTTCGCCACCTACGGCGAGGTCGCCAGCGTCAACGTGATTACCGACAAGTTCTCGGGCCAGTCGAAGGGCTTCGCGTTCGTCGAGATGGCCGACAACAGTGCCGCCGACGCCGCGATCAAGGCGCTCAACGACTCCGCCATGGGCGGTCGCAACATCAAGGTGAACCAGGCCCGCCCGCGCGGCGAGCGCCCCTCGGGCGGCTCGCGCGGCTCGCGCTGGTAAGCCGCTGAGCCCGCGCCACGCGGTGCGTCCCTGCGGCGCACCGCGTGGCTTCACATGTCCGCGCCGCTTCACAGCGCTGCCGGACACACCGGCCGGGCGCCATCGCCGGCGCCGCACGCAGCGCTTTGCCGCTGCTGCGACATACCAGCACACCGCCTGGCAGGCTGCTCACGATAGACAGCGGCAACACGTCCGCTGGCCGCGCGCCTCACTGCAGCCGATCCGCTGCCCTCGCGTCGAGCGGGGGCGACCACACCTCCAGGGAAACTCCCGCGTGACGGGCCAGGCGGCTCGCGCGGAGCCGTGCGCGGCTCGCGAACAGATGCGCACTGCAGGCGCAATCGCTGCAGCCGAAGCCGGCCACCGGGCGCACACCGCCGAGCGTGTCGAGCGCCGTGGCAAGCACGTGCTCGTAACGCCGCGCCGCATGCGTGTACCACACTTCGCGTGGTGCAAGCACGGCCTCCAGGTAATCGAGATGCCAGTGCCGCGGTTTGTCACGGCGCAGGTGTCGCATGACGCGCGCGCGCACGCCACCGGGCCCGAACGCGCTGCCAACGTACAGGTACCAACCGGGCGTGAGCGTGATGGTACCGAGGCGACCGACCTCACAGGTCGCCCGCGCGGTTGCCGCGAGCACCACCACGTAGCTCCCCGGACGGGCGTCGTTCACGCGCCGGCGGGTCGGCGCAGGCCGCGCTTACAGTTCATGGCTGCACGGCGAAAGGAGAGCCCCACAGGCCGAGCCCGTTGCGGCGCGCGATGCGCTCGAAGGTGTGATACTCGAACGGCGCTTCAGGCCTCGCGACGGCCCAACCCTGCTGCAACAGCCAGGCAGCGAGGTCCTCACCGGGATCGAAAGCCGAGTAATTCGCGTGGCAGGTCGCGAGCAGCGTACCGTCCGCGGCGCGCTCGCGCGCGTCGCAGCGCACGAATCCCGCGATGTGCTGCTCGAGCAGCAGCGACGCGCGTGGGCCACAGCGCAGCGGGCGCTGGTTGCGCAGGCAGTCGTCGGCGGTCGGCGGCAGGTAGATGCCCCACAGGCGTACCGTGCGCTGACCGATGCGCAACGAGCCGTCGTCCTCGACCCGGGCGAGACCGCTGAACCCGGCCGCCTGCGCGGTTCCCGATAGCAACGGCGTCGCGCCGGCGACGAGAAGAAGCAGCGCGAGAAACCGGCATGGTGTGGCGATTCGGGTCATGTTCCTGCGACCGGCACGACGCGTACGCGGTTCCCCGCTCCTGCCTGTCCGCCTTCAACGCCCCTGCCAGCGCGGCGGTCGCTTCTCGGCGAAGGCCACTGCGCCCTCCTGGCGATCGGCCGAGTCGTAGCAGGCGCGGAAAGCCGGGTAGCTCGCCTGGTTGCGCATGGCACTGGCGAGGTCGGGCTCGTCCAGTCCACGCATGACACTCTGCTTGGAGGCGCGAATGGCCAGGGGCGCGCAGCGCACGATGCGCCGACACCAGTCGTCGACGGCAACTTCGAGCGCATCGTTCTCGACCAGCGCCGTGACGAAGCCGAGACGGTAGCCCTCTTCGGCGCCGACCAGGTCGCCGGTGAGGATCAGCCCCATCGCCTGCTTGAGACCGATCTGACGCGCCAGCCGGTGCACGCCACCGCCCAGTGCGATGACGCCGACCAGTGGTTCCGGCAGTCCGAAGCGCGAGCGCCGCGTGGCGAGGATGATGTCGCAGGCGAGTGCAAGCTCGAATCCGCCGCCGGCGGCGACACCGTCGACTGCGGCGATCAGCGGCTTGTCGAGATCGTAGCGTTCGATGAGCCCGGCATAACCGCTCGCCGGGTAATCGTGGGGACGCCCGCGCCGGGCGATCGACTTGAGATCGCTGCCGGCGCTGAATGCGCGCTCGCCAGCACCGGCAACCACGCCGAGATACTGCGCGTCGTCGCGGGCGAAATCATCGAAGGCATGCTGCAGTTCGTCGTGCATCTCCTGGTTGATCGCGTTCAGCACTTCAGGCCGGTTGAGCGTGATGCGCGTGACGTGATCGTTCTTGCTGACGGTGATGTACTGGTAGTCCAAGGTCTCGCTCTCCCCATGTATGGCCTGGTGCCGTCGCCCGCGCGCTGGCGCGCCGGCGCGGCACGATCGATTATCGCGTAATGCGCGCTTGTCCGGCGCCGGTCGCGTCAGCCGCGTCCCCGCGACACTCGGTATGGCCCATGCGCGTCACCGGCCGCCGGCGCGCGCGCCAGCGACGACGCCTTCGCCGGTACTGTCGCCGAATACGCGCGCGAGGTGCGCGGCCGATGGCGGCGTCGTCAGCAGCGACACGGCGACCGTCACGCCGAGCGAGGCGAGTGTCCCGAGGGTGCCGCAGGAGAACGCATTCGGCGCCTGTGCGGCGAGCCAGCCGCCGGCGGCCTCGAACACGCCGCCGTCGAACCAGGCGGCATCGAGCAGGCCTGCCTTCAACACGATGAAGGTCAGTCCGCCGGCGAGAAAGCCACTCAGTGCGCCCGCCCGCGTGGCCCCGCGCCACACGATACCCGCGAAGATCGGGCCGGCGATCGCGGCCACCATGCCGCCGACACCGGCCGCGATGAGCAGCGCCACGTTCATCGTCTGCGAAACCCAGGCGAGCCAGATGGCGCCCGCGACGACAATCAAGGTTGCGACACGGCTGATCCTGAGCGCCATGCGATCGACCGCGGCTTCGCCAGGCGGCACGCGCAGGCGTGGCACGATCGAGCGGCGGTAGATGTCGTTGGCGAAGATCTGCGAAGTGGAGACGACCAGCCCGTCGGCCGTCGACATGATGGCGGCAAGCACGCCGGCGCCGATCAGCGCCGCGAGCCAGGCCGGCAAGGTCGCGATGAAGAGCATGGGGATGGCATCGTTGGGGCTTGCTCCCTCGGCGAGCAGCGCATCGCCGAGCACGGCGCGCGCGAGGATCCCGCCCAGCGTGATCATGGGCAGCACCATGCCGAAGGTGAACGACCAGACAATGAAGCGGTTCTGGTCGCGATCGCTCTTCAAGGCCCACAGCTTGTTGCCGATGTGCGGCAGCAGTCCCAGCGGCACGTGGAGCACGAACAGCGCGAAGACATCCCAGCGGGAGTTCAGCACCGGGTGGGTGGGGTGCAGCGGCGCGAGCAGCGCGGCATCCTGCTCGCGCAGGCGCTCGACCACCGCGGTCAGTCCGCCGTCGACACCGAAGCCGGTCACGAACATCACGATGATGGCTACCGACAGCGCCAGCATCAACGCCCCCTGCACGCCGTCGGTGAGGATGTCTGCATGTGCGCCGCCAATGACGATGTAGACCATCACCACCACGGCAGTGACGACGAGGGCGGGAAACAGGTCGATGCCCATCATGCGGTTGAACATCACCGCGCCACCGAGCAGCTGCCCGGCAAGGTAGAACAGGAGCAGCATGGAAAACAAAGCCGCGCAGATACGCAACGCCTCGGAATCGAAGCGATCGCCGAGGTACTCGGGCATCGAGCGCGTGCCGAAGGCGGCACCGGCGCGGCGAATGCCGCGCAGGCAGACGATGAGCCCGAGATAGGTGCCGAGCGGATAGGCGACGGCGTACCACAGCGCGGAGAAACCGTTGGCGTAGCCGAGCGCCGGGATCCCCAGAAAGGTGCCACCGGAAGCGGTGGTCGCGGTCAGCGCGAAAGCCAGGAACAACGGCCCGTAGGCGCCGCGCGCCGTCGCGAAGTCGTCGCTGCTCTTGACCCGGCGCATGCCGAGGTAGCCGAAGAACAGCATCGCGGCGACGTAGCAGGCGAGGAATGCCCAGCCCCACAGTCGCAGCGTCGGGTCGATGTCGATCATGGCGGCGCGCCTCGTACGGTTGACGGTGCGGGGCGCCGGCCATGGGCGCCGTTCCTGCCACGCTCGGCACGAACGGAGGTGATCCTGCCCGCCTCCCCTCGCGCAGGAACTCGAGCCGCCACCTTAGCCGCTCGCGGGCGGCGGGGAAACCATCGCGACCGGCGCGGGACGAACGGCGCGGGCGCGCGGCGGATCTTCAGGACGCGACGGCCATCATTGTCGCCACCATGTGAGCGAACGGCGTGCAGCGCGTGCCGTCCTCGGCATAGACGTCGGCGGCACACACGAACAGTGTGCGGCCCGCGCGCAGCACCTGCCCGCTCGCCCGGATACGCGTACCGACACCCGGCGCGAGGAAGTTGATCTTGTATTCCACGGTGACGATGTCGGCAGCGGTATCGACCAGCGTCTGCGCGGCGTACCCGGCGGCGCTGTCGGCAAGCGCGCTGGCGACGACCCCGTGCACGTTGCCGTGCGGCTGCAGGAAATCCGCGCGTACCGGCAGCGCAATTTCCACGCGTCCGGGCTCGATCAGTGTGGCAGCGGCACCGAGCAGCACGCTCATCAGCGGCTGCGCGGCGAGACTCTCGTGGACACGCGCGGCGTAGTCCGCGTGGCGCGGCTCGAAGGTTTGCGTCATTCTCCTCCCCTCACGACGGCGGTACGCACCGCCGCGCGTACGGTGGCATGCCGCCCCGGCCCGCGGCAAGCGGCGACGCATCGCCTCGCGACGCCTGGCCTATACTCGGCCGGGTCCGATACCTGAAGCACCGAGAGGAGGTTCCCCCAATGACCACGGCCGTGACCATCGATTTCTCCATCGTTCCCGAGCGCGTCGGCGAGTTCCTCGCCTTCATCAAGGGCATCGCGCCGGATACCCGCGCCTACGACGGCTGCCGCCTGTTCGACATCTGGACCGACCAGGACAAACCCGGCCGCGTGTTCTTCTACGAGTTGTGGGACTCGCGCGCCCAGCAGGAGAAATACCTCGCCTGGCGCGCGGAGACCGGGCTGATGGACAAGCTCGGACCGTTCCTCACCGCACCACCGACGATTTCCTACTACGACAAGTTCGACGGCTGAACGCGACCGCACGCGCCGCGGCCCCGTGCGGTCGCGGCGCCGTGCGCAGGTGGCGCAGTACGGCGCTGACGGGTGCGACACGCGCTCAGTGAAATACCGTGAAGTCGGTCACCGCGTGCGCCACGATCAGCGGCCACAGGTTGCGCAGCGCGAGGTACAACGCGGCAGCGGCAAGCCCGAACGCCCACGCCACGAGCACGGCGGCAAGGCCGGCTTCCCAGTGCACCGCGGCGAACACCAACGGGCCGAACGCGAGAAACCAGCGCCGCGGTCGCCGCAGGCCGCGACACAGTTCCCAGAAGTAACCACGATAGATCACCTCCTCGACGAGACCGGCGCTGAGCGCGTACCACAACGCGACGAGCAGGCGCGCCGGCTGGCCCTGCGGCGTCATGTCCTCGTAGGCGAAGACGGGCGTCGGCGGGAAAGTGCGCACCGCCAGTGCGTGCAATGCCTCGTAGGCTGGCGGCCAGGCCAGAGCGAGGACGACGCTCGCCGCGAGCGTCCTCAGCCACGTGCCGCGTCCGTTCGCTGCGACGACCAGGCCGAGCGTCGCCGCGTCGACGCCGGCGCAGCGACGCGCAAGCAGCAGCAGCGTAGCGGGCACGCCGGCCCAGAATACGAACTCGAGGGCGGCGTACAGCCACCGTGACTTCGCGACGGCGGCATAGACCGCGCCGTTGACGAGAAATGGCGCCACCAACAGGACGTATATCGCGGCCAGGCGGTATTCACGTCCGGTCATCGTGTGACCCACGAGCCTGGGGGGATGGTGGTCCCGCGCGGCGATTTGCGGCGCAAGCTCTGACCGGCGTCACACTGCCGGGCGTGCCGCGCACTCGGTGCATCTGCTACCCTGCGGGCAGCCACCGGTGCCCGCGTCACGCTTGCGACGGGCCGCCGCGCCGGCAGGGAATGCCGACCATATCCGGGCCGCGCGGCGTACATGTCGATGCGGTCCGCGGCCTGCCGCCGCGAACCTGCCCTGCCGGTCACGTTCAGCCACCAGAGATCACGGTACGTCCGATGTACGAGGAGTTCTACGGCCTCCGCACCAATCCGTTCACGCTGCTTCCGGCACCCGAGTTCCTCTACGAGAGCCGCAAGCACGCACTCGGCCTGTCGCTGCTCGAGTACGCGGTGGAACGCCGCCTGCTGCTGTCGATGATCACCGGCGAAGTGGGCTCCGGCAAGACCACCATCGTGCGGCGGCTGCTGAACGGCCTCGGCGACGACGTCACCGTCGGCCTCATCTCCAACACCCACGCTGCCTTCGGCAATCTCATGCAATGGGTCGCACTGGCCTTCGACCTGCCGTTCAAGGGCCGCGACAAGGTCGAGCTCTACCACGACTTCGTCGAGTTCCTCATCGAGCAGTACCGCCAGGGCCGGCGCACGCTCCTGGTCGTCGACGAAGCGCAGAATCTCGACGTCGAGACGCTCGAGGAGCTGCGCCTGCTGACCAACGTCAATGCCGACGATCACCACGTGCTGCAGACGCTGCTGGTCGGTCAGCCCGAGTTGCATGACAAGCTCAAGCGCCACGAGCTGCGCCAGCTTGCCCAGCGCATCAGCGTGAGCCACCGCGTGGAACCGCTCGACGAGACCGAGACGGCCGAGTACGTGCGACACCGCGTGAAGGTCGCGGGAGGTGATCCGCGCATCTTCCACAAGAACGCGCTGCGCCTGATTCACCGCAACAGCGGCGGCATCCCGCGTATCATCAACACCCTGTGCGACCAGGCGCTGGTGTACGGCTACGCCGACGGCAAACGTCAGATCGATGCACTGCTCATCGCCGATATCGCACGCGATCGCATCGATACCGGCCTCTACGGCGAGGTCGTGCACGATATCAACTCGCTCGGTGAGACCACCACGGGCGCCGCACCGTCGCTGGTCGAAGCCGGTCCCGAAGACGCCGCCGCCGCATCGGCACCGGCATCACCTGGGAGCGACGAAACCAGCGAGGTCGCCATCGAGAGCCTCGCGCTCGATCGGGTGCGGGAGGGCGTGGTCGACTTCGACCCGGCGCCGGTCGTCGACCAGTGCGAGACAACCGACCCGCTGGCAGGAACCCATATCCCCGCCGACGGCGCCGCGCCATACGAGCCGGCTGACGAGTTGTCGCCGGACGCCGTCGTTGCCGCACCGGTGCCCACCGCAGTGGAAGACGTTTCCGCGCGCGCGGCAGATACGCAGGCGGCGCCGGCAGGAACCGATACCGACGGCGACGAGACGGCCGGCGCCACGGCTGTCAACGCGGACAGCGACGCCGCGACGGCGCCAAAGCGCCGTCCGCGTTCGCGCCGCTCGCGCAAGAACCGCAGACGCTGAGGCGCACCCCTGCCGTTCCGGGGCCGGCGCGCGCTCAGTCCGCGCCGCTGCCGAGCTTCCAGCGGAAGTCGCAGTGGCTCGCGCCACCCATGATGGTGTGACGGCGGTCGAGGGTGAGGTCGTCACCAATGGCCGTCGTCATCGGCGGGTCGATCTCGCAGGTCAGCATGGCGCCGAAGGCCGGTTCGCCGAGTTCGTGGAAGAACTCCGCATAACGACATCCGCGTACATTCAGGCTGAGTTCGCTGTCATCGTCGGCGAGCGGTTCGACCTCGAGCGCGCCGCCCGCGGTGAACGCCGGCATCAGCGCACGCAGCTTGTCGAGGGAAGACCCGCTGCCGGCGGCGGCCGCAGCGTGGCCGAGGTTGACGGCATACTCCTTCACCGCGGCTCGCAGCAGGCGTGCCGCATCGGCCTCGCCGAGCTCGTCGCGCAGCAGGCGATAGAGCGGCAGCAGGATCTCGCTCTGGATCTTCACGCGCTCCAGGTAGGGCAGGGCTTCCATGGCGATGTTCCTCGTGTAATGAACCCGTCACCGAGGATAGCCGAGTGCAGGGTGCGCGGCGCGCGCGGATCGCTCGGCGCAGGGGCCGCTTCGCCGCGCCGCCTCCAGCGGGCTGCGCGCTACATCCCAGGCAGACCGGCAGCGGGAAGCCGGCAGAATGCATTGCCGGGCGGGCCAGCAAGGGACTAGATTGTCGGCTGGTCCCGTACCCGGAGGAGGTCCCCACATGCTGCGCATCAGCAAAGTCCCGTACGAAGAGCTGCCGAGCGAGCTCCAGCAGACCATGCACATGAGCGACGAGGCGCTCGGTGGCTCGGAATGGATCCAGGTCTTTTCCCAGACACCGGAACTCTACCGCGACTTCGTGCGCTTCTATTACGACCACATCATGGCCGAGGGCGACGGCATCAGCGTCAAGCTGACCGAGCTCGTGCGTCACCGGGTGGCACTCAACAACCAATGCAGCCTGTGAATGTCGGCACTGTATGCTTCGGCGAAGGATCAGGGCCTGACCCGCGAGATGCTCGCGGCACTGCCGCATTACCGCGATAGTGACTTGTTCACGCCACGCGAGAAAGTGGCGCTCGAGTTCGCGGACATGATGTCCAGCAACCACCTTGCGATCGGCGACGCGCTCATGGATGCGCTCAAGCAGCACTTCAGCGAGCGCGAGATCATGGCGCTCGGCTGGCGCATCGCGATCTTCACCGGCTACGGTCGGCTCGTCTACGCGACCGGCCTGGAGAGCGTAGGTGCGCCATGCCCGGTGGAATTCGCGCCGCCGGGCGCCGCGGGCTGAGTCGGCCGGGGCTGCTCCGCGGGCCGCCAGCCGGCCCGTGGAGCGTGCGCGCTGCCGGTCGCCGGTGCGCGTGAAGCGGCCGCCTCGCGGCGCGGCACGACCAGCCGGGCCAGCAGCCCCGGCGCCGCGTCGGACAGCTCCAGCCGCCCATCATGGAAGGTCGCGATGGCCGCGACGATGGCGAGCCCGAGACCGTTCCCCGGCAGGCTGCGACTGCGGTCGACGCGGTAGAAGCGCTCCGTCACGCGATCGATCTCAGCCAACGGGATGCCGGGGCCATCGTCGCGCACGACCACGCTGACGCTGTCCGCGTCGGCCTCGACGCCGACCTCGATGCGCGCACCGCGCCCGGCGTACTTGATCGAGTTGTCGAGCAGGCTGGCGAGCGCGCTGGCGAGGAGATCGTGGTCACCCTGGGTCGGCTGGCCGTCGCGCCGTGTCAGGGCGAGCGTCACCCCCTGCTCTTCGGCGCTCGCATCGTAAAGTTCGACCATGTCCTCGGCGATGGCATCGAGGTCAACCGCGGCGAAGTTGCGCGCGCGTACGCCGGACTCCGTCTCGGCAATCTGCAGCAGCTTGTTGAACAACGCGATGAGATCGTCGATGCCGGTGGTGGCCGTCGCGATCGCATCGCGCAGCGCGGCCGCGTCGTGCGCATGGCGCAGGGCATCGTCGAGCTGGCTGCGGATGCGGGTGAGCGGCGTACGCAGGTCATGGGCGATGGAGTTCGAAACGTGCCGCACGCCGTTCATCAGCTGCTCGATGCGGTCGAGCATGTGGTTGATGTCCTCGGCAAGGCGCCCGAACTCGTCGTCGCCCGGCACCGGCATGCGACGGCTGAGGTCACCGCTCTCGATCTCGTGCGCGGTGCGGCGAATCTCGCCGATGCGTCGCTCGAGCTGGGCGCGGAAGAAGATCGCGCCCCCGAAAACCAGCGCGAGGGCCACCACCGCGCCGACCGCGATGGCGCGCCGCACCAGCTCGCGGATTGCCTGCTGCTCCTGCATGTCGCGGCCGACCACGAGGCGGATGCCATCGCCGAGGTCGCTCATGATGTAGCGCACCATGATGCGCTGCCCACGCCGTTTCGCGCTCGCGGTGTCGAGCGTACCGTGCGGCACGTCGAAGCGCTTCCATTTCTCCAGGTTGCCGGCGAGCACGCGCCCGTCCGGCCCCAGCAGCAGCAGGATCTCGGTGTCGCTGTCGGCACCGTCGCCGAGCTCGTCGGTCAGCGCCGTGACCAGCTCGTCGAGGCGTTGCGTGTCGAACGAGGCCACCAGCTGCGCGGAGATTGCCGCGATCTTGCGATCGATGCCGCGTTCGAGCACGCCCACGGTAGCCGCGTAGAACACCCCGGACAACGTCGACACCGCGATCATCACGAGCACGCCGTAGCTTGCCGCGAGGCGCGCCGCGATGGAGATGCGCAGCCTAGGCATCGGGGCCGAAGCGGTAACCCGCGCCGCGTACGGTGTGGATGAGAGGCGGCGCATGGCCGCGGTCGAGCTTGCTGCGCAGGCGGCTGATCTGCATGTTGACCACGTTCGTCTGCGGCTCGAAGTGGCAGTCCCACACGCCCTCGAGCAGCATCGAACGGGTGACCAGCTGGCCTTCGTGGCGCATCAGGTACTCGAGCAGGCGCAGCTCGCGCGGCTGCAGCGGTATCTCGCTGCCGCTGCGCGTGACGCGGCGGGCCTGCAGATCGAACACGAGGTCCGCCACGCGCAGCCAGCGGTGCTCCGGCTGGCGCGCGGCACGCCGTGCCAGGGCCTCGATGCGTGCCATCAGCTCGGAGAAGGCGAACGGCTTGGAGAGGTAGTCGTCACCACCTGCGCGCAGTCCGCGTACGCGCTCGTCGATGGCGGTGAGCGCGCTGACCACGACCACCGGGGTCGCCTTGTCGAGCTCACGCATGCGTTCGACGATGGACAGGCCGTCGATGCCGCCGGGCAACATGCGATCGAGGATGACGACGTCCCAGTCCTCGCCGACCGCGCAGGACTGCCCCTCGAGCCCCGACTGGCACAGCTGCACCGCGTGCCCGGCCTCGCGCAGGCCGTTACAGATGTACTCGGCAGTGGAGCAGTCGTCTTCGATGACGAGGCATTTCATGCGGGGTGACGCCGGGCCGGACAGGGGAACGCGTGCGTATTGAAGCACCAAGCGCCGGGGCAAGGCCACTGCCAGACGGCCGGCGCGCGGCTTCAGGGCGCCACCGTGGGTCCTGACAGGCTGGTCAAAAACGTCGCGAGGCGTGCGGGCTGCAAGGCGCGTGCGAGCCGAGGACCGGCGTCTATGCGGATAAATGAGGACCGCAGGCGCGTGCGCAACGCCGCAGACCGTGCCCGCAGTCGTTTTTCGCCAGCCTGCCAACGCGGCGGCTGGCGACCGCAGGACCCGGCGCCCACCTGGCAAATCTCGCGCCCGTTCAGCCCATCCCGCCTACCCCGGCGTGCGCTGAGCCAGGAGCACGAGGATTACCGCGAGCGCAGCGAAGGCGAGAAGGATGCCGGCCAGGGCGCGCCCCGCCCCCGCCCGGGGCGGGAGCGGACCATCCACAACCGAGCTCGCGGCGCCATCCGCGTCATGGTCGCCACGAAGGCATGCCACCACCTGTTCGCGAATGCCCGGCTCGATGTGACCGGCTGCGGCGAGGAAGTCCTGCCGCAGCGCCGCGAGATCCAGCATTTCGCCGGCGACGAGCAATGGCGAGCCGGGGTGACGGCCGGCGGCGACACTATCGTCGACCGCAAAGTGTCGGAGTCCCTCGTCCACGGCCCAAGCGACCGTGCGCTCGTTGGCCCCGATCGTGCAGGTGAGCTGGAATCTCACGACCCTGCCGCGCCGATCGAGCCAGGCGAACAGGTCCATCGTCCGTGCATGAAACCAGCGACGCACGAGGCCGTCGGGCTCGCTGCGCCCACGCCCGATCTCGCGCAGTTGAGGTTCCGCCATGGCGTCCAGTGTGCGCAACGATGGCGGTGGCGCTCAACACATGGCCGCGAGTGGCGTGCGGCGCTCGACACAGATGGCTCGTGGTGGCGACGGTGAACGCCACTGCGCCGCTGCGCGCGGTCGCGTCCACGACCGCGGCGCAGCGTGCCGCGTGCGGGCGCGTCGCGCGCCGCTGTCCGTCGTTACGAGGTGCCCGATTCGAAGCCATCGACGATGGCTTCGATGCGGCGAAAGAAGGCGAGACCGTTGACGATCTCGGCGTCGCTCATGTGATCGATGATGCGCTGCACGTAAGCGGTTCCGCGCGCGATCATCGCCTCGATATGGATTTCGCCACGCGGCGTGAGACGCACGATCTTCTCGCGCCCCGAGCGCGGATCCTCCTCCAGTCGGACCAGCTTCAGCGGGGGCGCGGCCATGCCGCGAATCGCCTTCGTGACGGCCGCCCCGGAAATCTCGAACCAGGTCCGCAACGAACGCTCGATGGCCTTGCGGTGCATCGCGCGGCCGTCGTCACCGGCGGCGTGGATCAACCAAAGGATCGCGACCTGGTGACGTCCCAGCTCCCCGCCGCGCAGGGCGTCCTCGACACCGATGCCGGCCCGGTAGTGAATCGGGTAATAGAGCTCGAGGAACAAGCGGGCGGCATCGGCGGGGGCGGGGAAAGCGGGATCGGACACGCGCGCAACAGCCGGAGAGGACAGTCCCCGCAGTGTACCCGCACGCGCCGGGCCCGGCCACGCGAAAACTATTTACATAGTTAATTATTTATATTATTGATCGTTCATTCGAGAAATCGAGCTCCAGCATATGCCCTCCACCGCCGATCTCGTCGCGGCGCTCCCACAGCCCGCGACGATAGCCAACCCCTACCCGCTCTACGATCGCCTGCGCCCGGCCACGCCGGCGTGGGGCTACCGGGATTACCCGCCGGGCACCGTGCCCGAGGCCGATGACCCGGTGACCGCGTGGGTGTTGATGAAGTACGCCGAAGTCGTCGCCGCCGCGCGTGACCACGAGACCTTCTCCTCGCGCGATCCGCTGCAGGAGAACTCGTCCGCGCCGACCCTGATGCTGGTCAACCACGACAACCCCGAGCACGATCGTCTGCGCGGCCTGGTCGCGCTCGCCTTCTCGCGCAAGCGTATCCTCGCGCTCGAGGCGTGGCTGCGCGACGTCGTCGAAGACATGCTCGCCGCCCTACCCGCCGGCGAGTGCGAAGCGGTCGGCGCGCTCACCTCGATGATTCCCGCGCGTGCCATGCTGCGCCTGTTCGGGCTGCCCGATGGCGATGCCGAGCGCTGCCGGCGCTGGGCCACGGCTTTCATGCTGTCCGCCGATCTCGCGCCGGCCGCGCGCGAAGCGAGCAATCGTGAACTGTTCGAGTACTTCGCCGCACAGGTCGCCAGCGCGACAGCCGCACGCCGCGCGGGTGCCGGCGCCGGCGATGGCCTGCTGCGGGCGCTGCTCGATGCCGAGCAGGACGGCGAGCGCCTCAGCGAAGACGAAGTGGTGCGTTTCTGCGTGACGCTGATCGTGGCCGGCGCCGAGACCACCACCTTCCTCCTCGCCAACCTGCTGCATTACCTCGCTACGCTACCGGGCATGTTCGAGCATCTCGCCGCAGACCGCGCGCGCCTCGAGCGGTTCATCGACGAGGCCCTGCGCCACGGGGGGCCACCGCAGCGGCTCTTCCGCATTGCGACGCGCGACGTCACCATCGGCACCGCGCGCATCGCCGCCGGCGACTGGGTGGCGCTGTTCTTCGGCGCCGCCAACCACGATGCGAACGTATTCCCCGACCCGCAGCGCTTCGACATGGAACGTCCCAACCTGCGCCAGCAGCTCAGCTTCGGCTATGGCTTGCATCATTGCCTCGGCTTCGCCCTCGCCCGCCTCGAAGCCCGCGCCATGCTGAACGCCGTGCTCGACCGCTACTGCATGGTCGAGCCCGGGCCGACACCTTCCCGCCGGCAGCAGGCCAGCCTGCTGACCTGCGGCTTCGACACCTTGCACGTGGTGTTCACACCCCGCGCGCGTTAGCAGGCTGGTGAAAAGCGTCGCGCGGCGTGCGGGCTGCGAGGCGCGTGCGAGCCGAGGACCGGAGTTCATGTGGATCAATGAGGACCGCAGGCGAGTGCGCAACGCCGCAGACCGTGCCCGCAGTCGTTTTTCACCAGCCTGTCAGGGAGTGCCCACCATGACCAATATCGAAACCACCCAGGCCATCTTCACTGCGTTCGGAGCCGGCGATATCCCGGCGATACTCGCGCACCTCGACGAGCATATCGTGATCGAGTTCTACGGCCCGCGCGTGATCCCCTATGCCGGCACCTACCAGGGCAGGCAGCAGGCACGCGAGTTCTTCGAGACCGTGCTGTCCTCCGTGCGCATCAATGAGTTCACGCCCGACGAGTTCCTCGCCGACGTCGACAAGGTCGTGGTCACCGGACACCTCAATCTCGATGCCATCGCCACCGGGCGCACCATCGATTCCGACTTCGTCCACGTCATCACGCTCGCCGACGGCAAGTGGACGCGCTTTCGCGACTTCATGAACACGGCCATTGCGGTCGCTGCGTTCGCGTCGAACTGAAGCGGCCCTGGCGGCGCGCCCTCCCGCGTGCTCAGGGCAGAGAACATCCGAGCGCCATCGCGTCGCCGGCCGGCACGCCTCGCATGACGTCTGCGCCGCGCGAGGTGCGGCCCGTGCAGCAGTGCGCGCGGGCCACCCGGCGGCGACGCTGCCGGCTAGGCGTGGTACTCCTGCAGCGGCGGCTCGCCGAGCGCAGCGCGGTAGTTGTTGTGGAAGTGATGCAGGGCCGGCTCGTTGCGCCCGAACAGGAAATAATCGAGCTTGCCGCCCGACGCGGTCACCTGCGCCTTCTCCGACATCAGGTAGTCCTCGTGCTCGACGGTGCTGACGAGCAGTTCGATGGTCGCGGAGACGTCGAATTCCATGCGCGCCGAGGTATCGGCGCTGTAGACGTTGTCGGCCTTGACCGCGGTCACGCGCTCGGGCGGTGGCAGCTGTGCTTTCACGTGCGGCATCATGAAATGCGTCACGCGGCTGATCGAATGCGCGACGTCGTTGCGATCGGGATAGATGCGCACCATCACGACCATGCCGCCGACGAACACCAGCTGCACGTTGGGAAACAGGTAGTAGGCGGCGAGCGATGCGAACGAGAAGTTCCACTCCGATTCCGGCAGCGTACGCATGACGTCGAGGTAACGACTCGCCGTGCAGATGCGGTGGTTGCGACCGTATTCGCGGTAGGTGGCGTAATCGCTGTGCGCAAGATTCGCGAGCGTCTGGCTGTGCAGCGTGCTGAAATGGTAGTTCTCGCCGAAGGTGTCGTTGGCGAGCTTCCAGTTGAGCTGCTTGTCGATCACCGATTCGCCGACGAACTCGGTCTTGTCGAACTCCCAGTTGGCGAGTTCCGCCGCGAGCTCCTCCCCGAGCAGTGTGTCGATGTCGACGGCCCCGTCAGCTTGCGGGTGGATGGCCAGCAGCCCGTACTTCTCCTGCGCGGGCAGTTCGATGAGACCATGACAGCGCTTGTCGATGTTGCCGAACATCTCGCCGTGGCGGATACCCATCAGGCGGCCGTCCG
Organism: Gammaproteobacteria bacterium; assembly: GCA_040220855.1. Taxonomy (GTDB): domain Bacteria; phylum Pseudomonadota; class Gammaproteobacteria; genus JACKNG01. Next base: position 28,208 of record JAVJVZ010000067.1, on the reverse strand, counting down.
GGGCATAGGTCCAGGCATGAAACGGGCAGGTGAAGCGGTGTGCCTCGCCGCGCGATTCGGCGGTCAGCTGCGCGCCGCGATGGCGGCAGGCGTTGACGAAGGCCCGGAAACGCCCCTGCTTGTCGCGCGTGGCGAGAATCGGCGTACCGAGATCGTTGTTGGTGATGTAGCTGCCGGGCGTCGGCAGCTCGGAGGACATCCCGATTATCTGCGGGTGCTCCTCGAAGAACACCTTCCATTCGCGCTCGGCGAGGACCTCGTCTGTATACGAGGAGGTCGGGTTGACGACGACCTTGCCGGCGTCGCAGGTGGTCTTGGTGTCGATCTGGTGGATCAGTTCCTTCAGGATACTCAACTGCTCGGCGTGCTTCACTGGCTCTCTCCCCTGTGGACCTGCGCGCGCAGGCCGGTGCTGGTGGACGCTTGCGCCGCGGGCGCGGCGAGCGTGGCAATGCGACGCGTGAGCCGGCGACGGAATGTCTCGACCGCGTCGGCACATAAGGTGATGTAGAAATCGCCGAGCGCGAGACGGCGGAATTCGTCGACGTCATAGTGACCAAAAGCCCAGCCGCGGCAGCTCATGCGGAAGCTGCGCGTGATAAGCGCCGCCATCTGCGCCGGTGGGATGTCGCCCACGATGAGACCGGCATCGCGGCAGGCGGCCAGCCCGGATTCCATCAGGTCGCCGACCCAGGCGTAGATGCGTGCGACCTCGGCATGATGCTGCCCGCCCTGGTCCAACCATTCCACGGCAAGGAAGGCGGCGCGGTAGAACTCCGGCTCCTCGGCGAACAGGCGCGTCGAAGTCTCGACGACCGCAGCAGCCTGGTCGAGCGGATCGGCCGCTCGGGCCGGCGCCGTGCGCGCCTCCACCTCGCTCAGCACGCCGGCAGCGACCGCCAGCAGGACGTCTTCCTTGCGCCCGATAAGGTTGTAGATGGTCGGCACCGTCACCCCGGCGGCCTGCGCGAGGTCGCGCAGGTTGAGCGCCTCGTAGCCGCCTCGCGCAAGCAAGCGGCGCGCTTCGGCAAGCAAGCGGCCGCGGCGCTTCTGCATGTTGCGGGTTCGCACGGAATCGGCGAGAGCGTTCATGCGTCAAGTTTTGTACATCGATAAAATTTTATCAAGGATAAAATTCTCTCGTGCACGTCCGCACTGACACCGCCTGGCTCGGCCCACGCCAACGCCTGGCACGGCACCGCCGGCGCTCGTGGCGCCAGGCCGCGGTCATACGCGAGCCCCGGCTATACTCGCACGCGGCCTCACACGGACGGAGCAGCATGGCGACGAGCGGCGACACCCCACACTCCCTGAATCTCGCGCTGCAGGGTGGCGGTGCCCACGGCGCCTTCACCTGGGGTGTGCTCGACGCGCTGCTCGAGGATGGCCGTCTCGGCTTCGACGGCATCACCGGCACCAGCGCGGGTGCCATGAATGCCGTGCTGCTCGCCAGTGGCTGGCGCGCCGGGCTCGACGCCGGCAGCGACCCGCGCGAGTTCGCACGTGCCGCGCTCGCCGCCTTCTGGGACGACGTCGGCCGTCGCCCGACGGTGTTCTCGCTGAGTCCGTTCCCCGGCCTCGCGCTGAGCGACTGGCCGCTCGGCAATCCCATGCTGCAGTGGCTCGACGTGCTCTCGCGCGTGTGGTCCGCCCTACCAGCTCAATCCGTTCGACTACAACCCGCTGCGCAGTATCCTCGCGCGCCACGTCGACTTCGATGCGCTGCGCGCGGGCTGCCCGTTCCGTCTCTTCATCGCGGCCACCAACGTACGCAGCGGGCGCGTGCGCATCTTTCGCGAGCACGAGCTGCGCTGCGACATGGTGCTCGCCTCGGCCTGCCTGCCGTTCGCCTTCCAGGCCGTCGAAGTGCGGGACGACCACGGCAGCGAGCATTTCTGGGACGGCGGCTACACCGGCAACCCCGCGCTGTGGCCGCTCTTCTACGCCACCACGGCGCAGGACCTGCTGCTCATCCAGATCAATCCGCTGCAGCGCGACGACCTGCCCGATACCGCGCAGGAGATCATCGAACGCAGCAGCGAGATCGGTTTCAACGCGTCTCTCCTGCACGAGCTGCGCGCGATCGACTTCGTGCAGCGCCTGCTCGCCGAGCACAAGCTCGATCCCGCGCACTACCGGCGCGTACGCCTGCACATGATCGGCGGCGACGGCCGCCTCGGCCGCTACCGCGCCAGTTCGAAGTACGACACCCGCCCCGCCTTTCTGCGTGAACTCTTCGCACTGGGTCGCGAGGCGGCCCTCGAATGGCTCGAACTGAAGATGGACTACGTCGGCCGCGCCGGCACCGTGCGCATCGCGGAAACCTTCCTCTGACGCGGAACGCGTGGTCGATGCGCACGCGCACCCGTGAGGTGGCCGCCGGATCGCGAAGCGCAACGGCGAGCACGTCGGGCGTGCCATGACCACGGATACCGGCACGCCGTTGCGCGGACCACCAGGCGCTCATGCCGCGGCACTGAATCGCGGGCGTCTGCAGCTCATCCTGGCCCAGCGACCCGTGCTGTGGGCAGGCAACCTCGGCCTGCAGGGCTGCGCGGTTGCCCTGCTCGCGGCGGAGCACGCGCCCGCGCCGCTCCTCGCGTGGATGCTGATCAACGTCGTCCTCACCACGGCGCGGATCGTCTCCGCGGCGCGCCTGCGCGGCCGCTCCTGGGACGACGCCGACATCGCGCGCTGGCTCCGCTGGCAGGTGGCTGCGGCAGCCGCCGGCGGCACCATCTGGGGCGTCGGCGCCTGGCTGTTCCTGCACCCGCAGCCGCCGGGCACCTTCCTCGCCTTCTCCGTGCTCCTGCTCGGCGTGAGTTGGGGCGGAGCGGTCGCACTGGCACCGCACTACACGGCCGCGTTCGCCTGGACGGTGCCGTTCGTGGGGCTCGCAGCGTTGCGTCACGCCACGCTCGACACGTCCCACGCCAGCCTGCTCGGCACCACGACTTTCGCCTACCTGCTGTTCCTGCTCATGACCGCGCGCAATCTCAACCGCGCGGTCAGCGCGAAGATCGTCGCCGATGCCGAGAACGTCGCACTACTTGCAGCCGTCTCGCGTGCGCGCGACGACGCCGTGCGCGCGAGTGCAGAGAAGACGCGCTTCCTGGCCGCAATCAGCCACGACCTGCGTCAACCCCTGTACGCCGCACGCTTGTTCATGGACCTGCAGGAGACACAACTGACTACCGCGCCCCAACTTTCCGTACATCGACGCGCACAGAACGCCCTGGCCGCACTGGACGACCAGTTCGCCGCGCTGACCGACCTCGCGCGTCTCGACAGCGGCGTCCTCGAACCGCGTGTGGACGACGTTGCGCTGCGGCCAATCATCGCGGACCTGGTAGCGGAATGTCGCGCCGTGCGCACGCACCACGGTGCGCCCGGGCCGACGTTGCAGTGCCGCTGTGCAGACGTCGTTGCACGTACGGATGCGGCGCTCTTCCAGCGCATCCTGCGCAACCTGCTCGACAACGCGCTGAAGTTCACCGAGCGCGGCAGCGTGACCATCGACGCCCGGGAACACCACGGAACCGTCATCGTCGCAGTGACCGACACCGGCATGGGCATCCCTGCCGAGCACCTCTCGTCGATCTTCGACGACTACACGCAAGTGCCCGATCAGGCCCGTGAGCGGCATGCCGGCAGCGGGCTCGGACTCGCCGTGGTGAAACGTCTCGCGAAGCTTCTCGATGCCGAAGTCAGCGTCACCTCACGCCCGGGCGCAGGTTCGACTTTCACCGTGAGCCTGCCCGGTGGCGATGCGAGGGCTGCGCGAACTGCGCCAGCGCCGACGCCGTCGGCACGCCTCGACGACCTGCTCGTCGCCGTGATCGAGAACGACGACGACATTCGCGAGGGCCTGCAGCGACTCGTCGCGAGCTGGGGCTGTATCGCCGTGACGGCGGCCTCGACCGACGAACTCCTCGCGCTGGTGGAGCCTGCGGCGCGTCCGGCAGACGTGTTGATTGCGGACAATCGCCTCGCGCACGGTAACGGACTCGATGCCATTCGCCGTCTGCGGGCGACATGGGATCCGGCGCTTCCAGCAGTCCTGCTGACCGGGGATGCACAGTTCCTCGATGGCGATGTCGCCGGCGACATCCGTGTGCTGCGCAAGCCGGTCAGTGCGGCACAACTGCAGGCCACCCTCGTGGAGGTGACAGGTCATGCGGGTGGCACGGTAGGCTGAAAGCCGCGTGCCAACGCGGCCGCGACACAGGCTGCCCGGTTGCCCGCTTGGAAGCGGTCGAACAGCACGGCGACGTGTCCCTTGACGGTGCGCTCGGAGATACCCAGCTCGCGCGCAATCTCGGGATTCGTCGCACCGGCGATGACGCGCTCCAGCACCTGTCGCTGCCGGGAGGTGAGCGGCGGCAGCCGGGGCGCCGCCGACATCGTCGGTAGCGGGCACGGTTCGCCTCGCAGCACGTGCTCGAGAGCCTGCAGGATGGTCGCCGAGGGAGCGGATTTCAGTATGCAGCCCGCGGCACCGGCGGCCAGCGCACGCTGTATACCGGCGGCGTCGTCGCCGGCGGTGACAATCAGCACCGGCACCTGCCCCTGCTGCGCGCGCACGGTCGCGACGAGCTCGGCGCCGTCGCCGTCCGGGAGGCGCAGATCGATGCAGGCGAGCCCCAGCTGCAAGCGGTTCACGAGGACCCTGCGCGCCGCCCGGAGGCTGGTTGCCCGCAGCACCTGCCAGTCCGGGTGCGCCGACTCTACCAGGTCGCCCAGTCCCGAAAGGTACAGCGGATGATCGTCGACGAGCAGTATCTGCACGGCGTTTACGGCGCTTGGTCCTACGATAACGCTAACACCCCGCCACGCCGGGAGCACCCGTCCTTTCGGACGGTCCCTCCCCCGTGGCAGTAGCTCACAATGCCCCTACCGATGCGGCTTCACGCATCGGGCATGCACGTCGCCACACAGCTGGGAGGGTTCATGCAACACATTCCAGGCATTCGCGGCATGCTCATGGTCGCGCTGGCGGTGGCGGCGTCGTGCGCCATGGATCTCGCGTTCGCCGCCGTGTCGACCAACGTGCGTTCGGGCTTCCAGTCGCAACGCTTCGACAGCGTCGACGGCACCGGCTCCGCCTTCGTCCAGAGCGCGAGCCTGCAACACACCGCTTCGGGCATCTTCGGCGAGGCGTCGGCCAGCGCCGGCCCGGGGTCGCTGTCGACCTTCGCCACGGCCGCTGCCAACGCCAACAGCAGCGACGGGTCGAACGGGGTCTACATGACGGCAAGGGCGACGCTCAACGATTCCTTCACCATCACCAGTGGCAGCGAGCTGCCGCTGTTGCTCGAGTTCGCCGCGGGCGCTTCCGGCACGGTCGAAGCGTCGCACCCCGGCGGTCCTTTCGGCATCAGCACGGCAGAAACGCTGTGGTCGATCGCGCTGAGCGGCCCGGGGGCCGACTTCAGCACCTCGGGCGGCATCACCAAGCAATGGAACCGACGTGCGCCCACGTTCGTCTTCCAGCTCGACACCGTCGAGCGCGGTATCGGCTTCGACGATTTCGTCATCGCCATCGGGGTACCGGCCGGTTCTGCCGGCCAAACGTTCGACATCGCGATGAGCGCGACGGCCCACGCCAGCGTGTCACGCCCCCAGTCGGGCAACAGTACGGCGATTGCCGACTTCGGCAGCACCCTCGAATGGCTCGGCCTGGTCAGTGCGACGCTGCCGGACGGCACACCGTATACCGGCCCGCTCACGATCGTCAGCGAATCCGGCTTCGACTACCGCGAGGCCGCCACGCCGGTGCCGCTGCCGGCGACGGCGCTATTGCTCGCGCTCGGCTGCCTTCCCTGGATCGCGCGCCCTCCACGCCGAGCGTAGCGACGCCGCCACTGCGCACGACGGCCGCACCGGGTCCCGGCGGCTACCTGCGTGCGAGCACGAGCCCGGCATGCGCACAATCGCGCTGCCCCCGGCGCGGTGCGGTGCTATCCTGCCCCGTCCAGCCATCACCGGCCCCCGCTTCGCCCCGATCGCGCCCGTCCATGCTACTGCTCGTCGCTTTTCTGCTCGTGTCCATCGTCTTCTCCTTCCTGTGCTCGCTGTGGGAGGCGGTGCTGCTCTCGATCACGCCGGCTTTCGCCGAGATCAAGCAGCAGGAGGGCTCGCCCATTGGCGCCACCCTGCAGCGCTTCAAGCGCGACATCGACGAGCCGCTGTCGGCCATCCTCACGCTCAACACCATCGCGCACACCGTCGGCGCAATCGGGGTCGGCGCGCAGGCGACGAAGCTGTGGGGCGCGACCAGTCCGTGGGTCACCCAGGTCGTCGTGCCGGTCCTGATGACGCTCGCCATCCTCGTCCTCTCGGAACTGATCCCGAAGACACTCGGCGCGGTGCACTGGCAGCGACTCGCCGGCTTCACCGTGCGCAGCCTGCGCGTGCTCGTCATGCTGCTCGGCCCGCTCATCTGGCTCAGCCGCCACGTCACCGGGGTCCTCAAGAAGGACGCGGCGGGCAGCCTGCTTTCGCGCTCCGATTTCCTCGCCATGGCCAACCTCGGCGCTCGCGAGGGCGTGTTCGAGCACCACGAGACCGAGATCATCGCCAACCTGCTGCGCTTCGAAGAGGTGCTTGCGCGCGACGTGATGACGCCGCGCACGGTGGTCGTGGCGGCGCCGGAGGAAATGACCATCGCCGATTTCCATGCCGCCCATCCCGACCTGCGCTTCTCGCGCATTCCGACCTACCACGAGGGTTCGAAGGATCTCATCACGGGCTTCGTGATGAAGGACGACCTGCTGGAGAAGCTCGTCGCCGAGCAAGGCACCGACACCATCGCGAGCGCGCGCCGGGCAATCATGGTGGTGCCGGAGGATTTCCCGCTCCCCGAGCTGTTCTTCCGCCTGCTGTCACGCCGCTCGCACATCGCCGTGGTCGTCGACGAGTTTGGCGGCATGGCCGGCATCTGCACCATCGAGGACGTCATCGAGACCTTGCTCGGCCTCGAAATCGTCGACGAATCCGACGCTGCGGCCGACATGCAGAAACATGCGCGCCAGCAGTGGCGCCGGCGCGCGGCCGCGCGCGGGCTCGACATCGAGAGCGCCGGCGACGGCAAACCGTCGCCTTGAGCGCGCCAGTTGCGTCCCCCGCGCCTGGCCTCAGCTGCGGCGACGGACGGCCGCGAGCCCGGCGAGCGCGGACAGCATCACCGGCAAGGCCGCCGGTAGCGGCACCGGCGTGGTGCTGAACTCGAAGCCCGTGAAATAGCCCGTGGTGACGACGCCGCTGTTAGTGACGACGAACGTGTAGACCTCGCCCGCGAGCAGGCTGAGCGCGCCGCCGGCGAAGCTGTCCGTGCCCGGCGTGGCACTGCCGACGAAACCGGTCACGGAGAAGGCATTACCCGTCGACGTGACGCCTGCGCCCGTGACATCGAAGATCGGCGCGTCGTTGAACTGCTGGGCAAACCCGCTGAACGCTTCGAGGGTGACATCCTGGCTTGCCACGAGCGTGAAGCCCGTGACCGAGCCGCCGCCGCCGCCGACATCCATCACGAACGGGGGCGCACCCGTGTTGCCATCACCCCACACGGCAATCTTGCGGAACTGCCCACCAAGACGCTCGAACGCAAAGGTCACACCGTCGACCGTCTCGTCGAAGGCGACCACCGGCCCGATCGGGCCCTGCACGAAGGTCTCGTAGGTGACGGCCGAGAACTGTGCGTCGGTGAGGTCGATGGTCGCGGCGTGCGTGGTGCCCGCGAGAGCGAATAATCCTGCGGCGAGGAGTCCATTCTGCATGACGGTGATTCCCTGTGTCGTGGTAAGAACGTCGAAGTCTCGATGATGTCCTCGCGAACGCACGCGGTAAACCGGCGCCACCGCAACGTCAAGGAAGTTCACATTCCCTGCCGCGGGAACGGACGGAACGAGCCAGGAGATCCACTCAACATGAATTCGAGACCGGCGCCCCGCGGCAACCCGACGGCGTCGAACGCGTCCACGAAGACGAAGTCGGCCATCAGGGCCACGGGGATTCGACGATCCACGGCACGTCGCCATTCACCGGCATTGCGGCAGCCGCGCAGCGGTACAATCGCACGCAACGCCGAGACGGAGGCCGTGCCCCATGCTGTTGAAATGGAAGATTGGCAACGTGAACATCACCCGCGTGGTCGAACTCGAAGCGCCGACCTCGGTGCGCTTCATGTTCGATGGCGTGAGCAAGGAGGACGTCCTCGCCATCGACTGGCTGGCGCCGCATTTCGTCACCACTGGCGGGCACCTCCTGCTCAGCATCCACGCACTGCTGATCGAATCGGAAGGCAGGCGCATCATCGTCGATACCTGCCTTGGCAACGACAAGCCGCGCCTGGTCGAAGGTTGGGGCATGCGCAACGGTCCATTTCTCGAGGACATCGCGCAGGCCGGTTTCCCGCGCGAGCGCATCGACACGGTGCTCTGCACGCACCTGCACGTCGACCACGTCGGCTGGAACACCATGCGCGAGGGCGACCGCTGGGTGCCCACGTTCCCCAACGCCGAATACCTCTTCGCACGCGACGAATGGGCCTACTGGAGTGAGCACGAACAGGAGGAGTACGGCCCGGTGGTGGAAGACTCCGTGCGCCCCATCGTCGACGCCGGCCTCGCGCGCCTGGTCGACCAGGATCATCGCCTGACCGGCGAAGTGTGGCTCGAGCCGACGCCCGGTCACACCCCGGGGCACGTCAGCGTGCGCATCAGCTCAGCCGGCGAGGATGCCATCATCACCGGCGACATGACCCACCACCCATGCCAGATGGTGCACCCGGAGTGGGCTGCGCATGCCGACGTCGACCCGCACCAATCGACCGCGACCCGCCGCGAGTTCTACGCGCGTTACGCCGATCGACCCGTGCTCGTCATCGGCACGCACTTCGCGACGCCGACGGCGGGCTACCTGGTGCGCGACGGCGACGCCTACCGTCTCGCGGTGGACTGAACCGGCGCGCCTGGCCAGGCGCGTCGCCGGCGCATGCCGAGCAGCGCCGCCCCGCCGGCCAACAGCAAGGCCGGGCCCGGCAGCGGAACCGGCTGAATGGCGGCGGCATAATCCGTGCCGAGCGCGGCGCCGAACGCGCTGAAGTCGGGCAGCGGCGAGCCGTCGAGCAGCCTGAGGTTGCTGAATCCTCCCCAGGTGGCCGTATTCATCGCGTCGACGCGCATCGTCGCGCGGTCACCCGGATTGGCCGCATACGCGTTGGCCAGCGCCCGCATGACGACGTCCACCGTGAACGGCACGCCGACGAGGAAGCTGATGTCGAGTTCGATGTCGCGCGCGAATGCGTAGCCGGCCGAGCCGGGCTGGCTCGACTCGTAGAGCACATCGAAACCGGAGCCGTTGTACTCCGAGACGCGCAGGCGGCGTTCGCCGCTCGGATAGCCGTGCAAGGCGCCGACCTGGAAGCTTTCGCTGTCGTTGCCGGTACCGGCGGCCACACGGAAAGTCAGCGAACCGCCGGAATTGAAGAGGGACTGGTCCGAGACGCCCTGGTCGTCGGCCGAATAGCCCGCGTGTACGGACATGCTGATGGTGCCGAGCGCCGGCGTTCCGACCGCGACCCCAGGCGCGAGGATGGTGACGTCGTCGCGAAACTCGACCTGCACGCGATTCGTGGGGGTGCGGTACGTCGTCGAGCCGGGGTTGCGCGCATCGCTCACGACGCGGGCCCGCACAACGCCGTACTCCGCGCGGCCGGCGGCACTGCTGCTGATGTACTGGACACCATCGCTCAGTCCGACGCCGACCCGGCTGTCGGTGGTCGTGATGTCGTAATCGAAGTACTGGTGCCGCTCGGTATCGACGTAGACGTCCATCTGCGCGCTGGCGACGAGCCGTGCCTGGGCAGCCGCGTGCCATCCACATAGCGCAAGCAGGCAGGTGGCGACGAGGGGATTACGCGTCATGGGGATTTCCTCCGGTTGCCGGCCCATGACGGTAGTTGGACGACTTCCCCGGGAGGTAGTACGAAAGTACCGCCTCCGCGGGTTGCGCATGCGGAATACATCACGCTGCGACAGGACCCGGTCTCGAAGAAAGCGGTAATCAGGCCCTCAGGCGACGCGCGAGGATGCCGAGCAGCGGCCCGGCCAGCAGTAGCGCGGCAGGCGGCAGCGGGATCGGCGCGACCACCGGCTGGCCGCCAAGTGCGGCCGAGAGTGTCGCCAGCGATGCCAGCGGGAAGCTGCCCCCGTAGAGCTCGGACGCGAGCGCGACATCCGGGCTCGTGGCGCTCGCCCCGAAGGCAAGGCCGAGCGCGGCGCTGGCAGCACCATTCTGGTTGACCAGCGGCCCGAACGGTCCGGTCACGCTGCGCGGCGCGACGCCGCCGATGGCATTGGTACGTACGCGCAGGAAGAACTGCAGCTCGTCACCCACTTTGCTGTTGACGCTGAAATCGAGCGTCGGCGTGGCCGGGTTCAGCAGGCCATTGGCGAGCGACAGCACCGACCCGCTCGTGCCGAGCAGCGCGCGATGGTCGCCGGAACTGATGAAGTAGCTCTCGCCGGGGCCGCCGAGTGTCGTGACCGACCCGCTGATCAGCGCTTCCGCCGTCGCCTGGTTGTTGGTCCCACCCTGGCTGATGGAATGGTTCGCCGTCACCAGGCCGGCGGCGGCAAGCGAGAAGTTCACCGTCACCGGCGTGCCCGGCGCGAGCACCGTGGACGTCACCGCAAGCGTGTCGATGAAGGTGACTTCGGCGATGCCGACCGTCGTCCAGATGGGGCCGGAGTTGGGCGTGGTGAGAATGCTCGTGCCGGCCCAGGCGGAAGCCGCACCGATGCTGTTGCCTGAGAGCGCCGCGGTGCCGGTCGCAGCCGCACCGAGGCTGCCGTTGTTGACGGCCTGGATGCCGGTGGAGCCATCGGCCGGCAGCGCGAAGCCCGACACCGCATCCTCGTCGAGCGTCGTGTTGCCGGAGCCGTAACGCGCAGTCGAGTTGGCATAGAGCTGGGCCGCGGCAGCCGGCAGCGCGGCCATGCCCGCGAGCAGCAGGATCACGAGTCTCAGGTAGTGGAATACGCGCATCATGCAGAACCTCCCTGGCCAGACGGCAGAAATTCGTTGTTGTGTCGATCGCTTACGACGACAGAGTGGACACCCATCGGCCCTGCATCGCTATGAAGTCGTTCACATTGCTGGGTCTGCGGTGCCAATCGGGGGCACCACAACCATCCGCCGCGTTGTCGCCCTGACGCCGGACGTCCCGTCCCAACGCCGTTGATTGCCGCCAATCGATGCAGCCACCGCATGCACTCGCGCCGGCACACGCCCCACCGCTTGCGTTACCCTGTGGCCCACTCGTCACCGGCAATGCCTCCGCATGCGCCGCATCACCACCCAACGCAGACCTCAGTGATGGAAAGAACCGGTATCGCCAGAACCTGGTTGATCGGCGCCGTGGCGTCCGTGCTCGTGACGCTCGCGCTCGGCATCGCCGTAACGGCGCTGTGGTCGGCGGTACAGGAGCACGAGCACGAACATCTCGCGCGCCTGATCGAGCGCGAGTCTTACGCGACGCGCAGTGACCTCGTGCGTCGACTCGACGCCCAGTTCCAGGCCCTGCGCCGCGTGGCGCGCTACTGGAACGACTATGCCCACCTCTCGCACGACCAGTGGCAGGAAGACGCGAGTATCGAGATCTCGCACTTCCAGGGATTCGAGACCCTGCTCTGGAGCGACCGGGACCGCGATGTGCGCTACTGGACGACCGTGGACCAGGATTTCTCGCTCAGTCGCACACCCGACGCCCGCCGATGGGAGGAACTCGAACCACTGCTGAACGATATCGATCGGGCATCGGGCGAACGCGTACTCGGACCGGTGCGCAACGCTGCGGGCCACGCGCTCTACCGCATCCAGGTACCGGGGCGCGGCCCCACGGCATCCGGTGTGCTGGTCGCGGTGGTGGACGGCACGGAACAGCTCGCGCACCTGCTCGAGGATCAATTGCCCGGCCACGCCATCACGGTGACCTGGGATGGCGAGACGATCTACGAGCGCGATAACGCCGGTACGAACCAACCGGACTCGTGGAGCGCCGGTGGCCTGATACGCCTCTCGGTCGGCCCGTTGTGGCGGGTAACCCACGCGCCGACCGCTGCACTCGGCAAAGACCTCCAGCGACCAACCTTACCCGGGTTACTCTTTGCTGGCTGGCTCGTCGCGCTGATGGCCGGCGCGCTCGTGTTCCAGCACACCCGCGTCCTCGAGCGCGCACGCGCGGCCGAACGGGCTGAAGCGCGCTATGCGGAGCTCAACCGCGACCTCGAGCAACGCGTCAATGCACGCACCACCGATCTCGAGATCGTCAGCCAATCCGTTGCCCACGACGTCCGCAATGGCCTCAACACGCTGTCGCTGCAGCGGGCGCTGATTGCCGGCACGGTTCAGGACGAGCGTATCGCACAGCCCCTCGAACGCATGACGGCCGCCATCGACGAAATCATTCGCGTCGTCGAGCGCGTGCAGACGTACACGAACGTCGCGTTCGCCGATCCGGCTCGCGAGGAGGTCGATATGGAACAGCTCGCGACGTCTATCTGCGACGGTCTGACGCGGCCACCGTCGGCCGCAATTCACGTCGCGCCACTGCCCCCGTGCCGCGTCCAGCCGGTGCTCGCCGAGATCGCTTTGCACAACCTGGTCAGCAATGCGCTGAAGTTCAGCAGCGAGCACGAGTCACCCCGGGTCGAGATCAGTGCCGAGCAGCGGGGTCGCCTCGTCGTCTACGTCATACGCGACAATGGCCCGGGTTTCGACCAGGGCGTCGTGGATGACGTCTTCAAGCCCTTTGTCCGGCTCGATGGCAACAGCGGTGCCGGGCTCGGCCTCGGACTGGCCATCGTCGAGCGCGTGGTCCGCCTCCATGGCGGCGAGGTGTGGGTGGAAACCGAAGCGGGTCGAGGCGCGACCTTCAAGTTCCATTTCGGCGAGGGAAGCATCGTCTCCTGAACGACCGGTCGACCGCGATTCCAGCCCCTGCGGCGCCCCGCCCGTGCCTGTGCTTGCGCTGCAGTCGAACCCGACTTTCTTATCCCGCCGCCCGCCTGATCGCTCGAGCGCGCACGTGACGGTCGCTCACAGGGAACGACCCCGTATCATCCTCTCTCGGCGCCATGCCATGCAGGCCAGCAACGCGGCCAGTGCGAAGAGCAGGCCATCGGGCAGGGTCGGGATCTGTTGCGATTCCGGAGCGAGCGGCTCACCGAGCGGGTGCTCGTCGGCACCATCGAGCAGGCCGTCGTCGTCGCTGTCGGCGTCGAGCGGGTCGGTTTCGCCGGCGTCGACGATGCCGTTGCGGTTCAGGTCTTCCTGCACGTCGGTGAGTCCGTCGTCGTCATCGTCCGCATCGACGAAATCCGCCGTGCCGTCACCGTCCGTGTCTCCCGTGCTGCCGAGCGTGAAGGTCGGCACGCCAGCGACTTCGCTGACCAGCAGCAACTGGCCTTCGTAGGCCAGCAGCCTAAGTGGCAAGCCGTCGAAGAGCGCATCGTTCTGCAGCAGGTAGTTCGGCTGCCATTGCTGCACCTGGCTCGCACCGCCGACCTCGCGCAGCGAAAAGATGCGATTGTCGGCCGTCCACGCGGCGTCGTCGAACGCGCTGCCCAGAGTTTCGAGATGCACCAGGGTGAGCGCGTCGTAGATGCGCCCCGAGCCGAGCAGCACGTGGGCACCATCCGGCGAGACACGGATCGGCGGCGCGATGCCGGTGCTCGAGTGGTAGGGCGAATCCATCTTCGTGCCAATCTGGCCGTCGACACCGATATCCTCCCACAGCAGGTCGTTCGGCGAGGTGCCGTCCCGGAAGTAGTAGATCTTGCGATGTATCGCGTTCCATTCGAACGAACGCGAGTAGTGGTTCCACTCGACCTGGGAAATCCGGGTGCCGTCCGGCGCGTAGGTGAAATGGGACTCCCAGGCACCGCTCTCGTCGACTGCGAAAACGAATTCGCCCGCCGTTGCGAGTGCCAGCGGGCGATAGGGCGAGGTTGCGAAGTACGTCTCGTCGAGACCGGCCTCGAGCTGCACCTGGTTGATGATGCCGTCGGCATAGGCGAGGTAGAGCACGTTGCTGGTGGCCGAGAAGGCCATGTGCCTCGGCGCCGCGACGAGCGGAATGGTCGGCAGGTAGGCACGCTCGGCGATCGACCAGCGGAATACGCTGAGGAACTGCTTGCACATCAGGTAGACGATGCCACGCACCGGGTCCAACGCGATGTCGTCGGCGGTATACGCGAGCGCGGCGGGATCGATCGGCTCGCCCGGTTGCGGCAACGCCAGGTCCGTGACGGCTACCGATTCGACGGCGATGCGCCCCGCGGTATCGAGCCGGAACGCGAACACGGAATCGTCGTCGACGACGATGTCGGTGGCACTGGTGGCGAGCTGGAACGAACCGGTCGGCGCGAAGGTGTTGCCATACCCGTGCAGGGTATCGCCGCGCAGCAGGACCGTGGTGTCTCCGCGAAAAGCGGCGGCGTTGAAAGGCTCGCCCAGGCTGTTGCTGTACGTGAGGTCGGAGGTGTTGTAGACGGTACCCGAATCGTCGATGACGCGCGCCTGGTCCGGTGTCACCCAGGTCCGGGTGGCCGCGGGGTAGTCGCCATGGTACGGATCCTCGAACAGGCTCCCGGGGCTGCCATCGGCGTTGAGCGCGATCTTCAGGATGTCCGAAGGCGTGTAGCCGCTGCTGCGGCCGAAGATGGCGCCGAGGGTATCGGCGAACGACACGCCGACCATCCTGTCGCGATAATACGCAGTGCCGATAACCTGCCCGCTCTCGACATCGAAGGCCGCCACGCTCGAATCGTAGGTGTCGATGTGGCGTAGCGCATAGACGCGCGACGGCGCTGTCATCACGTCAGTGATGGTGTAACCGACATGCATTTCGACCACTGTCTCCAGCCCGTACTCGTCGAGCACCGCGACCGTGTCGCCGAAGGCGACGTACAGGCCGCCGTCATCCACGGTGAACGCGGTCGGCTCGCGGTCGAGCACCACGTCATGAAGAAACACGCCGGTAGCGAGGTCGTAGCGCCGGATCAGCGCCGGCTCATCGAACAGGAAGTGCACCACGCCGGCGTGCTCGGCAAGGTCGATCCAGGGCGGCAGCGGGCCGGCCGGCGCGACGCTGACGATAATCTCGCTGCTGCCGGTCACGAAGTTGCCATCGAAGGATGTCGCGAGAATGCGGTGGGTGCCGACGGAGAGCGTCGACGTCTCGATGCTCGCGCCCGTGCCGATGACGCCGTCGATGCTCGACGACCACACGATGCCGGCACTGAGATCACCGTCCTCGACGTCATTCGAGGTCGCCTGGAGGGTGATCGTCTGGCCCACGGTGTAGGCCGTCGACGGCCCCGGGCCGCCGATCTCGACCACCGGGTCGTTGCCGCCCGGCACCCACACCGTGAGCGATACGCTGGCGACGCCCGAGCCGCCCTCGCCGTCCGCGACGGTGTACGTAAAGGTGTCGAAGCCGGCGTAGCCGGGCGCCGGCGTGTAACGGATCACACCGCCGACCAGATCCGCGCTGCCGTGTTCGGGCGTTGCGACATCGCTGATCGTGAGAGTATCGAAATCAAGGTCGACGTCGTTGGCAAGCACGTCTATATCGATCGGCGTGTCGCGCGGCGTGGCAGCGTTGTCGTCCGCCGCGGCCGGCGGCACGTTGCCCGTGCGCACATACTCGAACGCGCCGATGTCGGGCACGGCGATGCCGTCCTGGTTGCCGTCGACCGGTCGCGGCGCCCCTGTCAGGTCGGTTGACGGTGCCGCGTCCACGTCGCCCGCATCGATCGCGGGGGAGCCTGGTCCCGGCCGGTAATCGCCGGCGGCCTCATCCTCCAGGCGCGGATCGGCCGAGAGATTGCCGTTCTGGCCGGTCTGGTCATATATACGGTCGTAGTTGGTGTCATTTCCCCAGACCAGGTTGTTGTGCCACACCGGGTTGTCCGCATCCGTGCCGTTCGTGGCCCTCACACCAATCTCGTTGCCGACGATCAGGTTGTTCTCGTAGCGCTGCGACCCGGGCCCGTAGCGACTTAGCACGATCGCGGTGTCGTTTCCGACGAAAGTGTTGTTCACGACCACCGGCCGGGCCGATGCCGGCAGCGTCAAATCGAGCGCGATGCAATCGTTGTCCGAGAAGACGTTGTTGGCAATGTAGGGGTTCGAACCGTTGGCGAAGTCGACCACCGCCGAACAGTTGGTCGCGCCGCGGAAGACATTGTTGATGATGTTGGGCGAGGAGACGTTACCGTAGACCATCCGCCCCGGAGACGACTCGAAGACGTTGCGCGCGAGAATGGAATCGATGCCGTTGGTGCGCACGGCCGATCCGGAGGACCCCGATCCGTTCCTCACCGTGAAGCCATCGAGACGCCCGCCCGGGCCGATCTGCACGACGGTCCCCAGCGACTGGCCGTCGAGTACAGTCTCTTCGGGCCCGTTGGGCGCCACCACCGTGACGTCCGCACCAAGGAAATCGAGACGCTCGAAATACGTACCGCTGGCGACCACGACGACATCCCCCGCGCTCGCCGCCGCGATCGCGCCCTGGATGGTCGCGTATCCCTGTGGCACCAGGCGCACGAGCCCGCTGTCCGCGACCAGCACGGTCACCGCCGTAGAAGACGTGTCGCCGTTGCCATCGCTGACCGCGTAACGGAAGCTGTCCAGCCCGGTGAAGCCCGGCGCCGGCGTGTAGGTTATCTGGGCGCCGTCATGGCTGGTGGTACCGTGCGACCCGGCTGTCGTCGATACGATCGAGAGCGCGTCGCCGTCGACGTCGACGTCGTTGGCAAGTACGGCGAGCGTAACCGGCTGTCCCGGCGCGGTTCGCACGCCGTCGACCCGCGCCGCGGGCGCGTCCTCCACCGGCGTCACCGTCACGCTGACGGTGGCGACGTCCGTGCCGCCCTGGCATGCATTCGCCGTGTACAGGAAAGCGTCGCTGCCATGGAAGTCGGGATCGGGCGTATAGCGCAGCGCCGTGCCTTCGATTGTCACCGTGCCGTTGGCGGGCTGCGTGGTCGAGAGGATGCCGAGCAGCCGATCGCTCCCAGCCGTGGTGTCGTTGTCGAGCACGGTGACGACGAGGTCTTCGTCCTCGGCGACCGTCACCACGTCGTCGACCGCGGTCGGCGCTGCGCCGCTCGGGAGAATGTCGAGTACCACGGCGTCCATGCCCTGCTGCCCGAAGCTGTCGGTCACCGTGGCAGTCACCGTGGTCTGCCCGCTGCACAGGCTGCCCTCGAAGTTCGGCCCGCTGCCGAGATCGCCACCCGGCTCGGCGCTCCAAGTGAGCGCGGTAGCGAGGTCGCCCTCCTCGGCATCGCTCGCCGTCGCGCTGAACGTGATGGCCTGCCCGGCGACGGCACTCGCGCCGTCGGCAGGTGCGGTGATCACCACCTCGGGTGCTTCGTCGAAGGCGAGCAGCGCGGCATATACGTCGATCAGCCGAAACGTGCCACCGTAGCCGTAGGCGGGCCGACCGGTGGCGACGAGCTGCGCAAGGAGTTCGTCGACGCTCGCGTCCGGCAGGGCGGAACGCAACAGCGCAAGTGCACCGGCCACGTGCGCCGCCGCAGCCGAGGTACTGCTCTCGGTCGCGAAGTCGCCGCTCGGCACGGACGACTCGATGGCGAGCCCCGGCGCGACCAGGTCGAGAAAGCTGGCGCGGTTGGAAAAAGTGGCAATGCCCGCCGACGTCGCCGGGTAGATCGGGCCGCTCGCGGTGCGGGGGTAGATCGTCGCTGCGGCACCGACGCTGATTGCGCTCGAGATGCACGCGGGTGCACGCAGGTAACCGTAGCGGCCGTCATTGCCGGCGGCCGCGACGACCGCGATGCCGGCGGCGCGCAGCAGGTCGATCGCGGGCTTCTCCGGCTGCAGATTGCAGGGACTGTCATGCAACCCGGCACCGGCCGCAACAGTGGCTGCCGCGATGGAGAAATTCCCGCGCTCGTCGTAGACATGTTCGAGCGCGGCGATGACGTCAGACACGTAGGCAAGCGCGCACGGCGAAGCCAGCCCGCGGCTCGAGCACTCGGCCCCCTCGAAGCGCGAATTGACCTGGATGGACATGAGCTGCGCGGCCGGCGCGACGCCGGTGAACCCGACACCGGACGCACTGCCGCCACCGGCAATGATGCCGGCGAGATGGGTGCCATGCTGGCAGCCCGCGACGCCGGACGGGCAAGCCGCGCCGGCACCGATGCCGAACTCGGTATCGTTGCCGCCAGGGCACAGCGAGGTCGAACCGGTGAGGGGATCGGTGGTCGAGAAGCACGCTTCGTGCACGACCTTGCCCGCGAGGAAGGGGTGCGTGCCCGCGATGCCGGTATCGAGCACCGCGACGACCTGGTTCGCACCGCAGGGTGTGACGCCGCAGGCGACGTCCGCGCCAATCGGCGGCACGCTGTCGAGCAGGCTCGGCTCGAGCAGCGCATCCTCGTGGACGGCCTTCACCTGCGGGTCGCGCTGCAGCGCGCGGAGTGCGTCTTCGTCGACCTCGAGCGCGACGAAGCGCGCGTGGCGGAAGCCGCGGACGAGGCGGTGCGACTGGCCCGCGAGGCGCTGCGTCAGGCCGGCCGAGCGCGCGGCGACGGCGTTGCGATGCGCCCGCCGCGCGCTGGCGCTGCGCAGCGCCGCGCGCGAAGGCTCGGCGAGGTTCAGCTCGACGATGACCCGTGTACGTCCACGCCGTTCCGCCGCCGCGGAGAGCCGCGCGAAGCTCGCATTGGCACGCTCGGCGGCAGTCGGCTGCGCGCCGGCCGCACCGAGCGCCTGGCCCGGCGCCGCGGCGATCGGCGCCAGCACGTAGGCCGCCCAGACGATGCCAACGAGGTAGGCCAGCCAGCCGCGCAGGCCGCGCCGGACGGGCGCCTCACCGCGCCGCGCCGCGCCTGCCGAACCGCGCACCAGCCGCGTGCTGCGCGTTCCCGCTCGAACGCGCCGCCTTCCCCACCCCGCTGTCAGCATCCCGCGTCTCTCCCTGGACTGGATGCCCGCGGCACCGGTCTCGATGATTGGAGAGTAAACGCCGCCGCGTCAGACTGCCACCTCGAATCGCCGGCCCAAGTGGCCGTGAGGCGCCTCCGTCACGCGATTCGTGTCGCCATGCCGGGCGACGCGACGTCACGCTGCAGGGTGACATCGAAGCCGCGGTAGCCGGCCTCGACCACCTCGCCGAGCGCCTCGCGGTAGGCACCGAGGCCGGCCATGAAGAACATCACGCTGTGCTTCTTGCCCGGGATGTTGGCGCCGAAGATCCAGCTGTCGCCCTTGGCGAACAAGGTCTCGTCGGCGATCGCCTGGCAGGTGTGCGTCCAGCCGCTCTCGGCCGCGCGCGTCGCCTCGATCACGCCGCCGCCGGCGGACTCGAGCTCGCGGATGCAGTCGGAAATCCATTCCACCTGCGTTTCGATGCTCGGCGGCAGGTTGGTGAACGGGCCGTTCGGCCCCAGCACCATGAACATGTTGGGGAAGCTGTTCACCGTCACGCCGAGGTAGCTGGTCGGGCCGTCGGCCCAGTGCTCGCGGATGCTCTCGCCGCCGCGCCCGCGCAGGTCGATCTTGACGTAGTTGCCGTCGACGGCGTCGAAGCCGGTGGCGAAGATGATGACGTCGAGCTCGTGCTCCACGCCGTCGGCGGTGCGGATGCCGCGCGCGGTGATTTCGTCGATCGGATTCGCCTTCACGTCGACGAGCTCGACGTTGTCGCGGTTGTAGGTGGCGTAGTAACCGCTGTCGCACAGCGGGCGCTTGGCGTAGTAGCCGCGCGGCGTGAGCTTGCGCGCGGTCTCGGGGTCGTCGACGATCTCGGCAATCTTCTGCCGCACGAAGTCGGCGGCGGCCTCGTTCGCCGCCTCGTCGGTGACGATGTCACCGAAGGTGCCGAACATGAAGCGGAAGCCGCCACCGGCCTCCCACGCACGCTGGAACACGTCCTGGCGGGTCTCCTCCGATACGCTCATCGCGGGCACCGTGCTCTCCTCGAAGCCGAAGGCGGTCATCGAGCGCTTCACGCGGGGCCAGATGTTGTCGTAGTCGGCCTTGATGGCGGCGATTTCGTCATCGCCGACGATGCCGTTGCCGACCGGCACGCTGTACTGCGGCGTGCGCTGGAATACCGTCAGCTGCGCGACTTCCGGGGCGATCGCGGTGATCACCTGGATGCCGGTCGAGCCGGTACCAATCACCCCGACGCGCTTGCCGCGCAAGTCCACGTCCTGTGGCCATGCACCGGTGTGGTACTGCTCGCCCTCGAAGCTCGTGCGCCCGGCGATGTTGGGCACGTTGGTCGCGGACAAGAGGCCGAGCGCCGTCACCAGGTAACGCGCGGTATGGGTCTCGCCGTGCTCGGTCTCGACCGCCCAGGTTCCCGTCGCCTCGTCGAAGTGCGCCGCGGTGATGCCGGTCTCGAAGGTGATGTCGCGGCGCAGGTCGTAACGGTCGGCCACGTGGTTGAGGTAGGCGAGAATCGACGGCTGGTTGACGTAGCGCGTGTTCCACTGCCACTCCTGCAGCAGCTCGCGATCGAACGAGTAGCAGTAGAGGTAGGTCTCGGTATCGGACAGCGCGCCCGGGTAGCGATTCCAGTACCACGTGCCGCCGACGTCGCCGGCCTTGTCGAAGACGCGAACGTTCAGACCGAGTTCGTCGCGCAGCTTGTGCAGCATGTACAAGCCGCCGAAGCCGGCGCCGATGACGATGGCATCGAAGTCCGTCCGCGTGCCGTTGCTGGTGTGATGGGTGGTCGTGCGCATGGTGTTCTCCCCTGGTCGGCGTGTGTGTCACGGCGCTTCGCGGCCGTGCGGTATCGCGTGCCAGACCAGTTGCAGCGTTCGTGCCAGTTCGCCGAAACAGCGGGTCGACAGGAAGAAACGCCATTGAATTCAGTCGATTGGATGAACGCCGGGTTGACGTGCCGCACGCCGGCCGAACGCGCGTCTGCGCCACCCTGGCACACTGTGTATCATCCAGTCTGTCCAATGACACACGTGGGACACCTGTCGTGCCAGACCGCCCGGGCGGCGAGACCGAGGACGCTTTCGACCGCGCGCTGGTGGCCGCGGCGTGGCAGGCGTTCGTCGACGAAGGGCGCGCGGCGGACCACGCGGTGCGCCCGGAGATCCTCGAGTCCTGGCGCCGCAGCGCGCGCCTCGGCATCGACCCGCACGGCCCGAGCGCGCCGCTCGTCGACGCCGACGAGCTCGCGCGGCGCTGCGCGGCCAACGCCGATCTCCTCGCCGCCGCCAGCCACACCTGGCAGCTGTTGTCGGCGAGTCTCGCCGCCAGCGACAACGTCTTCATCGTCACCGACACCGACGGCGTGACGCTCGACGTGCGCGGCAACGCCGAGTTCGTCGCCGCCGCCGCGCAGCACGCCTGTGCACCGGGCCGTCACTGGCACGAAGCGGTGACCGGCACCAATGCCATCGGTACTGCGCTCGCCGCGAACCGGCCCATCGTGGTGCACTCGACCGAGCATTACGTCGCGGCGGCGAAGGTATGGGACTGCGCCGCCGCCCCGGTGCGCGATCTCGCCGACGGCAGCCTCCTCGGCATCCTCGACATCACGAGCGTGGGCGACCTGAGCGATCACCACAGCCTCGCGCTCGCCGTGACCGCGGCGCACCAGGTCGAGCACGCGCTGCATTCGCAGGCCCTCGCCCACTCGATCCAGTTGCTCAACTGGTACCGGCACGCCATTGCCGACTGGCACGGCGAAGCGGCCCTGCTGCTCGACCGCAAAGGGCGCATCATTCGCGCGACGACGGCGGCACAGGGCGCCGTGGATGACGGCCCCGGACACCTGGCCATCGTGGACGGCCGCCCCCGGGTCGGCCGGGATGACCCGCTCTGCGTGCTCGACGTACGCCCCTACCTGCCGCCAGCGGAATTGACTGGCGCCGCCGACGCTGCGCGCTGGCATGGTGGGCTGGTGCGCATCGAAGGTTCGCCTGCGGGCCGTCGCGCACGCCGCGCGCCGGCCGCCGTCGCACCGGCGTTCGCGCGCATCGTCACCGAAGACCCGCGGCTGATCGAGCGTATGCGCCAGGCCGCGCGCATGGCCAAGGCCACCTCGCCCATCCTGCTGCACGGCGAGACCGGCACCGGCAAGGAGCTCTTCGCGAGTGCCATCCACGCCTGCTCGCCGCTCCGCGACGGCCCGTTCGTGGCGGTCAACTGCGGCACGCTAACCCGCGAGCTCGCCGCGAGCGAACTCCTCGGCTATGCCCCGGGCGCCTTCACCGGCGCCGCCGCCAAAGGCCGCCGCGGCAAGTTCGAGCAGGCCGATGGCGGCACCCTGTTCCTCGACGAGGTCGGCGAGCTGCCGCTCGACGTGCAGGTACACCTGCTGCGCGTGCTGCAGGACAACGTGGTGGTCCGCGTGGGCGACAACACGCCGCATGCCGTTGAGGTGCGCATCGTCGCCGCGACCCACCAGGATCTCGAGCGCCTGGTGGAGGCGCAGCGCTTCCGTGCCGACCTGCTGTTCCGCCTGCGCGTGCTCGCCCTCGAACTGCCCCCCTTGCGCGAGCGCGCCGGCGACATCCCGCTGCTCGTGGCGCACCAGCTGCAGCAGCTGCAGGCGCGCTACGGTCTCGGCGCCAAGCGCATCAGCGAGGACCTCATGGCCCTGCTGTGCGCCGCGCCCTGGCCGGGCAACGTGCGCGAGCTGCACGGCGTGATCGAGAGCATGTACATCCTTAGCGATCGCCGTGACCTCACGCCCGCCGACCTCCCCGACACCTTCGCTCCCGAACGATCACCGGCGCATGACACCGCCACTCCCGCGCCCGCCGGCCGCCTCGGTCAGCTCGAGCGCGACGTCATCGTCGAAGAAATCACCCGCCAGCGCCACAACATGAGCGCCGTCGCGCGCGCGCTCGGCATCTCGCGCAGCACGCTGTACCGCAAGCTCAGGGAGTTCGGCATCGGGCGTGGCGAGGTATAGGCGAAGGGATAGACAACGAAGCAAGTGGTCCGATAGCGAGAACCGCTCGTGGCGCGCGGACACTCGACGAGTCCTGGCACCTAAGCCGCGCTGCCCCCCTGCCCCTCAGCTCACCGGCGTGAAGACCACCGGCATGGATTTCAGGCCACTCAGGTGGTTGGAGCGCAGGTAACTGTACGATCCGCTTGCCTGCATGTCGGGAAACCGCTCCAGGATCTCCTCGTACATCACGCGGATCTGCATCCGCGCCAACTGCGAGCCGATACAGAAGTGCTGGCCGATCCCGAAGGCGAGATGCTCACGCGCGTTGGCCCGGGAGACGTCGAACTGGTACGGATTCTCGAACACTTCGTCGTCGTAGTTCGCCGCGCCGTACCACATCACTACCTTGTCGTTCCTCGCGATTCGCTGATCGCGAATCATGGTGTCGTCCGCGGCGGTCCGTCGCATGTAGACGATGGCACTGACATACCGCAGCATTTCCTCGACCGCGTTGGGCAGCAAGGCGCGGTCGGCCAGCAGCCTGGCCCGTTGCTCGGGGTGCTCGGTCAAGGCGCGCATTCCGCCGGCGATGGTATTGCGCGTGGTCTCGTTGCCGGCGAGCACCATCAGCACGAAAAAGCCATCCAGTGTGGCCTGCGGCAAGCCGGCGCCATCGATCCGTGTATTGGCCATGACGCTGAGAAGGTCGTCTCTGGGTTCCTCGCGACGCCTGGCCATCATGGCCTTGCCGTACTGGAACATCTTTTCGAAAACGTGTTGCCCCGCTTCCGGGTTCTCGAAGTAATCCGGATCCATCAACGCGAGCGCCTCGTTCGACCACCGGATAATGTCGGCGCGATCCTCCTCCGGCACCCCCAGCAACTCCGACAGCGTCCAGAGCGGCAGCGGCGTCGCAATCTCGGTCACGAAATCACATTCACCACGATGCGCCACCCTGTCGAGCAACTGCCCGACCTTGCGGCGGACGCCGGCTTCGAAATTCCTGACAATGGACGGATTGAAGGCCGGGGCTATCAAGCGCCGGTGGAGGTTGTGCTCGGGCGGGTCCATCGCCAGCAGCATGTGCAGGAAGGCGTTCTGTGCCTCCGGGTCATTGATTCCCATCGATTCGTAGGAAATGTAATGGCCGCCCAGCGCATTCGAATAGAGCTGCGGCTTCTTCGAGATGGCCACGACGTCCTGGTAGCGGGTGATCGCCCAGTAGCCCGGGCCATTCTCCTCCGGGTTCCAGAAAACCGGCGCCCGCTCCCGCAAAGCGCGAAACGCTTCATGCGGCAGACCGTTCGCGTAAATGTCGAGGTCACTCAGATCCGCAATTCCGGTTGGATAGCGCAGCTCTCTGTTGTCGGTTGCCATGATCGATAGGTCTCCGGCTCCTGGCGGCAGGACAATGTGCTTGGTGATATCGGGTCTCAAAGCTAGTTCAACGGCAATTGACAGTATTGTTCGCCGGTGACATCTTTCTTGGCGGCCAGTGACATGGCGGTGCGTGCTCGCCGCACTGGCCGCGCCAGCGGCGGCCGGTCCTAGCACACCGTAGAGGGAGCGGTGCAGCATCAATCCCGGGTGGCGCCGTCCGCGAGGATCGACTCGCCAAACCCGAGGGGAGGGACGGCTATGAACGCCACGCCGGCCGTTGTCATGGAGGGCTGGGAGAACACGGACAACTGGATGACAACCGGCCTGCGGCCCGACGAGCAGTTCGACCACTGGTGCCAGTTCGTAAACCAGGCATTCCTGCGCTGGACCATCGCGCGACGGGCACTACGGCAGTTTCCCGCATTCATTCGCGAAGGACGTGCGGACGGCTATCGCGTCAGCAACCTCACCTCGGCCACCGCCGGTATCCGCGGTGATCGCGGACGCCGGGAAATCGCGCACGACTCGGCCGCATTGTTCAACGTGCTGCTGGTTGCGGAAGGGTCACAGAACCTGATCCTCGACGAGCGTCTCATCGTCGTCCCGAGCATGCACTTCGTGCTCTGGGACAGCCAGCGACCCATGACCTTCGTAACCGGCGGCAACCTGCGGCAGATTACGCTTGCGATACCGCACGAGCGGTTGCTGGGCTTGCTGCCGAACGCCAGGGAATTCGTCGGCCAGCCGATTGCGGCAGACAGTGGGCTCCGTCGCTTGTTCGCGGAGCATCTGACCAGCCTAGAGGCGCATTTCGGCAATTTGCCGGTATCCGACGCGCCGCGCGTTCTCGGCGCGACGCTCGATCTGCTCATCGCGACCCTCGATGCCACGGTCGCGCCCCGGGCGGGCACGCGCCAGGCAGTCGTGCTACGGCGGGCTCAAGCCTACATCAACGAACATCTGTGCGACCCGACGCTGAATCCCGCGAAGATCGCCGATGGCATCGGGGTTACGGTGCGTCACCTGCATCGGGTTTTTGCCGGCGAGGAAACCACCGTGGCGGCGTGGATGCTGCAACGGCGTCTCGAGCATTGTCGCCAGGATCTCCTCGCCACCGGAACTCCGCGACGGAGCATCACGAATCTTGCGCTGCGCTGGGGATTCGCGGATTCGAGCACGTTCTGCAAGTCGTTCAAACGCGCATTCGGACTCACGCCAAGCGCCTATCGCGCGGCGAACCTGGCGCACCAATAGGACTTCGTCGCAGCGAGCGACGTCCCGAACACGGCATTTCGCCTCTTGATTCGGTATGGCGTCCGATCGTGGCATTTGACGCCGCCTTGGCATAAGACAACGCCTGCCCCTCTTCTTGCGCGGGTGACGACGCGATGGGGGTTGACGCCCATCGCTCCGCCTAGCCGCGCTTGACGGTGGCCGACCGGGCGCAACACGGTGACAGGTCTTGTCCTTTTGAGCCGGAGCTGGTCAGAGAACCGACCTTACACGCTTCCCGGCCACAGACGGCGATGATCTTCTTCCGCGGCGCGCCTGGCGCGCGGCGCCGCGCGCTGATTGCCCAACGCTAACCCGCTTTAGAGCGGCGCAGAACATACACCGCCATCACGCTTCCCAACAGTAATATTGGCGCGGGTAGCGGGATTACGTAAGCGGTCATTCGAGGACGTGATTGACCGGTAACGAGGTTTGTAGATCAGGCGGCGCCAGCCAGATCCAGGTCGGAGCGCAACGGCTCGTCAGCAAAGAGTGTCTTCCAACGCCGCGGCGTGAGTTCGTCGACTTGGTTGTCGGGATGCATCGCGATCCGCTGCAGCACGTCGACGAGGTAGCGATACGGATCGACGCCCTGCAGCCGGCAGGTCGTGAGCAGGCTCTGCACGACGCCGACCTTCTCCGCGCCCACCTCGGTCCAGCAGAACATCCAGTTCTTGCGCCCCATCGGCACCGTGCGCAGGGCGCGCTCGAGGTGATTGGTGTCGATGGCGGCACTCGGATCGCCGAGGTAGACGCGTAACGGCCCTTCGCGCTCTTGCGCGTAGGCAATGGCCTTCGCCAGCGGGTTGCTCGGGGTGAGGTCCATGCGCTGGCACTGCGCCCGGCACCAGGCGAAGAAGGCATCCACCGCCGGCAGCGCGCGCAGGCTCCGCTCGACGAGCACCTGCTCAGGCTCGAGGTCGCGCTCGCGCAGCTCGGCCTCGACGGCATACAGTCGCCCAATCAGCGCGAGTGCCTCGGCCACCGCCACGGGCTCCATCCCCTCGGCCTTCACGAACGCCCGTCGCGTGTGGCTCCAGCACTGCGCATGGCGCAGCGCCGGGCGCTCGGCGGCAAAGCGGGCATAGGCCCCCGCGCCGTCGCTCAGCAACGTGCCCTCGAAGCCGTCGAGTAACCGCTCCAAGTGCCCTCGACCACGCGACGGTGACCACGTGAACGCCACTTCGTCGGCCTCCCCATACACCGGCCAGTACCACGCCGTCTTCATCCGACCCTTGGCACGCCCTGCCTTGACCGGGGTCTCGTCAATAGCCAACGTCTTCGAGGTCAAGATGCTGCGCAATTGCGCCTGGTAAATCGGCTCGAGCAACGCCGCCGCCCGATGTACCCAGTTCGTCAGCGTCGGTCGCGCCAGCGTGATGCCGGCCGCCGCCATACGCTGATGCTGTCGGTGCAGCGGCAGGTGATAGCTGAACTTGTCGACCAGCACGCCAGCCACCACGCTCACGTCCGCCATCGCCCCGCGCCACAACCCGTCCGGCGCCGGCACCGTCACCACTGTGCCGTCGCGCTTGCGCTTCACCACCGGGCGCACGTACTCGAGCACCACGTAGCTCGCCGGACGTTGCGCCAGCCGGCGCGTGGTCTTGTGGCCAATCACCTCGAACGCGTCCGCCATCGCCGCCGGTACCGACAGCTCGATGCGCTCGACCGGCACCGAAGCATCGAAGCGCAGACCTTCATCGGTCACATCCGCTTCGCTGTGCTGCTTGCCCTTGCGGCGCTCGTAGGTGACCGTCTCGGTCGCCGGCGCCACCGGCGGCGTGGAAGTCTCGTCCGGCCAGCCGTCCAGTATCGGCTGCACGGCCGCATCGACCACCAGCCGCTTCTCCGACTTCGCCCCGAACAGCTGGCGGCGGAACCACTCGAGCTGGCGTGTCAGCTCGGCGTTACGCGCCTCCAGCGCCGCGATGCGGGCAGCGGGATCGGCGTTGGCAGGCGCGTTCGACATGGCGCCTCATGATACGGGGTGCGCGATCTGGGGTCGATCCCCGACTGTGTGTCGATAGCGTGTGAGACGCTTGACCGAGCGCAGGTCGATGCCTTCGACGATGCAGCGCCAGGCGCTCCAGTCGAGCGCCTGTTTGCCGGTGCCACCGAAGCTCACCTGGAAGCGGCCACGCTCGAGACGCTTGCTCCACAGGCAGTAGCCGTCGCCGACGAAGTAGAGGCACTTCATCTGCGTGCGGCGGCGATTGACGAACACGAACACTTCGCCGCTGAGCACGTCCGCATCGAGTGCGTGACGTACCAGCGCGGCAAGGCCGTCGTAGGACTTGCGCATGTCCGCCGGCTGGCGATAGAGCCACAGCCGACGTGGCGCTTCGCCGGGCCACATCAGCGTCGGCGCAAGCGCAGCACCATGCCGGTACCCAGGTCGAGTTCGACGTCCCAAGAATGACCGCCGGCAACTGCGTCGTCGGCGACGGCGGCGGTCAGCTCGACGAAGCCCGGTCCCGCCACATCGACGGTGCTCGCCGCAAGTCCTGCAAGCCGCCGCTTCCAATACTTCAATGACGACGGCGAGATCCCGCGTGCCCGACAAAACGCGCTCTGCGTGAGA